>NZ_CP054918.1:6660096-7277329 GCF_013364195.1 Streptomyces sp. NA04227 | reverse complement strand
GCCGGGCAGCAACGACGGCTGCAGATCGCCATGTTGGTGACCCGGCCCGCGGACCTGCTGGTACTCGACGAGCCGACCAACCACATCGCGCTCGACCTGGTCGAGGACCTGGAGACCGCGCTCGCCGCGTACCCGGGAGCGGTGGTCGTGGTCTCGCACGACCGGGGCTTCCGCGGGCGATTCCCGGGCGAGCGGCTGGAGTTGCGCGGGGGCCGGAGGGGGTGAGCCGGGGGTGAGGAGTGGTCCGGTCGGGGTCATCCCCGGCCGGACCACCTGCGCGGGTGGCGGGGCAACAGGTACCGCACTCCTACCGCCGCAGCTCAACTACCTTGCTGCAACTACTCCTTGGACTCCCTCGCGGCCCCGGACACCGCTCGGCTCAGAGCTGCCGGTAGTAGACGGTGACGGGGAGCGGGGTGCACCCGAGGCTCTCGTACAGCGCTCTGGCGGGTGCGTGGAACGGGTCTCCTCCGGTACCGATCTCGACTACCTCGGCTCCGAGTGCTCGCATCCTTTCGAAGGCGTGCTCGCACAGGGCGGTGCCCAGGTGGTGTCGGCGGTGTCTGGCCGAAACGGAGAGGAGCGTGACACTGCCGTTGCGGCGAGCCGGGTCGACGCTCCACGCCACGTAACCCGCGATGCCGTCTTCGGCCTCGGCGACCGCGACGTAGGTGTGCCGCTCGGGTGCGTGGAGCTCCGCGACCTGCTCGCGGTATTCCTCGCGCCAGTTGCCGTGCTGGTTGGAGAAGACGACCTCGCCCACCAAGGGGCGGAAGGAGTCCTCGTAGAACGGCCGGAACGTCTCGATGGTCAGTTCGGTGAGCGGCGCCAGGTCGTGCTGGCTGAACGCGCGAATGCGCATGGAAGTGTGCCTTTCGGGCTGAGGGCTTGATACCCGGTCGGAACAGGGGCATCGGTCGGCCCGCTCCCGGCCGAAGGATCGGCGGTGAGCCGGCCCTCAGTGACGCGTACGCCAAGCGGCAAAGCACTCCATGCCCCGCATGGTAGCGCCCAGGGGCATGTCACAACTGCCGGGACCTCTCCGCCCGTTCCCTGGGCGCCTCCACGCCCGCGACCCCGTCACCGTGTATTCGTTGACGTTCATGTCCCCCACACGCCCTCGCCCCACCCGCTCATCCCCCCGCACCGCACCCACCAGGAGTGGCGCCATGACCGTCGCGGTCGTCCTGTTCACCTCGGATCTGCGTCTGCACGACCATCCGCCGCTGCGGGCCGCGCTGGCGGCGGCGGACGAGGTGGTGCCGCTGTTCGTCCGTGATCCCGCGGTCCACGCGGCGGGCTTCGACGCGCCCAACCGGTGCGCCTTCCTCGCCGACTGCCTGGCCGATCTGGACGCCTCCCTGCGGGATCGCGGCGGACGGCTCGTGGTGCGGGAGGGTCCGGTCGTACGGGAGGTCTGTGCGGTCGCGGCGGAGTGCGGGGCCGTCGAGGTGCACCTGGCGGCGGGAGTCAGCGGATACGCACGGCGCCGGGAGGAGCGGCTACGGGCCGAACTCGCCGAGCAGGGTGTGGAGTTGAGGGTGCACGATGCCGTGGTCACCGCGGTCGCCCCGGGTGCGGTGACACCGGCCGGGTCCGACCACTACGCCGTGTTCACCCCGTACTTCCGGCGCTGGTCGCAGGAGAGTCAGCGGGTGCCCCTCCCGGCCCCGCGCCGCGTACGCGTCCCCGGTGCGGTGCGCGGCGAGGCACTGCCCAGTGGCCGCAAGAAGTTGGCGGGAGTCTCGCCGGATCTCCCCGCCGGAGGCGAGACGGCGGGACGTGACCTCTTCGCGCGGTGGGTCCGGTCCCGCACCGGCCTGTCCCACTACGAGGAGGGGCACGACGATCTCGCGGGCGACGCGACCTCGCGGCTGTCGCCCTATCTCCACTTCGGCGCCGTGTCCGCGGTCGACCTCGTCCATCGGGCCCGGGCCGGTGGTGGACCGGGCGCCGACGCCTTCGTACGCCAACTGTGCTGGCGCGACTTCCACCACCAGGTGCTGGCGGCCCGGCCCGCGACGTCCTGGGACAACTACCGCACCCGGCACGACCGTTGGCGGACCGAGGACGACGCGGCCGAGGACATCGCCGCGTGGCGGGAGGGCCGTACCGGCTATCCGGTCGTCGACGCCGCCATGCGCCAGCTCCGCCGGGAGGGCTGGATGCACAACCGGGCGCGGCTGCTCGCGGCGAGCTTTTTGACCAAGACGCTGTACGTGGACTGGCGGATCGGCGCCCGGCACTTCCTGGAGCTCTTGGTGGACGGCGACATCGCCAACAACCAGCTCAACTGGCAGTGGGTCGCCGGGACCGGGACCGACACCCGTCCGCACCGCGTCCTCAACCCCGTGCTGCAGGGCAGGCGTTACGACCCGCGAGGCGAGTACGTACGACGCTGGGTTCCCGAACTCGCGGACGTGGCGGGGCAGAAGGTGCACGAGCCGTGGCGGCTGCCGGACGACCTGCGGGCCGCGCTCGACTATCCGGCCCCGCTGATCGACCTCGCCGACGGCCTCGCACGCTTCAAGCACGCGCGCGGCCGGGACTGAACGAGCGGCGGCCGGGGAGTGCGAACTCCCCGGCGGCCGCCGGAAGTTAGCAGTCCCCGCACCGGGGGGTGCGGGGACTGCCGGAACCGGCCGGTGACCGCACCGGGGGGTGCGGGACCGCCGGGACCGGTCAACGACGGCGGGCGTGTTGCGCCTTGCGCCGTTTGGGGGTGGCCGGGGCGGGGCCGGTGGTGCCCTTGTCCCGGATCGCGAGCAGGGCCAGGCCGCCGGTCAGGCCGCAGGCCGCCATGAAGAACCAGGCCGCGTGGAACGAACCCAGGTCGGGACGGGCACCCATGACCGCGGCAACGACCGCCGCTCCCAGCGCCAGACCGATCTGGCGGCACATGGAGACCATGGCGGTGCCGGTCGCGAAACGCTCGGGGGGCAGCGGGAGGGTGGCTGCTCCGGACAGGGCGGGAAGAGCGAGACCGGAACCGATTCCCGCGATGATCCCGGCGGGCAGGAAGGTGGTCACATAGGCGGCGTCGGTCGCAGTGGCGGTCGCCCACAGGACGCCGCCCGCCGCGAAGAACAGGCTGCCGACGAAACCGACCAGGTAATTGCCGTACTTGGTGGCCAGCAGACCGCCGGGTACCGCGCAGACCGCCGCCATCAGCGGACCCGGGGCGATCTCCAGCCCGGCGCGCAGCACCGAGTGGTCCCAGACCTCGGTGAGGAACAGCACCGAGCCGAGGATCATGGCGCCGAAACCGGCGAAGAACAGCATGGTGGCGATGTTGGCCAACAGGACGGCGCGGATGCGCAGGAGGGCCGGTTCGATGACCGGGGCGGGGTGGCGCACCGCCCGTATCGCACTGAAGACGATGCCGACCGCGCCGAGCGCGGCCAGGCCCAGTACGCGGCCGCTGGTCCAGCCCCAGTCCTCGCCCTGCACGGTCGCCGCTACGAGCGCGGCGACCGTCACCGCGAGGGCCAGTGCGCCCAGGACGTCGGGGGACGTGCCGGACTCCTCGCGGACCTCGTCGAGCGCCCACACACCGACGAAGACGGTGACCACGCCGATGGGCAGGTTGACCAGGAACACCCACTCCCAGCCCGCCTGCACGAGCAGGCCGCCGACCGGCGGGCCGAGGGCGGCGGCCGCGCCGCCCATCGCCGACCACAGACCGATCGCCGCGCCGCGTCGTTCCGGCGGGAACAACGGGAGCAGCAGACCGAGGGAACTCGGCAGCATCAGACCGCCGCCGACGGCCTGGAGCGCACGCGCGGCCACGAGCGCGCCCAGCGACGGGGCCACCGCACAGGCGGCGGACGCCAGCGTGAACAGCACGAGCCCCGCCAGGTAGGCACGTTTGCGGCCGGACCTGTCCGCCCAGCGACCGGCCGGTGCCAGCAGCGCGGCGAAGGTGATCGCGTACGCGCTGAGCACCCAGGACAGGTCGCTCAGGGTGGAGGACGGGAACGCCTGCGCCAGGTCGGGAAACGCGATGTTGACGATGAACAGGTCCAGCGAGGAGACGAAGACGCCGATGAGGACGACGGCGATACTCCATCCCCGCCGGGCCCTCGTCTCGCTCAAGGGTGCCGTCATGCTGCCGATTTCCTCTCGGTCACGGTGATCACCGCGCGGGCTGGTCGGACTGGTCGGAGCCCAGGTGGTCGACCACGGCCTGGGCCCAGCGGCCGTACCCGTGCGCCGAGGGGTGGAAGCCGTCCCGCGCGAAGAAGTCCGGGGTGATCGTCATGATGTCGGTCGACCCCATCCAGGTCACCCGCGGGCGCTCGGCACAGACCCGCTGGGAGGCCCGGTCGATACCGGCCGCGCCCTTGGCGCAGAACCGGGCGAGCGCCGAGGGCAGTGACGGGAAGTCCGCGAACGGCGGGGTTCCGACCACGACCACGGACGTCGACCGCTTCGCCAGGTCGTCGACGATCGCCGCGAGATCCTCGCCCCACTCCTCGGGAGTGCGCCGGTTGAGGACGTCGTTGGCTCCCGCGAGCAGCACCGCCAGGTCGAATCCCTCACCGAGCTGCGGGAGCAGCCGGTGGCGGACACGGCGGGCGGTGGCGCCGTGCTGGCCGACCACCTCCCAGCCGACGGGGCAGTCGTGCTGCGTGGACAGCGCGCGGGCGAGGCTGCCGGGGAAGCCCTCGTCGTGGGAGTCGGCGCCGCACCCGGCGGCGGTCGACTCACCGAGCACGGCGACCCGCATCGGCGTACCGGAGGTGTCCTCCCCCACGGTCCCTTCGCAGGGACCCTGGGCCTCCGGCAGCCGCTCGGTGGTGGCCCGCACCCACAGTCCCTGGACCGCGATGAGGGGCATCAACAGGGCGCTCAAGCGTGCACCTCCTGTGCCGGGCTGGGGACGCGGTTGCGCAGTTCCATCCGGGCGAAGTCGGAGGGCACGTTCACCACGATCCGGCTGCGCGCACGCTCGGGCTCCGGCTCGGCCACGACCAGATCGCACTGGCTGAGGACCTCGCGGATCACGGCCTTCATCTCCTGCAGGGCGATCCGGTCGCCGATGCAGCGGATGCGTCCGCCGCCGAACGGAATCCACGAGTACACGCCGGGCTTGACGTTGAGGAAACGCTCGGGCCGGAACTCTTCCGGGTTCTCGTAGAGCTTGGGGTCGCGGTTGAGCAGGAAGGCGCTGGCCCACAGGTGCTGGCCCGGCTCGTAGCGCACGCCGCCGATCTCGATCGGCTTCTTGACCTCGCGGACGATGATCTGCGGAATCGACGGACGCAGCCGCAGGACCTCGTGCACCACCGCGGTCAGGTAGGTGTCTTCGCCTTCGGCCATCTCCGCGCGCAGCTTGTCGGTGACGCGCTTGTCGCGGGCCAGATAGACGAAGGCCCAGGCGATGGCCGCCGCGGTGGTCTCGGTGCCGGCCAGGAAGATCGTCGACAGCTCGTCGCGGATCTCGCTGTCGGTCAGCGGCGTGCCGTCCGGGTGGGTCATCTCCAGGAGTTCCGAGAGCAGGTCGTCGCCCCGGTAGCCGGAGGCGCGGTGCTCCTCGATGCTCTCGTAGACCAGCGTGTCGACCCGGTCGCGCAGCTGGAGGAAGCGTTCCAGGCCCAGCGGCTTGATCGCACGCAGGATCTTGATCATCCGCGGCGACATCTTGTGCAGCAGCATCGGCGAGACCGGGCCGTTGTTGAACCGCATCATCTCCAGGAGGAGACCGTGCAGTTCCTGCCAGCACGTGGGGCCCTTGGGACCGTAGAGCACCTCACGGATCACGTTCATCGTGAAGCCGTGTATGTGGGAGTGCAGTTGGACCGAGGTGTTGCGCGGCCAGAGCGCGACATCGGTCTTGACGGTCTCGCCGATGGCGGCCGTGATCCGCTCCAGGGCGGCGCCGTGGTAGCTGGGCATCATGGCCTTGCGGCGGGCCTTGTGGGCGTCCTCGTCGAGCCAGGCCAGACCGGACTGGCCGGTGTACTTCTCGATGGTGGCCGAGCCGTTGCCGGTGTGCAGCACATCGGCGGGCGCGGTGAACATGGCCTTGACGTCCTCGGACGTGGTCAGCACGTACACCGGCCGGGGAGGGAGCCGGATGCTGAGCTGGAAGCGGGGGCCGTACTCCTTGCGGCAGCCCTCGATGAACGCCTGCGGATTCGTCCAGTACTTGAAGAGCTGGCGCACCGCGTGCTGCTTCGGCCCCGGCAGCGTGGTCGCGGACACGGAGGTCGGCGTGACCGCCTTGCCGTGGTCGACGGGGCAGCGCGCTTCCCGGCCCGCCTGGGAGTTGTCCATCGGTGACTCGTCTCCACTCGTGTGGTTCGTGTTCATTTTCTTCCGGTCTCTGTCCGCTTCGGGGGTGGTTCGCTCGGTTCGCTGGTGCCGGTCCTCGGTCACTGCCGCAGCCACCGCCGGGTGGCCTCGGCGGTCTCGGCGGCCGCTGCCTCGATCAGCCCGAAGTGGTCGGCGGCGAGCCGTACTTCGGAGTCGGCGATGTTCCAGGACGGCCAGTCGCGCTCGTCCAGCGGCACATCGGCACGGATCATCAGGCTCCGGGCGTCGATCCGGGGCGGGTTGTGCTCGGCGAGCAGGCGCATATAGGCGCCCATGGTCAGCCAGGCCGCGTCCGGGACCGGCCCGGTCCGGTCCTCCCGGCCGAGGATCTGCGCCATCACCGAGCTGAAGACGCTGTTGGTCTGCTCCTCGGTGTCCGACATGGGGGTGTCGATCATGACCACGCCCACGGGCTTCACGCCCCGCGCCTCGAAGAGGGCGGCGAGGGAGTGCGCGAGCACGCCACCGGTCGAGTAGCCGACCAGGACGAACGGCGCGTCGCCGACCGCGCGGGCGATCGACTCGGCCAGGACCTCGATCACCGCGTCCCAGGAGCCGGGCGCCGGTTCGTCGTCCCGGTAGCCGGGCAGCGAGCAGGCGTACACGTCCCGCTCACCGGCGAAGCCGTCGGCGAACCGCATGAACTGGTGCGGGCTGGAGCCGACCACGAAGGACGGCACGCAGACGAGCTTCGTCCGCTCCTGGCCCGAGGCCAGTTGTACGACGAACTCCTCACCGGCCAGGTCCGCGGCCGCGGCGAAGGCGGGCCGGAACCGGGCCGCCCCGGTCAGCAGCGGCACGGCCTCGGCAACCGAGCCCGCCTCGTGCGCGTGGCGCAGCAGCGCACCGAGCGTGCCGCTGTCCGGCGTGCTCGGGGCCGCGGGCGCCGCGGTCTGTTCGGCCTCGCCCACCTCGCTGAGCAGCAGGTTCGCGATGGCCGCCGGGGTCGGGTGGTCAAAGACCAGCGTGGTGGGCAGCCGCAGTCCGGTGGACTGGGTCAGCCGGTTGCGCAGTTCGACCGCGCCGAGCGAGTCGATACCGGCCTCCCGGAACGCCTGCTCCGGATCCACCGCGGATCCCGAGGCGTGGCCGAGCACCGCGGCGACCTGGGACACGACGAGTTCGCGCACCACCGTCTCGCGCTCACCCTCCGGCACACCCACGAGCCGCTGCGCCAGTGAACCGCCACCGGCACCGCCCGCCTGCCGCGCCTGCGCCCGCACCAGACCACGGAACAACGCGGGCAACATGCCCACTCGCGCCTGCGCCCGCAGCGCGGCCGGATCGAGGAGCACGGGCACCAGCACCGCCTCGTCCAACTGCCGTGCCTGATCGAAGAGTTCAAGGCCCAGCTCGGTCGGCAGCGGGCCGACACCCATCCTGGCGAGTCGGGCCAGCTCGGTCTCGTCGAGCTCGCCCGCCATGCCACCGGCGTTCGCCCACAGGCCCCACGCGAGCGACGTGGCGGGCAGTCCCTCGGCCCGGCGGGCGGCGGCGAGTGCATCCAAGAAGGCGTTCGCGGCCGCGTAGTTGCCCTGACCCGGGCTGCCGATCAGCGCGGCGACCGAGGAGAAGAGCACGAAGGCCGACAGCTCCATGTCCGCCGTGAGTTCGTGCAGATGGACCGCCGCGTCCAGCTTCGGACGCATCACCCGCTCGAACTGCTCCGGCGTCAGCGAGTCGATCACACCGTCGTCAAGGACACCGGCCGCGTGCACCACGGCACTCAGCGGGTGCTCCAACGAGCCGATCAGCGCGGCGAGTTGCTCCCGGTCGGACACATCGCAGGCGACCGCCCGAGCGTCGGCACCCAACTCGCCCAGTTCCGCGAGCAGTTCCGGTACGCCCGCCGCGGCAGGCCCCCGACGGCTGACAAGCACCAGGCGCTTGGCCCCGTGCTCGCGTACGAAGTGCTCCGCGAACGAGGCGCCCAGACCACCGGTACCACCGGTGATCAGTACGGTGCCCTCCGGGTCCAGCGGCGCCGGAACGGTCAGTACGACCTTGCCGACGTTGCGGCCCTCGCGCAGGAACCGGAACGCGTCCGCGCCCCGGCGCACATCCCAGCTCCGGATCGGCGAGTGCGTCAGCACCCCCTTGGCGAACAGCGCGACCAGGTCGCGCAGCATCTCCTGGATCCGGTCCGGTCCGGCCTCCAGCAGATCGAAGGAGATGTAGCGGACACCGGCGCGGACCGAGGCCACCGCTTCGGGGTCGCGGATGTCGGCCTTGCCCATTTCGAGGAACCGGCCACCGCGCGGCAGCAGATCCATCGACGCGTCGATGAACTCACCGGCCAGCGCGTTCAGTACGACATCGACACCCGCGCCGTCCGTCGCCCGGAGGAACTCCTCCCGGAACCGCAGATCACGCGACGAGGCGATCCGATCGTCGGGGACACCGTGTCCCCGCACCGCGTCCCACTTCGGCGCACTCGCCGTCGCGAAGACCTCGGCACCGAAGTGCCGCGCCAGCTGCACCGCGGCGGAGCCCACGCCACCGGCCGCGGCATGCACCAACAGCCGCTCGCCGGACCGTACGTCGGCCAGATCGGTCAGCGCGTAGTAGGCGGTCAGGAAGACCAGCGGCATGGCCGCGGCCTCGGTGAACGACCAGCCCTCCGGCATCGGCACGATCATCCGGTGGTCGGTGATCCCGACCGGGCCGAACGGGTCCATCAGCAGACCCATCACACGGTCGCCGGGCACGAGGCCGGTCACCTCGGAGCCGACCTCGAGGACCACACCGGCCGCCTCACTGCCGAGCGGCGCCTCGCCCGGGTAGGTGCCAAGGGCGATCAGCACGTCCCGGAAGTTCAGACCGGCCGCCCGGATACCGACCCGCACCTCCAGCGGGTCGAGCGGGCGCTCGGCGTCGGACGGCAGCAGCGCGAGCCCGTCCAGCGAGCCCTTGTGCTCGATCCCCAGTCGCCAGGCGCGTCCGGTCGGCTGCGCCTTCGTCCGGGCGAGTCGCGGTACGAGCAACTCACCGTTTCGGATGGCGATTTGGGGTTCGTCCAGGCTGATCACGGTGGACCAGTCCGGCATGGCCTCGGCGTCACCGTCGACGTCGACCAGGAGGAAGCGGTCCGGGTGTTCGGACTGGGCGCTGCGCACCAGACCCCACACCGGGGCCTGCACCAGATCCGGCACCTGCTCGCCTTCGACGGCGATCGCATTGCGGGTCACGACCATCAGCCGCGCCCCGGCCAGCGCCTCACCAGCCAGCCACCGCTGCAACAACTCCAGCGTGCCGATGGACAGAGCACGGGCCGCAGACGGCACCTCACCCTGTACGGCCGACTCGGACTCGACCGCTACGGCCACGACCTCCGGCACCGCAGCACCCTCGGCCACCGCACGCTCCAAGGCCGCCAGATCCGCGAACCGCTCACCCGGCACCGGGCAGCCGCCCAGCACGGCCACCGACGCCTCTGCCGGTGCCGGGGTCTCGGTGAGTACGGTCCAGTCCAGACGGAACAGAGCGTTCCGGTTCTGTCCGCCGCCCTGCGCGCGCTCCAACTGCGCCTGGTCGACGGGGCGTACGGACAAGCTGTCCACCGCGACGATCAGGGCGCCGTGCTCGTCGACCACGTCGACCCGCATCGCGGAACCCTCGGCGCGGCCGATCCGGGCCCGCACCCGCGATCCGGCACCGTGTCCGAGCCGCACACCGGACCACGAGAACGGCAGATCCACACCGGAGGCCACGTCCTTCTCCAGCAGCCCGCCGTGCAGCACCGCGTCGAACAGGGCGGGGTGCACGCCGAAGCTCTCGGCGCCCACCTCGGCGTCCTCGGGCAGGACCACCTCGGCATACAGGTCCTCGTCGACCCGCCAGGCCGCACGCAGCCCCTGGAACACCGGCCCGTACTCGTAGCCGCTCTCGGCGAGCCGCGGGTACAGCGTGTCGACGGACAGCGGCGTCGCGGCCGCGGGCGGCCAAGCGGCCGGGAACGGTGTGGCCGGGTCGGCCTTCGTCCGCAGCCAGCCACGCGCGTGGCAGACCGCAGTTTGCTCAGCCGCTTCCTCGGCACTCTCCGCCCGCGAGTACACGACCACCTCCCGGCGCCCGTCCGCGTCCTCGGCACCGACGGTCACCTGAACCTGCCGCGTGACGTTCGCGGCCAGGATCAGCGGCGCCTGAAGCACCAGTTCGTCCACCACCGGGCAGTCGCTCAACCGCCCTGCGGTCAGGGCCAGTTCGACCAGCGCGGTGCCCGGCACGATCACCGTTCCGAGCACGGCGTGGTCCCGCACCCACGGCGCGGAGTCCTGGGACAGACGCCCCGTGAAGACCCACTCGTTACGGTCGCCCACGGGCACCGCCGCGCTGAGGATCGGGTGATCGACACCCGTGAGGCCGGATGCCGACGGGTCACCGGAGCCGGTGGTGGGGGCCAGCCAGTAGCGGTCTCGCTGGAAGGCGTAGGTGGGCAGGTCGACGGGCTGGGCGCCCGAACCGGCGTAGAACGCCTGCCAGTTGAGGGGGATGCCTGCGACGTGGGCTTGGCCGAGGAAGGCTGCGAAAGCTTCCGGTTCGGAGGTACGGGCACGCAGGGACGGTACGAAGACCGTGTCCTGGCCGTCCGTATCGACGTCGAGGGTCTGCTGGGCCATCGCGGTGAGTACCGCGTCGGGGCCGACCTCGACGAACCGGGTTACACCCAGGTCCGACAGGGTGCTGATGCCGTCTGCGAAGCGGACTGCCTCGCGGACGTGACGCACCCAGTACGAGGGGTGTGTCAGCTCGGAGGTCACCACACCGCCGGTCAGGTTCGACACCACGGCGACCTGCGGCTCGTGGAACGTCAACTGCTCGGCTATGGACCTGAATTCGTCGAGCATCGGCTCCATCAGCGGCGAGTGGAAGGCGTGACTCACCCGCAAGCGGGTCGTCTTACGACCCTGCTCCTGCCAGAACGGCAGCCACTCCTCAATCGCGTCCAGCTCGCCCGAAACAACCATCGCCGTAGGCCCGTTGACCGCAGCGACCGACAGACGACCCTCGAAGTCAGCGAGCGAGACGGTTACTTCGGCCTCCGTTGCCTGAACGGCGACCATTCCGCCACCCTCGGGCAGCGCACCCATCAAGCGGCCACGAGCCGCCACCAACGAGCAGGCGTCCTCCAGCGACAGCACCCCAGCCACATGCGCACAGGCCAACTCGCCCACCGAATGCCCGATCAGCACATCCGGCTTCACACCGAGGGACTCCAGGAGCCGGAACAGAGCCACCTCGACCGCGAACAACGCAGCCTGAGTGAACTCCGTACGGTCCAACAACACAGCCTCCTCCGAGCCCTTGGCCGCGAACAACAACTCCTTCAACGACCGGCCAAGATGCGCGTCGAGCTGACCACACACCTCGCCCAGGGCCTCGGCGAACACCGGATAGGACGCCGCCAACTCAGCGCCCATCCCTGCCCGTTGAGCACCCTGACCCGTAAACAGGAAGCCCGTCTTACCCGCGACCAGCCCGGCCGTCGGCAGCTGCTCCGTCAGTGCGGCCAGCCCCGTCAACAGACTCTCCCGATCAGCGGCCACCACAGCCGCCCGCTGATCGAACTGCGCCCTCGCCGCAACCGCCGAGAACGCGACGTCCACCAGGTCGAGCTCGGGATGGGCCAGCAGGTGCGACCGGAGCCGCTCGGCCTGCCCCGCCAGAGCTTCAGTGCTCTTGCCGGAAACGACCACCGGCACCACGGCCGGACGAGTCACCGGCGCCACTTCGGCGGCGGCCTCAACGGGCGGCGCGCCCTCGATGATGACGTGCGCGTTGGTCCCGCTCACACCGAAGGACGAGACACCGGCACGGCGCGGCCGCTCACCCGAGACGGGCCACTCAGCAGCCTCGGTCAGGAGCTCGACTTCACCCCCGGCCCAATCGATGTGCGGCGAAGGCTCGTCCACGTTCAGGGTCTGCGGCAGCACACCGTGCCGCATCGCCATCACCATCTTGATCACACCGGCGACACCCGCCGCAGCAGACGTATGACCGATGTTCGACTTGATCGACCCGAGCCTCAGCGGGCCGTGCTCGCGCTCCTGGCCGTACGTGGCAAGGAGGGCCTGGGCCTCGATCGGGTCACCCAGGCGTGTGCCCGTTCCGTGCCCCTCGACCGCGTCCACATCGGACGGCGCCAATCCCGCACTTGCCAGCGCCTGCCGGATCACCCGTTCCTGCGACGGACCGTTGGGCGCGGTCAGACCGTTGCTCGCACCGTCCTGGTTAACGGCGCTGCCCCGGATCAGGCCAAGCACCCGGTGACCGTTGCGGCGAGCGTCCGACAACCGCTCGACCACGAGCAGACCCAGACCATCGGAGAAGCCGGTGCCATCCGCGCCCGCCGCATACGACTTGCAGCGGCCATCGGCGGCCAACCCCCGCTGACGGCTGAACTCCTGCAACAGGAACGGACTCGACATCACGGTCACACCGCCGACGAGCGCCATCGAGCACTCGCCCGACCGCAGCGCCTGCGACGCCAAGTGCATCGCCACCAGCGACGACGAACACGCCGTATCCACCGACACCGCAGGCCCTTCCAGACCCAGGCTGTAGGCGATCCGACCCGACACCACACTCGCGGTCGTGCCGGTCAGCCGGAAGCCCTCCAGCTCCGGCGGCGTGGCGACTCCGTAGTCGGAGGAGACGACGCCGGTGAACACACCGGTGTCGGAGCCGCGCAACGTGGCCGGGTCGATTCCGGCGTTCTCCAGCGCCTCCCAGGACGCTTCGAGCAGCAGCCGCTGCTGCGGGTCCATGCCCAAGGCCTCACGCGGACTCACACCGAAGAACCCGGCATCGAAGTCACCGGGGTTCTCCAGGAACCCACCGCCGCTCGTGTAGACCTTGCCCGTCTGCTCGGGGTCCGGGTCGTAGAGCCGCTCCAGATCCCAACCACGATCCGTCGGCAGACCCGAGATCGCATCCCGACCCTCCGCCACCAACTGCCACAGTTCCTCGGGCGAGGTCACCCCACCCGGATAACGGCAGGCCATACCCACGATCGCCAGCGGCTCATCCGCCTTCGGGCGCCTGCGCGGCGTGCGTACCGGAGCCGCAACCGGCTCCACCGCGCCCACCTCACTCAGCATGAAGCGACCGATCGCCGCCGGAGTCGGGTGGTCGAACACCAACGTGGACGGCAGTCGCAGTCCGGTGGACTGGGTCAGCCGGTTCCGGAGTTCGACCGCGCCCAGGGAGTCGATGCCCGCGTCCCGGAACGCCCGCTCCGGATCCACCGCCGACGCCGACGCGTGTCCGAGGACCGCCGCGACCTGCGTCACGACGAGTTCGCGCACCACCTGCTCGCGCTCGCCCTCCGGCACTCCCGCGAGCCGCTGCGCGAGGGAACCGCCGCCGGCCCCGCCCGCCTGCCGGGCCTGCGCACGCACCAGCCCACGGAACAGCGGCGGCAACATGCCGACTCGTGCCTGGGCGCGCAGCGCACCCAGATCAAGGAGTACGGGCACCAGCAGTGCCCGGTCCAACTGCCTTGCCTGGTCGAAGAGTTCAAGGCCGAGCTCGGTGGGCAGGGCACCGGTGCCCATGCGCTCCAGACGGGCGATCTCCGCCTCGTCAAGTCCCCCGGCCATGCCACCGGCGTTCGCCCACAAGCCCCACGCCAGCGAGGTGGCGGGCAGACCCTCGGCCCGGCGAGCGGCGGCGAGCGCGTCCAGGAACGCGTTCGCCGCAGCGTAGTTGCCCTGACCCGGGCTACCAATCAACGCAGCAACGGACGAGAACAGCACGAACGCGGACAGGTTCATGTCCGCCGTCAGCTCATGCAGATGAAGCGCCGCGTCCAGCTTCGGACGCATCACCCGCTCAACCTGCTCCGGCGTCAGCGAATCGATCACACCGTCATCAAGCACACCCGCCGCATGCACCACAGCCGTCAGCGGACGCTCCAACGAACCGATCAGAGAGGCGAGTTGGTCACGGTCGGACACATCACACGCAGCCACGCGAACCTCGGCGCCCAACGCCTCCAGCCCGGCCACCAACTCGCCCACACCCTCAGCCGCCGCACCACGACGACTCACCAACACCAGACGCTTCGCCCCGTACTCACGCACAAAGTGCTCCGCGAACGACGCACCCAGACCACCCGTACCACCAGTGATCAACACCGAACCGTCCGGGTCGAGCGGTGCCGGAACGGTCAGTACGACCTTGCCGACGTTGCGGCCCTCGCGCAGGAACCGGAACGCATCAGCACCGCGGCGCACATCCCAGCTCCGGATCGGCGCATGGCGCAGTACACCTTGCTCGAACAGTGCCACGATCTCGCACAGCATCTCCTGGAGCCGCTCGGGCCCGGCCTCGAACAGGTCGTACGCCTGATAGCCGACTCCGGCGTGCGCACTCTCGACGCCTGCCGCCTCGCGGATGTCGGCCTTGCCCATCTCGAGGAACCGGCCGCCGCGCGGCAGCAGGTCGAGGGAGGCGTCGATGAATTCACCGGCCAGTGCGTTCAGTACGACGTCGACACCGCCGCCGTCCGTCGCCTCCAGGAACTTGTCCCGGAAGGACAGGTCGCGGGACGAGGCGATACGTGCCTCGGCGATGCCGGAGGCCGTCAGCGTGTCCCACTTCGCGGGGCTCGCCGTGGCGAAGACCTCCGCCCCGAGGTGCTGGGCCAGTTGGACCGCGGCCGTGCCGACACCACCGGCGGCGGCGTGTACCAACAACCTTTCGCCGCGCCGCAGTTGGGCCAGATCGACCAGTCCGTAGTACGCGGTGAGGAAGACCACCGGAACCGAGGCGGCCTGGGAGAAGGACCAGCCCGAGGGCATCGGCACGATCATGCGCCGGTCGGCGACCGTCACCGGCCCGAAGGCGTCCGCCATGAGGCCCATGACCTGCTGCCCGGGGGCCAGGTCCGTCACCTCGGGGCCGACTTCGAGGACCACACCGGCCGCCTCGGTTCCCAGTGGCACATCGCCCGGGTACAGGCCGAGGGCGATCAGTACGTCCCGGAAGTTCAGGCCCGCCGCCCGCACGCCGATGCGTACCTCACCCGCCTGGAGCGACCGGCCCGCGTCGGAGGGAAGAAGAGCGAGGCTGTCGAGCGAGCCCTTCCGCTCGGTCCCGAGCTGCCAGAGGTCCGAAGCGGGAGGCTGTGCCTTCGTCCGGCCGAGTCGCGGTACGAGCAACTCACCGTTCCGGATGGCGACTTGGGGTTCGTCCAGGCCGATCACCGTGGACCAGTCCGGCAGCGCGTCCGCGTCACCGTCCAGGTCCGCATCCACGTCCACCAACAAGAACCGACCGGGGTGTTCCGACTGGGCGCTACGCACCAGACCCCACACCGGAGCCTGCACCAGATCCGGAACCCGCTCACCTTCGACGGCGATCGCGTTACGGGTCACGACCATCAACCGCGCCCCGGCCAGCACCTCACCGGCCAACCACCGCTGCAACAACTCCAGCGTGCCGGTCGACAGAGCACGGGCCGCAGACGGCACATCGCCCTGCGCCGTCGACTCAGACTCGACCGCGACGGCCACGACCTCCGGCACCGCAGCGCCCTCGGCCACCGCACGCTCCAAGGCCGCCAGATCCGCGAACCGCTCACCCGGCACCGGGCAGCCGCCCAGTACGGCGACCCGGGTTGAGCCACCCGGCTGGCCGGTCACCGGAGTCCAGTCGACCTGGTAGAGCGAACTCGGCGTCTGCTTCGCGCCCTGGAGCTGGCTCTGGTCGACGGGGCGGAAGGCCAGCTTGGCCACGCTCGCGACCGGGACGCCGTCCTCACTCGCGATGTCGATCCGCAGCGCGGACGCTCCGGCCGAGCCGATCCTGACCCGGACGCGGGCCGGGCCGGACTGCTGCCCGAACTGGACGCCGGACCAGGAGAACGGGAGTCCCGCCGACGTGCCGTCGCCGGAGTCCAGCCAGTCGAGGCCGCCGTGCAGGGAGGCGTCGAACAGGGCCGGGTGGAGAGCGAAACCGGCTGCGGCGTCGGCATGGTCGTCCGGCAGCGCCACCTCGGCGTACACGGTGTCCTCGTCGCGCCAGGCCGCCCGAACGCCTTGGAAAGCCGGGCCGTAGTCGAACCCGATGTCGGTGACCCGGGCGTAGATCGCGTCCACCTCGACGGGGTCCGCGTCCGCCGGGGGCCACTGCTCGGTCCACGCCGCGGTGGCTTCCGCCGTCGCGACGAGGGTGCCGCGCGCGTGGCAGGTGGCCTCCTGCCCGGTGTCGTCGTCGCCCTTCGCCTCGGGCCGCGAGTACAGGGCCACCTCGCGGCGGCCCTCCTCGTCCGGTTCACCCACCTTGACCTGTACGTGCACGGAGGCGATCTCGTCCAGGATCAGCGGCGCTTCGAGCACCAGCTCTTCGACCACCGCACTGCCCGCCTGCCGCCCCGCGGCGCCCGCCAACTCGACCAGCGCGGTACCGGGGACGATCACCGACCCGAGCACCACGTGATCCCGCACCCAGGGCGCCGAGTCCAGGGACAGGCGCCCCGTGAAAAGCCACTCGTCGCGGTCGCCCACCGGCACCGCCGCGCTGAGAATCGGGTGGTCGATACGAGTCAGACCAGATGCCGACGGGTCACCGGTTCCGGCACCCGGCGCGATCCAGTAGCGGTCTCGCTGGAAGGCGTAGGTGGGCAGTTCGATGCGCTGGGCACCCGAACCGGCGTAGAACGCCTGCCAGTTGATGGGCAGACCTGCGATGTGGGCCTGGCCGAGGAAGGTTGCGAAGGCTTCCGGTTCGGGGGTACGGGCACGCAGGGTCGGTACGAAGACGGCGTCTTGGTCGTCGGTGTCGATGTCGAGGGTCTGCTGGGCCATCGCGGTGAGCACGGCGTCGGGGCCGACCTCGATGAAGCGGGTCACGCCCAGGTCCGACAGGGTGCTGATGCCGTCGGCGAAACGGACGGCATCACGGACGTGACGAACCCAGTACGACGGGTCGGTCAGTTCCGACGTCACCACACCACCGGTCAGGTTCGACACCACGGCGATCCGCGGTTCGCTGAACGTCAACTGCTCGGCGACGGTACGGAATTCGTCGAGCATCGGTTCCATCAGCGGCGAGTGGAAGGCGTGGCTCACCCGCAGGCGGGTCGTCTTGCGACCCTGCTCCTGCCAGAACGGCAGCCACTCCTCAATCGCGGTCAGCTCGCCCGAAACCACGATCGCCGTAGGTCCGTTGACCGCAGCGACCGACAGGCGACCTTCGAAGTCGTCCAGCGAGGCGATGACTTCGGCCTCAGCTGCCTGGACGGCGACCATTCCGCCGCCCGCAGGAAGGGCGCCCATCAAGCGGCCACGCGCCGCCACCAGGGCACACGCGTCCTCCAGCGACAGCACCCCGGCGACATGCGCACAGGCCAACTCGCCCACCGAATGGCCGATCAGCACATCCGGCTTCACGCCCAAGGACTCAAGCAGCCGGAACAGAGCCACCTCAACGGCGAACAACGCCGCCTGCGTGAACTCCGTACGGTCCAGCAGAGCTGCCTCATCCGCGCCCTTGGCCGCGAACAGCAAGTCCTTGAGCGACCGGCCAAGGTGCGAGTCGAAGTGAGCACACACCTCATCCAGAGCCTCAGCGAACACCGGGTAAGCCGCCGCCAACCCAGCGCCCATTCCCGCCCGTTGAGCACCCTGGCCAGTGAAGAGGAACCCGGTCTTACCCGCGACCAGACCAGCGCCCGGCACCTGCCCAGCCAACGCGGCCAGCCCCGACAACAGGCTCTCCCGGTCAGCGGCCACCACAGCCGCCCGCTGATCGAACTGCGCCCTCGCCGCAACCGCCGAGAACGCCACATCCACAAGACCAAGCTCAGGCCGCGCGAGCAGATGCGACCGCAGCCGCTCCGCCTGCCCCGCCAAAGCCTCGGCGCTCTTGGCCGACAGCACCACCGGCACCACCGCCGGGCTGCCGATCGACGCCACGTCTGCGTCCGGTACCTGCCCCGTCGTCGTACCGCCGACAGCCGGCTCCGCTACCGGCGCCTCCTCCAGGATCAGGTGGGCGTTGGTCCCGCTCACGCCGAAGGACGAGACACCCGCGCGGCGCGGCCGCTCACCCGACAGGGGCCACTCGGCCGCCTCCGTCAGAAGCTCGACCTCGCCCGTGTCCCACTCGATGTGCGGCGAGGGCTCATCCACGTTCAGCGTCTGCGGCAGCACGCCGTGCCGCATCGCCATCACCATCTTGATCACACCCGCAACACCAGCCGCAGCCGACGTATGACCAATGTTCGACTTGATCGACCCCAGCCTCAGCGGACGACCATCCACCCGCTCCTGCCCGTAAGTCGCCAGCAGCGCCTGAGCCTCGATCGGGTCACCCAGGCGCGTGCCCGTTCCGTGGCCCTCGACCGCGTCCACATCCGCCGGACTCAGACCGGCGTTCTCCAACGCCTGCCGAATCACCCGCTCCTGCGACGGACCATTCGGCGCGGTCAGACCGTTACTCGCACCGTCCTGGTTGACCGCGCTGCCCCGGATCACACCCAGGATCTGGTGACCGTTGCGCTGCGCGTCCGACAACCGCTCGACGACGATCAGGCCGAGGCCGTCGGAGAAGCCGGTGCCGTCCGCGCCCGCCGCGTACGACTTGCATCGCCCGTCCGGGGCGAGGCCCCGCTGGCGGCTGAACTCGATGAGGAGGGTGGGGCCCGCCATGACCGTCACGCCGCCGACGAGTGCCATGGAGCACTCACCGGAGCGCAGTGCCTGCGAGGCCAGGTGCATAGCGACAAGGGACGACGAGCACGCCGTGTCCACGGACACCGCGGGCCCTTCCAGGCCCAGGGTGTAGGCAACGCGGCCGGAGACGACGCTGGTTGTGCCGCCGGTCAGACGGAAGCCCTCGACCTCCGGCAGGGAACCGGCCGGGGTCGCGGCGTAGTCGGAGGGGCCCACGCCGCAGAAGACGCCGGTGTCGGTGCCGCGCAGCGTGGCCGGGTCGATTCCGGCGTTCTCCAAGGCCTCCCAGGACGCTTCGAGGAGCAGTCGCTGCTGCGGGTCCATGCCCAAGGCCTCACGCGGGCTGATGCCGAAGAAGCCCGCGTCGAAGTCGGTGGCGCCTTGCAGGAATCCGCCGCCGCGTGCGTAGACGGTTCCGAGCCGCTCGGGGTCCGGGTCGTAGAGCCGCTCCAGATCCCAACCACGATCCGTCGGCAGACCCGAGATCGCATCCCGACCCTCCGCCACCAACCGCCACAAGTCATCCGGCGAAGACACCCCACCCGGATACCGGCACGCCATACCCACAATCGCCAGTGGCTCATCCGCCTTCGGACGCCGACGCCGCGAACGAACCGGAGCCACAACCGGCTCCACCGCACCCACTTCGCTAAGCAACAACCGCGCCACCGCCGACGAGGTCGGATGGTCGAACACCAACGTGGACGGCAACCGCACTCCACTGGCCTGGGTCAGCCGGTTACGAAGCTCCACCGCACCCAGCGAGTCGAACCCAAGATCCTTGAACGCCCGCTCCGGATCCACCGCCGACGCCGACGCATGCCCAAGCACCGCAGCAACCTGACCACGTACAAGGTCGAGAGCAACCCGCTCCCGCTCCCCCGGCGCGACCTCGGCCAACTCCCGCGCCAACGAACCACCCGCACCACCACGCCGCGCAGGCACCCGCACCAACCCACGGAACAACGCAGGCAACAACCCAGCCTTCGCCTGACCACGCAACACACCCGGATCCAACAACACCGGCGCCACCAACGCCTCACCCAGACCCACACCACGATCGAACAACTCAAGACCGAGGTCGGTGGTCAGGGCACCGGTGCCCATGCGCTCCAGACGGGCGATCTCCGCTTCGCCCAACTCGCCAGCCATGCCACCGGCGTTCGCCCACAAGCCCCACGCCAGCGAGGTGGCGGGCAGACCCTCCGCCCGGCGGGCTGCGGCGAGCGCGTCCAGGAACGCGTTCGCCGCAGCGTAGTTGCCCTGACCCGGGCTACCAATCAGCGCAGCGACGGAGGAGAACAGTACGAACGCGGACAGGTCCATGTCCGCCGTCAGCTCATGCAGATGAAGCGCCGCGTCCAGCTTCGGACGCATCACCCGCTCAACCTGCTCCGGCGTCAGCGAATCAATCACACCGTCATCAAGCACACCCGCCGCATGCACCACAGCCGTCAGCGGACACTCCAACGAACCGATCAAAGACGCGAGTTGGTCACGGTCGGACACATCACACGCCGCAACCCGAACCTCGGCGCCCAACGCCTCCAGCCCGGCCACCAACTCGCCCACACCCTCAGCCGCCGCACCACGACGACTCACCAACACCAGACGCTTCGCCCCGTACTCACGCACGAAGTGCTCCGCGAACGACGCACCCAGACCACCCGTACCACCAGTGATCAGTACGGTGCCCTCCGGGTCGAGTGCCACGCGCTCGGCGTCGACCTGGCCGACCCGGCTCATGCGCGGCGTGACCAGGCGTCCGGCGCGTAGGGCCAGCTGCGGTTCGTCGGCGGCGAGGACCGTGTCCCAGTCGGGCAGTTCGTCACCGTCGACGTCGACCAGGAGGAAGCGGTCCGGGTGTTCGGACTGCGCGCTGCGCACCAGACCCCAGACCGGGGCCTGCGCGAGATCCGGCGCCTGTTCGCCGACCGCGACCGCGTTCCGCGTCACCACCGCGAGTCGGGTCCCGGCGAGCCGCTCGTCGGCCAGCCAGCGCTGGAGCAGGCGCAGGGTGTCCACGGTCAGCTCGTGGGCGGCGGCCGCCCCGGTGCGCTGTCCGGCGTCCTTGATCACGGCGACGGCCAGGTTCGGCGCGGTCGCCCCGTCGGCCAGGGCCTGGTCCGGTACGGCATCCACGTCACGTACGTCGTCGAGCAGGACGACCGAGGCGTTCTCGCCGCCGGACTCGGCCGCGACCTCGTGCCAGTCGACACGGAACAACGCGTCGTTGTGATCCCGGCCGGCGCCCTTCAGCTGCGACTGCTCGACGGTACGGAACGCCAACTGCTCGACGTGGGCAACGAATTCACCCTGCTCCGAGGCGATGTCCACACTCAGCGACGAGTCGCCGCCCGAGGCGATCCGGACCCGTACGCGTGCCTGACCGCCCAGTCCGAACCGGACGCCGGACCAGGAGAACGGGAGCCGTGCCGAACCGTCGCCCAGGTCGAGCCAGTCGAGCCCGCCGTGCAGGGAGGCGTCGAACAGGGCCGGGTGGATACCGAATCCCTTGGCCGTGTCCGCGTCCGTGTCCGGCAGCGCGACCTCGGCGAGGACCTCGTCGCCGTCACGCCAGGCGGCCTGTACGCCCTGGAAGGCGGGGCCGTAGTCGAAGCCGATCTCGGCCAGGCGTGCGTAGAGCACATCCACGGAGACCGGTTCGGCGTCCACCGGCGGCCACTGGGACGGCAGCCACGAGACGTCGGTGGGCGATTCGTCCTGCGCGAGGAGGCCGCGCGCGTGGCAGGTCCCCTCGTACTGTCCGCTCTCCGGCTGCGAGTAGATCGCGACCGGACGCCGGCCGTCCTCGTCCGCTTCGCCGATCGTCACCTGGACGCGGACCTCGGTGTTCTCGTCCAGGATCAGCGGCGCTTCGAGCACCAGCTCCTCGACCACCGGCACGCCCGCTTCCCGACCTGCCGCACCGACGATCTCGACCAGCGCGGTACCCGGGACGACGATCCTGCCCAGCACTCCGTGATCCTGGGTCCACGGCGCCGTCTCCTGGGACAGCCGCCCCGTGAACAGCCACTCGTCGCGGTCACCGACCCGCACGCCACCCACGAGAACGGGGTGGTCGATACGGCCGAGACCTGCGGCGGCCGGGTCTCCGGCAGCCGCGCTGGGGGCAAGCCAGTAGCGCTCACGTTGGAAGGCGTAGGTGGGCAGTTCGATGCGCTGGGCACCCGAACCGGCGTAGAACGCCTGCCAGTTGACGGGCAGACCTGCGACGTGGGCCTGACCGAGGAAGGCTGCGAAGGCTTCCGGTTCGGGGGTACGGGCACGCAGGGTCGGTACGAAGACCGCGTCCTGGTCGTCCGTGTCGAGAGTCTGCTGAGCCATCGCGGTGAGTACCGCGTCGGGGCCGACCTCTACGAAGCGGGTCACGCCTTCGGCGGCGAGTGTACGGATGCCGTCGGCGAAGCGGACCGCCTCGCGAACGTGACGCACCCAGTACGACGGGTCGGTCAGCTCGGACGAGACCACGCCGCCGGTCAGGTTCGACACCACGGCGATCCGCGGTTCGCTGAACGTCAACTGCTCGGCGATGGCCCGGAATTCGTCGAGCATCGGTTCCATCAGCGGGGAGTGGAAGGCGTGGCTCACCCGCAGGCGGGTTGTCTTGCGACCCTGCTCCTGCCAGAACGGCAGCCACTCCTCAATCGCGGTCAGCTCACCCGAAACCACCATCGCCGTAGGCCCGTTGACCGCAGCGACCGACAGACGCCCCTCGAACCCGGCCAGCGAGGCGGCGACTTCAGCCTCCGTCGCCTGGACCGCGACCATGCCGCCGCCCTCGGGCAGCGCACCCATCAACCGGCCACGAGCCGCCGCCAACGAGCAGGCGTCCTCCAGCGACAGCACCCCGGCCACATGCGCACAGGCCAACTCGCCCACCGAATGGCCGATCAGGACGTCCGGCTTCACACCCAGGGATTCCAGCAGGCGGAAGAGGGCCACCTCGACCGCGAACAACGCAGCCTGAGTGAACTCCGTACGGTCCAGCAGAGCTGCCTCGTCCGAGCCCTTGGCCGCGAACAGCAAGTCCTTGAGCGACCGGCCAAGGTGCGAGTCGAAGTGAGCACACACCTCGTCCAAGGCCTGGGCGAACACCGGATAGGCCGCCGCCAACTCAGCGCCCATTCCCGCCCGTTGAGCACCCTGACCAGTGAAGAGGAAGCCGGTCTTACCTGCGACCAGACCAGCGCTCGGCACCTGCCCCGACAGCACGGCCAGCCCCGCCAGCAGCTCATCCCGGTCCGCCGCAGTGACGACGGCGCGCTCGTCGAACTGCGCCCTCGCCGTCACCGCCGAGAACGCCACATCGACCACATCAAGCTCAGGGCGGGCGACCAGGTACGACCGCAGCCGCTCCGCCTGACCCGCCAAAGCCTCGGCACTCTTACCCGAGACGACTACCGGCACAACCGACGGACGAACCACCGGCACAACCTCGGCCACCGGCTCGACCGCCGGCGCGCCCTCGATGATGACGTGCGCGTTGGTCCCGCTCACACCGAAGGACGAGACACCGGCACGACGCGGCCGCTCACCGGAGACAGGCCACTCAGCCGCCTCGGTCAGCAGCTCGACCTCGCCCCCGGCCCAATCGATGTGCGGCGAAGGCTCGTCCACGTTCAGGGTCTGCGGCAGCACACCGTGCCGCATCGCCATCACCATCTTGATCACACCGGCGACACCCGCCGCAGCCGACGAGTGACCGATGTTCGACTTGATCGACCCCAGCTTCAGCGGGCCGTGCTCGCGCTCCTGGCCGTACGTGGCCAACAGGGCCTGGGCCTCAATGGGGTCACCGAGCTTCGTACCGGTGCCGTGGCCCTCGACCGCGTCCACATCCGCCGGACTCAGACCCGCGTTCTCCAACGCCTGCCGGATCACCCGCTCCTGCGACGGACCATTCGGAGCCGTCAACCCATTGCTGGCACCGTCCTGGTTGACCGCGCTGCCCCGGATCACACCCAGAACCTGGTGACCGTTGCGGCGAGCATCCGACAACCGCTCGACCACGAGCAGACCCAGACCATCGGAGAAGCCGGTGCCATCCGCGCCCGCCGCGTAGGACTTGCAGCGACCATCGGCGGCCAAGCCCCGCTGACGGCTGAACTCCTGCAACAGGAACGGATCTGACATGACCGTCACGCCGCCGACGAGCGCCATCGAGCACTCGCCCGACCGCAACGCCTGCGACGCCAGATGCATCGCGACAAGGGACGACGAACACGCCGTATCCACCGACACCGCAGGCCCTTCCAGACCCAAGGTGTAGGCAACGCGGCCGGAGACGACACTCGTCGTTGTGCCGGTGAGGCGGAAGCCCTCCAGCTCCGGCGGTGCGGAGACTCCGTAGTCGGAGGAGACGACGCCGGTGAAGACGCCGGTGTCGGTGCCGCGCAGGGACGTCGGGTCGATTCCGGCGTTCTCCAGCGCCTCCCAGGACGCTTCGAGCAGCAGACGCTGCTGCGGGTCCATGCCCAGCGCCTCACGCGGACTCACACCGAAGAACCCGGCATCGAAGTCACCGGGGTTCTCCAGGAACCCGCCACCGCTGGCGTACACCGTGCCGGTCTGCTCGGGGTCCGGGTCGTAGAGCCGCTCCAGATCCCAACCACGATCCGTCGGCAGACCCGAGATCGCATCCCGACCCTCCGCCACCAACCGCCACAAGTCATCCGGCGAGGACACCCCACCCGGATAACGGCACGCCATACCCACAATCGCCAGTGGCTCATCCGCCTTCGGACGCTGACGCCGCGAACGAACCGGAGCCACAACCGGCTCCACCGCACCCACTTCGCTAAGCAGCAACCGCGCCACCGCCGACGAGGTTGGGTGGTCGAACACCAACGTGGACGGCAACCGCACGCCACTGGCCTGGGTCAGCCGGTTACGAAGCTCCACCGCACCCAGCGAGTCGAACCCAAGATCCTTGAACGCCCGCTCCGGATCCACCGCCGACGCCGACGCATGCCCAAGCACCGCAGCAACCTGACCACGCACCAGATCAAGAGCAACCCGCTCCCGCTC
The DNA here is from genome assembly GCF_013364195.1 of Streptomyces sp. NA04227. Taxonomy (NCBI): domain Bacteria; kingdom Bacillati; phylum Actinomycetota; class Actinomycetes; order Kitasatosporales; family Streptomycetaceae; genus Streptomyces; species Streptomyces sp. NA04227. Next base: position 7,252,280 of record NZ_CP054918.1, on the reverse strand, counting down.
CCCCGGCGCGACCTCGGCCAACTCCCGCGCCAACGAACCACCCGCACCACCACGCCGCGCAGGCACCCGCACCAACCCACGGAACAACGCAGGCAACAACCCAGCCTTCGCCTGACCACGCAACACACCCGGATCCAACAACACCGGCGCCACCAACGCCTCACCCAGACCCACACCACGATCGAACAACTCAAGACCGAGGTCTGTCGGGAGTGCGCCGACGCCTTGGCGGGCCAGTCGGGCCAGTTCGGCTTCGTCGAGGGTGCCGGTCATCCCGGTCTCGTTCGCCCACAGGCCCCACGCCAGCGACGTGGCAGGCAGACCCTCCGCCCGGCGACCCGCGGCGAGCGCGTCGAGGAACGCGTTCGCGGCCGCGTAGTTGGCCTGACCGGAGCTGCCGACGAGGGCGGCGACCGAGGAGAACAGGACGAAGGCCGACAGGTCCATGTCCGCTGTCAGCTCGTGCAGATGGACCGCCGCGTCCAGCTTCGGTCGCATGACTCGCTGCAACTGCTCGGGCGTCAGCGAGCCGATCACACCGTCGTCGATCACACCGGCCGCATGCACCACCGCACTGAGCGGACGCTCCAACGAGCCGATCAGGGAAGCGAGTTGATCGCGGTCGGACACATCACACGCCGCGACCCGAACCTCGGCGCCCAGCGCCTCCAGCCCGGCCACCAACTCGCCCACACCCTCAGCCGCCGCACCACGACGGCTTACCAGCAGCACCTCCCGCGACCGGTGCGACTCGACGAGGTGCCGCGCCACCAGGGCGCCCAGCCCACCCGTACCGCCGGTGATCAGGACCGGCCCGTCGGAGAACTCCGCGCGGGGCGGCGGGGTGCCCATCCGGCCCAGTCGCGGCGCGAGCAGGCGACCGCCACGTATCGCGAACTGCGGCTCGTCGGCGGCGACCAGCGCGGACCAGTCCGGGTCGCCTGCTTCGGCCGTTTCGGCCGTTTCGGCCGTTTCGGCTGTTCCTGCTGCTTCGACTGCTGCGGCTGCGGCGCCGGAGGTGTCAGCTTCGATACCCGTGTCGAGGTCGACCAGGACGAACCGGCCGGGGTGCTCCGACTGGGCACTGCGTACGAGGCCCCACACCGGTGCGACGGACAGTTCCGGTGCCTCGTCGCCCACCGCGACACCGCGCCGGGTGGCCAACACCAGGCGGGCGCCGGCCAGTTCGTCACTTGCCAGCCACTCCTGCACCAGTGCGAGCGTGCGCTCGGCGACGTGGTGCGCGGCCGTCGTCACGGGGTCGACCGAGCCCTCGATCCTCGCGACGACGACGTCCGGCGCCGCCGCGCCCTCGGCGACGGCGTGCCTGAGCGCGGCCAGGTCGGCGTACCCGCCCGGGCGGCCGAGAACTTCGACGGCCGTCGGCTCGGTGCCGGGCTCCGCCGGGACCTCCACCCAGTCGAGGCGGAACAGCGCGTTCTGGGTGCCGCGCTGGGCGCCCGCGAGCTGCTCCTCGCCGACGGGGCGTACGGCGATGGAGCTGACCGAGACCACCTCGGCACCGGACTCGTCGACCGCGTCCAGCCGCAGCGCGGACTCTCCTGTCGCCACCGCGCGTACGCGCAGCCGGGTGGCGCCCCGGCTCGCGAGCCGCGCGCCCGACCAGCTGAACGGCATCTTGCGCTCGCCGTTCTCGTCGCCGAGCAGCAGGACCGCGGCACCGCTCTGCAGCGCCGCGTCGAACAGCGCCGGGTGAATGCCGAAGCCCGTGGCGGCCGTCTCGTCGGGCAGTTCGACCTCGGCGTACACGTCGGAGCCGTCTCGCCACAGCGCGCGCAGGCCCTGGAAGACGGGACCGTAGTCGTAGCCGATGTCGGACAGGCGGGCATACGCGTCCTCGACCGCGACCGCTTCCGCCTCGCTCGGCGGCCATTCGGCGGGCCAGTCCGCGGTCGGCTCGGCATCGGCGGCGAGCGAGCCCCGGGCGTGGCAGATCGCCTCGCGGACGGCCTCGCCGTCGCCCTCGGGACGGGTGTAGATCGCGACGGAACGACGGCCGTCCTCGTCGGCTTCGCCGACCATCACCTGTACCTGGACCGGCGCGTTCTCCGCGAGGATCAGCGGCGCTTCCAGCACCAGCTCCTCGACCACCGGCGTGCCCGCCAACCGCCCTGCGGCCAGGGCCAGTTCGATGTGCGAGGTGCCCGGCACCACCATGTTGCCGAGCAGCACGTGCTCGGCCGTCCACGGGTGCGACTCGGTCGACAGACGGCCGGTGAAGACCCACTCGTCACGGTCGCCGACGGGCACCGCCGCACTCAGGACCGGGTGATCTATACGTCCGAGGCCTGCCGCGGCCGGGTCACCGTTACCGACACCCGGCGTCATCCAGTAGCGCTCACGCTGGAAGGCGTACGTGGGCAGTTCTACGCGCTGGGCGCCCGAACCGGCGTAGAACGTCTCCCAGTTGACGGGAAGGCCAGCGGCGTGGGCTTGGCCGAGGAAGGTTGCGAAGGCTTCCGGTTCGGGGGTACGGGCACGCAAGGCCGGTACGAACACGGCGTCCTGGTCGTCCGTGTCCACGGTCTGCTGGGCCATCGCGGTAAGCACCGCATCCGGGCCGACCTCCACGAACCGGGTCACGCCAAGATCCGACAGGGTACGGACGCCGTCGGCGAAGCGGACCGCCTCGCGAACGTGACGCACCCAGTACGACGGGTCGGTCAGCTCGGACGAGACCACGCCGCCGGTCAGGTTCGACACCACGGCGATCTGCGGCTCGTGGAACGTCAACCCCGCGGCGACGGTACGGAAATCGTCAAGCATCGGCTCCATGAGCGGCGAGTGGAAGGCGTGACTCACCCGCAAACGGGTCGTCTTACGACCCTGCTCCTGCCAGAACGGCAGCCACTCCTCAAGCGCGCCCAGCTCGCCCGAAACCACGATCGCCGTAGGTCCGTTGACCGCAGCGACCGACAGGCGACCCTCGAAGTCGGCCAGCGAGGCGATGACTTCGGCCTCAGTTGCCTGGACCGCGACCATTCCGCCACCCTCGGGCAGCGCACCCATCAACCGGCCACGCGCCGCCACCAAGGCACACGCGTCCTCCAGGGACAAGACCCCGGCGACATGCACACAGGCCAACTCGCCCACCGAATGCCCGATCAGCACATCCGGCTTCACACCCAGGGACTCAAGCAGCCGGAACAGCGCCACCTCAACCGCGAACAACGCAGCCTGAGTGAACTCCGTACGGTCCAACAAAGCTGCCTCATCCGAGCCCTTGGCCGCGAACAACAACTCCTTCAACGACCGGCCAAGGTGCGAATCGAGCTGACCACACACCTCATCCAAAGCCCCGGCGAACACCGGATAGGCAGCCGCCAACCCGGCACCCATCCCCGCCCGCTGCGCACCCTGCCCCGTAAACAGGAAACCGGTCTTACCCGCGACCAGACCAGCGCCCGGCACCTGCCCCGCAAGTGCAGCCAGTCCGGACAGCAGGCTCTCCCGGTCGGACGCCACCACAGCCGCCCGCCGCTCGAACTGCGCCCTCGCCGCAACCGCCGAGAACGCCACATCCACCACATCGAGCTCAGGCCGTGCCAGCACATGCGACCGCAGCCGCTCCGCCTGACCCGCCAAAGCCTCGGCACTCTTGGCCGACAGCACCACCGGCACCACCGCCGGACGGCTCCCCGACGCCACCGTGGCCGTCGCCACCGTGGCCGTCGGCGCAGTGGCCGTGCCCTCCTCGGAGTCGGCGGCGGACTCGTCGGTCGGCGCCTCCTCCAGGATCAGGTGGGCGTTGGTCCCGCTGATGCCGAAGGACGAGACACCGGCGCGGCGCGGCCGATCGGCCGTCGCGGGCCAGTCGGCGGCCTCCGTCAGGAGCTCGACCTCGCCCGCGGTCCAGTCGATGTGCGGCGAGGGCTCGTCGACGTTCAGGGTCTGCGGCAGCACACCGTGCCGCATCGCCATCACCATCTTGATCACACCAGCAACACCAGCCGCAGCCGACGTATGACCAATGTTCGACTTGATGGACCCAAGCCTCAGCGGACGACCATCCACCCGCTCCTGACCGTAAGTCGCCAGCAGCGCCTGAGCCTCGATCGGGTCACCAAGACGCGTACCCGTCCCGTGCCCCTCCACCGCATCCACATCAGACGGCGCCAGCCCCGCACTCGCCAACGCCTGCCGAATCACCCGCTCCTGCGAGGGGCCGTTCGGCGCCGTCAGACCGTTACTCGCACCATCCTGGTTAACGGCACTGCCCCGGATCACACCCAGAATCCGGTGACCGTTGCGGCGCGCCTCCGACAACCGCTCCAGAACAACCAGACCCGCACCATCCGAGAACCCGGTCCCGTCCGCACCAGCCGCATACGGCTTGCAGCGACCATCAGCCGCCAACCCCCGCTGACGGCTGAACTCCTGAAGGAGGAAGGGACCCGCGAGTACGGTGACGCCGCCGACGAGCGCCAGTGAGCACTCGCCGGAACGCAGTGCCTGCGAGGCCAGGTGCATGGCGACCAGGGACGACGAACAGGCCGTGTCCACCGTGACGGCAGGGCCCTCGAAACCGAAGCTGTAGGCGACCCGGCCGGACACCACGCTGGACGCGGTGCCCGCCATACGGAAGCCCTCCAGCTCGGGCTGGGCCGTGCTTCCGTAGTCGGACAGGACCGCACCGGCGAAGACGCCGGTGTCGCTGCCGCGCAGGGACGTCGGGTCGATTCCGGCGTCCTCGAGTGCCTCCCACGAGGCTTCGAGCAGCAGTCGCTGCATCGGGTCGATGGCCGTTGCCTCGCGCGGGCTGATGCCGAAGAACTCGGCGTCGAAGTCGCCGACGCCGTCGATGAAGCCGCCGCCGCTCGCGTAGACCTTGCCGGTCTGCTCGGGGTCCGGGTCGTAGAGCCGCTCCAGGTCCCAGCCACGGTCGGTCGGCAGCGCCGAGATGGCGTCCCGGCCCTCCGCCACCAGCTGCCACAGAGCGTCCGGCGAGGTGGCGCCGCCCGCGTAGCGGCAGCTCATGCCCACGATCGCGATGGGTTCGGTGGCCTGGGCCAGCAGCCTTCGGTTCTGCTGGCGCAGGCGCTCCGTCTCCTTGAGCGACTTGCGCAGCGCGTCGACGAGCTCGTTCTGGTTGGCGGACATCGCCTTGGTTCCCCCGTTCGGCCGCTTGCGGCGGCCGTGTTCTCAAGTGTCTTTCCGTCGGATGTCTCTCATCGCGTCCGCGCGGCGGACGGGATGCCGGACCTGATGCCGGACGTGGGTGTCGTCGTTGTTCAGTCCGTGTCGCCCTGAGTCATCCTGATGAGCGCTTCGACGTCCATGTCGTCGATGGACACGGCGTCGTCGTCCGTGGCGGTGGTGTCGGCGGGTTCGCCGGAGGCGAGCTCGACCAGGGCGTCGAGCAGTCCGGCCTGGCGCAGGCGGCCGATCGGGATCGAGGTGAGCAGTTCGCGGATCTCGTCGTCCTCCGAGCGCCGTCCCGTCTCGGCCGGTGCCGTGCCCGGCATTGCGGCGGGGATCAGGTAGCGCGCCACCGCGAGCGGGTTCGGGTGGTCGAAGACGAGGGTGGTGGGCAGCCGCAGGCCGGTCGCCGGAGTGAGCCGGTTGCGCAGTTCCACCGCCGCCAGGGAGTCGAAACCGAGCTCCTTGAAGGCGCGTTCGGGGTCGATGGCCTCGGCCGAGGCGTGGCCGAGGACCGAGGCGACCTGTGCCCGGACGAGATCGAGCGTGAGCTGCTCCCACTCCTCGGGATCAACTGCGGACAGCCGGTCGGCGAGCGAGCCGCCGACGGCCTCGGTGCGTCGCGCGGTTGCCCGTACGAGGCCGCGCAGCAGCGGGGGCAGCAGGCCCGACTGTGCCTGGGCGCGCAGTGCCGCCTGGTCGAGCCGGGCCGGGACGAGTACCGCCTCGTCGAGTTGCTGTGCGGCGTCGAAGAGTTCGAGGCCCAGCTGGTTCGACAGGGCGGCGACGCCCATCCGCTCCAGGCGGGCCAGTTCGGCGTCGCCGAGTTCACCGGTCATGCCGGTGGCGTCGCCCCACAGGCCCCAGGCCAGCGAGCCCGCGGGCTTGCCCTCGGTGCGGCGCCGGGCGGCGAGCGCGTCCAGGAAGGCGTTGGCGGCGGCGTAGTTGGCCTGGCCGGGGCTGCCGATCAGGGCGGCGAGGGAGGAGAACAGGACGAAGGCCGAGAGGTCCATGTCCGCGGTCAGTTCGTGCAGGTGCAGGGCGGCGTCGAGCTTGGGCCGCATCACCCGCTCGACCTGCTCCGGCGTCAGCGACTCGATCACGCCGTCGTCGAGCACGCCGGCCGAGTGGATCACGGCGCGCAGCGGGTGCTCCAACGAACCCAGGAGCGCGGCGAGTTGGTCCCGGTCGGCCACGTCACAGGCCACCGCGCGGGCGTCGGCGCCCAACTCGACCAGTTCCGCGACCAGTTCGGACACGCCTTCGGCGGCGGGTCCGCGCCTGCTCACGAGGAGCAGGTGCTTGGCACCGTGCTGCCCGGCCAGGTGCCTGGCGAAGAGGGCACCGAGGCCGCTCGTACCGCCGGTGATCAGGACGGTGCCGTCCGGGTCCAGCGGTGCCGGGACGGTCAGTACGACCTTGCCGGTGTTGCGGCCTTCGCGCAGGAACCGGAAGGCCTCGGCGCCCCGGCGCACATCCCAGGTCCGGATCGGCGCGTGTTCCAGTACGCCCTTCTCGAACAGCGCCACGATCTCGCGCAGCATCTCCTGGATACGGTCGGGGCCCGCTTCCTGGAGGTCGTACGCCCGGTAGCGCACTCCGGCGTGCTCCGTGGCGATGACGTCCGGGTCGCGCAGGTCGGCCTTGCCCATCTCGATGAACCGGCCACCACGCGGCAGCAGTTCGAGAGAGGCGTCGATGAACTCCCCTGCCAGAGCGTTCAGTACGACATCGACACCGCCGCCGTCCGTCGCCTCAAGGAACTTCTCCCGGAAGGACAGATCACGGGAGGAGGCGATCCGCTCATCGGCCACGCCGAGTTCGCGTACCGCAGCCCACTTCGGCTCACTCGCCGTCGCCAGGACCTCCACACCGAAGTGCCGGGCAAGCTGAACCGCCGCCATACCCACACCACCGGCCGCCGCATGCACCAACAACCGCTCACCACGCTGCAACCCGGCCAGATCCACCAGACCGTAGTAGGCCGTGAGGTAGACGACGGGGAGGGCCGCCGCCTCGGCGAAGGAGAAGCTGTTCGGCATCGGCACCACGGTGCGCCGGTCGGCGATCGCCAGCGGGCCGAAGGCGTCCGGTACCAGGCCGAACACCCGGTCGCCGGGGGCCAGATCGGTCACCTCGGAGCCGACTTCGAGGACCACGCCCGCGGCCTCGCTGCCCAGCGGCGCCTCACCGGGGTAGGTACCGAGAGCGATCAGTACGTCCCGGAAGTTGAGACCGGCCGCCCGGATGCCGATCCGCACCTCGTTGACGCCGAGCGCACGGTCGCCGCTGGAGGGCAGGATTTCGAGATCCGACAGCGACCCCTTGCGCTTGCTGCTCAGGAGCCAGGGGCCTTCGACCTCAGAGGCCTTGGTCCGGGCCAGGCGGGGCACGAGCAACTCATCGGCACGGACGGCGAGTTGCGGCTCGTCGAGGCCGATCACCGCGGACCGGTCAAGGTCTCCGCCAAGGTCCGCGTCAGCGTCGATGTCCACCAGGGTGAACCGGCCCGGGTGTTCGGACTGCGCGCTGCGCACCAGACCCCAGACCGGAGCCTGCACCAAGTCCGGTACCTGCCCGCCGATCGCGACCGCGTTGCGGGTCACGACCGTCAGCCGCGCCCCGGCCAGCGCCTCGCAGGCCAGCCAGCGCTGCAGCAGGTCCAGTGTGCGGGTGGCGAGGGCGCGGGCCGCCGAGGCCTCGTTGCCGCCCTCGACCTGCTCGGACTCGACACCCACCAGGACGACGTCCGGCGCGGCGGCACCCTCGGCCACCGCACGCTCCAGCGCCTGAAGGTCCGCGTACCGCTCGCCGGGGGCGGGGCAGTCGCCGAGCACCGCGACCGACGCCACCGGCTGTGCGGGGGTCTCCGTCAGCACGGTCCAGTCCAGCCGGAACAGGGCGTTGCGGTTCTGTCCGCCGCCCTGCGCACTCTCCAACTGCGCCTGGTCCACGGGGCGTACGGCCAGGGTGTCCACCGCGACGACCAGGGAGCCGGTCTCGTCGAACACGTCGATCCGCAACGCGGACCCTTCGGTGTCCCGGCCGATGCGGGCGCGCACCCGTGGGCCCGTGCCGTGGCCGAGCTGCACTCCGGACCAGGAGAACGGCAGATCCACGCCGGAGGCCAGGTCCTTCTCGATCAGCGCGCCGTGCAGGACGGCGTCGAACAGGGCCGGATGGACACCGAAGCCCTCGCCGCCCGCGCCCTCGGGCAGTACCACCTCGGTGTACAGGTCGTCCCCGGCCCGCCAGGCCGCGCGCAGCCCCTGGAACAGCGGCCCGTACTCGTAACCGGCCGCGGTCGCGCGCGGGTAGAGCGTGTCGACGGCGACACTCTCGGCACCGGCCGGGGGCCACTGCGCGCCGAGGGGGCGTACGGGCTCGGCGTGGCCGGTGAGTTGGCCCCGGGCGTGACAGACCGGAGTCTCCTCGGCCGATTCCGGCCGCGAGTACACGGTGACCTCGCGAAGGCCGTCGGCGTCCTCGGCGCCGACGACCACCTGTATCTGCCGGGCCACGTCCTCGGTGAGGATCAGCGGGGCCTGGAGCACCAGTTCGTCGACGACCGGGCTGCCCGCCTCGGCCGCGGCCGCGAGGACCAGTTCGACGACGGCGGCGCCGGGCAGGAGCACGGTGCCGAACACGGCGTGGTCCTGCGTCCAGGCCTGGGCGTCCTGCGACACGCGCCCGGTGAACAGCGTCTCGTCCCGGTCGCCGACCTGCACCGAGGCGGTCAGCACCGGGTGGTCGAACCGGCGCAGCCCGGCGGCCTGCGGGTCGCCCGCGGCGCCCGGCATCATCCAGTAGCGCTCCCGCTGGAACGCGTACGTCGGCAGCGCGACGTACCCGGCGCCGCTGTCCGCGTAGAACGTCGTCCAGTCGACCGGTGTGCCGAAGGTGTGGGCCTCGGCCAGCGAGGTGGCGAACCGTGCGAAGCCGCCCTCGCCGCGGCGCAGCGAGCCGAGCACCGTGGCCCGCTCGGCGGCGTCCAGGGCGTGGATCGTCTCCTCGACCGGCACCTTCAGGACGGGGTGCGGGGACACCTCGATGAAGCAGTTGGTGCCGCTTTCGAGCAGGGCCCGGACGGCGGGTTCGAAGCCGACCCGGCCGCGCAGGTTCTCGTACCAGTACGCGGCGCCGAGCCGGGTCGTGTCGACGAACTCGCCGCGCAGCGTGGAGTAGAAGGGGATGGTGCCGGTGCGCGGGGTGATCGGTGCGAGCAGGTCGAGCAGTTCGTTTTCGATGGCGGTGACCTGGGCCGAGTGCGAGGCGTAGTCCACGGCCACGCGGTTCAGCCGGATCTCGGCGCGCTCGCACTCGACGCCGAGGTCGTCGAGCGCGGCGGCCTCGCCGGAGACGACCACCGCGGACGGGCCGTTGACGGCGGCGACCGAGATACGGCCCTGGTACGGCTCGATCAGCTCGCGGACCCGGTCCTCCGGCAGCGCGATCGAGGCCATGCCGCCCTTGCCGGCGAGCCGCTCGCCGATGGCGCGGCTGCGCAGCGCCACCACCCGGGCGGCGTCGTCGAGGGACAGCGCACCGGCCACACAGGCGGCGGCGATCTCACCCTGGGAGTGTCCGAGGACCGCCTCGGGCACGACACCGTACGACTGCCACAGTGCGGCGAGCGACACCATCACGGCGAACAGGGCGGGCTGCACCACGTCGACCCGCTCCAGCCGGGGCGCGCCGGGCGCGCCGCGCAGGACGGCCTCCAACTCCCAGTCCACGTAAGGGGAAAGGGCCTTGCCACAGGCGGCGATCTCGGCGGCGAAGACCGGCGAGGAGTCGAGCAGGTCCACCGCCATCCCCTCCCACTGGGCGCCCTGGCCCGGGAAGACGAAGACGGCGCGGTCGCCGGTGGTACGGCCTTCGAGTACGTGCGCGGCGGGCTCGGCGGCGGAGAGTGCCTTGAGCCCGGACAGCAGGGCGCCCCGGTCGGTGGCGACGACGGCCGCCCGCTTCTCCAGCTGGGCACGGGTGGTCGACGAGGAGAACGCGAGGTCCAGGACCGCGAGTTCGGGCCGCTCGATCATCAGCGCGCGCAGCCGGTCGGCCTGTGCCCGCAGCGCCGCGTCGCCGGTGGCGGACAGCAGTACGGGCACGGCGCGCGGCGGCACGAGGTCGGTGGCGGGCGCCTCGGCTTCGGCGGGCTCGGCGGGTGCCTCCTCGATGATCACGTGTGCGTTGGTGCCGCTGACGCCGAAGGACGAGACGCCCGCGCGACGCGTGCGCTCGCCGGTCGGCCAGGGCTCCGCGTCGGTGAGCAGGGACACCTCGCCCGCGGTCCAGTCGACGTTGGGTGAGGGGGCGTCGACGTGCAGGGTGCGCGGCAGTACGCCGTTGCGCAGGGCCATGACCATCTTGATCATTCCGGCCACACCGGCGGCCGCCTGGGTGTGCCCGATGTTCGACTTGACCGAGCCCAGCCGCAGCGGACCGTGCTCGCGCTCCTGGCCGTAGGTGGCGAGCAGCGCCTTGGCCTCGATCGGGTCGCCGAGCGGGGTGCCGGTGCCGTGGCCCTCCACCACGTCGATGTCGGCGGCCCGCAGACCGGCGTCCGCGAGCGCCTGCCGGATCACCCGCTCCTGCGAGGGGCCGTTGGGCGCGGTCAGGCCATTGCTCGCACCGTCCTGGTTGACGGCGCTGCCGCGGACGACGGCGAGTACCCGGTGGCCGTTGCGGCGCGCGTCGGAGAGCCGTTCGAGGACCAGCAGACCGGCGCCCTCGGCCCAGCCGACACCGTCGGCGGCGGCCGAGTACGCCTTGCAGCGCCCGTCGGGCGACACCCCGCGCTGGCGGCTGAACTCGATGAAGATGTTCGGCCGTGCGAGGACCGTGACACCGCCGACCAGGGCCAGCGAGCACTCCCGCGCGCGCAGCGCCTGGGCCGCCTGGTGCACGGCGACCAGCGAGGACGAGCAGGCCGTGTCCACGGTGGTCGCGGGGCCGGTGAAGCCGAAGGTGTAGCTGATGCGTCCGGAGGCGACACTGCCCGCCGAGGCGATCGAGAGGTAGCCCTCGACCTCGGGCCGCCGGTCGCTGGTACCCGCCACGAACCCGTAGTCCTGGTACATCACTCCGCAGAACACACCGGTGTCGCTGCCCCGCAGCGCCGTGATGTCGATACCGGCGTCCTCGAACGCCTCCCACGCCGACTCCAGGAGCAGGCGCTGCTGCGGGTCCATGACCAGGGCCTCACGCGGGCTGATGCCGAAGAAGTCCGCGTCGAACTCCCCCGCCCGGTCCACGAATCCGCCACCGCGGGCGTACGAGGTACCGGTGTGGTCCGGGTCGGGGTGGTAGAGGTTCTCCACGTCCCATCCGCGGTCCGCGGGGAACTCCGTCGCGGTGCCGATCCGGCCCTCGGCGACGAGCTGCCACAGCTCCTCGGGAGAGGTGACGCCGCCCGGGTAGCGGCAGCTCATTCCGACGATGGCCAACGGTTCGCCCGCGCGGTCCTCGAACTCCTTGATACGGGTCCTGGCCACATCGAGGTCGGTCGCCAGCCGCTTCACATAGCGGACGAGCTTCTCCTGCTGCTGGGCATCGTTCACTTCAGTGCTCATCCGCTCGGTGCTCATCGGCCGTGTCCTGTTCGGTGCGTGGTGGTCTCGGTCATGGGTCGTCTCTCACGCCTCGCCGAACTCGGCGTCGAGGAGTTCCAGGACCTCGTCCATCGTGTTGGCCGCCTCGATGCGGCCGCCGGTAGTTGCGGTGCCGTTGTCAAAGACCGCGCCGAGCAGGAGCCGAAGTCGCTCGGCCACCTGTGCCTTCTCGGCGCTGTCCAGGCCGGTGACCAGCGTTTCCAGCTGGTCGAGTTGCTGCTCGACGGACAGGTCGGGGGCGGTGGCGGTGCCGCCGAGTTCCGCCACGAGGAGCTCCGCGACCGACTCGGTCGTTGGGTGGTCGAAGACCATGGTCGGCGCGAGACGTACCCCGCTCGCCTGCGTAAGCCGGTTCCGCAGTTCGACCGCGGACAGCGAGTCGAACCCGAGGTCCTTGAAGGCCCGCGCCGGGCTGATGCTGCCCGGCGAGGAGTGCCCGAGGACGGCCGCCACGTGCTGCTGCACGAATTCGAGGACGGTCCGCTCGCGCTCGGCGACCGGAATCCCGGCGAAGCGCTGGGCCAGGGTGACACTCGCGGCCTCGGCGCGGCGTGGCGGTACGGGTGCCAGCGCACGCAGCAGCGCGGGCAGCCCACCGGTGCGCGCCCTCGCCCTCAGCGCGCCGCGGTCCAGGAGCACCGGAGCGAGCAGGGCCGTGTCCAACTCGGCTGCCCTGTCGAAGAGTTCGAGGCCGCGCTGGCTCGGCAGCGGTCGCAGGCCCAGCCGTGCGAGGCGCGCGAGGTCCGCCTCGCTCAGCTCGCCGCCCATGCCCGCGGACTCCTCCCACAGGCCCCAGGCCAGGGAGCTCGCGGGCAGCCCGTCGGCACGGCGCCGCGCGGCGAGCGCGTCCAGGAAGGCATTGGCCGCGGCGTAGTTCGCCTGCCCCGGGGTGCCGATCAGCGCCGTGATCGAGGAGAACAGGACGAACGCCGAGAGGTCCTCGTCCGCGGTCAACTCGTGCAGGTGCAGGGCCGCGTCGAGCTTGGGCCGCAGCACCCGCTCCAGCTGCTCCGGCGTCATCGAGTCCACCAGACCGTCGTCGAGCACACCCGCGGCATGGATCACCGCCGTCAACGGACGCTCCAGCGAGACGAGCACCTTCGCGAGCTGGTCCCGGTCGGACACATCGCACGCCACCGCGCGAGCGTCGGCACCCAACTCGGCCAGTTCCGCGACCAGTTCGGACACACCCTCGGCGGCGGGACCGCGCCTGCTCACCAGAACGAGACGCTTGGCACCGCGCTGCCCGGCGAGGTGCCTGGCGAAGAGCGCGCCGAGGCCGCCCGTACCGCCGGTGATCAGCACCGTGCCGTCCGGGTTCCAGGAGCGAGACAGCTCGTCGGACGCGGTGGACGGGGCGGACTCACCGGCGCGGGCCAGGCGCGGCACGCACACACGTCCCGCACGGACGGCGAGTTGTGGCTCGGAGAGGTCGGCCAGGGCTCCCCAGTCGGGCAGCTCGCCGCCGTCGCCGTCAACGTCAACGTCAACGTCAACGTCAACGTCAACGAGGAGGAAACGGTCCGGGTGTTCGGACTGTGCGCTGCGCACCAGACCCCAGACCGGGGCGGCCGCCGGATCACCGGCTTCGTCGCCCACGGCGACACCGCCGCGAGTCACCACCACCAGCCGCGCCTCGGCCAGCGCCTCGGCGGCCAGCCACCGCTGCACCAGGGCCAGCGTGTCACGGGCGACGGTATGCGCCGCCGTGGCAGTCGGCCCGGCCGGGACGTCGACGGAGGCGAAGACCAGCTCCGGTACGGCTGCCCCGCCGGTCAACGACCGCTCCAGAGCTTCGAGTTCAGCCAGGTGCGCCGATCCGAGAGTGGCGACACAGGCAGGACCCTGTCCGTTCCGGCCGACCGGCGTCACCGGCACCCAGTCGATCCGGAACAGGGCTTCACCCTGATCGCCACCGGCCGCCCGCAACTGCGCCTGCTCGACGGCCCGGAACGTCAACCGCTCCACGCGCGCAACGAGTTCACCGTGCTCCGAAGCCATCTCGACGCCCAGCGCGGAGTTCCCGGCGGATCCGATCCGCACCCGGACACGGGCCGCGCCGGTCTGCCCGAACTGGACACCGGACCAGGAGAACGGCAGTCCCGCCGACGTTCCGTCGCCGGAGTCCAGCCAGTCGAGTCCGCCGTGCAGGGCGGCGTCGAAGAGGGCCGGGTGGAGCGCGAACCGCGCAGCCCCGTCGGTCTCTTCGTCGCGCAGGGCAAGCTCGGTGTAGACGGTCTCGCCCTCACGCCAGGCGGACCGTACGTTCTGGAAAGCCGGGCCGTAGGTGTAGCCGAGGTCGGCGAGGCGGGCGTACAGCACATCGGTATCGATGGGCTCCGCTGCGGCCGGGGGCCACTGCACGGACCACGAGGCGGCAGGAGCCTCGGACGTGGTGGTGAGAGTGCCACGCGCGTGACAGGTCGCTTGCCGGGCAGCCTCCTCGGCCGCCGGACGGGAGAACAGGGCCACCTCACGGCGGCCTTCCTCGTCCGGCTCGCCGACCTTGACCTGTACGTGCACCGAGGTGTTCTCAGGGAGGACGAGTGGTGCTTCAAGGACCAGCTCGTCGACCACGGGGGCACCCGCATGGCGACCTGCGGCACCGGCCATCTCGACCAGCGCGGTACCGGGAACGATCACCGTGCCGTGGATTGAGTGGTCCCGCACCCACGGCGCGGACTCCTGGGACAGACGGCCGGTGAAGACCCATTCGTCGCGGTCGCCGACGGGCACGGCCGCGCTGAGGATCGGGTGGTCGATGCTTGCGAGTCCGGAAGCCGACGGGTCTGAGGATCCGGCGCCCGGGGTGAGCCAGTAGCGGTCTCGCTGGAAGGCGTAGGTGGGCAGTTCGATGCGCTGGGCGCCCGAACCGGCGTAGAACGCCTGCCAGTTGAGGGGGATGCCTGCGACGTGGGCTTGGCCGAGGAAGGCTGCGAAAGCTTCCGGCTCGGGGGTACGGGCACGCAGGGCCGGTACGAAGACCGCGTCCTGGTCGTCGGTGTCGACGTCGAGGGTCTGCTGAGCCATCGCGGTGAGCACCGCGTCGGGGCCGACCTCGACGAAGCGGGTTACACCGAGGGCCGACAGGGTGCGGATGCCGTCGGCGAAGCGGACGGCTTCACGGACGTGACGTACCCAGTAGGACGGGTCGGTCAGCTCGGACGAGACCACGCCGCCGGTCAGGTTCGATACCACGGCGATCTGCGGCTCGTGGAACGTCAACTGCTCGGCGACGGTACGGAATTCGTTGAGCATCGGTTCCATCAGCGGGGAGTGGAAGGCGTGACTGACCCGCAGGCGGGTTGTCTTGCGGCCCTGCTCCTGCCAGAACGGCAGCCACTCTTCAATCGCGTCCAGTTCACCTGAAACGACCAGTGCCATCGGCCCGTTGACCGCGGCGATCGACAGGCGACCTTCGAAGTCAGCGAGCGAGGCGGTGACTTCGGCCTCAGCTGCCTGGACGGCGACCATGCCGCCGCCCGCAGGAAGGGCGCCCATCAACCGGCCACGCGCCGCCACCAACGAGCAGGCGTCCTCCAGCGACAGGACACCCGCGACGTGCGCACAGGCCAACTCGCCCACCGAATGGCCGATCAGGACGTCCGGCTTCACATCGAGGGATTCCAGGAGCCGGAAGAGGGCCACCTCAACCGCGAACATCGCGGCCTGCGTGAACTCCGTACGGTCCAGCAGAGCTGCCTCGTCCGAGCCCTTGGCCGCGAACAGCAACTCCTTCAACGACCTGCCAAGGTGCGAGTCGAAGTGAGCACACACCTCGTCCAAGGCGTGGGCGAACACCGGGTAGGCAGCCGCCAACTCGGCTCCCATTCCCGCCCGTTGGGCACCCTGGCCAGTGAAGAGGAAGCCGGTCTTACCCGCGACCAGACCAGCGCTCGGCACCTGCTCAGCCAACGTGGCCAGACCGGACAGCAGGCTCTCCCGGCCGGATGCGACCACTGCCGCCCGCTGATCGAACTGCGCCCTCGCCGCAACCGCCGAGAACGCCACATCCACCACATCAAGCTCAGGACGAGCGACCAAGTACGACCGCAACCGCTCCGCCTGCCCCGCCAAAGCCTCAGCACTCTTGCCCGAGACGACCACCGGCACCACCGCCGGACGGCTCACCGAGACCACCTCGGCGTCGGCTTCGGCGTTCGGCGCCTGGCCGGCCGTCGCGCCGCCGGCAGCCGAGCCAGCTGCCGGTGCCTCCTCCAGGATCAGGTGCGCATTGGTCCCGCTGACACCAAAGGACGACACACCCGCACGACGCGGCCGCTCACCCGACAGGGGCCACTCAGCAGCCTCCGTAAGGAGCTCAACTTCCCCCGCACTCCAGTCGATTCGCGGCGAGGGCTCGTCGACGTTCAGCGTCTGCGGCAGCACACCGTGCCGCATCGCCATGACCATCTTGATCACACCAGCAACACCGGCAGCGGCCGACGTATGACCGATGTTCGACTTGATCGACCCAAGCCTCAGCGGACGACCATCCACCCGCTCCTGGCCGTAAGTCGCCAGCAGCGCCTGAGCCTCGATCGGGTCACCAAGACGCGTACCGGTCCCGTGACCCTCCACCGCATCCACATCCGCCGGCGCCAGCCCCGCACTCGCCAACGCCTGCCGAATCACCCGCTCCTGCGACGGACCATTCGGAGCCGTCAGGCCATTGCTCGCACCATCCTGGTTGACCGCACTGCCCCGGATCACACCCAGAATCCGGTGACCGTTACGCCGAGCATCCGACAACCGCTCCAGAACAACCAGACCCGCACCATCCGAGAAACCAGTCCCATCAGCGCCCGCCGCATACGACTTGCACCGACCATCAGCCGCCAACCCCCGCTGACGACTGAACTCCTGCAACAAGAACGGCCCCGACATCACCGTCACACCACCGGCAAGCGCCAACGAACACTCACCCGACCGCAACGCCTGCGACGCCAGATGCATCGCCACCAGCGACGACGAACACGCCGTATCCACCGTCACCGCAGGACCCTCGAAACCGAAGGAGTACGCCACCCGGCCCGACACCACACTCGTCGTCGTCCCCGTCAGCCGGAAACCCTCCAGCTCCGGCGGCATCGAGACGCCGTAGTCCATGGGCACGACACCGGTGAACACCCCGGCGTCGCTGCCGCGCAGGGACGTCGGGTCGACCCCGGCGTCCTCGAGTGCCTCCCAGGCGACTTCGAGGAGTACGCGCTGGTGCGGGTCCATCGCCAGGGCCTCGCGCGGGCTGATACCGAAGAAGCCCGCGTCGAAGTCGGCGGCGTCGTGGAGGAAGCCGCCCCCGCTCGTGGTCACCGTCCCCGGCTGCTCGGGGTCCGGGTGGTGGAGCCGCTCCATGTCCCACCCACGGTTGGTCGGCAGACCCGAGATCGCGTCCCGGCCCTCCGCCACCAGCTGCCACAGTTCCTCGGGCGAGGTCACCCCACCCGGATAGCGGCAGGCCATACCCACGATCGCCAACGGCTCGGCCTCGCGCTGTTCCAAGTCGCGGATCCGCCGATTGGCCGTGCGCAGTTCGCCCGTGACCTTCCGCAGGTACTGGCGCAGCTTCTGCTCGTCGGGCGCCGAGCCGCCGCGCGCGTCATCCCCCGTGACCTGCTTCATGCCATTCCGATCTCTTTGTCGATCAAGTCGAAAATCTCGTCGTCGGACACGTCGTCCAGGTCGTCGAACTCGTCGCCGCCGTCGCCGAGTTCACCGCCGCTGTCGCCGTCGATTCCGCTGAGCACGGTCCGCAGGCGGTTGCCCAGGGAACGCAGGCGCAGCTCGAACGCGACCAGTTCGTTCGCGTCGCCGGACGCCAGTACCAGTTCGAGTTGCTTCAGCGCCTCGTCCAACGGGGAGGGGCGGCTCTCCTGCGGCCCGGCGGCCTTGTCGTGCAGGAGCTCGGCGACAGCACCCGGGGTCGGGTGGTCAAAGACCAGCGTGGTGGGGAGCCTCAGGCCGGTCGCCTTGGTGAGCCGGTTGCGCAGTTCCACCGCGGCCAGCGAGTCGAGGCCGACCTCCTTGAACGTGTTGTCCAAGTCGATCGAGGCCGTGGAGGTGTGGCCGAGCACGGCCGCGACATGGGTCTGCACCAGTTCCCGGACGGCTTGCGCCCGGTCGCCCTCGGCCATCGCGGCGAGCTGCTCCGTCAGCGAGCCACCGGTCGACGCGGCGCCGCGCCGGGAGGGTTCCCGGACCAGGGCGCGCAGCAGTTGGGGCAGCGCGCCGCTGCGCGACTGGTCCTGCAGCGCACCGGAGTTGAGCCGTACCGGCACGGGCGCCGCGGTGTCCATCAGCCGTGCGACGTCGAAGAGTCGCAGGCCCAGCTCGTTGGACAGCGGCTCGATGCCCATCCGGGCCCAGCGCGCCACACTGCCTTCGTCGAGCGTTCCGGCCATGCTGCGTTCCTCGGCCCACAGGCCCCAGACCAGCGAGGTCGCGGGCAGTCCGTCGGCACGTCGCCGCGCGGCCAGGGCGTCGAGACCGGCGTTGGCGGCGGCGTAGTTGGCCTGGCCGGGGCTGCCGATGAGCGCGGCGACGGAGGAGAACAGGACGAAAGCGGAAAGGTCCATGTCCGTCGTCAACTCGTCCAGATGCAGGGCGGCGTCGAGCTTCGGCCGCATCACCCGCTCGACCTGCTCAGGCGTCATCGAGTCCACCAGGCCGTCGTCCAGGACGCCCGCCGCATGGATCACCGCCGTCAACGGACGCTCCAGCGAGGCGCAAAGCTTCGCGAGCTGGTCCCGGTCGGCCACATCACACGCCACCGCGCGAGCGTCGGCGCCCAACTCGCCCAGTTCCGCGACCAGTTCGGACACCCCGTCCGCAGCGGGTCCGCGCCTGCTCACAAGGACCAGATGCTTGGCACCGTGCTGCCCGGCCAGATGCTGGGCGAACAGGGCACCGAGACCGCCCGTACCGCCGGTGATCAGGACCGTGCCCTCCGGGTCCAGCGGCGCCGGAACCGTCAGTACGACCTTGCCGGTGTTACGGCCTTCGCGCAGGAACCGGAACGCCTCCGCACCCCGGCGCACATCCCAGGTCCGGACGGGTGCGTGCTCCAGTACACCCTTCTCGAACAGCGCCACGATCTCGCACAACATCTCCTGGATCCGCTCGGGCCCTGCCTCGAAGAGGTCGTACGAGCGGTAGCGGACCCCGGGATGGTCGGCGGCGACGAGGTCCGGGTCGCGCAGGTCGGCCTTGCCCATCTCGATGAACCGGCCACCACGCGGCAGCAGTTCGAGGGACGCGTCGATGAACTCCCCTGCCAGAGCGTTCAGTACGACATCGACACCCGCGCCATCCGTCGCCTCGAGGAACTTCTCCCGGAAGGACAGATTACGGGAGGAGGCGATCCGGTCATCGGCCACGCCGAGTTCGCGTACCGCAGCCCACTTCGGCTCACTCGCCGTCGCCAGGACCTCCACACCGAAGTGCCGGGCAAGCTGAACCGCCGCCATACCCACACCACCGGCCGCCGCATGCACCAACAAACGCTCACCACGCTGCAACCCGGCCAGATCCACCAGACCGTAGTAAGCGGTCAGGAAAACCAAGGGAGTTGCGGCCGCTTCCGTGAAGGACCAGTCCTCCGGCATCGGCACGATCATCCGGTGGTCGGTGATCCCGACCGAGCCGAAGCCGTCCGGTACCAGGCCCATGACCCGGTCGCCGGGCGCCAGGCCGGACACCTCGGGGCCGACTTCCACGACCACGCCCGCGGCCTCGCTGCCGAGCGGCGCCTCACCGGGGTAGGTCCCCAGGGCGATCAGTACGTCCCGGAAGTTCAGGCCCGCCGCCCGGATGCCGATCCGTACCTCACCGGCCAGCAGCGGACGGTCGGCGCCCGAGGAGACGATCTCCAGGCCGTCCAGTGCCCCCTTGCGCTCGATCGACAGCCGCCAGTCGCGGTCGAAGGATGCCGCGGTGGTACGAGCAGCGGCGAGACGCGGCGCGAGGACGCGCCCTCCCCGGACCGCCAACTCCGGTTCGTCGGCGACCAGTAGGGAGTTCCACTGTGTCTCGCCGACGGTGCCGTCGTGGTCGACCAGGACAAACCGACCCGGGTGCTCGGACTGCGCGCAGCGCACCAGTCCCCAGACCGGAGCCGAGGTCAGTTCCGGTACGTCGTCTCCCACGGCGATACCCCGGTGTGTGACGACGACCAGCCTGGATTCGTCCAGGAAAGTGCCCTCGAGCCACCGCCGGACCAGGGTCAGCGTGTCGTTGGCGACGAAGCGTGCCGCCAGGGCGGCGTCGCCGTCGCCTTCCGCGCCACGGACCGCGACGAGAACCGCTTCCGGGGCCGGCGCACCGGCGGCCACCGCGTCCTCGAGCGCGTCGAGGTCCGCGAAGCGCTGTACCGGCATCGGCAGGGACAGGTCGCCCAGCGCCACCACTCCGCCGGTGTGCTCCTGCTCGGCGGCGGCAAGTGCGGTCCAGTCGACCTGGTACAGCGAGTTCTGCGTCGCCGGGCGCCCACTCTGGAACTTCGCACGCTCGGCAGGCCGGAACATCAGCCGCGCCACTTCACCGACCGCCCCGCCCTGCTCCTCGGCGACATCGATCCGCAACCCGGAGTCGTCCACCGGGGCGATCCGCACCCTGACACGGGCCGCGCCGGTCTGCCCGAGCCGGACACCGGACCAGGAGAACGGCAACTGCGTCACCGACTCGTCGCCGGACGCCAGGCGCTCCAGTCCGCCGTGCAGGGCGGCGTCGAAGAGGGCGGGGTGGAGCGCGAACTGCGCAGCCCCGTCGGTCTCTTCGTCGCGCAGGGCAAGCTCGGTGTAGACGGTCTCGCCCTCACGCCAGGCGGACCGTACGTTCTGGAAAGCCGGGCCGTAGGTGTAGCCGAGGTCGGCGAGGCGGGCGTACAGCACATCGGTATCGATGGGCTCCGCTGCGGCCGGGGGCCACTGCACGGACCACGAGGCGCTAGGAGCCTCGGACGTGGTGGTGAGAGTGCCACGGGCGTGACAGGTCGCTTGCTGAGCAGCCTCCTCGGCCGCCGGACGGGAGAACACGGCCACCTCACGGCGGCCCTCCTCGTCCGGCTCGCCGACCTTGACCTGTACGTGCACCGAAGTGTTCTCAGGGAGGACGAGCGGTGCTTCGAGAACCAGCTCGTCGACAACGGGGGCGCCCGCGAGGCGACCTGCGGCACCAGCCATCTCAACCAGCGCGGTACCGGGAACGATCACCGCGCCATGGATGGCATGGTCCCGCACCCACGGCGCGGACTCCTGGGACAGACGCCCCGTGAACAGCCACTCATCGCGGTCACCGACCGGCAGGGTCGCGCTGAGGATCGGGTGGTCGATGCTCGTGAGGCCTGCGGCGGCCGGGTCTCCGGCGCCTGTGCCGGGGGTGAGCCAGTAGCGGTCGCGTTGGAAGGCGTAGGTGGGCAGTTCGACGGGCTTGGCGCCCGAACCTGCGTAGAACGCCTGCCAGTTGACGGGAAGGCCTGCGACATGGGCTTGACCGAGGAAGGCTGCGAAGGCTTCCGGTTCGGGGGTTCGACCTCGCAAGGTCGGTACGAAGACAGCGTCCTGGTCGTCCGTGTCGAGCGTCTGCTGGGCCATAGCGGCCAGGACCGCGTCGGGGCCGACCTCGACGAAGCGGGTCACGCCCAGGTCCGACAGGGTGCGGATGCCGTCGGCGAAACGGACTGCCTCGCGGACGTGACGCACCCAGTAGGACGGGTCGGTCAGTTCCGACGTCACCGCACCGCCGGTCAGGTTCGACACCACGGCGACCTGCGGCTCGTGGAACGTCACCTGCTCCGCTATGGACCTGAATTCGTCGAGCATCGGCTCCATCAGCGGCGAGTGGAACGCGTGACTCACCCGCAGGCGGGTTGTCTTACGACCCTGCTCCTGCCAGAACGGCAGCCACTCCTCAATCGCGCCCAGCTCGCCCGAAACGACCAGTGCCATCGGCCCGTTGACCGCAGCGATTGACAGACGACCCTCGAAGTCGGCCAGCGAGGCGACGACTTCGGCCTCCGTTGCCTGGACCGCGACCATTCCGCCGCCCTCGGGCAGCGCACCCATCAACCGGCCACGAGCCGCCACCAACGAGCAGGCGTCTTCCAGCGACAGCACCCCGGCGACATGCGCACAGGCCAACTCACCCACCGAATGCCCGATCAGCACATCCGGCTTCACACCCAGGGACTCAAGCAGCCGGAACAGAGCCACCTCAACCGCGAACAACGCCGCCTGCGTGAACTCCGTACGGTCCAACAGAGCTGCCTCATCAGACCCCTTGGCCGCGAACAACAACTCCTTCAACGACCGGCCAAGGTGCGAGTCGAGCTGACCACACACCTCATCCAAGGCCTCAGCAAACACCGGATAGGCCGCCACCAACTCAGCGCCCATTCCCGCCCGTTGAGCACCCTGACCCGTAAACAGGAAGCCCGTCTTACCCGCGACCAACCCGCCCGTCGGCAGCTGCTCCGTCAGTGCGGCCAGCCCCGCCAGCAGCTCATCCCGGTCCGCCGCAGTGACGACGGCGCGCTCGTCGAACTGCGCCCTCGCCGCAACCGCCGAGAACGCCACATCCACCACATCAAGCTCAGGACGAGCGACCAAGTACGACCGCAACCGCTCCGCCTGACCCGCCAAAGCCGCCGCGCTCTTGGCCGACAGCACCACGGGCACCACCGCCGGACGAACCACCGGTGCCGCTTCGGTCGCGTCCTCGGCCGGAGGCGCACCCTCGACAATCACGTGCGCATTGGTCCCGCTCACACCGAACGACGACACACCCGCACGACGCGGCCGCTCACCCGAGACAGGCCACTCAGCAGCCTCCGTCAGCAGTTCAATCTGACCGGCGGTCCAATCGACGTGCGGCGAGGGCTCGTCCACGTTCAGGGTCTGCGGCAGCACTCCGTGCCGCATCGCCATCACCATCTTGATCACACCAGCAACACCAGCCGCAGCCGACGTATGACCGATGTTCGACTTGATCGACCCAAGCCTCAGCGGACGACCATCCACCCGCTCCTGACCGTAAGTCGCTAGCAGCGCCTGAGCCTCGATCGGGTCACCAAGACGCGTACCTGTCCCGTGCCCCTCCACCGCATCCACATCCGCCGGACTCAGACCCGCGTTCTCCAACGCCTGCCGAATCACCCGCTCCTGCGACGGACCATTCGGCGCGGTCAGACCGTTACTCGCACCATCCTGGTTGACCGCACTGCCACGGATCACACCCAGAATCCGGTGCCCATTGCGCCGAGCATCCGACAACCGCTCCAGAACAACCAAACCCGCACCATCCGAGAACCCGGTCCCATCAGCGCCCGCCGCATACGACTTGCACCGACCATCAGCCGCCAACCCCCGCTGACGACTGAACTCCTGCAACAAGAACGGCCCCGACATCACCGTCACACCACCGGCAAGCGCCAACGAACACTCACCCGACCGCAACGCCTGCGACGCCAAGTGCAGCGCGACCAGCGACGACGAACACGCCGTATCCACCGTCACCGCAGGACCCTCGAAACCGAAGCTGTACGCCACCCGGCCCGACACCACACTCGTCGTCGTACCCGTCAGCCGGAAACCCTCCAGCTCCGGCGGCATGTGGCCGGTGAACTCCGGGGAGGTCCCGTAATCCATCGGCATCACACCGGCGAAGACGCCGCTGTCGCTGCCGCGCAACGAGGTCGGATCGATCCCGGCGTCCTCCAGCGCCTCCCAGGCCGCTTCGAGCAGCAGCCGCTGCTGCGGATCCATCGCCGTTGCCTCGCGCGGGCTGATGCCGAAGAAGCCCGCGTCGAACTCGCCGATGCCGTTGAGGAAGCTGCCGCCCCGCATGTAGATGGTGCCGTCGTGCGCGGGGTCCGGGTGGTAGAGCCGCTCCAGATCCCAGCCGCGGTCGGTGGGCAGACCGCCGACCGCGTCGCGGCCTTCGGCGACGAGTCGCCACAGTTCCTGGGGCGAGGTCACACCGCCCGGGTACCGGCACGCCATACCCACGATCGCGAGCGGCTCGTCGCTGCCGGAACGCCGCGCCTTCGCGACCGGCGCGGTGGCGGGGCCGTGCCCGTCGACCTCGGTCACAAGGAGGCGGGCGATCGCGGTGGAGGTCGGGTGGTCGAAGACCAGGGTGGTGGGCAGGCGCAGGCCGGTCGCCTCGATGAGCCGGTCACGCAGCTCCACGCCCGCGAGCGAGTCGAATCCGAGGTCCTTGAACGTGCGGCGAGGGTCGACCTGTCCCGCTGAGGCCCGTCCGAGTACCGCCGCCACCTGCGTCAGGACCACCTCCAGGACGGCCCGCTCCCGGTCCGCCCCGGCGACACCCGCCAGCCGTTGTGCAAGTAGGGCGTCGCTCCCGGACTGGGTCTTCGCAGGCTCCGGTTGCACAGGCCGGGCCCACTCGACAGCCGATCCCGAGGGTTGGGCCGGCTCCCCTGCATCGGCACTCGGCGACAGCCAGTACCGCTCCCGCTGAAACGCGTACGTCGGCAATTCCACGCGCCGCGCGCCTGAACTCGCGAAAAACTCCTGCCATGCGACCGGAATGCCCGCACAATGTGCCTGCCCCAGGAATCCGGCAAAAGCCTCCGGCTCCGCCACTCGGGAACGCATCACCGGCGCGAAAACCACTTCACCATGGGCGCCATGAGGGGCATCGCCCACATTCTCGGCGGCGTTCTCCACCACGTCGAGAATCTGCCGAGCCATCGCCGTCAATACCGCATCCGGACCGACCTCGACAAATCGCGTGACGCCCTCGGCGGCCAATGTGCGTACACCGTCCGCGAATCGAACGGCTTCACGCACATGACGCACCCAGTACGACGGATCCGTCAATTCATCCGTCACCACATCACCGGTCAGATTCGACACCACGGCGATCTGCGGGTCCCGGAACGTCAACTCTTCGGCGATGGCCCGGAATTCGTCCAGCATCGGCTCCATCAGCGGGGAGTGGAAAGCGTGACTCACGCGCAGACGCGTCGTCTTACGGCCCTGCTCCTGCCAGAACGGCAGCCACTCCTCAATCGCGCCCAGCTCACCCGACACCACCACCGCGGTCGGCCCGTTGACCGCAGCCACCGACAGACGACCCTCGAACCCGGCCAGCGAGGCGACGGCTTCGGCCTCCGTCGCCTGGACCGCGACCATGCCGCCGCCCTCGGGCAGCGCACCCATCAACCGGCCACGCGCCGCCACCAACGAGCAGGCGTCCTCCAGCGACAGCACCCCGGCCACATGCGCACAGGCCAACTCGCCCACCGAGTGCCCGATCAGCACATCCGGCTTCACGCCAAGCGACTCGAGCAACCGGAACAGAGCCACCTCAACGGCGAACAACGCAGCCTGCGTGAACTCCGTACGGTCCAACAACGCAGCCTCATCAGACCCCTTGGCCGCGAACAACAGCTCCTTCAACGACCGGCCGAGCAACGGATCGAGGTGACCACACACCTCGTCCAAGGCCTCGGCGAACACCGGATGGGCGGCCGCCAGACCAGCACCCATCCCTGCCCGCTGCGCACCCTGCCCCGTAAACAGGAAGCCCGTCCTACCCGCGATCAACCCGGCCGTCGACGGCCGCTCGGCCAACGCGGCCAGCCCCGCCAGCAAGCTGTCCCGGTCGGACGCCACGACAGACGCCCGCCGCTCGAACTGCGCCCTCGCCGTCACGGCCGAGAACGCCACGTCCACCACATCAAGCTCAGGCCGCTCCAGCAGATGCGAACGCAACCGCTCCGCCTGCCCCGCCAAGGCCTCGGCGCTCTTGGCCGACACGACCACCGGCACCACCGCCGGACGAACCACCGCCGGACCGGCCATCGGTGAACGGGCCTCCGGCGCATCCCCACGCACCCCGGACCGCTCCGCCTCACCGGTCGGCGGCCCCGCCGTAAGCACCATGTGGCAGCAACTGCCGCCGATGCCCAGCGAGGTGACCCCCGCCGTGAGGGGGTGCTCGGCGGCAGGCCAGGGTTCGGTGCCGGTGACCACGCGCAGGCCCAGTTCGTCCAGGGCGATCTGCGGGTTGGGACGTACGAAGTTGAGGCTCGGGACGAGCTCGCGCCGGTCGATGCAGAGCGCGGTCTTGATCAGCCCGGCGATGCCCGCGGCGCCTTCGAGGTGGCCGATGTTCGTCTTCACGGAGCCGACCGCGAGCGGGTTCGCGGACGGGCGCGAGGGGCCGAACACCGATCCCAGTGCGTGCGCCTCGATCGGGTCGCCCACCCGGGTGCCCGTTCCGTGCAGTTCGACGTACTGCACCTGGGCGGCGTCGATACGGGCGTTGTCCAGGGCCTCGGCGATGGTGCGCCGTTGCGTGTCCGCGCTCGGGACGGTCAGCCCGCCTTCGCCGGAGCCCGTTCCGACGGCGCTGCCCTCGATCACCGCGTAGATGTGATCGCCGTCCTCGATCGCCCGCTCCAGCGGCTTGAGTACGACCAGGCCGCCGCCCTCGCCGCGGACGTAGCCGTTGGCCCGCTCGTCGAACACGTAGGACGTGCCGTCCGGGGACAGGGCGCCCGCCGCCTCGACGACGGTGGTGCTGAGCGGGGAGACGTTGAGGTGGACGCCGCCCGCGAGGGCCGTCTCGCTCTCGCCGTTGCGCAGGCTCTCGCAGGCGAGGTGAACGGCCACGAGGGACGAGGACTGGCCGGTGTCGACGGTCATGCTGGCGCCGGAGAGACCCAGGCTGTGCGAGATCCGGTTGGCGACCATCGCGCGGCCGACGCCCGTCAGAGTGTGCCGTGTGACGCCCTGGGTTCCCGAAACGGCTACGAGATCCGCGTAGTCGGCCGCCATGACGCCCATGAAGACACCAATGCGCGAAGAACGCGAAGAAGGCTCAGTGGCGACAACAATTCCGGCGTCTTCCAGACCCTGCCAGGCCAATTCCAGCGCCAGGCGCTGCTGCGGGTCGATATGCGCGGCTTCGCGCGGCGCGATGTGGAAGAAGTCGGGATCGAACTCGTCGATTCCGTCGATGAATCCACCCCGGTCCGGCCCGAAAGGCCGGTCGGCATCACGCGCCCGGATCGCATCCACGCCCTCGCGCAAAAGGTTCCACACCGCGCCAGGCCCCGCCGAATTAGGCAGCCGAGCTGCTATTCCGACGATGGCAATACGCCCACGACGCACATTGGTCACGACATCCCCCGTTGCCGACCACAGAAATCCCCCGAATTGCCCCACACGAACCGGCCCGCAATGCAATGCAGGCTGGGCTCAGGGGTCACCGCGCCGAGACGCTAGCAGCCAAACTGGCCAATGAGCACCACTGTGACGGACACCACAATCTAACTACTTGTAAGTAGCTACTGAATATGCTCCTCCGGTTCACCTGGAAGGGGTGGCTGACCTGGCTCTTTGTATGCGCGGACCGGCTCCGGATACCGATCGGTTTCGCTTTCAAGCAGGTCAACCGGGGAATGTTCATGTCCACGCCTCGATGGGTCGACCAGGTGCCGCGCGGCGACGAACAGGCAACCGGATGCTGAACTCCTGGCGTCAGCCCGGGCGTTGAGTGACCGGAGCGATGCGTTCGAGGGGGTAGTCTCACCCCTGAGCGCTCTCGAAGGTGGCGCGAAAGACTCTCGACTGTGCGGGCCGCGGGGAGGACGCGGCACAGAGCCGGTCGGCATGCGTATGGATGCGACGGATGTGTGTGGGTGCCCGTCGATCATCGCCCTACTCGACAGATCGGCAACGCCCGCAATGCTGTGGCCGTCGTGTCGGCCGCACCGGGCGGACAGCCCGGAAGGGTCCACATGGGCACCTGCCAAGGAGACGTGATGGAAAGGGACATCGCCGCACTGCCCTTCGTGGACGAGCACACCGCGGTGGTCGCGGCAAACACCGACGAGGTCTGGGCCGAGCTGAGCGCCACCCTGGACAGGTCCTTCTCCCGCCCCGCGATGGCCCGTTACACCCGGCTCATCGGCGCCGCGGACTGCGTGGCGTCCGGACCGCGCCCCCTGTCCGAGGGCTCCACCCTGCCCGGATTCCGGGTGATCTCCGCGTCGCCGGGACGTGAGTTGGCGCTCCGCGGCACCCATCGCTTCTCCGACTACGCCCTGACCTTCCGCATCGAAGAGATGGGCCCCGGACAGTCACGGTTGCGCGCCGAGAGCCGCGCGTCCTTCCCCGGTCTGGCCGGTGGCTGCTACCAACGGCTCGTCATCGGCAGCGGCAGACACGTGGCAGGCATGCGCAGGATGCTCGCGTCGATCCGCAGCCACGCGGAATCACGCGCGGGGGACGCGGGGGACGCAGGGGACACGGGGCAGTCCGACCGAGGATGACGTGCCCCGGGCCGAGCGGAAAGGACCCCGGTGGAGATGAACACGGGCTCGGCTCATAGGTACTGCTCATGCACCGCCCGACTCACGGACCCGCCTCGTGGGTACGGCTCGTCGACTCGTGTGACGAGTACAGCTCATGGGTTTGTGTGACGGGTACGGCTCATAGGTTCGCCTCAACAGCTTGGCTCATGGGCTCGGTTCGGCCTCCCCGGGAAACGTCAACGCCGTCACGGGGTCCTGGTCCGCGGTGCCGGTCGGCCACCAGTCGTCCTGGTCCGGTTCGGATTCGTAGGCGTACCAGAGCCCGTCGCGGCCGAGGCGTAGCTGGCGCTCGCCCGAGGGGTGGGTGAGTCTGTTGCGCCAGGGGCGGAAGGCCGGGAGTCCGACGGCCAGAAGGGCGGGGCGGGCGCGGTCGAAGCGGCCGGCCGGTGGGTCCCAGGGCTCTTCCAGGACGGTGAGCCCGTCGGGGCCGCCCTGCCGCCAGGCGGCGACCGCTCGCCCCAGCTCGGCGGGACTGCGGCCGACGGCCTCCGCCAACTGTGCGTACAAAGCCCGGCCCGACGCGGTCAGCCCCGAGCCCGGGCGGGCGGCGGCGATCCGCACCGCGTCCTGCCACAGGCCGACCCCGGCGAGCGGATCCTCACCGGTGGTGAGCAGAGCGTGGGCGCGTGCGGCCGCCTCGGTCGCCAACTGGTCGAGGGCGAACGGGTCGGGGCCGCCTTCGGCGACCGGGTACGCGGGCGGGGTGCCGGGACTGGCCGGTGGCGGAAGCGGCGCGGGCAGCATCGCCGATACGGCCCTCGCCGGTGCGGCACCGAGAACCGCCTCGTCGGCGCGTACCGAGGGCATACGGCTCTCCCCCGGCCCGGCGGCCGTGGCCTCGGCGGCGCTGCGCCGCGCCAGCGCGTCCAGGAGTTCGCGTTCGGCACGGCCACGCAGAAGCAGCAGCGCGAAGGGGTCCTCGTCGAGGATGCGGGCGGTGCGGTGGCACAGCGCTGCCGCGTGCTTGCACGGCCGGGCGCCGTCCGGGCAGCCGCACTCGGCCCGCAGTTCGCCGGGGCGCGGCAGCAGGGGCACCGACTCGGCGAGGGGTACGGGGAGTTCGCGGTCCAGGAGCGCAGCCGCCCACGCGGGTGTGCCGACGGCGGTGTCGAGGAACAGTTCCCAGTCCGCCGTGTCCAGGACGGGCAGCCGCAGCAGCGTGCGGTACGGGCGCGGCCGCCCGCCGTGCACATAGGCCAGGACCACTCCGGGGGTGACGCTGACCGTGTCGACCCGCCCGCTCTCGGCGTAGTCCCGGCCGCGCTCCAGGCGCGCCGGGTCGGCCCCCTCCGCCAGCGCACTCAGCCAGGCCCTCCCCCACCAAGTGGCCGCGAACGAGGGCTCGTTGCCGGTGCTCTTGGCGCCGCCACCCTCAGGAACGGTGCTGTCCGCCACCGTGCCCTCGGTGCGGATGTCCTCCGCGCCAACGCCATCGGTGCCGTCGGTGCCAATGCCGTCGGTGCCGGTGCCGTCAGTGCCCGGGCCGTCAGCGCCAGGGCCCTCCGCTCCCATGCCTCCGACCGCTGCACCACCGCGAACCACGGCAGATCCCCGTTCGTCCGCCCACCTCCGAGACAGCCGACGCCCCGTGCCGGGTGCCTGTCCCTCCCCAGGGCCGAAGGTCCGCCGGAGTTCCGGCGGCACGGCGGCGGGCGACGCCCGTCGACGGCGCACGGGCCGTGCGGGCGGTGTACGCGCTCCAGCCTCGGCCGCACGCTCCCGTGCCGAGCGCAACATACGGCGAGCCTCGTCGGCGGGACGGCCGCCGGGTAGGGGTTGCTCGCCGCGGGCGCCACCGTCGGCCGGGGTCGGGACCGAAGCCGGGTCCGAATCCTTTCCCTGTCCCTGCTCCCGGTCCTGGCCCTGGCCCTGGCCCGAGTGCACGCCCCCGGCGGCATCCTCGTCGCGGCCCCTGTGCTCCGGCTCCGGGCCGGGTGCGGCAGTCACTCGGGCCTCCGCAGGGAGACGAGGTCGGCCAGTTCGCGGTCCGTCAGTTCGGTCAGTCCGCTCTCGCCGGAGCCCAGGACCGCGTCGGCCAACGCCCTCTTGGATTCGAGTAGTTCGGCGATCCGGTCCTCGACGGTGCCCTCGGTGACCAGACGGTGCACCTGTACGGGCTGGGTCTGTCCGATGCGATACGCGCGGTCCGTGGCCTGCTCCTCGACGGCCGGGTTCCACCATCGGTCGAAGTGCACGACATGGCCCGCGCGGGTGAGGTTGAGGCCGGTGCCCGCGGCCTTGAGGGAGAGCACGAGTACCGGGGTGGCGCCGTCCTGGAACCGGTCCACCAGGCGCTCCCGTTCGGCCACGGGTGTGCTGCCGTCCAGGAGTTCGGCCGGTACGGCACGGGCCGACAGATGCGCCGTGATCAGCCGGGCCATGCCCACGTACTGCGTGAAGACCAGCACCGAGCCGTCCTCGGCGAGCACGGTGTCGAGCAACTCGTCGAGCAGGGCGAGCTTGCCGGAACGGCCGGTGGTACGGGCGCCGCCGGTGGGTTCCTTGAGGTACTGCGCCGGGTGGTTGCAGATCTGCTTGAGCGAGGTCAGGAGCTTGAGGACGAGGCCGCGGCGCCCGATGCCGTCGGCCTGCTCGATCGCGGCCATCGACTCCCGTACCACCGCCTCGTACAGCGCGACCTGTTCGCGGGTCAGCGGCACCGGATGGTCGGTCTCGGTCTTGGGCGGGAGTTCGGGCACGATGCCCGGGTCGGACTTCTTGCGCCGCAGCAGGAAGGGCCGAACGAGCCGGGCCAGCCGCTGTACCGCCTCGGGGTCCTCGCCGCCCTCCACCGGCCGTGCGTGCCGGGAGCGGAAGGCGGCCAGCGGTCCGAGCAGTCCCGGGGTGGTCCAGTCGAGCAGGGCCCACAGTTCGGAGAGGTTGTTCTCGACGGGGGTGCCGGTCAGGGCGACCCGTGCGGGGGCCGGGATGGTACGCAGCGCGCGGGCGGTGGCGGAGTGCGGGTTCTTGACGTGCTGGGCCTCGTCGGCGACGACCAGACCCCAGGGCTGCGCGGCGAGCGACTCCGCCGCCGCGCGCATGGTGCCGTACGTGGTGAGGACGAATCCGCCGTCCAGCGCGCTCAGATCACGGCCGGGACCGTGAAAGCGCCGTACGGGCACGCCGGGCGCGAACCGGTTGATCTCGCGCTGCCAGTTGCCGAGCAGGGAAGCCGGGCACACCACCAGGGTCGGTTCGGGGCGGGCCCGCCGCAGGTGCAGGGCGATGAGGGTGACGGTCTTGCCGAGGCCCATGTCGTCGGCGAGGCAGCCGCCGAGGCCGAGGCCGGTCATCATCTCCAGCCAGGCCAGGCCGTGCAGTTGATAGTCGCGCAGCCGCGCCTGAAGTTCCGGCGGCTGTGTCACCGGCGGCACTCCGGCCGTGAGCCGTTCGCGCAGGGCCGCGAGTGCGCCCACCGGGACGATCGGCACACTCTCGCCGTCGACCTCCGCGCTGCCGGTCAGGGCTGCCGACAGTGCGTCCACCGGGTCGAGCAGTCCGAGATGGCGTTTGCGGGCCTTGCGCACCAGGGCCGGGTCGACGAGCACCCACTGGTCGCGGAGTCTGACCACCGGCCGGTGCGCCTCGGCCAGGGCGTCCATCTCCGACTCGTTCAGGTCCGCACCGCCGAGCGCCAACTGCCAACGGAACTGGAGCAGTTGCTCACCTTCCAGAAAGCCGGTGCCGTCGGTGGCCGAACCGGGCGCGGGCCGCACCACGGCTTCGGCGGACAGGTTCCGGGTCAGCTCGCGCGGCCAGTGCACCGCGACACCCGCGGCGGACAGCCTGCCCGCGGCCCGCCCGAGCAGATCCGTCAACTCCTGGTCCTCAAGGGCCAGTACGTCGGGTACGTCCCGTTCCCTGAGCCGGTCGAGGGGCGCCCAGACCCGGGCCGCCCTGCGCAGCGCCAGGGTGGCGGCCAGCCGTGCGCGCGGCCCGAACGTCGGCTCCCCCTCCCCCGCCCAGAGCGCGGCCGCGTCGATCAGCAGGGTGGGATCGGCCTTGCTGTGCACCTGGACGATCGCCGCGGCGCCACGCCCCTCGTTCTCGGGTCCGGCCTGTTCGAACGCGTGGAGCGCGGACAGGTCCACCCGAAGCGAGATGCCGACTCCTGCGTCGCTGCCCGCGGCCACCTCGGCCGCCCAGTCCCGTGCCCGCGGCAGGTGCTGCGGCTCGCGCGCCGCGAACGGGGCGCCGAGTGCGGCGGCCGCGGCCGGGGTGCGCGGCAGGGTGTCGGCCACCGCGTCGGCGAACGCCCGTACCAGGGCCTGTGGTTCGGGTAGCTGGAGAGGGCCTCGGCCCGCGAGCGGCGTGGCGTACCCCTCGTAGGGCAACGCCGCCGCGATGGCCCGTAGTTGAGCGATGTCGTCCGCGTCGAGCGGCCCGGCCCGCCAAGCGTCGTGACCGTCGGCGGTGAGTCCGGGCAGCAGGAGACCGCGGGTGATGATATGCAGTGCGTGCAGTGCGGCGGCGCCCCAGCAGACCGTCGCCGGATGCGCGGCGGGACTGTGGCGGGCGCGTACGAGAAACGGCAGGGCCTCGGCGACGCCCAGCTCCAGCGCGGGGACGGTTCTGGTGCGGACGGTCGCGCCCCGAGGTCCGACCACGGTCAGTTCGGTGCGCTTGGGCGGGTCACCGCCGGCACCGCCGGCACCGCCGTCGCCTCTGCCACCGGTACCGTCGTTCCCCGCCGGGCCCGGCAAGGCTCCACCCTCCGGATCCCAGAAGGCGAGCCGTCCCTCCCGAGGAACTTCGGCGGGCAGAAAGACGGCGGCGAGGCGCAGGAGTCCGAGACCCGGAGGCGCGAGCGAGGACGGAAGAGCCTTCGCCGCAGCCGACCGCGAGGGCGGAGGCGAAGACGTCGGCGACGGCGCAGACGGCAAAGCCGGAAACGCGTACGCCGAGGACGCATCGGCCGCCATCACGCTCACCTCCTCTCCTCCCCCGGAATCCTCCCCGGACCCGGAACCTCCGCCTTGTCGCCCCCGACTCTACGACCGGGGTATGACAACGGCCCTGACCTGCCGTTTCGCCCTCGCTCTCGGCGCGACAGGCCTCGGCAAGAGGACAGCGGAAGCCGGGCGTCGGATTCTTCCCGGCGCCTCAGGTTCACGGAGGTGGAGCGCGTACGAGCGGCGGGCGGACCCGCCTCAAGACGCAGCCGTCAAGGCATCGTGATCAAGGCGCGGCCGTCAACGCACCGTCCTCGAGGAGCACCCGTCAAGGCGTCGTGGTCGACACCAGGAACACGCGCGGGTGAGCCGGGTTGGAGCGGTTCACGACGATGTCGTGCGTGGGCAGCGGCTTCTTCCTGACCTGGGTCAGACCCTGCCAAGGGCCGAGGCCGGTGAAGTTCCAGCGCACGACGTGGCGGTCGCGCGCGCCGATCGGGAACTTGTTCTTCTTCAGCTCCGAGGTGTCCGTACCGAGCTGGTTGAGGAACCGCTCCAGGCCCTCGTTGCTGGTGAGGAACTCCACGTAGAGGCGGCTGGTGCGCCAGTTGTTGGTCTCGTAGTAGGCGACGTCGGCGGAGTACGGCGGGATCGGGACCTGGTAGATCCGGCGCTGGACCTTGGAGGGCCAGTCCTGGCGCAGGCCGCGCCAGGCGTACTTGTCCTCCTTGTCCCTGCCGCTGTCGCGGCTCTGGTTCGCGGAGATGATCAGATAACCGGCCGGGATCCCGATGAGCAGCACGATGATCAGCAGGGTGAGCGCGCGGCGGCGGATTCGGCGGCCGCGGCTCTCGGTGTTCTCCTCGCCAGGTGGTTCGGGCTGACGGGGGACGACGGGCCGGTCGACGGTGGGCATCACGGGGTTCCCTGCTGGGTGGTGCGGGTGCGGCGTGCCTGCACGTAGCGCTCGTAGCGTTCGTGGCGCTCCACCCGGCGGCGGTTCGCGCGCCGGAAGCGGCGGGCGACCAGCCGGGCGAGGTCGGCAGCGCCGACCATACCCGCATCGGGTCCGAGCTGGGCGCGCGCGATACGGGCCTCGGGGCGGTAGCCGCGCCCGGTCAGATGCCGTTTGAAGGCGTCCCGCGCCGGGACGATGAGCAGGTCGTCGGCCGCGCTGACGCCGCCGCCGATGACGAAGCAGGAGGGGTCGAGCGCGGCGGCGAGATTGGCGATGCCGACGCCGAGCCACTGGCCGATGTCCTGGAGCAGTTCCACGCACATCGCGTCGCCCTCGCGGGCGAGTTCGGTGATCAGCGGCCCGGTGATCTCGGGGATGTTGCCCTTGACGCGGTCGATGATGTTGTACGCGACCGGGGACTCGGCGGCGGCCAGTTCCCGCGCCTCGCGTACCAGGGCGTTGCCCGAGCTGTACTGCTCCCAGCAGCCCCGGTTTCCGCACGGGCAGCGGTGCCCGCCGGGCACCACCTGCATGTGGCCGAACTCTCCCGCGACCCCGTACTTGCCGCGCTTGACCTGGCCGCCCTCCAGGATCGCGCCGCCGATGCCGGTGCCCAGCGTGATCATGACGAGGTGGTCCTCACCGCGTCCGGCGCCGAAGCGCCACTCGGCCCAGGCGGCGGTGTTGGCGTCGTTGTCGACGAGGACGGGTACGGCCAGGCGTTCGGCGAGACGGTCGCGCAGGGGCTCGTTGCGCCAGGACAGGTGGGGCGCGAACAGGACCCGGTTGCGGTCAGCGTCGACCCAGCCCGCGGCACCGATGCCGACGGCGTGCACGTCGTGCCGGTCGGAGAGGTCGAGGACGAGTTCGACGATGGTGTCCTCGACGACCTTCGGGCTCTTGGACTTGTCCGGTGTCTCGGTGCGGACCTTCTCCTGGATCACCCCGTCGGCGTCGACGACACCGGCCATCACCTTCGTGCCGCCGATGTCGATGCCGACGGTGGGAACGCGCGGCGCGGTCAGGTGGGACCGGCGCTCACGGGCTCCCACGGTCCGCAGCACGGTGGCCCGTGCGGAACCCATGGAAGTGCCGGACACCCGAGCCGAGCCGAGCGCCCGGGGAAGCGCGAGGTCGCGGTAGCTGCTCATCGGGCCGATTCTGCCTCACGCGGCCCCACCGTCGCATCGCGGCTTCCCCGGGCCGGGCGTCAGCTCTTCTCGGCGGTACCACCGGGGCTGTCCTCGTCCGCGGCCGTGGCCCCGCCACCCAGATGGGTGGGCGTGGGAGCGCGCTCCAGCTCGTGGCGCAGGTCGTCCAGCTCGCTGCCGCCCGCCATCTGCCGGGTCAGCTCGTCGAGGTCGATGTCCGTGCTCAGGTGGCTGCCGGTCATGGCGCCGCGCTTGAGCAGGACGAACCGGTCGCCGACCAGGTAGGCGTGGTGCGGGTTGTGGGTGATCAGGACGACGCCGAGCCCGGCGTCGCGGGCGGCGGCCACGTACTTGAGGACGACGCCGGACTGCTTGACGCCCAGGGCGGCCGTCGGCTCGTCGAGTACGAGGACCTTGGCGCCGAAGTAGACGGCGCGGGCGATGGCCACGCACTGGCGCTCACCGCCCGAGAGGGTGCCGATGGGCTGGTCGACGTCGCGCAGGTCGATGCCCATACGCAGCAGTTCGGCGTGGGTCGTCTCCCGCATCCGTGCCACGTCGAGGCGGCGCAGCGGGCCCCTGCCCCGGGTCGGTTCGGAGCCGAGGAAGAAGTTGCGCCAGACCGGCATCAGCGGGACGACGGCGAGGTCCTGGTAGACCGTGGCGATGCCGCGGTCCAGGGCCTCGCGCGGGGAGGAGAGCGAGGTCTGCTCGCCCGCGATGCGCAGGGTGCCCGTGTCGTGCCGGTGCAGTCCCGCGATGATCTTGATGAGGGTGGACTTGCCCGCGCCGTTGTCACCGAGCACGCAGGAGATCTCGCCCGCGTGGACCTCCAGCGAGACGCCTTCCAGGGCGCGGATGTTGCCGTAGTACTTGCTGACGTCGTCCAGCTCCACCAGCGGGACGCGCTCGGCGGCGGTCTGTGCCGTGCTCATGTGCTCGCCTCCGCGCGACGTCGGACCCAGTGGTTGAGCAGGGTCGCCAGGAGCAGCATCGCTCCGAGGAAGAATTTGAACCAGTCCGGGTTCCACTCGGCGAAGACGATGCCCTTGCTGGTCATACCGAAGATGAGGGCACCCACCGCGGAACCGACCGCGGAGCCGTAGCCGCCGGTGATCAGACAGCCGCCGATGACGGCCGCGATGATGTACGTGAGTTCGTTGCCGACGCCTTCGCCGGACTGCACGACGTCGAACGAGAACAGCAGGTGCTGTCCCGCGACCCAGGCGCCGAGGCCGACTCCCATGTACAGGCCGACCTTGGTGGCCGTGACCGGGACGCCGACCGCGCGGGCCGCCTCCTTGTTGCCGCCCGCCGCGAAGATCCAGTTCCCGGCGCGGGTGCGCAGCAGGATCCAGGTGGCCACGGCGACCATGCCGAGCCACCACAGGATGGTCACCTTGAAGTCGACGTCGCCGATGGTCAGCGTCGAGGCGAAGACGTCCTGGGCACTGGCGAAGCCCTCCATGTCGGAGATCTTCTTGGTGGAGACGGTGCCGCTGATCAGCTTGGTGAAGCCGAGGTTCATGCCGGTGAGCATGAGGAAGGTGCCGAGCGTGATGATGAAGCTCGGCAGTTGGGTGCGGGTGAGCATCAGTCCGTTGAACACCCCGATGGCGAGCGTCGCGAGCAGCGACACCCCGACCCCGACCCAGACGTTGGCGGTCATCTGGTAGCTGAACATCGAGGAGATCAGCGCCGAGCTGGTCACCAGGACGCCCGCCGACAGGTCGAACTCGCCGCCGATCATGAGCAGCGCCACCGGCACCGCCATGATGCCGATGGTGGAGGCCGCGTAGAGCACGGTGGCCAGGCTGGTCGGCTTGAGGAAGCTGTCGGCGAAGACGGTGAAGAAGACGAAGACGGCTACCGCGCCGACCACCGAACCGAGTTCGGGCCTGCCGAGCAGTTTGCGCAGCGGGGAGGTCCGGACCAGCCGTTCGTCCGCGCTCTTCGCGGTGGCGGTCGCGGTCACCTGGTGCCCCGCTTCGCGTAGTCGAGGAGGTCGCCCGCGTCCTTCTCGGTGACGATCTGCGGGCCGGTCAGGACCGGCTGTCCGCCGCCGAGCACATCGGCGTTGTACCGGTAGAGCCACAGCAGGTCGACGGCCTGGTAGCCCTGAAGGTAGGGCTGCTGGTCGACGGCGAAGCCGAGGGTGCCGTCCTTCAGGCCGGTGGCCACCGCCTCGTTGAGGTCGAAGGTGTCGATCTCGGCCTTGCTGCCCGCCGACTCCTTGGCCTTGACGGCGGTGTCGGCGAAGGGCGCGCCGAGGGTGACGACGGCGTCGATCGAGTCGTCGGCCTGGAGCTTGGCCTCGATGGCGGCCTGCACGTCGGGCATGTTGGTGCCGTCGACGTACAGGTTCGCCAGCTTGCCGTCGAAGGTGTCCTTGGTGCCGTCGCAGCGCTGCTCGTGGCCGACGTTGCCCTGCTCGTGCAGGACGCACAGGGCCTTCTTGTGGCCACGCTTGTTGAGTTCCTCGCCGACGGCCTGGCCGGCCACCGTCTCGTCCTGCCCGATGTGGGTGAGCGCGCCGAACTTCTTGGACTCCGCCGAGCCCGAGTTGACGGTGATCACGGGGATGCCCGCCTTGACCGCACGGGCCACGGCCGCCTTCATCGCGTCGGGCTTGGCGAGCGAGACGATGATGCCGTCGACATCCTTGTCGACTGCCGTGTCGACGAGCTGCGCCTGCTGCTGGGCCTCGTCGTTGTGCGAGTAGAGGAACTTGATGTTGTCCTTGACCGCCGCCTGCTCGGCGCCCTGCTGGACGATGTCCCAGAAGGTGTCGCCGTCGCCGGAGTGGGTGATCATCGCGAAGGTCCAGCGCGGTGTGTTCACGGCGGCCTTCCCCCCGGCCGCGGCCTTGCGGGCGTCCTCGGCGCGCTTGCCCCCGGTGTCACTGCACCCCGCGAGCGAGACCCCGAGCGCCATCGCCAGCACGGCACCGACCGCACGTACCCCTGTCCGAACCCTTGCCACGTCGCCGTGTCCTCCTCGCAGTCCCGCTGTTCACATCCGGTCGGGCCCGTCGTCCGTACGGCCGTCCCGAACGCCTCAGTATCACCGACCGCGGTCCGGCGTCCTCGCCCAGGTCTACGCGCGAAGCGAACCGGCACCGTGCGACGGCTGGTCGAGTTGTAGCGGTGCGGGCACGCCCCGTCAATGACAAAGCAGACCGTACGGAATGGGCCGAGGGGCCGAAAAAGCGTTCACGGGCGTACGGAGAGCCGGGACGGCCAGGCGTTGATGGGCGTACGCGAGGCGTTCACGGGCGTACGAGAAGCCGGAGCCCCAAGTGCTTCACGGGCGTACGAGGAGTTGGAAGTCGAAGCAGTAGCGGGAGGCGCGGAACTGGTGGACGCCGAACTCGACCGGGCGTCCGGTGTCGTCGAAGGCGGTGCGTTCCATCGTGAGCAGGGGCGCGCCGGTCTCCTCCGCGAGCAGCCCGGCCTCCTCGGGGCTCGCGGCGTGGGCGCCGATGCGCTGGCGGGCACTGTGCAGCGTGACACCGGCGGCGCGCAGCAGT
Organism: Streptomyces sp. NA04227; assembly: GCF_013364195.1. Lineage (NCBI taxonomy): Bacteria > Bacillati > Actinomycetota > Actinomycetes > Kitasatosporales > Streptomycetaceae > Streptomyces > Streptomyces sp. NA04227. The sequence continues at coordinate 7,213,631 of NZ_CP054918.1, read as the reverse complement.
GCGTAGAGGCCGCCCGCCTCCAGGCTCTCGTCGTCCAGGCCGGGGAGCCGGACCGGCAGATGGTTGCAGAGCCGGGCCAGCGGTTCGCCGTGGGCGTAGCGCAGTCGCTCGATGCGCCGCACCGGATCACCGGCCGCGACACCGAGGGCGGCGGCGGCCTCGGGCGGGGCGGGGACCACCGCGTTGGCGAGTACCCGAGTGGTGGGGCCGCGCCCGTCGGCGGCCAGGTCCTCGTAGAGGCTCCTCAGCTCCAGCGGGCGCCGGACCGTGCTCTGCACGACCTGGGTGCCCACTCCGCGGCGCCGGACCAGCAGGCCCTTGTCGACGAGGGTCTGGATGGCCTGGCGGACGGTGGGCCGGGACAGGCCGAGCCGAGCGGCGAGGGCGATCTCGTTGCCGAGCAGACTGCCCGCGGCGAGGGTGCCCTCCGCGATCGCGGACTCGAGTTGCCGGGACAGCTGGAAGTACAGCGGGACCGGGCTGTTGCGGTCGACGGCGAGCCTGAGCGAGGCGGTCGGATCCGGGTCGGGTGTGGGCACTTGGCGAGCGTAGCCGCAGGGTAGAGGACCCGGAAGCCCCGAAGAAGCGAACGTTCGAATGTAAGGACAAAAGATTGACAGAAAGGTCGGATCAGGCCAGGTTGGGAGCCATGCGCATCGGACTCATCGGAGCGGGTCGTATCGGCACTTTTCATGCCACCTCGCTCAGTCGTCATCCCGCGGTGGGTTCGCTGGTCGTCGCCGACGCGGATCCTGCCCGCGGCCGCGCGCTCGCCGACCGGGTGGGCGCCACCGCCGCGCCCGGCGCCGACGAGGTCTTCGCCTGGGGCGTGGACGCCGTGGTGATCACCGCGGCGACGGCGGCGCACGCCGAACTGATCGCCCGCGCCGCCCGCGCCTCGCTGCCGGTCTTCTGCGAGAAGCCGATCGCACTGGACCTGCCGGGCACTCTGGCCGCGCTCGGCGAGGTGGACAGCGCCGGAACGGTCCTCCAACTCGGCTTTCAGCGCCGGTTCGACGCGGGATACATCACGGCCCGCGAGGCGGTACGCACCGGTCGGCTCGGTCGTCTGCACACCGTACGGGCGATCACCTCCGACCCGGCGCCGCCGCCCGCCGCGTATCTCCCGCTCTCCGGCGGCCTGTTCCGGGACTGTCTGGTCCACGACTTCGACATCCTGCGCTGGGTGACGGGCCGTGAGATCACCGAGGTCTACGCGACCGGTTCGGACCGGGGGCCCGCGATGTTCCGCGAGGCGGGCGACGTGGACACCGCAGCGGCCGTACTCACCCTCGACGACGGCACCCTCGCCACCGCGACGGCCACCCGCTGCAACGGAGCGGGCTACGACGTACGGATGGAACTGGCCGGAGAACTCGACCAGGTCGCCGTAGGTCTCGACGACCGCACTCCCATCGCCTCCACCGAACCCGCGGGGCCACCCGCCGCCGACAAACCCTGGCCCGGCTTCCTGGAGCGCTTCGCCCCTGCCTACGAAGCCGAACTCGCCGCGTTCGTCGAGGTGGTGGAGGGCCGACGGGACAATCCGTGCGACGGCCACGAGGCGCTGTGGGCACTGCGGATCGCCGAGGCGTGCGAGCTTTCGCGGCGGGAGGGGCGGCGGGTGGAGATGGCGGAGATCGCGGGGAGCGCGTAGAGCGCGGGGGGTGAGGCCGCTCAGGGGGCCGCCTCCCCCTCGGCTCCTCAACTCGCCTACTCCTCCTGGGTAGTTGCGGGTGCTTGAGGTGAGGCGTCCCGGTGAATGTGCATCTCACCGTTCATCACCGTGTAGAGACTGCTGTGGTCCTTGGCCGTGTTGGTCTGGCTGGGGGCAGCGGGCTCCTGCTCCCCGGCTCGTGCGCCGTCGGCCGAAGTGGCGGGCTCCGACTGGTGCACCTCCACACGGTTCTCGTTCCCGGCGACTACGGGACCGGCGGCGTCGCCTCCGATACGGATGCTGTAGCGGTCGCCTGATGCGGATGCCATGGCCAACTCCTGTTCGTGTGCGGGGAGTTCGACTGGGGTGTGAGGGGCGCCAGGTACGGTGGGGTATGGGCTACGGAACGCGATTCAGCGTGTAGGTTCCGCAGTCGTAACACTCCACCTCGTCGGTGTCCACGTCGGCCGACAGTTCCTTCACCACTTGGATGACGTCGGTGTCGGCGCCCATGGTGATCGTGACGTCGACGGTTCCGACGGACTCGCAGTTGTCGGTCCCCACGTCGTACAGCGGCCCGGTGGCGCTGTAACTGCCGCCGCTCCCGGTGATTTCCGTGGTGTAGGCCTCACCGCATGGACTGGTGCCGTCAGTCGTGTACGTGGAGGACCCGGTCTGCTCGATCTCGGATGTACCTCCCTCGCTGTCCCGCCAGGTCCCGGCCAACCCGGTCTCCGTAGCAGCCGGTTCGTCACCCGAGTCCTGCTGGCTGACGGCGACTCCGCCGATGGCGACGGCGAGCACGACGGCGATCGCGGTGAGGATGCCGGTGAGCGCGGACGCCCCGCCCGCGGCAGCGCCCGCCGCGGCGGTGGCGCCGGTCGCCGTGCCACCGATACCGCTCGCCGCGCTACTGGCTTCCACGGCGCCGGGCGGCGGCATCGGCGGCGGAGAACCGGCCGCCGGTACAGTCTGGGCGAACTGCGAGCCCTGGGAAGCCAGTTGGTCGGCTGCCGGACTCGGGTCGAACACGGGGTCGGGTCCGGTGGTGAAGTCCGGTCCGGAACTGAAGTCCGGTCCGGGCCCGTTGGAGAAGTCCGGCCCGGTGGAGAGGTCGGGCCCGGTGGTGAGATCGGGCCCGGTGGAGACATCGGGTCCCGTCCCGCTGTGCGTGGTGCTCAGGTCGGGGCCCGTGTGGCTCGTGCCCTGTTCCAGTGCGGAGTTCGGGTCTACGGAGGTCAGGTCCGGGCCCGTGGTCGGATCCACACTCGTCGTCGGATCCGGACTCGTCGTCGGGCCATGGACCGTCGTCGGATCCAGGTTCGTCGTCGGATCCGCCCCGGCCGTCGGATCCGGTTGCGGAGAGTCCGCGGGCGCGGTCGGCGAGGTGGGATCGAGTGAACCGGTGGGGTCCGGGGGTGTGTCCGGCACGGTGGGTGCGGACGGGGCGAGTTGCTGGGCTCCGGCCGCGGCGTCGGCGCCCTGGCCGTTGCCCAACTGCCGCCACAGCAGCGCCGCTTCGGCCAGCAGGACGGCGGACACGACGCGTCGGCCGGTCACCAGGGTGCGTACACCCTGCTCGTGGGTGAAGTAGGCCCTTGCCTGCGGGTCGGCCGCGGCGTCGGCCGCGCTGCGCCCGGCGCCGAGCACCCGCCCCCACACTCCGAAGCGCAGCGACTGGGCCAGGGCCGGTGCGGCGGCCCTGGCCACCCGGATCGCGAGATCCGCCCGTCCGGACCGTTCTGCCAGCTCGGCCGAGATCTCCAACGCGCGTGCGTGGTCGGCGACTTCGGCCGGTGTGGTGCCGGGCAGTGCCGCCCAGTGGGCGAAGTGCTCGCACAACCGGTCCCCGGGGAAGGGCTCCGGGTACCGGCCCCGCACCGCGGACACCGTGCCGGGCGCACAGCGGTATCCGCGTTCGGTGGTCTCCGCGAGTCCGAGACCGGTGAGGGTGTCACAGAGGCGGACCGGGTCGGGTACGCCCGCCAGGGTGCCGATGTGCACGGGCGCCAGTTCGGCGTCTTCCAGTGTGGTGAGGAGGCGCAGGACGTTCACGGCGGCCGTGTTCAACCGTTCGAGGATGAGCGGCAGCAGCTCCGCGACGGCGCCCGGGGCCGGGAGCTTCGGTTCGCCCGAGGAGTCCAGGCGGGCGAGGGCGGCGGCATGCAACAGGAGCAGCGGTCGGCCGGTCGCGGTCTTCCACAGGTCGGCGGCGGTGCGCTCGTTCCCGGTGAGGGCGCGGCCGAGTTCGCGGGCGAGGAGGGCGAACGCGGCGGCCCGGTCCAGCCCGTGGACCTGTAGTGCGGTGCCCTCGCCGAGCAGCGACCGGTCCCGGCCGGCGAACACGAAGGTCGCGTCGGGAGCGGCGTCGAGGAGTTCGCGGACCTGCTCCGGGCTCAGCGCGGCGTTGTCGACGTAGACCGTGATCCGTACTCCGGCCATCAGGCGGCGCAGTTCGGCGCTCGCCGGTGCGTAGCCCGCGGCCTCGTAGCAGGCTTCGAAGACTTCCTGGGTGAGGTCCTCGACCTCGCGGTGGGCCGCGGAGAGGAAGAGCACCCCGTCCGGCCCGGGGTCGAGACGCTGTGCCGCGTACCGCAGCACGGTGCTCTTGCCGACGCCCGGCGGTCCCCAGAGCTGCACCGGGCCCCCGGCCCTGACGGCCGCGGCGAGCGCGGCGAGTTCGGTGTCCCGGCCCAGCGGCGCGGGCTGCCGCCGGGGCAGCAGTGCCACCCGGTCGCGGCGCACGGGCAACGGCCGTTCGCCCTGGGTCAGCATGGTCACCCTCGAGCCGTGCTGGGCGTCGATCACCATGTTGTAGTTGCCCGCGATCACCGGCCCGCCCGCGTTGCCGCCGATGTCGATCCGGTGCCGCTCGGCGGGCCCGTGTACCGCCCCGTCCTCGCCGGGCGGGTCGCTCGCCGCATCCGTGTTCTCGTACTCGTACACGTCGTTCATCTGCCACCCCGTTCTCTTGAGCCTGTGCTCTCGCTCTGGCCTGTGCTCTCGGTCGCCTTCGGTGGCCCAACATCGGTATGCACAAGAGGAGTTGAGGCCGACGTCTCGAAGGGGCGTACGGCGTTCCCTGTGCCTCGGTCGGGCCGTGCGTGCAGGCTGTGCGTGTGCTGGAGGAGCGCGATGTCCGGCAGTCGGGCGGCGCCGGAGGGTCGGCCGAGCCTCCTTTCGTGAGGCTAGACACGGGTCTGCGGGGCAATACCGTCAATCAACGGGTTTGGGGAATCTTGGCTGCCCGTTCTCGGTCCGTGGTGCGGGTCGGGTGCCGCGGCGGCCGCACCGGTGCCGCGGCCCCGGCCGTCGGTAGGTGGCTCAGTCGAACGCGATGCTGTTCAGCAGGGCGAGGTCGTCGATGGTCACGGTGCGGTAGCCGGTCGAGACCGCGCCCGCCTCCCGGAGTCTGCGCAGGGCCTTGTGCACGCTGGGTTCGGCTGCTCCGGCCAGCGTCGCGAGTTCGGGCTGGGTGAGCGGCCAGTGGATGGCGGCGCCCCGGCCGACCGGCCGGCCGTAGGTCCTCGCGATCTGGTGCAGCACCCGCGCCAGTCGTGTGGTCACGTCGCAGCCGGTGAAGTCCAGGCGGTGGGTGTTGGCGCTGCGCAGCTTGGCCACCACGGCGGCGTTCACGGCCTGCCCCAGTTGCGGATCGCGCCGCATACAGTCGCGGAACGCCTCGCCGGTCACCGATCGCGCGACGACGGGGCCGCAGGTCGTGACCGTCGCCGACCGTGGCCCGCCGTCCACGGCGGCGAGTTCGCCGACCAGGTCTCCGCCCATCCGCACGGCGAGCAGGGCGTCCCGGCCGTCGCGGGTGCGGCCGGTCGCCTTCACGACGCCGTCGAGCAGGATCAGGACGAAGTCGGTCTCCTCCGATTCACGGATGAGGATCCTTTCGGCCGGGTACCGGACCCTGGCCCCCAGCGCGAGCAGACGGTCGCGGTGTGCCTGGCCGAGGCCGCCGAGCAGGCTCGGTCGTGGCCATGGCCACTGTTCGCGCGGCTGCGGTTCCCGCGCGGGCGAGACGGCGAGTCCGTCGTCCATGTCCTGTCCCCCCAGCCCGTCCTCACGCTCCGTCCGGAACCGTCCGGAACCGTCCGGAAACCGGTTCCGCCTCCCGGAGGTGCAGTGTGCGCCTCGTCGGCGGCACTCACCACAGACGCCGGGCCATGTCCTCCCGACATTCACAACAAACCTTGTATTCCGACGAGTTGAACGCGGCATTCGAGTGCGACATTGGGTTCGGCCCCGTCTCCGCGCCTCGTGCGGGGAGGGCGTCCCGGGGCCCGCGCGGCCGGGACGGGGCCCGTCCGCGCGGGCTCGATCAAGACCGGACGGAACGCGACGGTTACCGAATCCGCGGAGGGATGCGGCCGTATGACACAAGAACCGGAGTACCGGGCCCTGCTGGCCGTCGACATCGAAGGGTCGGCCGGGCGCGGCACCGTGGCGCTCCTGACGATCCGTGAACTGCTGTCGACGGCGCTACGGGAGTCCCTGGAGAACAGCGGCATCGCCTGGCGCGCCTGCCGGGTGCAGGACCTGGGCGACGGCTTCCGCGTGACCGCACCTCCCCGAGTACCGAAGACGCGACTGATCCACCCGCTCGTACCGGATCTGGCGGCCCGGCTGATCGCGCACAACCGGCTGGCGGGACCCCTGACGCGGGTCCGGGTGCGGATGGCGCTGCACGCGGGCGACGTCTGCCTCGGCCCGGTCGACGAGGTCGCCGGACGGCCCCTGGAGACACTGGCCCGCATGCTCGACGCGGCCGAGTTGCGCACCGCCCTGGCACAGGCACCCGGGACCGTCCCGCTGGCCCTGCTCCTGTCCCGGCACTTCCACGAGGAGACGGTCCACCCGGGGCAGTTGGGCATCGACCCGGACACCTTCCGCAAAGTCGGCTTCACCGTGAAGGAACACACCGCCGATGCCTGGCTGCACGTGCCCGGTGGCACGGCACTGCCGCCCGCGACCTCCCCCGACGAGGCCCCGCACGACGACACCGACCGCCGCACCGCGGACCCGGACCCGGCCTCCGCCCCGTCGAAGATGGTCAACAAGGCCTCGGGCAACGGTGTCATCTACGCAACCCAGCACGGCAACCAGCACATCCGGATCGTCGGCCAGAAGTGAACGAGGCCGCGACGAAGGACGACATGCACGACGACATGAGCGACTGCGTGACGGACTGCGTTGGCGACGTGGAGAAGGGGAAGAGGGCGCGATGAACGACGAGTTGACGGTGCTCGCTGAAGCGGGGTCCGCCGCGCTGGTGGCGGCGATGGCCACGGATCTGTGGCAGGAGACACGGGAGTCCGTCACGGCGCTGTTCCGGCGCTCCGAGCACCGTCGTACGGCCGAGATCGAGACCCAACTCGACGACAACGCCGCCCTGGTGCGCGAGGCCTCGGCACCCGACGAAGTCCGCCGGGCGCTGTTCGCCTACTGGACCCTGGAACTGGCGGCACTGCTGCGCCACGACCCGTCCTGCCGCGAACCACTGCACCAACTGGCCTCGGCCCGCACCCCCGAGCAGGCACCCTGGGCCTCCTCGTTCCGGCAGACCGTCAACGCCCACGGCTCCGGAACCGTCTTCGCCGTACAGCACGGCACCCAGCACGCATACGGGGCGCCTGCCGCGGCGGCGGCGGATCGGGCCGGACAGCCGCCAGGGGCCCAGGAGCAGGAGCCGGAGCCGGGCGCCCGGGAGGAACCGACCGGAACGGCTTGAGCCGGAAAGGAAGACCTCACGCCTCGCTGGACGGACCGGCACGGGAAAGTCTGTTGAGCCCGGGTGTCGGTGCAGCCACAGCGGGACAAGGCTCTTAAACCCGTCGTTACCTGGGAGGAAAGACCGGTCACGGATAGTGACCCGACGGCAAAAGAGCGGTCACACGGGCCGGGAATTCTGTTCTCCACAGTTCCCGGAAGGAGCATCAGGTGACCGACCATCAGTACTTCGTTGCCGCAGGTCTGCTCATGACTCGTGAGTCCGGCGGGGATTTCCGCCCGGTCAGCAGTATCGAGGCCGATCGGCTGGCCGGGAGGGCGAAGAACCCGTCGGCTCGGGTCCGCCTCGTGCGGGGGCCGCGTCTGCTCCGCCGGTTGACGGAGCTGACGTCCAAGGCGGGGGGCGGGCACAAGCGAGCGGTATCGTCCCCTGGCTCCGCTTGAACCTGATATCGGAGTGGCCGCCCTCACCGAGCGGGCCCAGGCCATGAATTCGTGCCGAATGCGCCCGAGCCTTGTCGTCCACGCAGGCCGGGCGGAACTTGTGCGCAGCGCCGTCACGGGCAGCCAGAGGTCCGGGAAAACGGTCCGGCATACGGGCGGCCACACCTCTCCACTTGACCCTCTCGTTTCTGGCGGGTAAAAATGTTTACGTAACCATTCTCCTCGTCGGCAGGACGTTCCCCACCCGTTCCCCCCAGACCGACCTCCGGTCCGACACCTGCGCCGACCTCACCGAGGGGTGCCCGCCATGTACCAGCAGATGACCCCCTTGTCGTCCGCGGGAGCCGCCGCACCGAAAGCGCCCGCACCCACACGTCGGGAGACCGCTCTCTCCTTGCCGGCAGAGATCTCCAACGTCCCTTGGGTGCGCCGTTTCGCCTCTTCCGTACTCGCGAGGTGGGGGGGTGTCGGGCGAGGAGCTGGAGAACGCCGAACTCGTCGTCGGTGAGCTCGCCGGCAACTCCGCCCGTCACGGTCGCTGCGAGCTGACGCTGCAGCTCACGCTCGAGCCCGACGGGCTACACATCATCGTCACGGACTTCGGCATCGCTCCTCCTCAGCCACCGGACGGAGCGGACCACGACTGCGATGAGCACGGCCGAGGAATGCACATCGTGGAGGCGCTCTCGCAGTGGGTTCGCTCCGCACACAAAGGGTCCTCCTACCGTGTGCATGCGCTACTGCCCTCCGGGCGATGAAGTGCGGCCGGAGCGCTGGTAGTTCCTCCCCCGGCCCCAGCAACGGAGAAGCCCCGCCTACTACTGACCTTCGCCCTCCTCTCCTCGCGCCGACGACGCCATGACCCCGTTCAACTCCCCGTACGGCAGGGCCCCGGCCGCGAAGTCGAAAGTTCCCTGCTCCAGGACTTCCCGTGCCGCTTGTCGCACGGCGCCGAGCGCCAGGCGCGAGAGCCCGGAGCCGAGGCTGATACGGCGGACACCCAGCGCGGCGAGTTCCGCGACGCTGATCCGTGACGCTCCCCCGGCAAGGACGTTCACGGGACGGCTCACAGAGGAGCAGACCTCGCGGATCGCCTCGGCGTCGGGCAGTCCGGGAGCGTAGAGGACATCGGCGCCCGCGGCCTCGAAGGCACGCAACCGCCGGATGGTGTCCTTGAGATCAGGCCTGCCGTAGAGGAAGTTCTCTGCCCGGGCCGTCAGCGTGAACGGGATGCCGAGGCTCCCCGCCGCCTCGACGGCCGCGGCCACCCGCTCCACCGCGGAGTCGAAGTCGTACAGCGGATCCTCCGGCCGCCCGGTGGTGTCCTCGATCGAGGCCCCGACGACTCCGGCCGCCGCGGCCAGCCGGATGCTCTCGGCCACCGTTTCCGGTGCGTCACCGAACCCGTTCTCCAGGTCGGCGGTGACGGGCAGCGAGGTCGCCGAGGCAATGGCCCGTGCGTTGTCGAGTGTCTCCGTACGGCTCACCAGTCCCGCACCGTCCGCACGGCCGAGGCTGTGCGCCAGCCCCGCACTGGTCGTGGCCAGGGCCCGGAAGCCCAGTCCGTGCAGGATCCGCGCGGTGCCCGCGTCCCAGGCGTTGGGAATGACGAAGGTGTCGGTCTGCTCGTGCAGCGCACGGAACTCGGCGGCACGGCGCTGCTGTTCGGCGGTGTTCATGTGTGGGACCTCTGGGGGGGTGGGTTGTCCTGCTCGTGGCGGGTGGGTCGGCGGACGGGGCAGGCCGTAGCGCCAGTACGGAGTCGACGCTCGCCCGTACCTCATTGATACCGGCCCCCTCTGACAACCGGGCGGAAAGAAAGAGCCCGACCGCTTCCGTGGCCCCTGCCCCCGGGCACCGGGCTTCCGGACTCCCGGGTATCCCGGCTTCCCGGCTTCCCGGCTTCCCGGCTTCCCGGCTTCCCGGCTTCCCGGCTTCCCGGCACCGCAACGGCGGACGCGGGGCGCACACCCGCGCACGGGGCGGACGCGCCGGGCGGACGATCCCGGTCTCCCCAACCGCCGTACGCCAACGAGCCCTTGATGATTGAGGGACCCTGTCCGACGCTGCTCGGGTGCGTGTGAGGCACCGCGTGCCGGGCGCGAGCGTGCGCACCTTGTCCGGTCCCGGCCTGGCGGCCGCTGGGCCCTGGGGGGAAGCCGATGTCCCGAAGCACGGTGGAGGATCACGCGGTGGTGATCGGCGCGGGCGTGGCCGGTCTGCTCACCGCGCGCGTACTGGCCGCCCACTTCTCCCGTGTGACAGTCCTGGAGCGGGACGAACTCCTCGACGAGGGACCGGAGTTCAGACCGGGTGTCGCCCAGTCGCGGCACGTCCACGTGCTGTGGTGGCACGGCCTGCGGACGCTGGAGGACATGCTCCCGGGGTTCACGCGGGACATGCTGACGGCCGGGGCGCACCGGGTCCGGATCCCGGCGGACATGCTCTGGCTCAGCCCGGCGGACTGGTTCCAGCCGCTGCCGGGAACCGAATCCCTTTACGCCAGCCGGGAGTTGACGGACTGGACCCTCCGCCGCCACGTGACGGCCACCCCTGGCGTGACCCTACGCTCCGGGCGCGAGGTGACCGGCTTGATCGCCTCGTCCGACACACGGGCGGTCCGAGGCGTCGTCCACAAACGCCGCGGCGCACCGTCCGGAACCTCCGCCGAGGAGACCACCGCGGGATTCGTCGTCGACACCAGCGGCCGTACCGCGCGCACGACCGACTGGCTGGCCCGACTCGACTGCCCCGCCCCGCCCGTGACCCGCTGCGACGCCAAACTGGCCTACGCCAGCCGCTATTACCGCACCCCCGCCGCCAACGGCCGTACCTGGAAGGGGATTTACGTCCAGGCGGGTCCCGATGTTCCGCGTGCCGGAGTGCTCATTCCCATCGAGGGCGAGCGCTGGATCGTCACCCTCCTGGGCAGTGGCGAGGACGCGCCGCCCACGGACGACGAGGCGTTCACCGAGTTCACCCGCAGCCTGCGCAGCCCGGTCCTGTACGAGGCGATCCGGGACGCCGAACCGCTCTCCTCCGCCACCGGCTTCCGCGACACCGCCAACGTGCGCCATCACTTCGAACGTGCCTCGCGCTGGCCGGACGGATTCGTCGTACTCGGCGACGCCGCCTGCCGCTTCAACCCGGTCTACGGCCACGGCATGACCGTCGCCGCACTGACCGCGCACCGTATCGCCGAACTGCTGCGCGGCCGGCACCGCGACGACATCCCCGGGGCCGCCCGGCGCATCCAGAAGTCGGCGGCCCGCAGCGCTTCGGCGGCATGGGCCATCGCCACCGGCGAGGACCTGCGCTACCCGCAGACGGAGGGCCTGCGCCCTAAGTTCGCCGACCGGCTCTCGCAGCGCTACATGCAGCGGGTCCTTGCCGGAGCCAATGTCGACCCCGGCCTCTGCGCCCGCTTCTTCGACGTCCTGTCGCTCGCGGCGCCACCCACGACGCTGCTCGGCCCGTCGACCGCGGCGCGGGTACTCAGGCGCCGCCGCGCGCCCGACCCCACACGCAAGCCGAACAGCCGTACCACAACGACTAGTTGACGACTTCGGCTCGGATCACCGAGTTGGTGAAGGTCGAGTCCGCGCGGATCGTGAGCGGGGAGGATCGTAAGCGAAGATCCGCCCGCACCGGCCCTAGGAGCTGTTTGGGGTTCGGATCATGTGGTGGAGGTGAGGTACTTCAACCACATGATTGAGCCTCGCAGGTGGAGTCCGGCTTCGTAGTTCTGCGGGGCTTTGTCGTAGCGGGTGGCCAGACCGCGCCAGGTCTTGAGTTTCTGGAAGCAGCGCTCGACGGTGTTGCGCTGCTTGTAGCGCTCTGGGTCGAAGGTGACAGGCCGGCCACCGGCCGACCCCTTCTTCTTCCGGTTGGCCTGCTGGTCAGCCTTCTCAGGGATCACCGTGGTGATGTGCCGACGGCGCAGATAGGCCCGGTTCGCTTTCGACGAGTACGCCTTGTCCGCGGCCACCGACCGGGGGCGGGTGCGGGGCCTGCCCGCCGGTCCGGGCACCCGGATCTTGTTCAGGAGTGTCGGCAACTGCGGACAGTCCCCGGCCTGGCCGGCAGTGAGGACGAACGCCAGCGGCAGGCCCCGGGCATCGACAGCGGCGTGGATCTTGCTGCTTAACCCGCCGCGGGACCGGCCGAGTCCGGCCGCCTTGGCCCGGGCCCTGGTGCGGCGGCGTGCGCGAGCACGGTCCTGGCCCGGCGGCGTGTCCGCACCGGTCGCGGACGGGCGCGCACCACCCTCCACACCGGCGGCTGATCGTCCAGCGGAGCCCCCTTTTCCTCGGTCAGCGCCTGCTCCAGCGCATCCAGGGTCTCCCCGGCGACCGCCAGGCCCGCTGCTTCGTGGTGAGCCCGCACGATGGTGGAGTCCACGCTGACCAGCTCAAGCCCGACCTGCCCGCGCATGCTGGCCTCAGCGATGAGAGCTTCCATCAACACCTGGAACACCCCTGCTTTGGCCCAGGCATTGAAACGGGAGTAGACCGTGGACCAGGGGCCGTAGCGTTCTGGCACGTCACGCCAGCCCGACCCGGTGCGGAACCGCCACAACACCCCGTTGAACTGGTCCCGTACCCGACGCGGCAGCGGCCCGGAAGCGGCCACCGGCAGGTGTGGTTCCAGCAATGCCCACTCAGCATCCGTCACATCAAAACGTGCCACACGCCGCTTTCTACCAGCCCCGACCAGCACACCACCCGGCCTCACCAAGATCCGAACCCCGAACAGCTCCTAGTCCAGAATCCCGGCATCGTGCACCAACAGGGCGATCTGCACACGGTTGTTGAGGTCGAGTTTGGTCAGCACGCGCGAGACATGCGTCTTCACGGTGGCCACGCTCATGTACAGCTCGGCGGCGATCTCCGCGTTCGTGCGGCCCCGGCCCACCGCGACGGCGACCTCGCGCTCGCGCTCGTTGAGGTGGTCGAGCCGTTCGGCGGCCCGGGACCTGCGCGGGTCCTGCCCGGCCGCCGCGTGGCTCATCAACTGCCGGGTGACCGCGGGCGAGAGGACCGGGTCCCCGGCGGCGACGCGGCGTACGGCCTCGATGATCTCGGCGGGCGGGGTGTCCTTCAGAACGAAGCCCGCGGCGCCCGCGCGCAGCGCCCGCAGCACCTGTTCGTCCGCGTGGAAGGTGGTGAGCACGACGACCTCGGGCGCCTCGTTGCGGGACCGGAGTTGCTCGGTCGCCGTCAGCCCGTCCACCGCGGGCATCCGGATGTCCATCAGGACGACATCGGGCCGGGCGCTGTCCACCAGCGCCGGAACCTCGCTGCCGTCGGCCGCCTCGCCCACGATCTCGATGTCCTCGGCCCCCGCGAGCATGAACGAGAGTCCGGAGCGGACGAGGGGGTCGTCGTCGACGAGCAGCAGACGGATCGCGTTCATGGCGGCAACCGTATCCAGTTCTGTCGGGCGGCGGTGCGGGCACCTGGGGGCAACGGCCGGACCGGCTCGGAAGGAGACCCGGCGGCGGACGCGACCACGGCTTCAACTACGGCTGCGGCAACGGACGTCTGCGTACGACCGCATGGCCGGACAGGACCGCATGGCCAGGCACGACCGCATGGCCGGGCACGGCTACGGCCCGGACCACGGCAGCCATGCCCGTACCGTGAAGCCGCCGTCCCGTTCGCGGCCGTGCTCCAGGCGCCCGCCCGCGAGATGGGCCCGCTCGGTCAGGCCGATGAGGCCCTGGCCGGAGCCGGGCACCTCGGGGACCTCACCGGGCGGGGGCGGATTGCGGACCTCGACGGTGAGGGCGGAGCCCGGCTCGCCCTCGACCAGGATGTGGACCACGGCGCCCGGCGCGTGCTTGCGGGCGTTGGTGAGGGCCTCCTGCACGATGCGGTACGCGGTGCGGCCGAGCAGGGCCGGGACCTGGTCGGGGGCGTGGATTCGGGAGTCGAGTTCCACCTTCGCCCCGGCCGAGCGGGACTCGGAGACCAGGGTGCCGAGCGCCGCGAGGGTGGGCTGCGGGCGGCCGGACTCGTCGCCGTCGCTCGCCCGCAGCACGCCGATGATCTCCCGCAGATCCTGCAGCGCCTCGTGCGCGCTCTCGCGGATGACTCCGGCGGCCCGGGCGATCTCCTTCTCGGGGGCGCCGGGGCGGAACTCCAGTGCCCCGGCGTGGACGCTGAGCAGGGTGAGCCGGTGCGCGAGGACGTCGTGCATCTCGCGGGCGATGGCCTCGCGGGCCAGGCGCTGCGCCTGCTCGGCGCGCAGCTCGGCCTCGGTCTCGGCCCGCCGCGCACGGTCCCGCAGGCTCATCATGAGCTGACGCCGCGAGCGGACGAACATGCCCCAGCCGACGGCGGCGGCGGTCAGCCCCGACCCCAGGACGACGGAGCCGATGTAGGGCAGTTCCGGGTCGGGGCGCACCGCGTAGAAGACCGGTATCACCGCGATCGCGGTGCCCGCCAGCCAGGCCACGTCCTTGAAGGGCCGGTGCACAGCGACGCTGAAAAGGGATACCAGTGCCGCGCCACCGGCGGTGTTGGACAGCAGGGTCAGCAGGATCATCGCGATGGCGAGGCCCATCGGCCACCGCCTGCGGAACCAGATCGCGGCGCAGGCGAGCGCACCGAGCGTCTGGTCCAACGCGGACCAGAAGGACGGCAGGTCCTCCTTCGACAGCGACTCCATGGCAGCCAGCCCGACGATCACCGCGAGGAAGAACATGGTGAAGTCGACCAGCCAGTCCCGGACGGTGCGGCGGGGACGTCTACCCTGGTCCGGGTCGAGTTCCTGGGTCACGGCCGAGGGCAGCAGCCAGCGGTACTCCGGCACGGCGCGCGCCCCGGCGCTGGGCTCCTTGCTCATGCCCGCCAATCTACGCACGCCCGCCACCGGCCAGGGCCATCCGCCGCCGACCGGCTACCAAAGTGCGCGGATCATCGACTTTGGTCGCGGCCCGTCGCCCGGATCGACGACCGTGGGCGCGTGGGCCGCGACGCGGGACCGATGCCCGGGGCGGGCGCGCGGGCCGAGGATCGATGCCGTGAAGAAGATTCTGGAAGGACTCGGTCTGCTCATGCTGGCGCAGGGGGCCGGGGGCCTCGTGCACGAGCTCTTCGGCTGGCTCGACGGCTGGGGATTCGTCCAGCGCATCGGTTTCCTCGACGGGTACGAGCTCTACGCGAGCCTCACCCTCGTCGCCCTGTCCGTGGCCCTGTTCGCGGCGGCGGAGAGTCGTCCGGCCCAGGGATGACGGCGCGCACACGCGTGTCCCGGCACCGCAAGGATGCCGGGACACATGGTGCCGCGCGGTCAGCAGTCGTAGTCGACCAGGTCGAAGGACTCGTAGTGGTCGGCCGTGTAGTAGTCCTCGTCGGTGGAGTTGCCGGTGACGATGCGGCGGGCACCGCGGTCGTCGGAGCCCGGGGTCTCGACGGTGTACTCGTGGTAGTAGCCGCTCGACTGCGACGGCAGGAGGCCCTCGCGGTTCTGGAAGACGGTGCCGTCCTGCGGGTACGGGTACGGGCCGCCCTGGTCGATGAGGTCCAGGGTGTCGTGGGCCTCGGCGGGGAGCGCCGAGTAGCAGATGTCGCCGACGGCCGCGATCGAGCCGGCGGAGGCGGGCGCGGCGGCGCTCGCGGCGGTGGCGGTGCCGCCGAAGAGGAGCGCGGCGGCGAGGGCGGAGGTGCCGAGAAGGCGTGTGGGGGTTCGCATGGCTCTAGCATGACGCGCGTAGAGCGGCACGTGTCAACGCCAAGTCGGGCGTGTTCGCCGGAAGTTCACCGCTCGTCAGAAGCGCTTCACCGCCTGCCGTGAACCTGTACGAACCACCTGCGGATGTACGAGATCTCCTCGTGTCTCCCGCCTCCCGGTGCCGGTCGTGCGGCCCGGGAGACGACGGGAGGGGGTCTCACTCCTGCTCGGGGGCGAGCTCGTAACTGCCGTACTCGGGACGCCCGGAGGCCTCGTAGGTGTGGATGACCACGCCGGTGCTGGTGCGCGAGAGCCCTTCGAGGCGGAAGGCGGTGGGGAGTGTGCCGTCCTCGAAGAGCCTGCGGCCCGAGCCCAGGACGACCGGGAAGACCAGCAGGTGCACGGTGTCGATCAGGTTCTTGGCCAGCAGACCCTGGGCGAGCCGGGCGCTGCCGTGGATCTGCAACTCCCGCCCCGGCCGGCGCTTCAGCTCGGCGATCTCGGCCACCGCGTTCTTGCGGAACACGGTCGTGTGCGCCCAGGACGGCTCGCCCAGCGTGCTCGAAGGCACGTATTTGGGCAGCGAGTTGAGCTTGGTGGCGATCGGGTCCTCGGGGTCGGTGACGCGCGGCCAGTGCGCGGCGAAGATGTCGTAGGTGCGGCGGCCGAGCAGGAAGGCGTCGGCGTTGTCGAAGACTCCGGTGACGAAGCGGCCGAAGTCCTCGTCGCCGTAGGGCACCGACCAGCCGCCGTGGGTGAAGCCGTCGCTGGTGTCCTCGTTCGGGCCGCCTGGCGCCTGGTGCACCCCGTCCATGGTGACGAAGGCGGTCAGGGTGATCTTCATGGCGTTTGGCCTCTCGTCGTGCCCGGCGGCTGCGATGCCGGGGTCTCACCCAGTACGACTGGGATGCGGGCACGGAATCATCGGTACGGGACGTCGGCCGCGGCGACGCGCGGGACGGACGGCCGTACCGGTCAGCAGCGTCCCCCGCCCGGACCGGCCGGACGCCCGTTCTCCGCGCCCGGCCCGATCGCCTCCAGGGTGGCTGCCATGACCGCGATCCCAGGTCCCGCGCGCACCCCACCCTCTCCCCCGGATCGCTCGCCACCTGCCCGTGGACCGCTCGTCGCCCACTCCGGACTGCATGTCCGATCACCGCCAGCGAACGCTCTCGCGGACGGCTTGCATAGGAGTCACAGCCCAGCAGGTCCCGCGAGGCGCAACAGCGCGTCGTACGCGCCGTTCCGGTCGTCGTACGTGCCATGCGCTCTCGCCCAACGGACCGTACAGAAAGAGGAGTTACCCATGAACGGCACTGTGGCCCTGGTGACCGGCGGCAGCCGCGGAATCGGCGCGGCCACCGCGCTGCGCCTGGCGCGGGAGGGCGCGGATGTCGCCCTGACGTACGCGGAGTCGAAGGAGGCGGCCGAGGAGGTGGTGACCCGGATCGAGGCGATGGGCCGCCGGGGACTGGCGCTGCGGGCCGATGCCGCGGACGCGGTGGAGACCGCGGAGGCGGTGGCGCGCACCGTGGAGACCTTCGGCAGGCTCGACGTCCTGGTCAACAACGCCGGGATCGGTGTGCTCGGCCCGATGGACGGGCTGAGCCTGGAGGACGTCGACCGTGTGCTCGCGGTGAACGTACGCGGGGTCTTCCTGGCCTCGCAGGCCGCGGCGGCGCGGATGGCCGAGGGCGGCCGCATCATCACCATCGGTTCCTGTATCGCGCTGCGGGTACCGGGTCCCGGCGGCACCCTCTACGCGATGAGCAAGTCCGCGCTGATCGGGCTCACCAAGGCCCTGGCACGGGAACTCGGCGACCGCCGGATCACCGCGAACATCGTGCACCCCGGCCCCATCGACACCGACATGAACCCGGCCGACGGCCCCTACGCCGAGGGCCAGACCGCCACCATCCCGCTCGGCCGCTTCGGCCGCGCGGAGGAGGTCGCCGCCACGGTGGCACACCTGGCGGGCCCAGGCGGGGACTATGTCACCGGCGCGGAGTTCAGCGTGGACGGGGGGCACGCGGCCTGAACCAGCCGGCGAACAGGGGGAGTTGAGTGGGGCGGCGCGGGCGGATGTGTCGGTCGCGCCGCCCGGAGACCGGCACAAGGGCAGGAAAGGCGCTGGGCAGGAACGGCGCGGGGCCGGAACGCTCAGCCCGCCCCGCCCTCCACCCCGCTCGGCTCCTCGTCACGCGTCAACTCCGCATAACGCGCCCGCAGTTGTTCCTTCCCCCGCTCGGTCGGCGCCCCGAAGAGCCGGAGCCGGGAGATTCCCCCGTCCGGGAAGATGTCGAGGCGGGCCTCGGTGGCCGCCGGGGCGTCGACGAGGAAGCGGTGGCAGGTGTCGGGCTGGAGCCGGGTACGGGCGAGGACCTGCTGCCAGGTTCCGTCGTCGGTACGCAGCCACAGGGCGGCCCAGCCCGCCGCGTTGCCCTTCAGGCAGGCGGTGTCGATCTCGACGGCGCGGACCCGCGCCTCGGCGGCGAGCCGGTACCTGATCCAGTCGTGGCCGTCGTCGCGGCGGCGCCGGGTCTCCCAGCCCTCGTCCATCCGTCGGGACCTGCCCGGCATCAGGGTGTTGGCGGGCGGTGCGTAGAAGCGGTCGGAGGCGTCGGTCACGCGGCCGCCGTGCGCCAGGGCGAGTACGTCGAAGGTGCCGAGGGCGAGCAGCCAGGACGGATCGGGCACCGGCTCCCCGTGGACCCGCAGCCTGGCGATTCCCCCGTCGGGGAACTGGCTGAGCCGCAGATGTGTGAAGCGGCGGGGCACGTCCACGGTGAAGCCGTTCGCGGCGTGCCCGCCGATCTCGGTGCGCGGGACGAGTGCCGTCCATCGGGTGTCCGGGCCCAACAGTTCGCCGGGGGCCGGGGTGCCTTCGGCGCAGGTGGCGTCGAGGCTCACGGACCGTGGATGGTTGCCGCGGAAGTGGGCGGTGTCGACGACGACGCCGTGCACCACTCCGGGCAGGCCGAGCCGGACGAGTGCCCAGTCGTGTTCGTCCGCGCCGGGGCCGGGGGCGGCGCCGTCCGTGCCGCGCCTGCGCCGAGTCTCCCAGCCGTCCATGATCTTGCCCTTGTGGCCGAAGGTCCCGGGCTCGAACGCGGCGGGGTGCGGGAGCAGCAGGTTCTCGCGTTCGGCGAAGAACTCGTCGTTCGCGGCGATCACGGCCGCGCCCAGGCGCCGGTCGGCGAGGTCGGTCTGCCCCGCGAAGGCGAACTCGGCGGTGCGGTAGTCGGCGTACGGGTCGCCGCCGGGGTAGGGCGGGGCGGCACCGGTGAAGCGCGGCGGCAGGGTCACAGGCGGGGGCTCCTCTTCAGCAACCTGCCCTCGGGGTCGGTGAACTCCCCGTCGGCCAGGATCCGTTGGCCGCGCAGCCAGGTCTGGGCGACCCGGCCGTAGAGCGTGCGTCCGGCGTACGCGGTGACCGGGTTGCGGTGTTCCAGCGCGCCGGGGTCGACGGTGAACGACTCCTCGGGCGCGAAGACGGCGAAGTCCGCGTCGTGCCCGGCGGCCAGGGCGCCCTTGTGCGGGAGCCCGGCGAGCGCGGCGGGGGCCTCGGACATCCAGCGGACCACGTCCGCGAGCGCATGGTCCCGGCTCCGGGCCTCGGTCCACACGGCGGACAGGCCGAGCTGGAGCGAGGAGATGCCGCCCCAGGCGGTGCCGAAGTCGCCGGTCTTGAGGTCCGCGGTGGCCGGTGAGTGGTCCGAGACCACGCAGTCGATGGTGCCGTCGGCGAGCCCCTGCCACAGGGCGTCCCGGTTGGCGGCCTCGCGGATCGGCGGGCAGCACTTGAACTCCGTTGCCCCGTCCGGGACTTCCTCGGCGGCCAGGGTGAGGAAGTGGGGGCAGGTCTCGACGGTGACGCGTACGCCGCGACGTCTGGCGGCGGCCAGCGGTGCCAGTGCCCCGGCCGAGGACAGATGCAGTACGTGCACCCGGGCGCCGGTCCGTTCGGCCGCGTCGAGCAGGGTGGCGATGGCGGCTTGTTCGGCCACGGGCGGGCGCGAGGCGAGGAAGCCCGCGTACCGCGCGCCCGCGGGCTCGGGTGCCGCGGCCAGGCTGCCGGGGTCCTCGGCGTGCACGATCAACAGGCCGTCGAACGCGGCGATTTCGGCGAGTGCCCGGTCGAGTCCGGCCGGGTCGAGATGCCCGAACTCCTCGACTCCGGACGGCGCGAGGAAGCACTTGAAGCCGAACACACCCGCCTCGTGCAGGCCGCGCAGCGCTGCGGTGTTGTCCGGGACCGCGCCGCCCCAGAAGCCGACATCGACGTGGACACGGCCACGCGCCGCTGCCCGCTTGGTCTCCAGATGGGCCACCGAGGTCGTCGGCGGGATGGAGTTGAGCGGCATGTCGACGAGCGTGGTGATGCCGCCCGCCGCCGCGGCCCTGGTGGCGGTGGCGAAGCCCTCCCAGGCGCTGCGGCCCGGGTCGTTCACATGGACGTGGGTGTCGACGAGGCCGGGCAGCAGCACCTGTTCGCCGAGGTCGACGACGCGGGCGCCGAGCGGCGGCGGGGCGTCGTGGCCGAGCACGGCACTGATCCGTTCGCCCGTGACGGCCACGGCGGCGGGCCGCATACCGTCCCGCGTCAGTACCCGTGCGGAGCGCAGCACCAGATCGGCTTCGGCCACCCACGACCCCTTCGCTCACCGGTCGGAGGTCCGGCCCGCGGGTTTCGGTACGGCGGTGCCGGGCTCCTCCTGCTGTGCGGAACCGTACGCCCGCCGAACCGAAACCCGCGCCGCCACCTCGGCCCGCGCCGCTGATTCAACGTACTGAACGTACTGATGGAGCATGCCGACAGCCCAGGGTGCCGGTTCAACGTTCTGTTGAAGGAGTCTTCACTCGGCGTCCCGGTCCGTCAACCACGCGCCGCGCCGGGTCCGCCGTGCAGCCGGGCTCGTCCTGTCCTCTATTCCTCCGGCAGTTCGCCGAACAGTTCCACCGCCCGTCTCACCTGTGCCAGGCTCCCTCTCAGCGCGCTCACCGATCCCGCGGAACCCGCGACGAGCAATAAGGAGCGGCGCAGGCGCAGCACTTCGGGTGTTCCGGACGCGGCCATCGCGTGGAGCGCCGCCAGTTCGTCCTCCGCGATCCCCCGGTCGGGGAACTCCGCCGGATACGCCGCCAGCTCCCGCCGCAACCGGGAGACGGCCTTGCGCAGTGTCACTACCCTTGGGTCCCCCGGGTCCTGCTCGTTCCCGGCCACTGGAGTCTGTCCCATGCTCCGCAACACAGCCTCAAGCCCCCTCGCACGTCTTTGTGCGCGTGTTGTGCCCCTGTTTTGTTCTGTGCGGCCCCCCGTAACCCCGGCGGTTCGGTACGGGCACCGTTCGGGGTCGGGCCAGTAAACGACATGACACCTCCCGGGCGCCAGCATGGTGACCGAATTCAACTCCCTTGCGGTTGACGGAAATCGGGGCGTGCGCCCACCCGGAACAGGCCCCGGTCGCGCTCCGGCGCGCCGTTTCACGGCGCGGCGGGCGGGGGATCTGCGGTATGCAAAGGGACATGACGTACAGGGAGCAGGCATACCGCCCGCCCGCCGAGGTCGCCGGTCTGGTGCTCGCGGCCGGCGGCGGGCAGCGGCTGGGCGGACGGCCGAAGGCGCTGTTGGTGCACGAGGGCAGGACGCTGGTGGAACGCGCGGCACGGGCGCTGCACGCGGGCGGTTGCGCCCCCGTGCACGTGGTGCTCGGTGCGGCGAGCCACGAGGTGCGTCGCCATGCCGTACTCGGCCGCTGTGTTCTGGTCGAGAACCCGGACTGGGAGGAGGGCATGGGTTCCTCACTGCGCGCGGGCCTCGACGCGCTCGCCGCCACCCGGGCCGGGGCGGCCCTTGTCCTCCTCGTGGACCAGCCGGGCATCGGCGCCGAGGCGGTGCGGCGCGTGGTCTCGGCGTACGAGGATCCCGGGTCGCTGGCGACCGCCACGTACGAGGGACGGCGCGGGCATCCCGTACTGCTCGGGCGTGCGCACTGGCGCGCGGTCGGCGAGAGCGCCGTCGCGGACCGGGGCGCGCGGGATCACCTGCGGGCGCAGGGGGCAGCCGTACGGGAGGTGGAGTGCGCGGACGTCGCCGAGTGCCACGACATCGACACGGAGGCGGACCTGCGCCTGCTCGCGCCGTGAACCGGCACCGGACGCCGGTGAGCCCCGGCCCGCGCGAGGACCCCACCAACGCACAGGACGTACGGGAAGCCCGGCACACACCGGAAGCACAGGGCTCACAGGGCTCGCGGGACACATGGACAATGGAGAGGCGACCGAAGGAAGTGAACTGCTGATGCCGGTTCCCGTGCCCGAGCCCGCCCTCGTCGTGGCGCAGGCCCTGCCCAGGCAGGACGAGGTGCTCACCGAGGCCGCGCTGCTGTTCGTCGCGGATCTGCATCGGCTGTTCGCCGCCCGGCGTGACGAACTGCTCGCCCGGCGTGTGCGCCGGCGCGCGGAGATCGCGCGCACCGGACGGCTCGACTTTCTGCCGGAAACCGCCGAGATCCGCGCCGACGACGACTGGCGCGTCGCGGCCGTGCCCGAGCCCTTGCAGGACCGGCGGGTGGAGATCACGGGTCCGACCGACCGCAGGATGACCGTCAACGCACTCAACTCCGGCGCCCGGGTCTGGCTCGCCGACTTCGAGGACGCCTCGGCACCGACCTGGCGCAACGTGGTCCAGGGCCAGATCAACCTGCTCCACGCGCACGAGCGCCGTATCGACTTCACGGACCCCGCGACCGGCAAGGAGTACATGCTGCGCTCCGAGGGCGGGCTGCCCGCCGTCCTCGTACGGCCGCGCGGCTGGCATCTGGACGAGCGGCATCTGCTGGTGGACGGGCGGCCGGTGCCAGGCGCGCTCGTCGACTTCGGTCTGTACTTCTTCCACAACGCGCGGCGGCTCTCGGCGCGCGGCCAGGGTCCCTATTTCTATTTGCCGAAGCTCGAATCGCATCTGGAAGCACGGCTGTGGAACGACGTGTTCGTGTTCGCGCAGGACTGTCTGGGCATCGCCCAGGGCACGATCCGCGCGACCGTGCTCATCGAGACGATCACCGCCGCCTTCGAGATGGAGGAGATCCTCCACGAACTGCGCGCCCACGCCTCGGGCCTGAACGCGGGCCGCTGGGACTATCTCTTCTCGCTGATCAAGAACTTCCGTGACGGCGGGCCCCGGTTCGTCCTCCCGGACCGCAACGCCGTGACGATGACCGCCCCGTTCATGCGGGCGTACACCGAGTTGCTGGTGCGGACCTGTCACCGCCGGGGCGCCCATGCCATCGGCGGGATGTCGGCGTTCATCCCCTCGCGCGCCGACGAGAGTGTGAACCGGAGCGCGGTGCGCAAGGTGCGCGCCGACAAGGACCGGGAGGCGGCCGACGGCTTCGACGGGTCCTGGGTCGCGCACCCGGACCTGGTGCCCGTGTGCGAGGCCGCCTTCGACGCGGTCCTCGGCGAGCGGCCGCATCAGAAGGAGCGGCTGCGCGAGGACGTCCGGGTGAGCGCCGACGACCTGCTCGCGGTGGACTCGCTGACCGCGAAGCCCACGTACGCGGGCCTGGTCAACGCCGTCCAGGTGGGCATCCGTTACATCGAGTCCTGGCTGCGCGGGATCGGCGCGGTGGCGATCTTCCACCTGATGGAGGACGCCGCGACCGCGGAGATCTCCCGCTCGCAGATCTGGCAGTGGATCAACGCGGACGTACTCCTGGACAACGGCCGCACCGTCACCCCCGAACTGGTCCGCGAGCTCGCCGCAAGCGAACTCGACGCGGTCCGGCTCGAGTTGGGCGAGGAGGTCTACGCGAACGGCAAGTGGCATCAGGCGCACGACCTGTTCCTGCGGGTCGCACTCGACCCCGCCTACCCCGACTTCCTGACGCTGCCCGCGTACGAGGAACTCACCGGCTGAGGTCGGCCGACGGGCGGCACACCCGCACGCACGCGACGCTCAGCCCAGGTGGGACGACCAGTCGCGCGAGGCGGCCGGTTTGCCGTGCAGGTCGGGGACGTCCTTGAGCCAGGAGGGGCGGCCCGCGCGGGTGGCGCGGGCGCGGCGCTCCTGCTCGGCGGCCAGTTCCTCCGGGCTGCGGAAGCCGGTCGGCAGCCAGGCCGAGGAGAGCGTCGCGCGGGTCGCCAGGTGGTCCACATAGGCCTCGCGGACCTGCTGGGCGGAGCCGAAGCCCGCCTCCTGGTCGAGCCATTCGTCGGGGACGAGCGAGGTGACGTGGTGCAGGAGTTCGCGGGTCACCTGCGGGGCCAGTTCCACGTCGGCGGCGACGGTGTCGGGGGCGTAGCCGCCGAGGGCGTGGTCGCGGAAGTCGTAGGCCTTGGCGACCGCGGCGGCGGCCGAGTCCCAGCGGTGGTGGAAGACGAGGGCCGCGCCGTGGTCGATCAGCCACAGTCGGGGCGGGCGGATGCCCAGGTTCGGCCAGATCATCAGGTTCGGGCTGTGCACGGTGCGGTCGACGTTGGCGGTGAGCGCGTCCAGCCACACCACCCGCCCCGCCTCCCACGGGTCGACCGCGATGGCCCCGGGCGTGAAGTCCTCGGCGCCCGGCAGGTAGTCCATGCCCAGGTTGAGTCCCGCACTGGCCCGGACCAGGTCCTGCACCTCCTGGTGCGGCTCCCCCACCGCGACGGCCGGGTCGAAGTCGACCCGCACGAGCTCGGGCACCCGCAGCCCCAGCGCACGCGCGAGTTCACCCACCACGATCTCGGCGACCAGCGCCTTGCGGCCCTGTGCGGAACCGGTGAACTTCACGACGTACGTGCCCAGGTCGTCGGCCTCGACGATTCCGGGTACGGAGCCGCCGGAGTGCAGGGGTACCAAGTAGCGGGTCCCGGTGACCTCTCTCAGCATCTTCAACTCCCCAGCAGCCCATCCATGACGGCACGCCCCGTACTTCCGGCCTCCGGCATGAAGTGAGCATAGTGACCAAGGGTGACAGCCGCGGAGGAGTGCCCGAGCCATCGTGCCAGCGTCACCACGGACTTCACCACGGATTTCACCATCGACTCCCCCGCCTCCAGCAGGATCGAGGCGAGGTGCGCCGCGGCACGTGGAAGCCGTCCTTCGGCGCCGCCTCCCGCTGCCGGTCCTTCGCACCAGGGGGCGCCCTCCCCGACACGCGCCGCACAACACCCCCAACGCCACCCCCCAACCCCGAAGTGCACCTCCCCCACTCGCCCTCCCTCTGCGAATCTGGATTCAGGGAGGGATCACATGACAATCACAGTCACCTTCACGGGGCGTACTCCGGTGACAACGCCCGGAGTTCGGACCTGGTACCAGCTCTGGACGTACACCGTGCAGCGGAGCGAGCCGGGCGATCTGTTGCCGGGGCAGCGGCTAGCGATCGCGCTGCCCGCCGACTGCGGGGTGCGGGACCCGCGGTTCTTCCCGAAGGTGCCCGAACTGGCGGGCACCTTCCTGGAGTCGGACAGCGGGGCCGGGCGGCTGTACGTGGGTCGCAAGGTGACCAGCGCCTCGGGATCCCTCACGCTGGCCTTTCTCGCGCCCCCGGCCCAGGCCGACTGCGAGATCTTCATGGTGACGCAGTCGCCGAACCGGCCCTGGACGGTGGCCCCGTTCTCGACCAGGCCGGGCGGCCCGGTCGAGAACACCCACACGCTGCCCGCGCCCCCGGCCCGTACCTCGGGTGCCGGGCGGCCGGTGGGCGACTTCGCCGGCACACTCCCGTACGCGAGCGAGATGTTCGGCGTGTACCAGCCGCTGCCCGGCTGGCTCGGCTACTCCGGTGGCAGTCTGCTGGCCGCCGCCGCGGGGACACCGGCGCCGCGGGAGCTGTTCAGCGGGGCCGACGCCCGGGAGCTGCGCGCGCCGCGACTGGCCGAGCTGGTGGCGACGGTTCTGCCGCAGCCGCCGACCGAGGGGATCCTCTCCCCGGTGGGGCTGGTGAACCTGTTCCGTCAGTACTTCTTCGAGTTCGACACCTTTCTGGGCGCGCCCGTCGGCCATCTGTGGCTGAGCCCGGGCGGCACGGTCGAGGTGGTGGAGACGTCCACCCGCCGCACTCTCGTGGAGCGGACCGCCGAGCAGTCCGAGCAGAGCACGAGGAAGACCGAGGAGTCGCTGACCGAACAGACGGACGTGGCGGACGCGGTCAAGGAGGACAACGCCAACGAGACCTCGCTCGGGGTGACCGCGAGCGCCGGGGCGAACTACGTGGGCATCGCGCAGGCCGACGTGAGCACCAGCTACAGCACCAAGAACACCACGCACTCCTCCTCCGAGGTCACGCACAAGCACACCCGGGCGCAGAGTTCCAAGGTGAGCAGCGAGATCACCCGGAACTTCAAGACGACCTTCAAGACGGTGACCGAGACGACGGACACCTCCAGCCGCCGGTACGTCGTCCAGAACACCACCGACAAGCTGGTCAACTACGAGCTGCGCCGCAAGATGCGCAAGGTCGGCATCCAGGTCCAGCACATCGGCACCCAGTTGAGCTGGCAGGTCCATGTACCGGACCCTGGCCGTGCCCTCGGGCTCGGGGAGCTGGTCGACGTGGTGGCGGCCCCGGATCTGACGGCGCTCAAGAAGCCCGAGCCGCTGGAAGTGCTCGTCCCGACCACCACCACGGTCACCGAGATCTATCCCGTGCAGCGGATCGGCTCCAACGGCCCGCACCTGGACCAGGACTGGTTCTACGTCGAGAGCGAGGACCATCTGTCGCACGGCCACTCGGACGAGTACCTCGTCGCGCACTTCGACTACACCGCGGTGCCGCCGGGCCCCGGCTGGAGCATCGACACCTCGCAGCCGGAGCCGATCCGTGTGGTGGAGGCCAAGGCGAGCAACGGCAGCGGGACCAAGTACCTGGGCAAGTGCAGGATCCTGGACCTGGCGAGCGGCCGGTACCAGATCCGGACCGAGCTGGTGAACTTCGCCAACGGCAACTGGATCTCGCTGTCCGTGCGGATCATGTGGAAGCCGCCGTCGGTCCACCCCGGCCAGGAGGCGTACGACCGGGCGATGGCGGAGTACCGCACACAGGTGGACCGGCTCCAGCGGACCGCGTACGTCGACGCCGTGCGCAAGCGCGTCGAGGCGGTCAACGCGCTGCGCCGTCGGCCCGCGGAGGATCTGCGCAAGGAGGAGCGGCACTCCGTGTTCGAGCGGCTGATCGGCAAACTCGAACTCTTCGGTGGCCAACAGCCGCAGCTGAGCGCCGAGTTGATCCGGCAGATGTTCGACGTGGACCGGATGCTGTACTTCGTCGCGCCGGACTACTGGCGGCCGAGCGGTGACCCGACCGGCCCACGGTCGCTCGGCCGCCATCCGGTACCGAGGCACAACTGGGAGCCCGCCCCCGGGGACGAGCCGCTCCAGGGCGCCACGCTCTCCGGCCACTACTCCCACACCGCCGCCAACAACCCGCCGGGCGCCGTCGGCGTGGTTCCGGCCGAGGCGGTGGAGTGGCGGGTCAACTACCCCCTCACCGAGGCCAGCAGTCCCGCCCCGGCGGGCAGTTCGCTCGGCTGGCTGGTACAGATCGACGGCGACGAGCGCCGTAACGAGTTCCTCAACTCCGCCTGGGTCAAGGCCGTCCTGCCGATCCGCCCGGGCCACGAGCTCGCCGCGCTCGGCTGGCTCCAGGAGGCGAACGTCGAGGGCGAGGCCGCGCTGGACAAGCCGTACGCCTGGCAAAGCGGGGACCCGGACGAGTACCAGGGCAAGACGATCGGCGAGGTGCTTGAACTCCTTGCCGAGGAACTCCGGCAGAAGAACACCGACATCGCCACCACGCTGGCCACCGAGACGGTATTCGAGACCGGCTTCGACCCGCTCGACGGCGGCTTCCGCCCGGCCGAGCCGTACCAGGTCTTCGACCAGTGGACCGAGGTGCTGCCGACCGACCATGTGGTCGCGGTGGAGGTCGAGTACGACCCGCACACGGGGCAACAGCGGTGAGGACCCGATGAGTTCCCTCACCGTCCGGTGGCGGCCCCGCGGCGCGAAGGGGCATTTCCTGCTCCGCAGACGGTCGTTCGGCGGAGCGGCGGACGGCTCGGTCGAGTTCTCCCTGCACGCCCTCACCGCGCGGGAGGAGGTCGAGGACTGGACCGACCCGAACAAGGGGCGGGACTTACCCCCTCGCACGGCCTCGGACACGGAGGTCACCTTCGAGGTGCCCGAGGGAACGCAGCACCTGCGGCTCTTCTTCACCGTCACCCCGCGGATCGCGGGGAAGCAGGCGGAGGCACTGGCGGTGTACCAGCGGCTGCGGGTGACGGGCGACCGCTGCCTGCCGGACGCGTACGCGGTGACCGCGCACACCCTGCGGATCGACGAGCGGGGTGCGCGCGGCTCCGAGGTCGTCCAGCATGTGCCGTCATGGCCCCTGAGCGGTATCCGCCGGTTCCTGGGCTGTCATCCGCTGCTCACCGTGGCGGACCGGGGAGGCACCCTCGACATCGACACCGAGTTCCTCGATCTCACCGAGCTCTGGTGGCAGTTGCACTTCAGAAAGAGCCCGAAGAGCGGCCAGGACGGCTTCAACCCCTGGTACCTCTCTCCGCTCGTCAACCAGCGGCCGGGCAGGCTGCGGGTGCTCGCCAACACCCGTACCCCGCCGCTGCTCTGGTTCGCCAGCGTGCCCCGGGCCGCCGGTGGCAACAGCGATCCCGGTACGCCAGGGGCGAGGCCGAGGCCGGGACAGCGGTCGACGCCGATGCCCACACCGCCGCCCGACGGCACCGCGGTCGGCGGCTACGTCTTCTTCCGCCCTGTGGCCAGTGGTTATCCGTACGCCCAGGACGGCCCCGCGGGGATCACCGAC
The DNA here is from genome assembly GCF_013364195.1 of Streptomyces sp. NA04227. NCBI lineage: Bacteria > Bacillati > Actinomycetota > Actinomycetes > Kitasatosporales > Streptomycetaceae > Streptomyces > Streptomyces sp. NA04227. Next base: position 7,185,299 of record NZ_CP054918.1, on the reverse strand, counting down.
CGCAAGCACGCCGTCAAGGGCATGCGCGGCCTGTGCCGGTACCTGCTCTCCGGACAGACGAGGACGCGGCGGCCGGACCTCGGCGATCTGCCGGACCTGCACGAGCTCCTTGATCACTCGATCAACCGCGAACTGCCCCTGAACAGCTACGGGTACCTGTGCTGCGGCATGGACGCCGCCCTGGACCGCACGGCACCCCGGCTGATGAAGGAGACCCGTACGCTGCGCGTGCTGTTCCTGCCGCATCCGTCCGGGGGAAGCTACGGCGGCGTCCCCGGGCCCCGGCTGACCGACCGGGTGTCCACGGCGCTGCGCCTGCTGTGGACCCGCGGTGCCCTCGGCGGTCCGGGCCAGCAGCTGGCCCAGCGGGACGGCACGGTGTTCCCGGTGGCGCCGCAGACCGCGCCTGGCGGCACGGTCACCGGCACCCTGCGCCTGGCGCCCGACATCTGGGTGGGCGGGTACAGCTTCGGCGGCGAGGCGCTGTGGGGCACGCTGAGCGACCCCGGCAACCGGCAGCGGGTCGGCCGTGTGATCGCGATGGACCCCAACGGTTTCGTGGCCCGGGGAGCGAACCTGCTACGGGCGACCGCGCGGGAGCGCAGGGGCGCGTTTCAGTTACGGGTGGTGTGGAGCCCGTACGACATGGTCGTGCCGCCCGCCGCCGAGCTGGTCAGTGCGATCAGAGGCACCGGCGCCGAGATCACCGTGCTGCCCCGGGCCGAGGGCTACTACCGGCCGCCGCCCAACCCCCAGAACCCCTGGGCGGAGTACGTGTTCGAGGACGCGAAGCCCTGGCGGCCGCAGATGTTCCCGGATCGCCAAATGAGGGACTGGTGGCACCAGTTCGCGGTCTTCGGGGGAGAGCGGCTGGCCGGGGACCCGCAGCGGGAGGAGTCGGTGGGCTTCATGGAGGCGACGATGGGGCCGTGAGCGGTGGGGCCTGAGCTGTTGGCCTCGATCAGTGGCCCTCACCGGTGACCTTGACCGGAGGCTTTGTCGTCGAGCCGTGCCAACTTCAATTACTTTCCCTGCCACTTGCGCCGGGCTATGGCCCCGAGATGCGTCCGAATTGCGACGGTGAGACTCTGCTGGTATCGGGACTGAGACGCACGGCCCCACGTGGGCGACGCGACGCGTCAGTCCATGGAGCCAGGTCCAAGGTTCGCGAGGTTCGGCGATGGCGCTTCCGGAGGACTTCCTCAATTCGATCGCTCTCGACGGCTCGCCTGGTCAAGCATTTGCCAGTCACCGGCTGCGGGCGATCAACAACGCAAAGAACCTGGCATGGCGAAAGCCGCTGGAGGGAATCCGCGGTGCCGAGGCAGGTGAGAACGAAACCATATACCTGCTCGCGCATATGCACGCCGCGACGGACGATCCCGATTTCGCTGCTCCCGACCAGCGTCCGAGCAAAGTCCTCGCACCGGAAATCCTGAGAACCCTTCGACTCAAGGAAGACGGTCTCGTCGGCACAAGCAAAGACTACGACATGACGCTCAAGGGATTGATGACGATCGTCTATCGGTATCGTTCCCTTCTCACCGACGACGACTTCAACTGGGTCATGGACAACCTGATCCTCGCGGCGCACGATCAAGGCTCAGGACGGACGATTACCGGGGCCCACACGGTGGACATCGAGTATCTCGACGACTTCGTGGTCATCTACCCGGAAACCGAGAACCATCTGCTGATGATCGAGTCCAGCAGATACCTGATCAACCAGCTCAAACACCAAACCGCCGGTGACGTGTACGACAACAAGTCGAACGGTCTCCACAAGTGGCTCTTGAAGACGCTGCAGGTGATCGCGGAACACGACTTCCTCGAATTCAGCGCCCGCCCCTACGCGCGACATTCGATCCACGCGCTGCTCAATCTGTACGAGTTCGCCGACGACATCGACATTCGTACGGGCGCGCAGGTGATCCTCGACTACGTCATGGTGAAGTGCGCCATCTCCAGCAGTCGTTGCCGAAGAGTCGCTCCGTTCCGGCGCCACCAGGAGCAGATCAACCACCAGAACAACGAGTACAACGACATCTTCGCCCAGCGGGGGGATCAGATATCCGGCTACTTCATGGCCTGCACCGGTAACACCGGACCCGACGGGAAACCTGTACTGTTCCACGCCGGCTTCATCGACCAGTTCACCGCCGTGATCGGCGGCACCTCCTCCTACCGCCCGCCACCGGCCGCGTACATCTGGGCGATGGGTGTCGGCAACCCTCCCTCCCTGCAGCGGTTCCAGCACGGAAAACGCCCGCAACTCGTGGCAGCGGGGGAGGATGCCGATGGCGGCCTGGAGATCTACTACAAATCGCCGTCGTTCCTGATGTCGGCCGGCGGAATGTTTCTGAACAGCGGCTACGGCAGAGATGAAGTCGATCTGTTCAAAGACGCATGGGAACAGACGTCCCGTGCACAGGCCACCACCCTGATCCCCACGGGAGCGGACCTCAAGTTTCACGACCTGGTCCGATTCCAGCCGCATCCGGATCCGGCCGTCGACCCGTACGCCGACGATCCCGAAGATCCCGACAGACACCACACCACCGCGGTGAACAACGGCGTCCATGTGCGGATCATGGCCGGCACGAACCTGCGCCCGGCCGGGTACAAGGCGATCACCGAGCACGAGACATTCGCCAATCCCGTCCTTGCCGTGAATGGCGACAGACTCCATATGGCCTGGGCGCGCAAAGGTTATCCACCCGGACTGATAAACATCGCCAAGGTCCAGTACACGGACGTTCTCGACATCGACGGCGTCGAGGGGGTCGAGGACCTACGGAGCCCGGCCGCCAGTGCCGTTTCCCCCGCACTGACAGCCCTCAACGGCCGCGTTTACCTGGCGTGGCGGGACTCCGACAACCAGATCAACATCTACTTCTCCGACGACGGTGGAAACACCTACCGGGCAACACCGCGGCTTGCCGATTCGACCTATCTGAACCCATGTCTGGCCACACACGCCGGGAAGCTCTACCTCGCATGGGTGGGCCGCGGCAACGACAAGATCAACGTCGCAAGGCTCGCCCTCGTCGGCAACACCGCCGGCGCATACCGGATCGAAGTCGAGGTCAAGACCGTACTCGGCGCCACCAGTGATGCCGCGCCCGCGCTCGCCTCGCACAACGGCCGGCTCTTCCTCGGCTGGCGCGGATCCGGAAACGAGTCACTCAACCTCGCCTTCTCACAGGACGAGGGCGTCACCTTCACCGGCACCAAGACCTTCACCGACGAGAGCGAACACAGCCCCAGCCTCGTCTCGCACGGCGGAAGACTGTTCATGTCGTGGGCGGGGGTCGGCAACGACGATGTCAACGTGGCGAAGGTCGTCCTGTTCGGCAACACGGCCGGCGGGTTCGGCATCGAGGGCCTCGCCGACAAAAAGGTCCTCCCGCACGAAACCGATGCGGCACCGGCGCTCGCCTCTCTCAATGGCCTGCTTTTCCTGGCCTGGAAAGACATCGACGACGATTTTCTGCACATCCAGCTTTCCGGTGACGGCACATTCGACGTCGCGGGTCCGTGGTTCTTCAGTGACCTCAACACCCCTCCTCGCAAGTTCGGCTTCTACCTCGCGGCCTATCGCGTCATCGCCCCGCTCAGCGGCTGCACGCTGGGTTTCGTGTACGCACGCGAAGCCGACGAGCAAGGCGCACCGCCGATGAGCTTCCAGACCTTCAAGGACACCGTCCTCGCACGCAACCAGCACCTTTCTCAGCAGTTCGGATCCGTCGGAGACGTCTACGAGTTCAACGCGCCCGACTTCGACCGGACCTACTCGATCCGCTTCCAGCCCACCGGCGACAAATATCGTGCGCGCATCACCACACCCACCGACCTGCACACCGACCTCGGCCAACTCCCGCTGGCCAGCGGGCAGGCCATGAACTCGCCAGGGGCAGGACACGACGGATTGATCCACATCCGCCAGCCCGCATGCGACACCGAGACAATCCTCGACTTCCGGGATCGCGAGAAGCCGAACATCAAGGACAACACAAAGGCCTGTCCGCAGCCTTGGCTGGACCGAGCCGACGCACTCCGGACGCTGGCCAGCTCCCTTGAGCAGTCCGGCGACACCAAGCACGCCACGGTCGCCCTCACCGACCGAATCGCCGTCTACCAGAAGCTCATCGACGCGGACCCCGGCAACAAGAACTACCGCGCGAGCCTGGCCCAGGCCATCTTCGACCTCCTCTACGCCCGCCACCGCCGCTTGCCTTCCGATCAGGCGCTGCGCCTGGCTGAGCGTGGTGCCCGCGAGTTCGAGGTACTGGCGGGTCTGCGCACGGCCGGCTCCTCGACCCCGGTGGACTACGAGCAGCTCGCCGGTTTCACCCCCAACGAGTACTGGGATTGGCATGACTTGACCGGTGCTCTGTACAACCTGGAGGTTGTTGCCTGGGACGCCGGGGATCGTGCGGCCGCAGCGGCGTGGGCGGTCAAGCGGATCCGGGTGTACGAACGTCTCACTCAGGTTGATGCGGTGAAGTATCGGCCCTTCCTCGCCTCGGCGTTGTGGGAGCTGATCTATTACCGGCGTACGGGGCTGGACGCAACCGCCGCGTTGAGCTTTGCCCAGCAAGGGCTACGCGCCTACGAAATCCTCGCGGGATTGCGTCAGCCGAGTACCACAACACCGGTCGACTACGCGGAACTTGCTGGTTCCATGCCCAATGAGTATTGGGACTGGCATGACTTGACCGGTGCTCTGTACAACCTGGAGGTTGTCGCTTGGGAGGCCGGGGATCGTGCGGCTGCGGCGGGGTGGGCGGTCAAGCGGATCCGGGTGTATGAGCGTCTGACCCAGGTTGATGCGGTGAAGTATCGACCTTTCCTCGCCTCGGCGTTGTGGGAGTTGATCTATTACCGCCGGACGGGGCTGGATGCGGCGGCTGCGTCGACCTTCGCGCAGGAAGGGTTGCGTGTCTACGAAACACTGGCTGGTTTGCGCCAGCCGGGTACCGCAACTCCGGTCGACTATGAGCAACTCGCCACCTTCACGCCCAACGAGTACTGGGACTGGCACGACCTGACCGGCGCCCTCTACAACCTGGAGGTTGTTGCCTGGGAGGCTGAGGATCGTGCGGCCGCGGCAGCGTGGGCGGTCAAACGCATCCAAGTCTACGAACGCCTCACCCAGGTTGACGCGGTCAAGTACCGGCCCTTCCTCGCCTCGGCCCTGTGGGAGCTGATCTACTACCGCCGGACAGGGCTGGACGCGGCAGCCGCGTCGACCTTCGCTCAAGAAGGGCTACGCGTCTACGAAACGCTCGCTGGGCTCCGTCAGCCCGACACCACAGCTCCGGTCGACTATGAGCAACTCGGCACCTTCACGCCCAACGAATACTGGGACTGGCACGACCTGACCGGCGCCCTCTACAACCTGGAGGTTGTTGCCTGGGAGGCCGGAGACCGTGCAGCTGCGGCTGCATGGGCGATCAAGCGCATCCAGGTCTACGAACGCCTGACCCAGGTTGATGCGGTGAAGTACCGGCCTTTCCACGCCTCGGCGTTGTGGGAGCTGATCTATTACCGCCGGACAGGACTGGACGCAGCAGCCGCGTTGAACTTCGCGCAGGAAGGACTACGCGTCCACGAAACCCTCGCCGAGTTGCGTGAGCCGGGCACCACAACACCGGTGAACTACGAGCAACTCGCCGACTTCACACCCAATCAGTATTGGGACTGGCACGACCTGACCGGCGCCCTCTACAACCTGGAAGCCGTCGCCTGGGAGGCCGGAGACCGTACGGCGGCATCGGCATGGGCGATCAAACGCATCCAAGTCTACGAACGCTTGGTGGAGGTCGATGCCGTGAAGTACCGGCCCTTCCACGCTTCGGCCCTGTGGGAGCTGATCTATTACCGGCGTACGGGGCTGGACACGGCCGCCGCGTCGCGATTCGCCCAGGAAGGACTACGCGCCCACGAAACCCTCGCCGGATTGCGTGAGCCGGGCACCACAACACCGGTGAACTACGAACAACTCACCGACTTCACACCCAACGAGTACTGGGACTGGCACGACCTGACCGGTGCCCTCTACAACCTGGAAGCCGTCGCCTGGGAAGCCGGAGACCGTACGGCGGCAGCGGCATGGGCGATCAAACGCATCCAAGTCTACGAACGCCTCACCCAGGCCGATCCGGTGAAGTACCGGCCCTTCCACGCCTCGGCATTGTGGGAGCTGATCTATTACCGCCGGACAGGACTGGACGCGGCGGCCGCATCGACCTTCGCCCAGAAGGGACTGCGTGCCTATGAAACCCTCGCGGGTTTGCGTCAGCCGGGTACCACAGCACCAGTCGACTACGAGAAACTCGCCGACTTCACGCCCAACGAGTACTGGGACTGGCACGACCTGACCGGCGCCCTCTACAACCTGGAGGCCATCGCCTGGGAGGCCGGAGACCGTACGGCCGCGGCAGCATGGACAGTCAAGCGCATCCAGGTCTACGAACGCCTCACCCAGGCCGACTCGGCGAAGTACCGGCCCTTCCTCGCCTCGGCCCTGTGGGAGCTGATCTATTACCGCCAGACGGGACTGGACGCAGCAGTCGCGTTGAACTTCGCGCAGAAGGGACTGCGTGTCTACGAAACACTCGCCGGGTTGCGTCAGCCGGGCACCACATCGCCGGTCGACTACGAGCAACTCGCCGACTTCACGCCCAATGAGTACTGGGACTGGCATGAACTGACCGGCGCGCTGTACAACTTGGCGCACCTCCATAAGGCCGCCGACGGCGACTCGACCGCGGGCCAGGCCGAGATGCGCAGCCGAGTGCGGGTCGCCGAACGGCTCGTCGAGGTCGATCCGGCGAAGTGGACGACCGAGCTGGACCAGGCACGCAGCCAGGCCGCAGCCTTCGGAATCTGAGAGCAGACACGTTCTCCGGGTGCGGGCCCGTACCCGGAGAACATGTGCGGCCGGTCGGTTCGGCAGTGTGCGGTCAGCCGCAGTGGCCCTCGTTGACGATGTACGTGTCGTCGATCTGGGCACGCCAGGTGACGCACTCGCCGCGGGCCGGGATGTAGACAGGTCCGGCGTAGCTCTTGTAGGCGCCCGAGTCCGAGGCGCTCACCTCGGTGTGGGCGCTCTGGTAGACCTTCGCCTGCATGTAGACGGCCGTACCCGGCTTGGTGCGGAGGGTCACCACACAGTTCTCGCCGGTCCGTTCGTTCCAGGTCAGGTACGCGGTGCCGAGCGTCTCGACGTCGGCGGAGTCGATGACGCTGTACCCGGCACCGCAGGCACCGTTGTAGGGCACGTTCAGCACGCCCTGCGTGGCCGCGGACGCGGGCGAGGCGAGGGCGGTCGCCCCGACCATCCCGGCGGCGGCGAGAGCGGTGACGGCCGCGGCCCTGCGCGTGTGCTTCATGGTGGATCCCCCAGTGGTCTCGTGGTCCGGTACGGGGTCGAACCGGACGGGTGACGAAGTGGGTGCTCCCAGCACCCGATGAGGAGACCGGCGGGGCGGGGCGTCAGTTGTGGCCCCGAGTGTCACTGTTCTGTCACCGCGTCACATGCGGCGTCGGCAGCGCGCCTCAATTCCCTTACGGCGCACGCCAGTTCGCACAGGGCGCACGTCAACTCGCATGCAGCACCGTCACCAAGGGCCCCTCGCCAGTTAGTTCTGCGCGGCCCTCCCGTACGGCCCTACCCACCGTCGTCTCGCCGCGGCCGAGCGCGAGGCAGGTCGCCGCGTCGAGGACCAGCCGGACGTCGTGGCGCTCGGCCCGTCCGTCCCCGTAGGCGGCTTCGGTGTCCTCGCCGAGTCGCAGATGGAACACGCCCTCGTCGAGCTCCACTTCGAGCACCCCGGCCCCGCCGAGCGGGGCCAGCCGGTCGAGGAGCGGGAGCGCGAACCAGTGGGCGCGTACCGCGTCGGTGGGGCGCCGCTCCTCCAGGGCGCGCGCGCCCCACTGCCCCAGGGCCCGCAGTACGGGCAGCAACTCCCGTCCTCGGTCGGTGAGTTCGTAGACGTAGGCGGAGGCGGGCGGCGGGAGGCGGCGACGGGTGGCGAGCTGCTCGCGCTCCAGGTCCTTGAGGCGGGCGGCGAGCACGTCGGTGCTGACGCCCGGCAGGTCGGCGTGCAGGTCGGTGTAACGGCGCGGCCCCGCGAGCAGTTCGCGCACGATCAGCAGACTCCAGCGGTCGCCGACGGCGTCCAGCGCACGGGCGGCGGCACAGAACTGGTCGTAACTGCGGCGTCCTTGCTGACGCGTGGGTCGTGGCATGCGAGGCAGTCTAGACAGGTTGTTGGACTTTCCAAGCTTGAACTTGGTAAAACCAAGTGACGCAACGATGGTCTCAACGATCAGGGAGGGGCCAGAACATGGAGTTCCGGCAGTCGAGCAAGCTGAGCGAGGTCTGTTACGAGATCCGCGGCCCCGTCATCGAGCAGGCCAACGCCCTGGAGGAGGCCGGTCACAGCGTGCTGCGCCTGAACACCGGCAACCCGGCCCAGTTCGGCTTCGAGGCGCCGGAGGAGATCGTCCAGGACATGATCCGGATGCTCCCCAAGGCGCACGGCTACACCGACTCGCGGGGCATCCTCCCGGCCCGCCGCGCGGTCGCCCAGCGCTACCAGGCGCTCGGCCTCGAGGTGGACGTCGACGACGTCTACCTCGGCAACGGCGTCTCCGAACTCGTGTCGATGGCCGTACAGGCTCTCCTGGAGGACGGCGACGAAGTCCTCATCCCCGCCCCGGACTTCCCGCTGTGGACCGCGGTCACCACCCTGTCCGGCGGCAGGCCGGTGCACTACCTCTGCGACGAGGACTCCGACTGGTACCCCGACCTCGCGGACATGGAGTCCAAGGTCACCGACCGCACCCGCGCGGTCGTCCTCATCAACCCCAACAACCCGACCGGCGCGGTCTATCCGAAGGAGATCGTCGAGGGCATCCTCGACCTCGCCCGCCGCCACCGCCTGATGGTCTTCGCCGACGAGATCTACGACCAGATCCTCTACGACGACGCCGTACACCACTGTGCCGCCGCCCTCGCCGACGACGTGGTGGTCCTGACCTTCAGCGGCCTGTCGAAGACGTACCGGGTGGCGGGCTTCCGCTCCGGCTGGCTGGTGGTCACCGGCCCCAAGGAGCACGCCCGCAACTATCTGGAGGGCCTGACCATGCTGGCCTCCATGCGGCTGTGCCCCAACGCCCCCGCCCAGTACGCGATCCAGGCCGCACTCGGCGGGCGTCAGTCGATCCATGAGCTGACCGCCCCCGGCGGCAGGCTCCACCACCAGCGCGAGCGGGCCTGGCAACGGCTGAACGAGATCCCCGGCGTGAGCTGCGTGAAACCCAAGGGCGCGCTCTACGCCTTCCCGCGGCTCGACCCGAAGGTGCACGCCATCCACGACGACGAGCGCTTCGTACTCGACCTGCTGCTCCGCGAGAAGATCCAGGTCGTCCAGGGCACCGGCTTCAACTGGCCCCGCCCCGACCACTTCCGCATCCTGACCCTGCCGCACGCGGACGACCTGGACGCGGCCATCGGGCGGATCGGGCGCTTCCTCGGCAGCTACCGGCAGTAATCGGCAGTAGGGCGGTCGCGGGCCCTCCCGGGCGGGGCGGGTGAGGGCCGCGCCACACGTGGTGGCAGGCTCGGTGCCGAGGTACGCGGGTCCGCGAAGCGGGGCAACGTACCAGCCGAAGCAACGAGCACCGAACAGAACGGGACAGAAACATGGGCGACCTTCTCCTCGTGCGGCACGGCGAGACGGAGTGGTCCCGTACGGGGCAGCACACCAGTTGGACCGATCTCGCCCTCACCGAGAACGGACGGGCCCAGGCCCGCGCGGTGGGCCCGCTGATCACCTCGCGCCGCATCGCCGCGGTGCTGTGCAGCCCGCGCCTGCGCGCCCGCGAGACCGCGGAGCTCGCCGGGCTCGGCGAGCCGATCCTCGACGAGGACCTCACCGAATGGGACTACGGCGCCTACGAGGGCATCACGACCGCCGAGATCCACACCACCCGGCCCGGCTGGTTCCTGTTCCGCGACGGCGTGCCCGAGGGACCGCCCGAGCACCCCGGCGAGACCCCGGAGCAGGTCGGCCTCCGCGCGGACCGCGTCCTGGCCAGGGCCGACGCGATGCTCAGCGAGACGGAGGGCGACGTGGTGCTCGTCGCCCACGGCCACCTCCTGCGCGTACTGACGGCCCGCAGGCTCGGTCTGCCGCCCGCCGCGGGCGGCCTGTTCCAGCTCGCTACCGCCACCTTGGGGCGACTCGGCACGGAACGCGGCCGCCCGGTCGTCGCGGAGTGGAACCTCCGGCCGGGGTTGTAGGGGACTCCTCTCCGGCGCACGGCTTCGTCCGGTGGGTCCGGTGGCCGCGAGATGTCAGACCCGTCTCCTAGCCTTGGGATACGTCGAATACATCGCATGCGCCGGATGCCCGAGTTGGGACACCGAGCGAGCCGAGACGGAGCACGGAGGGAGTGGGAGCCATGGCGAGAACGCCGACCGCGGCGCAGTTGCGTGTCGTCGTCGCCGCGGATCCGGGTACCGGCCGCCTCAAGGGGACCGAGAACCAGCTCGCCGCCCTGGTCCGGCTCTGCCTCGCCTTCCGGCATCCGCGTCCGCCGCACGACTGCTATCTGACCCCGGCCGGGCAGCGTCTGCGGGAGGCGGAGACCGCGCCCGCACCGGTCGCGCCGGCCTCCGGGAGCGGCCCCGCACGGGAGCCCGTACCGACGGAGAGGCCCGAGCCCGGACCACCCCCGGCCGCGGAGGTGTTCACGTCGCGCCCGGGCGATCCGGACGCGCCCGCCGACGGGCCCGGGCGGCGGCACGAGGTACGCAGTGCCTGGCAGGGACTGCTCGAACTGCGGCGGATGACCAACCCGGACGGGGCATCGGACCGTCCGTGCGGCTGGGAGCGTACGCATCTCATATCCGCTGCCGCGCTCGCCCTGGAGGCCGCGGGCCACCGCCCCGCCTCGGCGGCGGGCGCGGGCTACCGCGTCACCGACACCGCACAGCCCGAGGCGGTCGCGGTCCACGCGTACTCGGAGACCGAACTGGGCGCCTGCGCCCAGTCGTTGGCGGAGGCGGGCTGGCAGACCGGGCAGTACACCGGAGCGCGGCCCGGCAACCGTTTCGTCCTGGCCTCGCCGCGGCGCACCTGAGCCTCGTTCGTCTCCGTACGGACCCGCCGTTCGTCCGAAGGGCAGGAGTACGGAGGAGGAGTGCGGAGGGGGCATGGCCCGAGTACCGAGCACCACCGCCGAAGTGGCGGGGATCAGGGAATGCCGGGCGGGCGCCGCGAGTTTCACTGTGCTGAGCAGCCGCTCAGCTCGTTACAGCGAAAGGCACGTCGTGGCACAGCCGTTCACCGTCCCCATCACCGTCCGCGGATACGAGACCGACACCCAGGGCCACCTGAACCAGGCCGTCTACCTCCAGTACTCCGAGCACGCCCGCTGGGCTCTGCTCGAAGCGGCCGGGATCCGGCAGAAGGACCTGGTCGCGAACGGTATCGGGCCCGTCGTCCTGGAGACGACCATCCGCTACCGCCGCGAGCTGTACGCCGGTGACGAGGTCGACGTCAGCTGTCTGTTCGTCTGGGGCGGCGGCAAGACCTTCAAGCTGGAGCAGCGCATCACCAAGAAGGACGGCACCCTCTCCGCCGAGTTCGACGTGGTCGGCGGCATCCTCGACCTCTCGGCCCGCAAGCTGGTCGACGACCCGGCCCAGGCACTGCGCGCCGTGGCCAAGGAACCGGCCGTCCTCGGCCTGTAGAACCCCTGCGGCCCACTCACACCGGGGCCGGTGCCCACGCTCCGCGCAACGGGGGCGGGGAGGGAAGTGCGTGAGCGCGGGTCCGCCGCGCCTCGGCTCCACCGCTCAGCCGCCCGCCCCCGCCAACTCCCCCAGCCGCCGCGCCTCCGCACGCGCCGCGCGGGCCACCGCCGCCTCGTCGACATGCCGCAGCCGCCCGTCCTCGACGACCGGCCGCCCACCGACCAGCGCCAGGGTGACGGGCGCCGGAGCGCCCAGGACCAGGGCGGCGACCGGATCGGCGATGGACGAGTGCGCGAGGGTGTCCATCCGCCAGAGCACGAGGTCGGCGAGCTTGCCCGGTTCCAGGGAGCCGAGTTCGCGGTCGCGGCCGAGCACCCTCGCCCCGCCGACGGTGGCGAGGCGCAGTGCCTGACGGGTGTTCAGTGCCGCCTCGCGGTGCGGTCCGAGGCGGTTCACGAGCAGGGCGTTGCGCAGTTCGGTGTGCAGTTCGCCCGACTCGTTCGACGCGGTCCCGTCCACGCCGAGGCCCACCGGGATCCCGGCGCCCAGCATGTCGGTCACCCGCGCGATCCCGGCCGCCAGACGGGCGTTGGACGAGGGGCAGTGGGCGACGCCGGTGCCGGTACGGGCGAAGGCGGCCAGGTCGGCGTCGGTCATATGGACGCAGTGCGCCATCCACACGTCCTCGCCCAGCCACCCGGTGTCGGCGAAGTAGTCCGTGGGCCCCATGCCGAACAGCTCGTGGCAGAACTTCTCCTCCTCGGCCGTCTCGGAACCGTGTGTGTGCAGCCGCACCCCTTTGCGGCGGGCCAACTCCGCGCCCTGCCGCATGAGTTCGGTACTCACCGAGAACGGCGAGCAGGGCGCGACGGCGATCTGGGTCATCGCGCCGGGCGAGGCGTCGTGGTAGCGGTCGATGGCCGCCTCGGTCGCGGCGAGCGCCTCGTCCAGGCTCTCCACCGCGAAGTCCGGCGGCAGCCCACCCTGCGAGACGCCGCGGTCCATCGAGCCGCGCGCGAGCGTGAGGCGCACGCCGGTGTCCTGCGCGGCGCGCACCACGGCGCCCGCGAGGTCGCCCGCGCCGCGCGGGAAGACGTAGTGGTGATCGGCGGCGGTGGTCACCCCACCGCGCGCCATCATCGCCAGTGAGGCGCGCGCCGCCGTGTCCACCATCGGCTCGTCGATCCGGGCCCAGACCGGGTAGAGCGCCCGCAGCCAGTCGAAGAGAGGGTGGTTCGTGGCCAGGCCGCGGGTGAGCCACTGGTAGAAGTGGTGGTGCGTGTTGATAAGGCCCGGCGTGACGAGATGCCCGCGCGCGTCGACGCGCCGCACCGGCCCCGCCACATGGGGCGCCGCCCCCGCCCCCACCGCCTCGATCCGCTCGCCCGCGACGACCACATGCCCGTCGGCGTACTCGGTGTCGTGCGCGTCGACGGTGGCGACGGCACAGTTCTCGATGACCAGACGCTCGACGCTCTGCCCCTGCTGCACGGCGTGGGCCTCCTTGTTGAGTACGGCCCGCTCTCAGGCCTGCGGCTGTCCGGCGGGAACGGTGGGGATACGGGCCTCGCGGCCCTCGCGCAACACGGTTGCCTCGATCAGGCCGTACGGCCGGTCGGCGGCGAGGTAGACCCGGTCGTCGCCGCTCTCGTTGTCGAGGCCGAACGGCGCGAGGTCCACGAGGAAGTGGTGCTTGTTCGGCAGCGACAGGCGTATCTCGTCGACCTCCGGGCGCACGGCTATCACCTGCGAGCCCATCGCGTAGAGCGTCTGCTGCAGCGAGTGCGAGTAGGTGCCCGCGAAGGCCTCGAGCAGACAGCTCCGGACGGCCGGGTACGAGGACTCCCAGTCCGGCACCGGGTCACCGCCCCCGGTCCAGTGGAACCGCCAGCGCGCGAAGACCTCGGTGGCCAGGACGCGGTCGCCGGTCTCGGTGAGGGTGGTGTAGGGGTCCGTCGCGAAACCGCGGAACTCCGAGTCGGTGGTGTTCATCAGGACGAGGTCCTTGAGCCCGGAGACCACCTCCCAGCGCTCCCCCTCGCAGGTGACCCGGGTCAGCCGGGTCTCCTGCCCCTTGCGGGCGAAGGAGTGGGCGAACTCCCGGCCGTCTCCGTCGGCAAGCCGCTCCCACGCGTACTGCTCGATCCTGACCTCCGCCCGCCCGATCGCCTCCTGCGACCGCACGAAGTGCCGCGCCAGCCGCACGGCGAACTCCTCCACACCCGCGATCCCGTACTCCTTGGCGAAGGCGAACACCGTGTTCTTCATGGTGTCGGTCGGCAGCACGCGCGCGTTGGCGCCGCTGAGGTGGACCTCGTCCATGTCCCCGGACAGCGAGACCGAGACGTTCAGATCCTTGAGCCGGTGCCGCCCGCCCTCGCGGGTCACCCGCACCACCCGGCACTCCGCCTTGCCGTACTGGTTCTGTCCAAGGAGCACCGGACGCGGACGCTCTGCCCCGTTCGGTTCGTTCACCTCGTTCGCCTCGTTCACGACGTCTCCTTCGGTCGGTTCGGGCCCGCCTGCGGGTTGTCGGGTACGGGTGGTGGGTCAGCTCCCCCGGTACACCGTGTAGCCGTACGGGCTGAGCAGCAGCGGTACGTGGTGGTGCTCGCCCGGCGAGACGGTGAAGGTGACGGCCACCTCGGGGAAGAAGCCCCGGGCCACCGGGGCGGCCGGGCCGGTGTCGAAGTCGAGGCGGGCCGCGGTGGTCCCCGTAGGAAGCGGCGGCAGGTCGCGGCACCGGCCGTCGGGGTCCGTACGCGAGGACCCGACCGATGCCCAAGTGCCGCTCGCCGCACGGGCGTTGAGGTTTACCCCGATACCCGCGGCCGGGTGTCCGGCCGCGGTGTCGAGGACGTGTGTGGACACGGTGGCAGCCGTGGCCCCCGCCCCCGCGGCGGGCGTGGTCGGCTCGTCGGACTCGGTCGGCTCGTCGGACTCGGTCGGCGCGGGCACTGCGGTCACTCTCCTTGGGCCTCGGACGCGGATCGGCTCTTGGGCTCGGACGCGGACCCGGCACCTGGTTCGAGGGCGGACTGAGGCTTCGGCTGAGCCTCGGCCAGCTCGTACAGCCGGATCCGGTTGATCTTGCCGAGTTCGGTGCGGACGAGCGCGCGTTCGCGTTCCGGCGTGTTGCCGAGGCGGGTGCGCAGGGCGTCGCGCATCGTGCGGCCGTCGAGTCCGGTGGCGCAGATCAGGAACACCTGTCCGAACCGTTCCTGGTAGCGCAGGTTGAGTGCCAGGAGCTCGGCCCTGAGCTGCTCGGAGGCCGATGCCGCCCCGCGCTGCTCCCGGGCGGAGCGGGCGTCGCCCGCCGTGGGGCGACCGATCGGCGGATGCGCGGCGAGCGCCTCGCCGAGGTCGCGCGCCTGGAGCGCGGCCGTGAACTCGTCGGAGGCGGCAAGGAGTTCACCGAGCGAGGCGTAGGGACGGCGCGCGAGCAGTCCGTGTACCCAGGCGCGGGAGGCACAGACGTTGCGCAGCAGTGTCTCGGCCCGCTCCTCGGGCAGGGCGTTGAAACGGTCGAGACCGGGAGTCGAACCTGAACTCACGCTGCCTCCACGGGCCGGTGCCGGGCGCGCTGCTCCTCACTGCCAGCTAAGCCCGCACGGCCGACCCGCGTCAACAGTTTGTTGAAATCGCGGTGCGGCGGGTGCGCTACACCTCGCCGTCCTCCACTGCGGCACGCTCCGGGACGGCGCTCTCCGGAGCGGCGCTCTGCCGGTTCAAGTAGTTGTAAACCGTGAACCGGCTGACCCCCAGTGCCCGCGCCGCCCGCTCGACCCCGTGCCGTACCGTGAACGCCCCGCGCGCTTCGAGGCCGCGGACGATCTCCTGCTTCGTCCGGCGGTCGAGTGCGGCGAGCGGCTCGCCGTACTGACGCTCCAGAGCGGTGAGGATGCGGTCCAGGGACTCGGCGAGCTGCGGGAGCCGTACGGCGAGGGCTTCGTGTCCCTCCCAGTGCAGCATCACGTCCCCGGGAGCGGCCTCGGCCGGTGCGAGGATCTCGCCGCCCACGGCGTCCACCAGCGGCCGGAGCGCGGCCGTGAACGGGTCGTCGTCCGGGGCCGTCCCCTTGTCGGCCGCCCCGCTCATGTCCCCTCCCCCGCAAGGAGGTTGACCTGGAGCGAGACGCGGGTGGCGCCCGCCGCGAGGCCCGCGCGCAGGACCGCGTCCACGGCCGCGAGCACGGCCTCCTGCCCGCCCTCGGCCGAGTTGCCGAAGGGTCCTACTTCCACCGAGTCGAGGCCTGCCGAGGCGAGCACGGCGCGCGTGGCGAGGGCGTGGCCGGGCGTCTCGTCCAGGTCGAAGGGCTCGGTGGTGAACTCCAGGCTCAGTCGCACGGTGTCCCCCGCGGTCCGTTCCCGGGCCGGGACGGTCCCGGCCGCTGCGGGCGACAGTAACGGACGGACGCGCGCCCGGCCCCCGGCCCGCACGCGACGGGCCGGCCAGTGGCCAGTGGTCGGCGGTCGACCCTCAGGCCCCGTACCCCTCCCGCAGCTCCACCTTGCGGACCTTGCCGCTGACCGTCATCGGGAAGTCGTCCATGATCCGCAGCCGGGACGGGATCTTGTAGTGGGCGAGGCGTTCGTGGCAGTACGCGCGCAACTCGTCCAGATCCAGGGGCTGTTCGGCGTCGTGCAGGATGACGCAGGCAAGGACCTCCTCGCCGTACTTCTCGTGCGGTACGCCCACCACCTGTACGTCGGCGATCTTCGGGTGCCCGTGCAGGAACTCCTCGATCTCCCTCGGGTAGATGTTCTCGCCGCCCCGGATGATCATGTCCTTGATGCGGCCGACGATCTGGAGGTAGCCGTCCTCGCGCATCACCGCGAGGTCGCCGGTGTGCATCCAGCGCCCCGCGTCGATCGCCTCGGCCGTCTTCTCCGGCTCGTTCCAGTAGCCGAGCATCACGCTGTAGCCACGGGTGCACAGTTCCCCGGCCTCGCCGTGCGGCAGGGTCACCCCGGAGACCGGGTCGACCACCTTGACCTCCAGGTGCGGCAGAACGCGGCCGACCGTGCCGGTGCGGCGTTCGAGGTCGTCGTCGCGCCGGGTCTGACAGGAGACGGGCGAGGTCTCCGTCATGCCGTAACAGATGGACACCTCGGCCATGTTCATCTCGGCGACGACGCGCTTCATGACCTCCACCGGGCAGGGCGATCCGGCCATGATGCCGGTGCGCAGCGAGGAGAGGTCGTACGCGGCGAAGTCGGGGAGGTTCAGTTCGGCGATGAACATGGTCGGCACCCCGTAGAGCGAGGTGCAGCGCTCCTGGGCGACCGCGGCGAGGGTCGCCGCCGGTTCGAAGGAGGGCGCGGGGATCACGATGCAGGCGCCGTGCGAGGTGGCGGCCAGGTTTCCCATCACCATGCCGAAGCAGTGGTAGAAGGGCACCGGTACGCACACCCGGTCCCGCTCGGTGTAACCGAGCGTCTCGGCCACCCAGTAGCCGTTGTTGAGGATGTTGTGGTGCGAGAGGGTGGCGCCCTTGGGGAAGCCGGTGGTGCCCGAGGTGTACTGGATGTTGATCGGGTCGTCACAGCTCAACTCGGCCGCATGGGCGGCGAGTTCGGCCGGTTCGACGGTGGCACCCGCTTCGGTCAGCGCGGTCCAGCTCGGCTCGCCGAGGAAGACGGTCTCGCGCAACTGCGGGCACGCGCCCCGTACTTGCTCGACGAGGGCCCGGTAGTCGCTCGTCTTGTGCCCGGTCGAGGCGACGAGCAGGCGGATCCCGGCCTGGTTGAGGACGAACTCCAACTCGTGGGCACGGTAGGCGGGGTTGATGTTGACCATGACGGCGCCGATGCGGGCCGTCGCGTACTGGACGAGCACCCACTCCGGACAGTTGACCGCCCAGATGCCGACCCGCTCCCCCTTGGCCACGCCCCGTGCGAGCAGACCGCGCGCCAACTCCGAGACAGCGGCGTCGAGTTCGGCGTAGGTCCAGCGGCGTCCCGAGGGCACGTCGACAAGTGCCTCGCGGTCCGGGTGGGCGGCCGCGGTGCGGGCGAGGTTCGCCCCGATCGTGTCCCCGATCAGGGTGGTGGCATCGGTGCCGTGCGCATAGCTGAGCCCCGCCGCCGACGTCCCCGGCCCGTCCACCAACGCTTCCATGCGCTCTCCTCACAACCCGTGTCCCGCCACCGGTACCGCCCCGCTGGACGGGGCAAGTCTGGCAAGGGGCACGGACCGCGTCGAGCCTCACGCACGCCGTAGATCACTACGGACCGGGCCGACGGCTCACGCTCAGCGGTGTTCGGGGTTGTCGAAGTCGAAGCGGCAGCCCGCGTCCCATTCCGAGCGCTGGTTGCCGTACGCGGGGATGCCGCCCGCGTCCTTCAGGAGCCGGGCCAGATGGAGGAGGTTCCAGGTCATGAAGGTGGTGTTGCGGTTGGTGAAGTCGTTCTCGGGGCCGCCCGAGCCCTCGTCCAGGTAGTTGGGGCCGGGGCCCGCCTCGCCGATCCAGCCCGCGTCGGCCTGCGGCGGGATCGTGTAGCCGATGTGCTGGAGGCTGTAGAGGAGGTTCATCGCGCAGTGCTTGAGGCCGTCCTCGTTGCCGGTGATCAGGCAGCCGCCGACCTTGCCGTAATACGCGTACTGGCCACGGTCGTTGAGCACGCCGGAGATCCCGTAGAGGCGCTCGACGACGCGCTTGGTGACCGAGCTGTTGTCGCCGAGCCAGATCGGTCCGGCCAGGATCAGGATGTCCGCCGCGGCGACCCGCTCGAAGAGGGCGGGCCACTCGTCGCTGGCGGCCCCGTACTCGGTCATGTCGGGGCGTACGCCGACGGCGATGTCGTGGTCGACGGCGCGGAACTCGTCGACCTGGACGGAGTTGCGCTCCATGATGCGGCGGCTGATGTCGACCAGGCCCTGGGTGTTGCTCCGCTCGGGCGACCGTTTGAGGGTGCAGTTGATGAACAGGGCGCGCAGATCGTCGTAGCGCGCGGGCGGGGCGGTCTTCTCCTGGGGAGCGGGCACGGGCGTACTTCCGTTCTCCTGGTCGGGTCCGTCGGCACATCCCCCCTCGGTTTACCCAAACACGGGCCGGGCGGACGGGCGAGTCGGTGCCCCGGCGCGGGTTCAGGGCGCCACGGGAGCGAAGCGGATCTCCCGGTCGCGGGCGCCGCCGAGTCGGTCGAGCGTGCGCAGCCCCTCGGCCTCGATGTCCCGGCGTTCCCGCCGGGTGGCCTCCGCGAAGAGTTCCACGGTCAGGAGCGCGGAACCGCCGGTCTCTTCGAGGTGCCACAGACCGGCGAGGAATCCGTCGAGCAGCAGGCTGCGGTGGGGCTGGTTGCCGGTCCAGGTCCGGCCCCGGTGGGCGGGCGGGACCACACGGGTGCGGTCGGCGTGCGAGAGGAGCAGGTTGTCGTACTCGGGCAGGAAGCGGGGCGGTGCGGGGGTGCCGGGGTCGGGGCGGGGCGCTTCGGGGAGGTCGAAGAGCTCGGTGCCGTTCTCGTCGCGGAAGGTCAGCAGGTCCGGGCGCAGTGCGTCGAAGGCGTCCTTGAGGCGGGTGCGTCCGGCCCAGGTCTGCATGTCCTTGACGGAGGCGGGGCCGAAGGCGGCGAGGTAGCGGCGGACCGTCGCGGGGGCGTCGAGAGCCGTTCCGGCCTCGCGGCCCAGCCAGCTCTCGGCCGTGGTGAGCGCGACCTGACCGCCGCGTCCCCACAGTCCGCGCGGGGTCACCTGGACGAGCGGCAGGGTGCAGCGCGCGGCGACCGCGAGCGCCTGCGGATCGGCCTCGGGCCACTCGGGGGCGAGCGCCGCCCGCAGCTCGGCCATGGTGCGGGGCTCCGCCTCCACCAGTTCGCGGGCCAGGCGGGCGAGGACCGCGAGGTCGACTCCCGCCAACCCCTTGCGGAAATGGGTGATCTCACGGTCGCGGGCGGGCTGGACGAAGGGCATCAGACGCAGACAGTCGTCCGCGGTGTGGGTGTGGATCGTCGAGCGCATGGTGACGATGCGGACGGCCGCGCGCCGGTCCATCAACTCCGAGAGCTCCTCGGGCGCGAAGTCCGCGAGCCGCGCCGCCAGGGCGAAGTACGGCGGCTTCACGTTCTGCGCCTGGAGGCCGACGAGGTGGACCAGGGCGTCCTCGGCGGACATCCGGGCCGGTTCGAGGAGCAGTTGGCGGGCGAGCGTGGCCCGGTTCAGCGCACGGACGGACAGCACCTGCGGCGCCGGACCGGCGCTCTTCGGCTGGGGCCTCGGGGTCATGCGGCGCAGAGTAGCCGTACGGGGCTCGGTGCCGAGCATCCCTGCAGCCCCGTGCCGGTCAGCCGTACTCGCCCCGGTGCCGACGCTCGTGCGGGCTGTGGTGGCGGCCGCCCGCCGGCCCCGGTGTGCGTGCCGCGCGGCGGGCCCGGCGGGCGAGGGGGAGGAAGCGGAGCCGTTCGGGCAGGTGCGGGACGATCAGCCGTACCAGGGCGGCGCGGCGGCGCAGCCTTCGCTCGTCGGCGTCCGTCCAGCGCAGCCCGAGCGCCTCGCGCGCGGCCGGTGGCAGCAGGCCGACGGTGAACAGGACACGCAGCCTCGACAGCGGCGGGAACAGTACCGGCCACAGCAGCCGCACCGCCGCCGGGGCCCCGTCCGGCGGCGGCACCGGTCGGGCCGGGTCCAGCAACTCCTGTGCCACCACGGTGAGTTCGAGCTCCTCCCGGACGACCTCGGCGAAGTAGACCCAGTACGCCTCGGGTGTCGGTGGCATGTCCGCCGTATCGAGGCCGAGCACACGGCCGAGGCGCAGGTGTTCCGCGTAGAGGCGGCGGGTACCTGCCTCGTCCAGCGGCCGGTCGAGGTAGGCACAGGACCTGAGGAAGACCGGGAACGCGGTGGCGTGCACCCAGGCGTAGAGCGCGGGGTCGAGCGCACGGTACGGACGGCCCCGGGCGTCGGTACCGGTGACCGTGCGGTGCAGGGCACGCAGTCGGCGCCCCTCCTCGGCCGCGCGGGAACCCCCGTACACCCACAACTGGACCGAGTGCAGGGACCGGGCCGCCCTGCCCCACGGGTCGGTACGGAACACGGAGTGCTGGTCGACTCCGGCGCCGACGCCCGGGTGGGCGACCTGGAGCACGAAGGCCGCCTGGAGCGAGAGCACGTTGCGGATGTCCCCGGCCAGGTCCCAGAGCAGGCAGTCGGGTCCGAAGGGGGCATCTTCCCCGCCCAGGTCCATGCCCGGGCCCAGGTCCGTGTCGCTCTCCGCGTCCACGAGCGTCACCCGCCTCACGGCCGTCCGCTGGGTCAACTGCGTGCGCTCTGCTTCGCCCATTCCCCCGCTTTTCTCGGCCCCCGCCATCTCGCTGTCTCGCTCTCCGTCGCCCTTCCCCTTCCCTCACCTCAGTGTGATCCCTGGGGTGCCGCTCGTCCTGTTGCGCCCGGTTTTACTATTACCTCAAGTAACGCTTACATTCCGTCCCCTGTAGTGTGAGGTGTGTGGGAGTGGAGAGCGGACAGTCCGGGCGGAGTACGGACGGGCGCAGGGAGCGGTGGCGAGGCCACAAAGCGGCGCGCCGTGAGGAGTTCGTCGACGCCGCGCTGCGCGCCCTCGCCGAGCACGGTCCCGAGCTCCGGGTCGAGCAGGTGGCACGGGAGGCCGGTGTCACCAAGCCGGTCCTGTACCGCCACTTCGCGGACAAGGCCGGACTCCAGGAGGCCGTCCACGCCCGGGGCACCCACCTCCTGGTGACGCGGCTCGCGCCCGCGCTGGACGACAGCGCCTCTCCCGTGGACCGCATCCGGGGCGCGGTCGAGGGCTACCTCTCGTTGATGGAGGAACAGCCCAATCTGTACTGGTTCATCCGGCGCACCCAGCCGCCCGGTCCCGCCGAGCAGGCCAGCGGCGTCGAGGCCGGTAAGACGATCATCGCCGCGACGCTGACCCACGCCTTCGACGAGTACCTCTTCGCCTTCGGTGTCGACGACACCGCGGCCGCGCCCATGGCCCACGCCATCGTCGGCATGGTGCAGAACACCACCGAGTGGTGGGTGATCGACAAGAGCATGCCGCGCGAGGAGATCGCGGAGCAGCTCATCGGATACATCTGGTCGCTGCTCGAAGGTGTCCTGCGGCGGCACGGTGTGGAACTCGACCCGACGGTCCCGCTGAGCGCCCCCGACATCCAGGCCACCCACTCCCCCGCACCCACACCCACACCCACACCCACGGCTACGGTCCCCGAGGCACCCGAAGCACCCGAAGCACCCAGCGAACCGGAGCAGGCAACGGCTGCCGCAGGTCACGGAGCCTGACGGCCCGGGGCCACCGCCCGCCGCACGCACTCCCTCCGTACCGGCACCGCAGCGCCCCGACAACCGTCTTCCGGAGAGGAGACGGTTTTCTGTTATGCGCGTACGCTCCGGCGGTCTCCCTAGGTGTAGGCCACCGAAGTCGACGACGAGAGCGAGTGGAACGAGGCCATGAGCAACGAATTCGAGCCCGTTGCCCTGGTGCGGGCTGCGCAGACCGGGGACGTACGGGCTCAGGACGAGCTGGTGAGCGCGTATCTGCCCCTGCTGTACAACGTCGTGGGCCGTGCGCTGCACGGTCATGCCGACGTCGACGACGTCGTGCAGGAGACGATGCTGCGCGCCCTCGGCGCCCTCGGCTCGCTGCGCGACCCGGCCAGCTTCCGGTCCTGGCTGCTCGCCATCGCCATGAACGAGATGCGCCGGTACTGGCAGACGCATCCCGTCGAGCAGAACACCGGGCCCCTCAACGAGGCGCAGGAGATCGCGGACCCCGGTGCGGACTTCGTCGACCTGACCATCCTGCGCCTCGGTCTGTCCGGGCAGCGCCGGGAGACGGCCGAGGCGACCCGGTGGCTCGACTCCGACGACAACGCACTGCTCTCGCTGTGGTGGCTGGAGGTCTCCGGGCAGCTCAGCCGGGCCGACGTCGCGGCCGCCATGGGGCTGTCCGCCCAGCACACCGCCGTACGCGTACAGCGGATGAAGGCGCAGCTGGAGACGGCGCGCGCGGTGATACGGGCACTGGCCACGAATCCGCCGTGCCCCGGGCTCGCGCAGGTGACCGAGTCCTGGGACGGGCAGCCGTCCGCGCTGTGGCGCAAGCGGCTCGCACGGCATGTACGCGACTGCCCGCTCTGCTCCGAGCAGGGTGCGGGCCTCGTGGTGGCCGAACGCCTTCTGGTGGGCCTCGCCCTGGTCCCGCTCAGCGCCGCGCTGGCCGCGTACCTGCAGATGTTCCACGGCTCGGCCGCGGCCGCCGCGACCGGCATACCCGGCGGCGCGGGCCACGGCGGAGCGATATCCGACCCGCTGTCCGGCGGCCCCCTCCCGGATCCGGGCGTCGGTGGCGGAGCCGGGAGCACCGGTCACCACGCGGCCACCGGCGGCGGCGCGGACCACGGCGCCGGAAGCGCGCTGGGCCGGGCGGGCCGGCACCGCCGCAAGCGCGGCACCCACGCGGTGACGGCGGGCGCCACGGTCGTCCTGCTGCTCGCCGTCGGCGGCGTGATCTACTCGATCAACCGCGACTCCGAGGACGACAGCCACGAGGCGCGAACGGAACCGGTGAAGGCCCCGGTGTCCACCTCGGCCGCACCCAGTCCGACGCCCAGCCGCAGCCCGTCCCCCTCCGCCTCGCCCTCGCGCAGCGAAAAGCCGAAGCCCAAGCCGTCCTCGCCCAAGCCGAAGCCGACTCCGAGCAGGACGACCGCGACTCCGCAGAAGGCCACACCGAAGGCGGACACGGGAGGCGGCTCCGCGATCGCCCAGGTCACCCAGCTGGTCAACAACGAGCGCGCCAAGAACGGCTGCGGCCCGGTCACCGCCAACCCGAAGCTCCAGAGCGCGGCCCAGGGGCACTCGGACGACATGGCCGACCGCGACTTCTTCTCGCACACCGACCCGGACGGCGGCGACCCGGGCGACCGCATCACGGCCGCCGGTTACCGCTGGAGCACGTACGGCGAGAACATCGCCGCAGGGCAGCAGACCCCCGCCCAGGTCATGGAGGGCTGGATGAACAGCTCGGGCCACCGCGCGAACATCCTCAACTGCGACTTCAAGGAGATCGGCGTCGGCCTGCGGCAGGCCCCGAGCGGGCCGCTGTGGACGCAGAACTTCGGGACCGCGCTGTGAGGTTGTCCGGGGCCGCGCGGTAGGAGGCGGCGCCCCGGGCGCCGTATTGCCCTCAGCCCTCCGGCGGCAGCGCCGAGTCCGCCGAGCCGAGCATGTCGCGCAGCCACTGCTCGACCCCGGCGATGTGCACGGTCGCCCAGGCCTGTGCGAGGTCGGGGCGGCGCGCGGCGATGGCGTCGCAGATGGCGCGGTGCTGTTCGACGGTACGGGCGACCGCGCCCTCCTCGGTGAGGCCGCGCCAGACCCGGGCCCGGGTGGTGGGGCCGTTGAGTCCGTCGAGCAGCGAGCAGAGCACCGTATTGCCGGACCCGAACGCCATCTTGCGGTGGAACTCCAGGTCGTTGGCGATGAGTTCGTCGAGGCTCGCCTGCGCCGGAAGGCTGTCCAGGATCTCCCGCAGCTCGCCGATCTGCTCGTCGGACATCACCCGGGCGGCCATGGCGGCGGCCTGCGGCTCCAGTATCCGGCGCACTTCGAGGAACTCCAGGACGGTGTCGTCCTGGTGGAAGTCCACGACGAAGCCGAGCGCGTCGAGCAGCAGCCTCGGCTCCAGGCTCGTCACATACGTACCGTCGCCTTGGCGGACGTCCAGTACGCGAATCAGCGAGAGCGCCTTGACGGCCTCGCGCAGCGAGTTGCGGGACAGACCGAGCCGCTCGGCGAGATCGGCTTCCTTGGGGAGCCGCATACCGGGACGCAGCTCACCGCTGACGATCATTCCCTTGATCTTCTCGATCGCCTCGTCGGTGACCGGCACCCTTGCCTCCTTGGAGCTGAGTCCGCTCAGCATAGTCAGGCGTCCGCCACCCGCCGAACGCGATGCGAGGGGGCGGGGCGGTACGCCTGGGACGGTCGGAGTGATACGACGACGGCGGCCCGGCCGCGGGTGTGCGGCCGGGCCCCGGCGTACTGCTCCCGTGCGCCTATTCCTGCTTCTCGCCCGCGGCGAAGCGGGAGATGATCAGGGCCACGATGATGATGGCGCCGTTGAGGAACTGGTTCCACAGCGGCGGCACTCCCGCCAAGGTCATGACGTTGACCACGAGTTGGAGGGTGAGCACACCGGTCAGCGCGCCGAAGATCGTGCCGCGGCCACCGGCCAGACTCACGCCGCCGATCACGGTGGCCGCGAAGACCTGGAAGATCCAGCCGTCGCCCTGGCTCGCGGAGATCGAACCGTAGTGGCCGGTGTACAGGACGCCCGCGAAGGCAGCCAGCATGCTGCCGGCGATCAGGACGACCCAGGTGAGCCGGTCGACCTTGATGCCCGCCGCCCGTGCCGCCTCGGCGTTGCCGCCGATCGCGTAGAGGGCACGGCCGTGCCGCAGCCAGGCGAGCGCACAGCCGCCGACGGCGAACAGCAGCAGGCAGATCCAGATCGAGGCAGCCATGCCGAACCACTCGGTGCTGCCGAGGTACTGGAACGAGGTGGGCACCTCGGTGATCGACTTGCCCTTGGACAGGGCCACTTGGAGTCCGCGCAGCAGGACGAGAGCCCCGAGCGTGACGATGAAGCCGTTGAGTCGCAGCTTCAGGATCAGGAAGCCGTTGAAGGCCCCGATCAGGGCGCCGACGAGCAGACAGAGCGGTACGGCGGTCCAGGTGGGCAGCAGGCCGAGACCGGCGAACCGGCCGGTGTCCGGCAGGACCAGCCAGACCGCGACCACCGGCGCGAGGCCGATGGTGGACTCCAGTGAGAGGTCCATCCGCCCGACGATGAGGATCATCGCCGTGGCGAGCACCAGCAGGCTCAGCTCGGTCGACTGCTGGGCCACACCGAGCAGGTTGCGGGAGGTGAGAAAGGCCGGCGAGACGATGAAGCCGATGAGGCCGAGCACGAACAGGACCGGGACCAGGGACAGGTCGCGGTACTGCTTGATGCTGAACCGGGGCCTTCCCCCGCCGTCCCCCTTGACGTCCGGGTCGCGCTGGGGCGCGGTGAGGTCAGTCGTGACGGACATCCTGTGCCTTTCCTTCCTGAGTGTGCTCGTCCGGTCCGCCCATGCCCTCCATGGCGGCGACCAGTTGGTCATCGCTCCAGCCCCGGGGGAACTCGGGCCCCACCCGGCCGTGGAACATCGTCACCACGCGGTCGCAGCCGCGCAGGTCGTCCAGTTCGTCGGAGATGATCACCGCGCAGCGCCCCTCCTCGGCCACCTGCCGGATACGGCGCAGCAGGAACTCCTTGGACTTGACGTCCACCCCGTTGGTGGGGCGTACGGCGATCAGTACCCGTGGGTCGGTGGCGAGCGCGCGGGCCACCACGACCTTCTGCTGGTTGCCGCCGGAGAGTGCCGAGACGGGGGTGGCGGCGTCCGGGGTCTTGACGTCCAGCTCGGCGATCATGCGGCCCGCGAAGGCCCGGGTGCGCGAGGGCAGTACCAGGCCGAAGGGGCCGAGCTGGTCGTTGACGGCGAGGGTGGCGTTCTCGGCCACACTGCGGTCGGGCACCAGCCCTTGCAGATGCCGGTCCTCGGGGACGAAGCCGACACCGGCCCGGATGGAGGCGGGCACGTCACCGCCCTTGACCGGGCGCCCCGACACTTCGACGGCGCCCTCGGTCGGCCGGTGCAGTCCGGCGACGGTCTCGCCGAGCTGTACGCAACCGCTCGCCGCCGCGCCCGCGAGGCCGACGACCTCGCCCGCGCGCACCGACAACGAGACGTCCGAGAAGTGTTCGTCCAGGCCCAGTCGGCTCACCCGCAGCACCTCGGGGGCGTCGGCGGGCAGCGGCTGCGCCGGGCGGCCCGGCGCGGGGGCGGTGGCGCTCTCCCCCGTCATCGCCTCGACCAGTGCGTCGTGCCCGAGCCCGGCCACCGGCGCGGTCAGTACGTGCCGTGCGTCGCGGTAGACGGTCACCTGCGTGCACAGCTCGTACACCTCCTGGAGGTGGTGCGAGATGAACAGGAAGGCGACGCCCTGCCGCTGGAGGTCGCGGAGCCGGGTGAAGAGGCGCTCGATGCCGCGGGCGTCGAGGCGTGCGGTGGGCTCGTCGAGGATGATGAACCGCGCGCCGAAGGACAGCGCCCGGGCGATCTCCACGAACTGCCGCTGCTCTACGGTGAGTTCCTTGACCTTGCGGTCGGGGTCGACGTCCACGCTGTACTCGGCGAGGAGTTTCGCCGCCCGCGCCCGCAGCTCGCGCCAGCGGATCGGGCGCAGGGAGTGGGCGCTCTGCCGGTGCAGGAAGAGGTTCTCGGCCACCGTCAGCTCGCCGACGACCATGGACTTCTGGTAGACGCAGGCGACCTTGGACCGCCAGGCGTCGGTGTCGCCGTGCGCGGGCGCGGGCGCGCCGGAGAAGCTCAGGGTGCCGGTGTCCGGTCGCTGCAGACCGGTGAGGATGGAGACCAGGGTCGACTTCCCGGCTCCGTTGCGGCCGACCAGGGCGTGGGACTCGCCCGGCGCGATGGTGATCTTCGCGTCGCTCAGGGCGACGGTGGCGCCGAATCGCTTGGAGATTCCGGCCGCCTCGACCACGGGCGCCGCCGGGGCGGTCGTCGTGTCCGGCATGACGGGGCGTCCTTTCTGTCGGGTGTGCGGGGTGCGCGCCCGTCACGGGTCCGGGGTGCGCTTACGGGGGTTACGGCGCGGGGATGAGCGGCGGGCCCCCTGCCACGGCGGCGGGGGCGCCGTCCCTCACTTCTTGCTGTCGATGGCGTTGCCCCACAGCTCCTTGTCGTCCACGTTCGCCTTGGTGACCAGCGGGGCGGGGAGTTGGTCCTCCAGGCCGTTGGGGATCTTGATGATGTTCGAGCCGTGGTCGGTCGGCCCGGGCTTGAACGTCTTGCCGTCGGCGGCGGCTTGGGCGTAGAAGAGCGCGTACTTGGAGTAGAGGTCCGCGGGCTGGGAGATGGTCGCGTCGATCTCGCCCTTGCGGATGGCGTCGAACTCCTGCGGGATGCCGTCGTTGGAGATGATCGTGATGTGCTTCTTGTCGCCCGGGGGCTCGAGCAGGCCCTTCTGGCGGAGCAGGGAGAGCGTCGGCTGCAGGAAGACGCCGCCCGCCTGCATGTAGATGCCGTTCAGGTCGGGGTGCTGGGAGAGCAGGGTCTGCAGCTTGCTGGAGGCGACCGCGCCGTCCCAGTTCGTGGGCAGCTCGTAGACCTTGATCTTCGGGAACTTCTTCTTCATGCAGGAGGCGAACGCCTCGGAGCGTTCCCGGCCGTTGATGGAGGTCAGGTCGCCCTGGAACTCGGCGACCTTGCCCTTGCCGCCGAGCTGCTTGCCCAGGTATTCGCAGGACTTGGTGCCGTACGCCTTGTTGTCGGCGCGCACCACCATGTAGACGTCGCCCTTGTCGGGGCGGGTGTCCACGCTGACCACGGGGATGTCCTTGCCGGCAAGGCGGTCCAGGGTGCTGGCGATCGCGCCGGTGTCCTGCGGGGCCATGACGACGGCCTTGGCGCCGGTCTGCTCCATCACCTGGACGTTGCTGATCAGCTTGGTGACGTCGTTCTGCGAGTTGCTGATCGGCAGGGTGTTGAGGTCACCCGCCTTGATGTCCGACTTGATGTACTCGGCGTAGGCGTTCCAGAAATCCGAGTCCGCGCGGGGGAGATCGATTCCGATGGACGGCTTGTCGCCGTCGTTCCCGTCCCGGTTACAGGCGGTGGTGGCCGCGGCCAGGAGCATCGCTCCGGTGACCGCGGCGAGGGCGCGAGCGTGGCGAGGCTTCATCGTCCCTGGGTCCTCTCGATGGGTGGCGTGACAGGTAGAAGGCGACTCGGAGGATCCGCGCCCTCGGGAGCGTGACCGCTCAACCGAGTCATCGGATGTCTCACTTGGTCGAGGACGTTACGGTCACCTCGCCCGTTCTGGCAATAGGGACGCTGGGAACGATTCGACAAACACCGCGCACCCACCCTGCCAGGGCACTCCACCCCCCAAGAGAGCCACAGCACAGGCACCTGGAGTCACAGAACGAGCCACCACATCAGGCCACTTGGGATGTACGAGGCACACAACTCGGTGCCTCCTCCTTGCCAGCTCGCGGGAACAGCCATAGAGTCCGGGCATTCCCACGAAACATCGGATGTCTAAGGAGCCGGGATGAAACTGCTTCGAGTGGGTCCGCCCGGCCGGGAGCGCCCGGCCGTACTGGACCCCGGAGGCCGTCTGCGCGACCTGTCCGCGCTCACCGACGACATCGACGGCGCCTTCCTCGCCGGTGACGGCCCCCAGCGCGTACGAGCCGCACTGGCCGGGGACTCGCTGCCGGAGCTGGAACCGGGCCAGCCCCGGATCGGAGCACCCGTCGCCCGGCCCGGCAAGGTCGTCTGCATCGGCCTCAACTACCGGGACCACGCCGAGGAGACCGGGGCGCCGATCCCGACCTCTCCCGTGGTCTTCATGAAGGACCCCGGCACCGTCGTGGGCCCCGAGGACACCGTCCTGATCCCGCGCGGCTCGGTCAAGACCGACTGGGAGGTGGAACTCGCGGTGGTGGTCGGACGCACCGCCCGCTACCTCCCGAGCCCGGCCGCGGCGCGCGAGGTGATCGCCGGTTACGCGATCAGCAACGACGTCTCGGAACGCGAGTACCAGCTGGAGTTCTCCGGCCAGTGGGACCTCGGCAAGTCGTGCGAGACCTTCAACCCGCTCGGGCCCTGGCTGGTGACGCCGGACGAGATCCACGACCCCGGCGCCCTCGGCCTGCGGCTGTGGGTCAACGGCGAACAGCGCCAGGACGGCAACACCCGGAACATGATCTTCGGAATCGACCACGTGCTCTGGTATCTCAGCCAGTACATGGTGCTGCGCCCCGGAGACGTCATCAACACGGGCACCCCCGCCGGGGTCGCGCTCGGACTGCCCGGCACTCCCTACCTGCGCCCCGGCGACCGGGTCGAACTCGCCATCGACGGCCTCGGCCGTCAGCGGCAGACCTTCACCCCGGCCTGAAGAGAACACAGGAGAACTCCGTGACCGCGCGGATCACCGCACTCGACACGTACGACATCCGGTTCCCCACCTCGCGGGAGCTCGACGGCTCGGACGCCATGAACCCGGACCCCGACTACTCGGCGGCCTATGTTGTTCTGCGCACCGACGACCCCGACGGCCCGGAGGGGCACGGCTTCACGTTCACCATCGGCCGGGGCAACGACGTCCAGGTCGCCGCCATCAACGCACTGCGCGAGCACGTGGTCGGCCGGGACGTCGAGGCGCTCTGCGCCGACCCCGGCACCCTCAACCGCGACCTGATCGGGGACAGTCAGCTGCGCTGGCTCGGCCCCGAGAAGGGCGTGATGCACATGGCCATAGGAGCCGTGGTCAACGCGGTCTGGGACCTCGCGGCCAAGCGCGCGGGCAAGCCGTTGTGGCTGCTGCTCGCCGACGCCGAGCCCGAATGGCTGGTCTCCCAGGTCGACTTCCGCTATCTCACGGACGCGCTGACCGAGGCCGAGGCACTGGAGCTGCTGCGCAGGGGCCGCGAGGGCCGCGCCGAACGAGAGGCGCTGCTGCGCGAGCGCGGCTATCCGGCCTACACCACCTCGCCGGGCTGGCTCGGCTACAGCGACGAGAAGCTGGCCCGGCTGGCCCGTGAGGCGCTGGCCGACGGCTTCACCCAGATCAAGCTCAAGGTCGGCGCGGACCTCTCGGACGACATCCGCCGCTGCCGGGTCGCCCGGGAGACCATCGGCCCGGACATCCGGATGGCACTGGACGCGAACCAGCGGTGGAGCGTGACCGAGGCCATCGAGTGGACCAAGGCGCTCAGCGAGTTCGACCCGTACTGGATCGAGGAGCCCACCAGCCCCGACGACGTCCTCGGGCACGCGACCGTGCGCCGCGCGGTGGCCCCGATCAAGGTGGCGACCGGCGAGCACGTACAGAACCGCATCGTGTTCAAGCAGCTGCTCCAGGCCGGGGCGATCGACGTCCTCCAGCTCGACTCGGCGCGGGTCGGCGGCGTGAACGAGAACCTGGCGATCCTGCTGCTCGCCGCCCGGTTCGGTGTTCCGGTCTGCCCGCACGCGGGCGGGGTCGGCCTGTGCGAACTGGTCCAGCATCTCTCGATGTTCGACTACCTCGCCCTGTCCGGCACCACCGAGGACCGGGTGATCGAGTTCGTCGACCATCTGCACGAACACTTCCTCGTACCCGTGACGATCGAGGCGGGCCACTACACCGCCCCGCTCGCGCCCGGCTTCTCGGCCCAGATGCACGAGGAGTCCATTACGGCCTACCGCTTCCCGGACGGCGAGTTCTGGACCGCGGACGCACTCCCGAAAGGACCGACACAGGCATGACGGAACTCCAGGGCCTGCGGGCCCTCGTGACCGGCGGCGGCTCCGGAATCGGCCGGGCCACGGTGCGGGCACTCGCCGGGCGCGGGGCACGCGTCGCCGTGCTCGACGTCGACCCCGCGGACGCCGAACTCGGCTTCACCGCCGACCTGAGCGACGACTCCTCCGTACGCAGGGCCGTCGCCGCGGCCGGGGAGGCTCTCGGCGGCCTCGACATCCTGGTGAACAACGCGGGCATCGGGGCCGCGGGCACCATCGAGGACAACCCCGACGAACAGTGGCACCGGGTGCTCGACGTGAACGTGCTCGGCATCGTCCGCACCAGCCGGGCCGCGCTGCCGCTGCTGCGGCGCTCGGAGCGGGCCGCCATCGTCAACACCTGCTCCATCGCGGCCACCGCAGGGCTGCCGCAGCGCGCCCTGTACTCGGCGAGCAAGGGCGCCGTACTCTCGCTGACCCTCGCCATGGCGGCCGACCACATACGCGAGGGAATCCGGGTGAACTGCGTCAACCCCGGGACCGTGGACACCCCGTGGGTGGGCCGCCTCCTGGACGCCGCCGACGACCCGGCGGCCGAGCGCGCGGCGCTCAACGGCCGTCAGCCCACCGGCCGTCTGGTCAGCGCCGAGGAGGTCGCCGCCGCCATCGCCTATCTCGCGGGACCGGCCGCGGGCTCGGTGACCGGCACCGCACTCGCGGTGGACGGCGGCATGGCCGGACTGCGGCTGCGCCCGAGGGCACACTCGTGAGCATGCGAAGCACCAGGATCGGCACCACCGCCGTACACGTCACCGAACTGTCCTTCGGCGCCGCGGCGTTGGGGAACCTGTACCGGCCGGTGAGCGAGGAGCAGGCCGCCGGTGCGGTGGACGCCGCCTGGCGGGCCGGGATCCGCTACTTCGACACCGCGCCGCACTACGGACTCGGCCTGTCCGAGCGTCGCCTCGGGGCGGCCCTGCGGGACAAGCCGCGCGACGCGTTCACTGTCTCGACCAAGGTCGGCCGCATCCTGGAGCCCCGGCCCGGGGCCGAAGGCGACGACCTCGCACACGGTTTCGCGGTACCGGCCACGCACGAGCGGCGCTGGGACTTCAGCGCCGCGGGCGTACGGCGGTCGGTGGAGGAGTCGCTCGGGCGGCTCGGCCTGGACCGGATCGACATCGCGTATCTGCACGACCCGGACGACCACGCCGATCAGGCGCTCGGCGAGGCCTACCCGGAGCTGGTGCGGCTGCGCGACGAGGGGGTGGTCGGCGCCATCGGCCTCGGCATGAACCAGAGCGCGCTGCCCGCCCGTTTCCTCCTCGAGTGCGCGCTCGACGTGGTGCTGCTCGCCGGGCGGTACACCCTGCTCGACCAGGACGGCCTTGCCGAACTCCTGCCGCTGGCCGAGGAGAAGGGCACCGCGGTGGTGGCCGGCGGGGTCTACAACTCCGGCCTGCTCGCCGACCCGCGCCCGGGCGCCACCTTCGACTACACCGAGGCGCCCGCCGAACTCCTGGCGCGCGCACAGGAGTTGCAGCGCACCTGCGCCCGGCACGGGGTACCGCTGCGGGCCGCAGCGCTGCGCTTCCCGCTCGGCCACCCGGCCGTCGTCAGCGTGCTGACCGGGGCCCGCGACGCCGCCGAGGCCCAGGACGCGGCGGCGATGCTGGACGCGGACACACCCGAGGCGCTCTGGGCGGAACTGCGCGAGCGTGGCCAACTGGATCCCGGCGTCCCGGTACCGACGAGGAGTTGAACGGATGCGCATCGCGTTGTTCCTCACCTGTTTCAACGACACGGTCTACCCGCAGACCGGCAAGGCGGTGGTACGGCTGCTGCGGCGGCTCGGCCACGAGGTCGACTTCCCTCCGGCGCAGACCTGTTGCGGCCAGATGCACTTCAACACCGGCTACCGGCCCGAGATCGTGCCGATGCTGCGGCGCTTCACCGAGGTCTTCGGCGGCTACGAGGCCGTGGTCGCCCCCTCGCCGTCCTGTGTCGGGATGGTGCGGCACGAATTCCCGGTGGTGGCACGGCAGTACGGCGACAACGCGCTGCGCGAGGCCGTCGACGCGGTGGTGCCGCGCGTGCACGAGCTGTCGGAGTTCCTGGTCGACGAACTGAAGGTGACCGACGTGGGCGCGTACTACCCGCACCGTGTCACCTACCACCCCACCTGCCACTCGCTGCGCGGACTGCGCTCCGGCGACCGGCCGTTGCGGCTGCTGCGCGAGGTGCGCGGCATCGACCTGGTGGAGCTGCCCGAGGCGGAGTCCTGCTGCGGGTTCGGCGGCACCTTCGCCCTGAAGAACGCCGCCACGTCCACGGCGATGCTCGCCGACAAGATGACCTGTGTACGCGAGACCGGCGCCGAGGTACTTTCGGCCGCCGACAACTCGTGTCTGATGCACATCGGCGGCGGACTCACGCGGCTGAGCAGCGGCGTGCGCAGCGTCCATCTCGCGGAGATCCTCGCCTCGACCGAGGAGGACCGGTGACCTCTCAACGGGCCCATCAGCGGACCAACGTGGTCTGGCTCGGCTCGCCCTCGTTCCCCGAGGCGGCGAAGCCGCTGCTCCGGGACGAACAGTTGCGGAGCAATCTGCGCCGTGCCACCGGCACGATCCGCGAGCGCCGCCTCGCCGTCACCGGCGAGCTCGACGACTGGGAGGAGCTGCGGACCGCGGGCGAGGCCGTCAAGCGGCGCACGCTGCGCCATCTCGACCACTACCTGGAGCAGTTGGAGGCCTCCGTGGTGCGCGCGGGCGGCCAGGTGCACTGGGCCGCCGACGCCGAGGAGGCCAACCGGATCGTCACCCGCCTGGTGCGCGAGACCGGCGAGCGCGAGGTGGTCAAGGTCAAGTCGATGGCCACCCAGGAGATCGGCCTCAACGAGGCCCTCGCCGAGGCGGGCATCGACGCCTACGAGACCGACCTGGCCGAGCTGATCGTGCAGCTCGCCGACGACCGGCCCTCGCACATCCTGGTCCCGGCCATCCACCGCAACCGCGCCGAGATCCGGGAGATCTTCACCGCTGCCATGGGCCGTTACGGACGCCCTGCGCCCGAGGACCTCACCGACGACCCGGCGGCCCTCGCCGAGGCGGCCCGGCTGCACCTGCGGGAGAAGTTCCTGCGCGCCAAGGTGGCCGTGTCCGGGGCGAACTTCGCGTCGGCGGACACCGGCACGGTCGCGGTGGTGGAGTCCGAGGGCAACGGCCGGATGTGCCTGACCCTGCCCGAGACCCTGATCACCGTGATGGGCATCGAGAAGGTCGTCCCCGCCTTCTCCGACCTGGAGATCTTCCTCCAGCTGCTGCCGCGCTCCTCCACCGGCGAGCGGATGAACCCCTACACCTCGCTGTGGACGGGCACCACCGAGGGCGACGGGCCGAGCACGTTCCATCTGGTGCTGCTTGACAACGGCCGCACCGCCACCCTCGCCGACGCGACCGGCCGCCAGGCCCTGGCCTGCATCCGCTGCTCGGCCTGCCTGAACGTCTGCCCGGTGTACGAGCGCACCGGCGGGCACGCGTACGGCTCGGTCTACCCGGGACCGATCGGTGCCGTACTGACCCCGCAGCTCGTCGGCGTGGAGAACGCCGCCTCACTGCCGTTCGCCTCGACGCTCTGCGGCGCCTGCTACGACGCCTGCCCGGTGAAGATCGATATCCCCGAGGTGCTCACGCACCTGCGTGCGCAGGCGGTGGAGTCGCGACGGGCCCGGCGCAAGGTGCCCTCGGCCGAGGCCCTGGTGATGAAGGCCGCGGCGGCCGTGTTCGCCACGCCCGGGCGGCTGGCGGCGGCACAGAAGGCGGCGGGCCTGGGCGGACGGTTCCTCGGCGACACGGTGAGCAGGCTGCCCGGCCCGCTGTCCGGCTGGTCGGACGCCCGCGACGCCCCGGTGCCGCCC
The DNA here is from genome assembly GCF_013364195.1 of Streptomyces sp. NA04227. Lineage (NCBI taxonomy): Bacteria > Bacillati > Actinomycetota > Actinomycetes > Kitasatosporales > Streptomycetaceae > Streptomyces > Streptomyces sp. NA04227. The sequence continues at coordinate 7,150,264 of NZ_CP054918.1, read as the reverse complement.
AGGGAGTCCTTCCGCGCCTGGTGGGAGCGGACCGAAGGCGGCACGGACGAGGAGGAGCGATGAGCTCGCGCGAGACGATTCTGCGCCGGGTGCGCGGTGCCCTGGCCGAGGTGCCGGGCGACGAACGTCCCGAGGACGTCGAGGTGCCGCGCGCCTACCGGGACAGCCATGCCCGGGGCGATCTCGTCGCCCTGTTCGCCGAGCGGGTGGCGGACTACCGGGCCCGGATCGAGACCTGTACGGCGGCGGAGGCACCCCACGTGGTCGGCCGCCTGCTCTCCGAACGCGGGGCGCACCGCGTCGTGTTGCCGGAGGGCTTTCCCCAGGAGTGGCTCCCGACAGGTGAGTTGACCTGGCTGCGCGACCAACCCCCGCTCTCCGTCGCGGAGTTGGACGGCGCCGACGCGGTGCTCAGTACCGCCGCGACAGCCATCGCCGAGACCGGCACCCTGGTGCTGGACGGCGGCCCGGGCCAGGGCCGCCGTGTCCTGACGCTGCTGCCCGACCACCATCTGTGCGTGGTCGAGGCCGCGCGGATCGCCGGTGACGTGCCGCAGGCACTGCGGCTGCTCGACCCGTACCGGCCGCTCACCTTCGTCTCGGGGCCCTCGGCCACGAGCGACATCGAACTGAACCGCATCGAGGGCGTCCACGGGCCCCGGCACCTGGACGTGGTCGTCATCACCGGAGAGGACGGCGCGACATGAGAGTGGCACTGCACACCAAGGTCAGAGCGGACCGCGTCGCCGAGTACGAACAGGCCCACCGGGAGGTGCCCGCGGAACTCACCGAGGCCATCCGGGCCGCCGGGGCCCGCTCCTGGACCATCTGGCGCAGCGGCACCGACCTGTTCCACGTGATCGACTGCGAGGACTACGCACGGCTGCTCGCCGAACTGGAGGGGCTGCCGGTCAACGTCGCCTGGCAGGCGCGGATGGCCGAGCTGCTCGACGTCGTGCACGACTACTCCGCCGAGGGATCCTCGGCGGGCCTGCCGCAGGTCTGGGAGCTGTGACGCAAGTGCCCCTCATCGACGCACACCACCACGTCTGGGACCTCGGCGTCCGGGACCAGGGCTGGATCACCGGAGCCGAACTGGCCCCGCTGCGACGGGACTTCACCCTCCGCGACCTGGCGGCCGACACCACCGCCGCCGGGGCCGAGGTCGAGGCCACGGTCGTCGTCCAGACCGTGACCGTGGCCGCCGAGACCCCGGAACTCCTCCACCTCGCCGCCCACCCTCCGGCGGGCGCCGCCCCGGTGGCCGGTGTGGTCGGCTGGACCGACCTCACCGACCCCGCGATCGAGGACCGCCTCGCCGCTCTGCGCGAACTCCCCGGCGGTGACCGCCTGGTAGGCATTCGCCACCAGGTGCAGGGCGAGCCCGACCCGCGCTGGCTGCTGCGCCCCGACGTACTGCGCGGGCTGCGCGCGGTGGCCGCCGCCGGACTCGTCCACGACCTGGTGATCCTTCCGCGCCAGCTGCCCGCCGCCGTCGACGCGGCACTCGCCGTACCCGAACTGCTCTTCGTCCTCGACCACTTGGGCAAACCCCCGGTAGCCGCGGGAACCCACGCCCCCTGGGCCGCGGACCTCTGCCGCCTCGCGAGCCTGCCGAACACCACGGCCAAGCTCTCCGGCCTGGTGACCGAGGCCGACTGGACGTCCTGGACCACGGCGGACCTGCGCCCGTACGTGGAAACCGCCCTCACCGAATTCGGCCCCGACCGTCTGATGTTCGGCTCCGACTGGCCGGTGTGCACTCTTGCCGCGTCCTACGGGGAGGTCCTGGCCTCCGCCCGCGAACTCACCGCCGGCCTCAGCTCCACCGAGCGGGACGCGGTGTTCGGGGCGACCGCGACCCGCGTGTACGGCCTGGGCTCGGGGTGAGCGCCGCGCGCGCCCTCTGGACGGGGCGGGGGCGGGACTGACCGGACCGGCTCACGCGGTGGGCTTCCTCGCCTCGAACAGGGTGCGTGTGCTGTGGGCCACAAAGGGGCCGCGGGCGAGGATCTCCTCGTGGAGTTCCCGGAGGCGGGGCCGGTGGGCGGCCACCGTGAAGCCCGGCACCATCCAGATCACCTTGCGCAGGAAGTGCACGACCGCCCCGATGCCGTGGAACTCCATCCGCAGCCGCTCCGTGCGCAGATCGACGATCTCCAGCCCCGCGGCCTCGGCCAGTGCCCGCTCCCGGCCGGGGTCGCGGCCGTTTCGTGCCTCCTCCGGCTGCGGACCGAGGAAGTACTCCACGAGTTCGAAGGCACTCGCCGGGCCGACATGCTGAGCGAAGTAGGTACCACCGGGCCGTAGGACACGGGCGATCTCGGCGAAGTACGGCGTGACGGGGTGCCTGCTGACCACCAGGTCGAAGGCGCCGTCCGCGAAGGGCAGCGGCGGCTCGTCCGGGGCGGCGACCACCACGGTGCCCAGGGGATGCAGCAGCGCCGTGGCCTTGGCGACATTGGGGGGCCACGACTCCGTCGCCACACACAGCGGCGGCCGTTCGGGCACCCCGGCAAGCACCTCGCCGCCACCGGTCTGGATGTCCAGCGCGGCGTGCGCCCCGGCCATCCGCGCCCCCATGGACCGCTGATAGCCCCATGAGGGCCGCTCCTCGGTCGCCCGGCCCTCGAACCAGGAGAAGTCCCAGCCTTCGGTGGGGGCGGCCTCGCCCTCGGCAACGAGCTCTTCGAACGAACGGATACCGGTCATGGGCCGAGCGTTCCAGAAGCCCTCTCGGCCTCGCGAGCGCTTATCCCCCGCCCAGCGAGCGCACGCCTCGGCGGCCCTCCCTCTTCGTTTCTCCCACGGCCCCGGATTTTCTTCACTGCGTGCGAAATTCGGGGAACGGAAAGTGAGGGGTCAAGGGCCCGAATGTGAGCCCCGACATATAACCCACGTCACGTACGAACCCACCTAGTGGCCACACCCCCCAAAACCACCGAGCACCCAGGACAGTCCCGGGACTTTCGACCACCCCAGTCCCCACTAAACACCTTCGTAGCTCACACCTTTGCCAACCACAAAACCCGCCCCTAAAACTGGTTCACGTCGCTCGGCGCCACTGGGAAAACACCCCAGGCCGTTTACGCCGGAACCGTCCCCCGGACTGAGAGCGACCTCCTCCGCACCACAGAAGAGGTCACCCCCATGCCCAAGAACACGACGATTCACGGTCTCGGAAAGCACTTCACCAAGGCCACCACCTACACCCAGGACAAGGCACGCCAGGCCACCACGGCCACCACCGCCTACGCCCGGGACCTCTCCACGGCCCAGAAGTACACCATGACCGGCCTCGCCACCCTCGGCGCCGCAGCCCTCACCCTCGGCCTCACCACCACCGGCGGCAACACCACCACCGACGCCGCCCCCGCCGCCAGCACCAAGGTCGCCACCACCAAGACCGTCGACACCCACACCAGCACCACCGGCCCCCACGCCACCGACGACCAGAAGATCAACAGCGTCGCCGAAAAGCTCGGCGTCAAGACCGACGACGCCAAGAAGGACGCCGCACAGAAGAAGGCCGCCGCCGCCAAGAAGGAAAAGGCCGAGAAGGCTGAGAAGGCCAAGAAGGCCGCCGCCAAGGCCAAGGCCGAACGAGGCAAGAAGCAGGCCGCCAACCGCTCCACCCACCGCACCTACGCCAACAACCTCGACGGCTGGATCCGCGAATCCCTCGCCATCATGAAGGAAAAGGGAATACCCGGCTCCTACGAAGGCCTCCACCGCAACATCCTCCGCGAATCCTCCGGCAACCCCAAGGCCATCAACGACTGGGACATCAACGCCCAGAACGGAATCCCCTCCAAGGGACTCCTCCAGGTCATCCCCCCGACCTTCGAGGCCTACCACGTCGAAGGCACCCCCAAGAACATCTACGACCCCGTCGCCAACATCACCGCCGCCGCCAACTACGCCGCCGACAAATACGGCTCCATGGACAACGTCGACAGCGCCTACTAAGGCACACCGACACCACGCCACCACAGCCACACGGCACGGCACGGCACGGCACGGCACGGCACGGCACCAAGCGACACAGCCACACACCGAAGGCCGACACCCCACCAGGTGTCGGCCTTCGGCCATGCCACGGGTGCCACGACGGCAACGGCAGGCAGTGCCACCCGTCGCCACCTCCCGTGCCGTGTGAGGAACACCGACCCGCACCCCCTTGCAGGTTCTATGCGGAGCGCCATAAGTTACTCACCAGTACCCCAGTACCCGCTGAGGACGTCTCGTCCCGGAGCCGAGGAAGGGCGGTGTTCGGCATGCACCGGCGCGCGATCGGCGGCCCTGTGTCCGCACACCGCACCACCGGCGGGCCGGTGGCCCCATGAGCCCGCGCAAGAGCGACAGCCGTGAGCGGATGGTCCTCAGCGCCGCGGCGCTGCTGCGGGAGTACGGCGCCACCGGGACGAGCATCGACCGGGTACTGGCGCACAGCGGCGCCCCGCGGGGCTCGGTCTACCACCATTTCCCCGGTGGGCGCGCCCAGTTGATCGACGAGGCGGTGGCGTTCGCCGGTGACCTGATCGCCGGGCTGATCGACGCCGCCGCACAGGCCGACGATCCGGTGGGGGCGGTCGACACGTTCTTCGCGCTCTGGCGCGAGCAGCTCGTGGCGAGCGATTTCCGGGCCGGGTGCCCGATCGTCGCCGTGGCCGTGGAGACCAACGACGAGGCCCCGCACCTGAGCCGCTCGGCGGGCGTGGTGTTCGCCCGCTGGCAGGAGGCACTGGCGGTCATGCTCACCCGGCACGGCCTGCCCGAAGAACGAGGCAGGCGGCTGGCCTCCTTCATCATCGCCTCGGTCGAGGGCGCGGTGGTCATGTGCCGCGCCGAACAGAGCCCCGCCGCACTGGAGTCGGCCGCCGCCGAGATCCACGACCTGCTGATCCACGCACTGCGGAGCCCGCCGGACACCGCCCTTCGACAGTGACCGGACCAGCCCCCATGCCGACCCACCCAGTCCCAACTCACCCCGCCCACACCCACCTTCAGGGAGCCGATATGCCCACGCTCGAGCGCCACGACAACGTCTTCGTCCTGGACATCGGGGACACCGAGAACCGCTTCCACCCCGACTGGATCGCCGCGGTCGACGCAGCCCTGGACGAGGTGGAGAAGGCGGAGGGCCCCCGCGCCCTGGTCACCGCCGCGACCGGCAAGTTCTTCTCCAACGGCCTCGACCTGGACTGGCTGTTCGCCAACGCCGACCAGCACCACGAGTACGTGGTCTCCGTCCACCAGCTGCTGGCTCGGACGCTGTCGCTTCCGGTGATCACCGTGGCCGCGCTCCAGGGCCACGCCTTCGCCGCCGGTGCGATGTTCTCCCTGGCCCACGACTTCCGCGTCATGCGTGCCGACCGCGGCTACTGGTGCCTGCCCGAGGCGGACATCAACATCCCCTTCACGCCCGGGATGTCCGCCCTGATCCAGGGCCGACTGAGCCCGCAGACCGCTCACGAGGCCATGGTCGTCGCCCGCCGCTTCGGTGGCGAGGACGCCGCTGCCGCCGGCATCGTCGACCAGGCCGTCGCCGAGGACGCCGTCCGCTCGACGGCCATCGAGCTCGCCCAGGCCCAGGTGAACAGGGTGGGCGACACCATCGGCACCATCAAGGCCCGCATGTACGCGCCCGCGCTGGCCGCCCTGCGCGACACCGTCAACCCGCTCGGCTGACGTCGCCGTACGACCTCGGTACGTACCCCGTAGATCCGCGGGCGGACAACGAAAGGCCAGGTACCCAACAGGTGCCTGGCCTTCGGTCGTTCACAGTGCCGGGCTGTGAACTCCGGTCTTCGCCAAGGCCGTTCAGCCGTCGCGGCGAGGGCGTCGGGCAACACGTGTCAGGCGTCCTGCGGAGGTCCGGAGAGATCCTCCCGTCCGGCGATCTGCTCGCGGGAGGAGGCGCCGAGTTTGCGCAGGACCTTGGCCACGTGCTGCTCGACGGTGCGGGGCGACAGGAACAGGACGGCGGCGATCTCGCGGTTGGTGCGGCCGAGGGCGACGAGGCGGGCCACTTCCGTTTCACGCGGGGAGAGTTGGCTGCCGTATCCGCGTCGGCCGCGGCGGGACGGTGTCATGACACCGTTGCCACGCAGTACACGTCGGCAGCGCGCGGCGTCCCTGGTGGCCCCGAGTGCGGTGAACTGCTCGGCGAGCGGGGCGAGTTCGGCGGCGGCGTCCGTGTCGCCCGCGGCGATGAGGGATCTCAGCCGGGCCTCGTGGGCGCGGGCCGCGGCGTAGGGGTGGGGCAGTGCGGCGTAGCGGCTCCGGGCCCCCTCGAACGAGAGGGCCGCCTCCTCGTGCCGTCCGGCCGCGGCCTCCACGGTGCCGCGTGCCGCCCGCTGTGCGGCCGCGGCCTGGGGAGCGTCCGCCTGCGCGATGCCGTCGGTGAACTCGGCGAGTACGGCGGCGGCCCGCGCGTCCTGGCCGTCCCGTACGTAGGCCGCCACCGCCGCGGGTACCAGGGCCGCGCCCCAGACCCAGATGTCCTTGCGGCGCAGCCGGTCCAGGGCGCGCTCGGACTCGGCGCAGGCGGCGTCGGTCTCGCCGCGCGCGGTGTGCACCCGTACGAGCGCGCCGGAGGCGGCGGCCAGTATCGGGGCCGGGGCGTTGGCGGGGTCGTCGAGCGCGGCGGCGCCCAGTTCGGTCGCGGCTTCCTCCCACTCGCCTCGGGCGACGGCGAGCAGGCCGAGGACGAGGTGGGCGTCCGCCGCGATCCCGGAGACGTCCTCGACCATGTCCAGGACCTCCCGGGCCCGGTCGGCCAGACCCGTCCAGTGGCCCGTGTGGCACTGGAGCCGCAGGGCGGTGCCGTCGATGACGCCCTGCAGGAAGGGCGCCCCGCACTCCTCGGCGAGCCGCTGGCCGCGTACCCGGAACTGTTCGGCCTCCTCGAAGTGGCCGAGCCAGGTGGCCGCTTCGGCGAGGTTGCCGCAGAGCCGGGCGATCTGGAGCCGCTCGGGTGTCGACCGGCCGGTGGCGAGCACGGTCTCGGCCTCGGTGCGGGCCGAGGGCTCGCCCCTGGACATGCGCAGGGCCAGGTGGTTGCCGCGTACCGCGAGCCGCAGGGCGAGGTCCTGTTCGTCGGCGACCAGCCGCTCGGCGCGCTGGATCCAGTCGTGGTGGACCGCGTAGGGGTCCTCGCCCCAGTTGGGCATGGCGAGGACGGACATGGCGCGCGCCGCGAGCGCCGGGCGGGCCTGGAGCTCGCCGACCGCGGTGGTGGTGACCGCCCGGCCCTCGTCGTGGGCGCCCGCCTGATTGCTCAGCAGCAGACCGAGGTTGAGCCGGATCTCGCCGCGTACCGCGTCCGGCAGCCCGCCGTCCCGGATGACCCGCCGGAGCAGGGCGACGGCGCGGCGGTGGGCGAGCCCGATCACGGCGACGCGGCTGAGTTCGGTGGCCAGGGCCGCGCGGTCGTGCGTGGGCAGCCGCGGGTCGGAGAGCAGGGCCTCCAGGAGTTCCACCGCGGTGGCGGTGTCGCCCATCTCGCCCGCCTGTCTGGCTGCCGCGCCGCCGTAGCGCAGCCAGGCGTCGGCGTCGCCGGACTGCTGCGCGTGGTAGGCGAGTTGGACGGTGGGCGGCCGGTCGGCGGCGGACAGGGCCGCGATGACGCCGCGGTGCAGACGGCGGCGGTCCACGCCGGGCAGTGCGCTGTAGACGGCCTGCTGGGCGAGGGTGTGCCGGAAGCCGTAGCGGTCGTCGCCGCAGTCGTAGAGCACACCCGCGCGCAGTGCCTCCAGGATTCCGCGCTCCGCCTCGGACGGGTCGCCGCCGACGGCCTGGACGAGGAGTTCCTGGCCCGCCGGGATGCGCAGCACCGCCGCGGCGTGGACCACGGCCACGGCGTGCGGGCTCAGCCCGGTCATCCGGTCGGCCATGGCGTCCCGGAGCAGGGCGGGCACCTCCAGCGCGTCGAGTGTCTCGGGTGCGCTGCCGTCGGCGGTCCTGGTGCCGGCACCGTCGAGCGCGCGCACCATCTCCTCGACGACGAAGGGGATCCCGGCGGTGCGGGCGTGCAGTTCGGTGGCGAGTGCGACCGGGACCTGCCGGTCGCCGGTGATGGCGGCGGTCAGGGTGCGTACGGCGGACACGTCCAGGGGCCGCAGCGGCAGCAACAGGGCGGTGGTACCTGGGGCGTTGCGGTAGGCGCGGCCGAGCGGGAGGCCGCCGCCGGGCAGGTCCTCGCGGCGGTAGCTGAGGACCGCGGCCGTGCCCGCCGGTGGATCGTCGGCCAGGAAGCGGACCAGGTCCCGGGTCCCGTCGTCCGCCCAGTGCAGGTCCTCGACGACCACCACGGCGTCGCCGAGAGAGCCGAGCAGCGTGCGCACCGCGCGGAACAGCCGGTGCCGGTCGGCGCGGTGGTCGGTCAGGGGCTCGGGGGCGGGCGGCAGGGCACCGGCGAGCTCGGGCAGATAGGGGCGCAGCGCCCCGCACACCGGGTTGAGGCCCTGGGGTACGCGCCCCTCCACACGGCGCAGCAGGTCGAAGACCGGCCCGTACGGGAAGGGTTCGCGCAGCGGAAGGCAGACTCCGGTCAGAATGCGGCGGCCCCGCACCTCGGGCTGGTCCAGCGCCTCGTGGATCAGCCGGGTCTTGCCGATCCCCGCCTCACCTTCGACGAAGGTGACCGAAGGGGTCCGGCCCATGGCCTCGACGAGTCTGCGCAGTTCCGTTTCGCGGCCCACCAGAACCGGGGCTCCCGAGCGGCGGAGGAGGGAAGTGGTCATCTGTGGCTCCCAGCCGTACGGAACGCCTGATCCCGCCCGCGGCACGATGTCACCACGCCCTTGTGGCGATTGACGTGTGAACGTACTTGGAGGTGCGGTCACGGGCAAGACATCGCGCAGCGGCACCACCGCCCGAGGAGCGCGCCCTGGCCGGAACTCGTCCCTCGGCGCCGGACCGCCCGTAGTGGCCCACTCGAGGAATCCCCGCACGCGCCACCGCAAATCTTGAGTAGCACTACGGATCGCATCGCGGATTGTTCGGCCCCCGTGGCCCTTCTAACGTCCGAGCGACTCCCCTGGCACCAGGCGCCCCCACCCCACCGCCGCCCCACCCCACCTCTCGGGTCCCGGCCCGAACTGGCGGAAAGCGCCTGCCGTCCAGGCCCTCACCCGGAAGAGGAAGGCAGGCCATGAGACGACGAAGTGACGGACGAGAACGCGGCGCGGCACCCGGTGGAACGGCGCGAAGCGACCGCGGTGAAACAGGAGTGCGCCGGGCGGGAAAGGCGGGCAAGTGGCTCGGCGGGATCGCCGTCCTGGCGTCGACGGTGCTGCTGAGCGCGCCACTGGCGACGGCCGGGGCCCAGACGGCTACGCCCGGCCCCGAAACCGACGCGGTCAATCCGACGGACACGCTCCAGGTGCCGGAGGGGCCGCACGCGCAGATCATCGGCGGCGAGCAGACCACGGTCGCCGAGTACCCGTACATCGTCGCCGCGCTGCGTGAGGGCGGGCCGCGCCCGCTCGGGCAGACGTGCACCGGTTCGGTGATCGGGCCGCGCACCATCCTGATCGCCGCGCACTGCAAGGACGGCGATGGCACCAAGTCCTTCTACTACGGCGCCGACGACCTGACCAAGCCCGAGGGCGGCACGAAGATCGAGGTCGAGTCGTACACCCAGCACCCCAAGTACCAGTCCCCGAACGGCTGGCAGACCGGTTACGACGTGGCCGTCGTCCAGACCAAGCAGGACATCCCGGTCAAGGACGGCCAGTACGCGAAGTTCGCCACCTCGGCCGACAGCGAGCTGTCCCAGCCCGGCAAGACCGGAACCGCGATCGGCTACGGCCGGGTGAGCGACGGCGAGAACACCAACGCCCATGTGAAGAAGGCCTCGTTGCCCGTGGTCGACGGGCAGAACACCTGCGGTTCCTTCGGCAGCTTCAACGGTGCCTACATGGTCTGCGCCGGGTACGCCGACGGCCACGACGGCATCTGTCAGGGCGACTCGGGCGGCCCGCTCGTGGTGGACGGCGTGGTCATCGGGGTGGCCTCCTGGGTGCGCACCGGCTGCAACAGCTACGGCGCCTGGGGACGGCTGACCAACGAGATGGGTGACTGGGTCAAGACCCAACTGCCCGACAGCGGTGCCCCGACCGCCGCCTTCACCCCGAACTGCTCGACCACCGAGCCGAGTTGCAGCTTCGACGCCACCGCCTCCAAGGACGGCGACGGCCAGATCGCCTCCTACGCCTGGAACTTCGGCGACAGCACCGAAGGCAAGGGCGCCACTCCCTCGCACACGTACCAGAAGGCCGGTTCCTACGAGGTGACCCTGACTGTCACCGATGACGCCGGGAAGAAGGGCACGGTCACCCACACCGTCCACGCCGGTGTCGAGGAGCCGTCGGGCGAGCCGCCGACGCCCGCGTTCTCGGTCTCGTGCTGGTACGAGGCCTGTGACTTCGACGCCTCGCAGTCCCGCGACACGGACAACGACATCGCCTCGTACGCCTGGAAGTTCGGCGACGGAAAGACCGGCACGGGTGTGAAGAGCGCCCACTCCTACCCGGCAGGCCAGAAGAACTACACGGCCGAATTGTCGGTAACCGACAAGGGCGGCAACACCGCCACCACCAGCAAGCAGATCCAGTGCTGGGACTTCAGCGGACGCGCCTTCTGCTTCAGCGGCTGAACCCGGACAGGTGCGGGCGGGCGACCCGGCTCCCTCCCGCCCGCACCCTCTCCCACGGTGTCCGAGCCGCCCTCAACTTCCCTCCCTTTTCCCCTGGTTCGCCCACCTGGACGAACCGACCCCGAGAACGCCACCACCGCGGCGATGCCACCGTGGCGTCGCCATCCGACGGAAGGCCGCCGATGAACAACCGTCACCACACCCGTCGCCTGCTGTCCGCCTCTCTCACCGCCCTCGCCGCCACCGCGGCGTTGGTGACGGCGAGCGGCGGTCCGGCCGAGGCGAGCGAGGGCGCCGTGATCAACGCGGGTGCCCCCGGTGCCATCGAGGGCGAGTACATCGTCTCCCTCAAGGGAAGCACCTCCCCCGCTCTCGCCGCCGAAGACCAAGTCGCGGGCCAGGCACGTGAGTTGCTCGACCGATACGGCGGCACGGGCGAGCATGTCTACAGCGCCGTGCTGCGCGGATTCGCCGCGAAGATGTCCGAGCGGCAGGCGGCCCGGCTCGCCGCCGACCCTGCGGTGGAGTACGTGCAGCAGTCGCTCATGGTGCACGCCGCCGAGGGCGGGACCCAGCCCAGTCCGCCGTCCTGGGGTCTGGACGCGGTGGACGGTGCCCAGGACAAGACGTACACCTACCCAGGCACCGGCAGCGGAGTCACGGCCTATGTCATCGACACCGGCACCCGCTTCTCGCACCGGACCTTCGAGGGCCGGGCCTCCTCCGGCTACGACTTCATCGACGACGACAGCGACGCCGCCGACTGCAGTGGGCACGGCACCCATGTGGCGGGCACTGTCGGGGGCAAGGAGTACGGCGTCGCCAAGAAGGCGAACCTGGTCGCCGTGCGGGTCCTTGACTGCTCGGGCAACGGCCCCGACAGCGACACCATCGCGGGCCTGGACTGGGTGGTGAAGAACGCGAAGAAGCCCGCCGTCATCAACATGAGCCTGACCTCCGGCGGCGCGGGCGCCGACCCACAAGGTCTGCGGGACGCCACCAAGCGCGCCGTCGAAGCGGGCATCCCGGCGGCCGTCGCGGCGGGGAACAGCGGCACCGACGCGTGCGGCACCTCCCCCGGTGACACACCGGAGGCCCTGACCCTGGGCTCGACCGACCAGAACGGCGGCCGCTCCAGCTTCTCCAACTACGGCCGCTGCATCGACCTGTTCGGCCCCGGCGGCAACATCACCTCCGCGAGCCACCAGTCCGACACGGGCAACGCGAACATGAGCGGCACCTCCATGGCGTCGCCGCACGGCGCCGGGGCCCTGGCCCTGTACCTGGAATCCCACCCCGGAGCCTCGGCAACGGAGGCCACGGACGCGGTAGTCGCCGCCGCCCGGTCCGGAGTCGTCACCAACCCCGGTTCGGGTTCGCCGAACAAGTTCCTGGACGTGACCAAGCTCGGCACGCCCGCCGACCCCGGCACACCCACCGCTGCCTTCACTCCGAACTGCTCGACCACCGAGCCGAGTTGCAGCTTCGACGCCTCTGCCTCCAAGGACGGCGACGGACAGATCGCCTCCTACGCTTGGAACTTCGGCGACAGCACCGAAGGCACAGGCGCCACCCCCACGCACACGTACCAGAAGGCCGGTTCCTACGAGGTCACTCTCACCGTGACCGACGACGCCGGTAAGAAGGGCACCGTCACCCACACCGTCCAGGCGGGCACCCCCACCGGCCAGCCGCCCGCCCCCGCGTTCTCCGTCTCCTGCTGGTACGAGGCCTGTGACTTCGACGCCTCGCAGTCCCGCGACACGGACAACGACATCGCCTCGTACGCCTGGAAGTTCGGCGACGGAAAGACCGGCACCGGAGTGAAGGCCACGCACTCCTACCCGGCAGGCCAGAAGAACTACACCGCTGAACTGTCCGTGACCGACAAGGCAGGCAACACGGCCACCACCAGCAAGCAGATCCAATGCTGGGACTTCAGCGGACGCGCCTTCTGCTTCAGCGGCTGAACACCCTTAGGCGGAACCGGAGTTCGTAACCAGACACTGTGAACGACCGAAGGCCAGGCACCTGTTCAGTGCCTGGCCTTTCGGCATGTGCCCGCAGACATACGGTGCACGCACCGAGGCCGTACGACGACGTCAGCCACCCGGACTGTCCCGCCCACCGTGGCCTTCCGGCCCAACCGCCTCACCACGTACGCCGGTTGACGCCCCCGCCGGATGCCAGAAGAGCACCAGCAGGGAGAGGACGAAGAGCACTGCCGCGGTGACCTGGTAGCCGACCGCCACGGCGCGGGTGAAGCTGTCCAGCGCCGCGGTGTGCAGCCGGTCGCCGCCCGCTGCCGCCGCCCGCAGAGCCTGGGAGGCGGAGTGGTCGTGACCGGCGAGGGCCCCCGGCAGCCGGTCGGTGAACTGTGCGCTGAGCACGGTGCCGACACAGGCGATGCCCAGCGCGGCGCCCAACTCGCGGGCGGCGGCGTTGAGTCCCGAGCCCATCCCGGCGCGGGGTCCGGGCAGCGCGGCGAGCAGACCCGCGGAGAGGGGAGGCATGGTGAGGCCCGAGCCCAGCCCCAGCAGCATGAGGTAGGTGGTGTACACGGGATAGGAGGTTTCTCCGGTCGCGGTCGAGAGCAGCAGCAGACCGGCCACCAGGAGCAGCAGCCCGGTGCCGACGACGGCCCGCGATCCGAAGCGCCGCGCCCAGCCCACACTGGCCTGGGTGACGATGCCCATCCCCACGGCCATGGGGACGATCGCGAAACCGGCGCGCAGTGGCGAGTAGCCCTTCACGTACTGGAGGAACTGCGCGTTGACGAAGAACAGCGCGAACATGCCGAAGAAGGCGGCCGCGACACCGAGGGAACCGGCCCGCACCGCGGGCAGTTTGAGCAGCCTGGGGTCCAGGAGCGGGTGCGCGGCGCGCAGTTCGTAGCGGATGAACACGGTGAGCAGGGCGGCCGTCGCGGCGAGGGCGACCAGGACCACGGGTGAGTCCCAGCCGCGCTCGGGGCCCTCGATGATGCCGAACAGCAGCAGCACCAGGCCGGATACGAGCAGCAGCGTGCCGACGAGGTCCAGTGCGGCCGTACCGCGTGGTGGCCGGGGTGCGAGGAGGGCGACCACGACGAGCAGCAGCGCACTCGCGGGCACGTAGCACCAGAACAGGCCCTGCCAGGGCAGCGTCTGGAGGACGACGGCGCCGCCCGCGTTGCCGACGATGCCACCCAGGGCGACCGAGGCGCTCCAACTGGCGATCGCCGAGGGCCGTCGCTCGGCCGGTGTGGCGTGCACGAGCAGCGAGAGCGAGGCGGGCATCGCCAGCGCCGCGCCCGCACCGGCCAGGCCGCGGCCCGCGATGAGTACGGGCACGTCGGTGGCCAGGGCGCTGATCAGTGCGCCGACGCCGAACACGCCGACGCCGGTGAGCAGTACGCCCTTGCGACCGCAGCGGTCACCGAGTGCCCCGGCCGGGATGAGCAGGCTGGCGAAGACGATGACATACGCGTCGACGATCCACAGCATCTCGGTGGAGCTCGGCTTCAGGCCGCTCGCCGAGATCGCCGCGATCGCGAGGTTGATCGCGGCGACGAGCGACTGGATGACGATCGCGCAGATACACATCAGCGCCAGGACCGCGCGCCGCCGCTGCCCGCGCGGCGCGGCCCCGGGGGATCCGGTGGCCCCGGATCCCCCGGACGGCGCGGGCCCGGAACGGGCGGCGGTGCCCGGTGCGCTCAGCGAGTCCGAACCGGGCACGACGGCTCTCCACGGGTCGTCCCGGGACGGCGGGCGAGGGCGGAGACCGCGTTGTCGATCACGGTCTGCCCGACCGCCCCGGCCAGGGTCAGCAGGGACTCGGGGTGGAACTGCACGGCGGCCAGCGGGCGTTCGGTGTGCTCCACGGCCATCGGGATGCCGTCGTCGGTGATCAGGGTGACCCGCAGCTGCTCGGGCAGCGCCTCGGGTCTGGCGTACAGCGAGTGGTAGCGGCCGACCTCGAAGGTTCTCGGCAGCCCGGTGAGCAGCGCGGAGCTTTCGTCGGTGACGTGCACCCGGGAGGGCTTGCCGTGCATCGGCTCCTTCATGACGCCGAGGTCACCACCGAAGTACTCCACCAGACCCTGCAGCCCCAAACACACGCCGAAGACGGGCAGTTCGCACTTCTCGGCGAGGTCCAGCGTCTCGTGCAGCGCGAAGTCGGCGGGGCGGCCGGGCCCCGGTGACAGGACGAGCAGATCGGGACGTTCCCGCTCGATGACCGGCAGATGCCGCCCGCTGCGGTAGGTGCCCACCGAGGCACCGGTCTGCCGCAGATAGTCCGCGAGGCAGTTGACGAAGGAGTCGCGGTGGTCGACGAGCAGGATGCGCAGTCCTTCGCCCACACGCCGGGGAGCGAGCGGTGCCCCATGGGGCACCCCTTGCTCGTCGGGGTCCCTTCGCTCGACCGGAGCCGAGAGCTCGGGGAGCGGAGGTCGCTGCGGGTCGAGGACCCGTAGCAGGGCCTTGGCCTTGAGTTCGGTCTCGGCCTCCTCGGCCTCGGGGACCGAGTCGTGCAGCAGTGTCGCGCCCGCACGTACCGTGGCCACTCCGTCGCGCAGCTGGATGGTGCGCAGGGTCAGCACCGTGTCGAGACCGCCGTCGAAGCCGATGCTGCCGACGGCGCCGCCGTACCAGCGTCGCGGCGAGCGCTCCGCGCGCTCCAGGAACTCCACCGCGGCGATCTTGGGCGCACCCGTGACGGTGACGGCCCACAGATGGGCCAGGAAACCGTCCAGCGCGTCCCGGCCCGGTGCGATCTCGCCCTCCACCCGGTCCACCGTGTGGATCAGTGCGGAGTACAGCTCGATCTGCCGTCGCCCGGTGATCCGCACGCTGCCCGGAACGCACACCCGCGCCTTGTCGTTGCGGTCGACGTCGGTGCACATGGTGAGTTCGGACTCCTCCTTGACGGAGTCCAGGAGCCGGCGGATGTGGGCGGCGTCCTCCAGCGCGTCCCGGCCCCGGGCGATGGTGCCGCTGATCGGGGAGGTCTGCACCATCAGGCGTTCGGCGCCGGGCGCACCGTCGCCGCGTACCCGTACGAACATCTCCGGCGAGGCTCCGACCAGATACTCGCCCTCGCCGAGGTTCATCAGCAGGCTGTACGGAGCGGGGTTGGTCTCCCACAGGCGGCGAAAGACCGTGGACGGCGCTTCGGCGCAGGCCCGTCTGAAGGACTGGCCCGGCACCACCTCGAAGAGGTCACCGGCGGTGAAGTGCGGCATGGCCCGCCGCACCACCTCGGCATACTCCCCCGGCGCGTGGTCGCGTGCGGAGTCGGGGGTGCCTGGGACGAAGGGCAGCGCCTCGCCCTCGCGCGGCAGCCCCTCGGTGTCCTCGTCCTGGGTTCGGAACTCGTAGCGGTGGCGCAGCGCTCGGCCGCCGACGAGGTCGAACTCCAGGATCTCGTCGGGCAGATGGAGCACCAGATCGCGGTCGTCCGGGCCTCGGCGCTGGTGCGTTTCGATCTGCTCCATCTGGAAGATGAGGTCGTAGCCGAAGGCGCCGTACAGGCCAAGGAGCGTGTCCTCGCGGGTGGCGAGCGCCGCGACGAGCCCGCGCAGTGCCGTGAAGACGCCCGCGTGCCGAGTGCGGTCCTCCTCGGCGAAGTCCTCCCCGGGCGGCGGCGCCTGCCCCCGCACCTCCTCGACCGAACAGACCACCCGCAGCAGGGACTTCTCCAGCGCCGGGCGCAACGCGGGCAGCAGCACCCGGCCGCGTGCGTTGAGGGCACGCACGGTCAGCAGCCGACCGCGGACGCTCACTTCCAGCGGCGGGTCGACATAGCCCACGGCCCGTCCGGCACCCCGCATCCGCAGCATGCCGCGCCGCTCGTCGAGGGCCAGTTCCAGTTCCCGTCGGGCGGTGGCGGCGTCGGTCTCCCACTGCCGTGTCTCGCGCCTCACCTCGACGCCCGCGGCGGTACGCCACCGCGACGTCGCACCACGCGGATCGAGCCCGACGTGCCCAGTGCTCGTCAGCGACTTCAACTTTCCCCCCACTGTCCAAAGTTGCCGGGCTCAGACCTGGTCGGCCAGGGCGTCGCGCATGGTGCGTTTGAGGGACTTGCCGGTGAGGCCGACGTGCTCGCCCAAACCTTCGGTCCGGATGGTCCGGATCTTCGGCAGGCCCTTCTCACCGAGAGCCTCGTTGATCCGCTGCAGCAGGTCCTCGGTGTCCACGGCCTGCTCGGCGAGGTCCGCGGTGAGCACCAGCGGTGCCTCGGTGCCCTCGGACGCCTGGGCGACGGCCACCAGGGAGCAGTCGAAGACCTCGGGGAAGCGAGCGAGGATCAGTTCCTCGCACTGGGCGCTGTAGACGGCGCCGTCCCCGGTGGTGATGTAGTCGACGGTGCGGTCCATGTGGTAGTAGAGGCCGTCCTCGTCCCGGTAGGCGACGTCACCGGTCAGCCAGTAGCCGCGCACCCTGTTCTTCTCGCTGAGCAGGGTGTTGTTCCAGTAACCGGAGGTCACGGTCGGGGACTTGAGGGCGAGGCGGCCGACGGTACGGGGGCCGACGGGCTCGTCGTTGTCGTCGAAGAGCTCGACGTCGATCCAGCCGAAGGGGCGGCCGATACAGCGTCCGTAGCGGTTGCTGGTCGGGGTGTGGATCGTACGGAACATCGCGAAGCCGAACTCGGAGGAGCCGAAGTTGTCGATGAACAGCGAGCCGCTCTGCTTCCTGCCCTCGCGGTCGATGTGCGTACCCTGGCGGACCAGTTTGCGGATGTGCTGCTCGTGGTTGGCGTCCCCGGTGCACATCCAGCGGGCCACCGAGTCGAAGTCCCTGGCGTCCAGGTCGAGTCGGCACAGGTCGACGAAGGTCTTGGGGAACGCGGCGACCAGGTTGGGGCGGAACCGCTCGATGGAGTCGGCGAGCGCACTCGCGCCGCGCTGGGTGGCGAGCAGCACCTTGCTGCCGCGCACCACTGCCGACATCAGTACGGAGATGGCCGAGCCGTGGCTCTGCGGCAGTACGGAGAGGATGCGCTCGCCGAGGTCCGCCCCGATCTGCTGACGGATGCCGAAGAAGAAGCCCCCGTGGTTGAACTGGACGGCCTTCGGGACACCCGTGGTGCCGGAGGTGTGCGCGATGAGGACGGGGTCGTTCTCCGTGTGCACGAAGCGCCGGAACTCCCCTTCGCCGAACGGGTCGTTCTCGTAGAACCGCGGCCCCTCGAAGCCGGTGGGGATACGGGTACGGTCCGAGACCACCGCGACGGCGCCGACGCGGGTGATGAACTTCTGCCCGAGGTCGGACGGCATCAGGCTGTTGAGCAGGACGGGTATCGCACCGATCTTGTTCAGCGCCACGTAGTGGACGAGGTAGCGCACGCTCTCCTCGAGGAAGACGGCGACGGGGTCCTTGGGCCGGATTCCGTCCCGCCAGTACCCGGCGGCGAGGGCATCGGTGATCCGGTCGAGCTGGGGCAGCGTCAGGGAGTCGTGGAGCCTGCCCTCGTGGTCGGTGTAGGACCGGTCGAGTTCGAGCACCACGCTCCGCGCGAGCTCCTCGTCGGCGCAGGCCAAGGGGAAGGCGTTGCCGGCACCGAGCTGTTCGTTGCCGAGGAGTCGGGTGGTCACAGTCGCGTTCTCCTTGGTCATCGGGCACCGTCGGCGGACGGGTCGGTGGCGGGGTTCAGGCACCGCTCCATCGCGGCGCGGATGTCCTCGGGGACCGGCACGGAGGTGTGCGAGGTCAGGGACATGAAGACGAGCACCGCGCGCATGCGCACGCGCACATCGCTCTTCTCCACCCCCGCGCACAGGTAGTGGAGTTCGAACGAGGACTTTCCGATGCGACGCAGATCCAGGGAGAAACGCACCCGGTCACCGACCCGGCTCGGACCCACGAAGTCGCACTCCAGCCGGATGGTGGGAATACCGATCCGGCGCGTGGTGAACATTCCCGCGTAGTCGATTCCGAGGTGCTCCTCGAACCAGTCCTCGAGCACCTCGTTGAGCATGAACAGGTACTGCGGGTAGAAGACGATTCCCGCCGGGTCGCAGTGCTGGAACCGAATCAGCCGATCCACGGAGTAGGGCCCCGACGGCGGTTCACCGAGCGGCGGTCGACTCGCCGGACCATCGGTCGACGACGGTGGGCCCGAAGACGCCTCATCTGGTGAATACTCATTCGGTGAAGGCTCATTTGGTGACATGGGGCATCACACTCCTCTGCTCTTCCTCGGATTCACGCAGTACGAAACGGCGGAGCTTTCCGGTGTCCCCGCGCGGCAGTTCGGTGCGGAACTCGATGGCCCGCGGGTACTTGTAGGGCGCGATGTGGTCCTTCACGAACCGCTGCAACTCGCGGGCCGTTTCGTCGCCGGGGGTGAAGCCCTCGGCCAGGACCACGAACGCCTTGACGATCGCGCCGCGTTCCTCGTCGGGCACCCCGATCGCCGCGCAGTCCCGCACACCGTGGTGGGCGAGCAGCGCGTCCTCGACCTCGACCGGCGAGATGTTGTAGCCCGCGGAGACGATCATGTCGTCGGAGCGCGCGTGGTAGTGGAAGTAACCGTCCTCGTCGGTCCAGCCCGAGTCGCCGGTGAGGTTCCAGCCGTCCTTGACCCAGTCCCGCTGCCGCTCGTCGGCGAGGTAGCGGCAACCGGTCGGGCCCTTCACCGCGAGGCGTCCCACGTGTCCGGGCGGTACGGGCTCGCCGTCCTCGCCGAGGACCACGGCCTGGTATCCGGGCAACGGGCGGCCCAGAGCACCGGGGCGCTCCCGGGCCTCCGAGCCCGGCATGGTGAGGAAGATGTGCAGCAGCTCGGTGGCGCCGATGCCGTCGATCAGGTCGATGCCCGTCTTCTCGCGCCACATCGCACGGGTGGCCACCGGCAGCGCCTCCCCCGCGGAGACACAGGCACGCAGCGAGGACAGGTCCGCGTCGGGAACGTCGGCCGCGATCATGCGGTACGCGGTGGGGCCGCTGAAGCAGATGGTGGCACCGTGTTCCGCGATGGCGCCCGCCATGATCTTCGGCGATCCGTGGTGCAGCAGCACCGTCGAAGCCCCGTAGTACAGCGGGAACAGGAGCAGCCCGCCGAGACCGTAGGTGAATCCGAGCAGCGGCGAGCCGATGAACCGGTCGCTCTCGCGGACGTCGAGCATCCGGCGCGGGAAGGTGTTGCAGATCGCCAGCACGTCCCGGTGGGTGTGCACGGTGGCCTTGGGCACGCTCGTGGTCCCGGAGGTGAAGGCGATCAGACACGGGTCGGTGCGGACCGTGTCGACGGGTGCGAAGGACGTCGGCTTGCGGGCCATCGCCGCCTGGAGACCGGCGCCCGGCGCACCCCCGTAGAACATCAGCCGCGGTTGTTCCGCCACCGGACGGTCCTTCAGCGCCAGGTTCAGCTCCTCGGCGAGTGCCTCCTCGCACAGGATCAGGTCGACGTTCGCCTTGTCGAGGACGTACGTGATCTCCTTCGCCCGCAGCAGCGGCAGCGAGGTGATGACCACACCGCCGGCCCTGATCACGGCCAGCCAAGCCGCCGCGAGTACCGGGCTGTTGGTGCCGCGCAGCATGACCCGGTTGCCGGGGACCAGACCCAAGTCGTCGGTGAGCACATGGGCGATACGGGAGACCGCCTCACCCAGGTCCCGGTAGGACCAGGTGGTGCCGTCCGAGGACAGGACGGCGGTGCGCGCGGCGGCGTCGCCCTCGGCCGCCCAGCGGTCGACGAAGGACGTGACGCAGTTGACCCGCTCCGGGTACTGGAGTTCGGGCAGGGTGTAGCGGAATTCGGGCTGCTCCGACAACGTCGGCATGTTGTCGAGTACGAACGTGTCCTGATGCGCGGTGAGCGGGGCTCTGTGCGGTAAGGCTGCCGTCATTGGTCGACCTCTCCGATGCTCATGGACGAGCTCAAGTGCCGAATCGCGCGCCGAATTGAGCGCTGAAGCGAGTACTGAATCAACTGCTGAAGCGAGTGCTGAATCGAGTGCTGAATCGTGCGGCTCCCCGATAACGAATGCCCGGTATCGCCGAACGGGCATTCAAGGACCAGACAGCGCAGCAGGTTCTGCCCTGAGGTGACGTCATCCTGTTCCGCGCCGATTCGGTGAGTCAAAGGCTCATCAGAGATCCTCTATCGGAACACCAGGCCGTCTCACAAAAAACAACCCCCGGCACTGCCGGGGCAGCACCGGGGGTATCAATCGCGCACGCACGCGCCGTAACCATTGGTGTTCAAACACTGCAACCGCTATTGACCGGCCAGTCATTCTGGTGGGAAATCAGCCACCGTTGTCGGGTTCTCCGCGCGCCGAGGAGGTGAGAGCGCACGGGAGAGTGAACGAGCTACACGGCGGCCGCGTCCGCGGTCCTGGGTCCCAGGTCGGTCCGGCCCACCTCACTGACAAGGACGGCGTCCGTCTGCGCGAGGACGCTGATGGACGGGTCGCAGGCGAGCACCGCCTGGTGCAGGCGGTGCATCCGCGGCGAGAGATCCAGACCGAAGTCATTGCGCATGACCTGTCGCAGTCCGTGCAGCACGGCCAGCGCCTGGGTACGGCGGCCCGACCGGTAGAGGGCCAGCACGAACTGTGCGTGCAGCCCTTCCTGGGT
Source organism: Streptomyces sp. NA04227 (assembly GCF_013364195.1). Taxonomy (NCBI): domain Bacteria; kingdom Bacillati; phylum Actinomycetota; class Actinomycetes; order Kitasatosporales; family Streptomycetaceae; genus Streptomyces; species Streptomyces sp. NA04227. The sequence goes on along the minus strand of NZ_CP054918.1, from coordinate 7,129,027 downwards.
CACGTGCTCGGCGCTCAACCCGCGTAGTTCACCTAGAAGTTGGTGATGCCGGCCAAGGCGCAGGTCGGCGCCGATGCGCTGTTGCTGCAAGGTGACCCGTTCCTCTTCGAGGGCGAGTACGTGGTTTCGCAGCAGGGGGCCGTGCGGTACGTCGGACAGGCCCGGGCCGTGCCAGAGGTCCAGCGCCTCGGAGAGCTTGTCCGAGGCCAGCGCGTCGTTGTGATGCAGCGCCGCCCGCCCCTCACGCGCGAGCCGGAGGAAACTCTTGAGGTCCAACTGCTCGTCCCCCGCGACCAGCGAGTACCCGCCACCCCTGGTCTCCAGAATGCGGCGGGCATCCTGGGGAGCGGACGCGCTCGGCGCGTGTCTGAGGCGACGACGTAACTGCAGGACGTACGAGTGCAGCGTCGGAAGGGCACTGTTCGGCGGAACGCCGCCCCAGAGTTCGTCGATGCACTGATCGCAGGACACCACTTGATTGACCCTCATGATCAGCAGCGCGAGTAGCTGCCGCTGTTTCGGGGCCGTTGGCGCATACGACGCCCCTTGCTCAGTAACACGCAGAGATCCTAGTATGGCGAATTCCATCGTGACACCTTCCGGGAAGTCTCACCGGAGGCGAAATAAAGAAAGACCCCATGCCCGCGCGTCCCCTCCAGAGCCTCCGCTGAGCGAAATTTGTGCCAGTTCCAGCTTGCTGAATCGTCCACACGGGAGCGTACGTACGGCACCGGCGATCCCTCAAGCATTCACGATTGAATCTCTAGTTCCGCTTCCTCGCGAGGGCGAAGGAAGAAAAGGACGGCCGGAAGGTTTCTCACCCTCGCACCTGCCCTCCGCCAGCTCGGAGAAAGTCCAAAAAACTCCTTTGCATGACTGGCAACCGTGACACCGGCCCGGAAAACATCGAGTCCGCCAAAACAAACACGATGCGGCGCCCGCCCTTTACGGACGGGGCGCCGCATCGGTTCGGGTCTCAGGCGGCGGCGCGCCAGTAGCCGAGTGCGTTCACTCGCTGCTTGGGGACGCCGAGTTCCTTGCGGACGTAGCCGGTGAGGGTGCGCGTGGTGGTCGCGTCGCAGGCGATCCAGACATACGCGTTCGCGGGGTCCGCCAGGAGCGAGGGCAGGGCCGCCTTGACGGTGCTGACCAGGTGGGCGCCGTCGTCCTTGCGTTCCACGTGATGCAGCTCGTGCTGAACGGGGTCGACGCGGAACGGCAGTTCGCGGTCGGAGTCCTCCGGCGTCTCGAACCAGATGGTGGCCGGAGTGCCGTCCAGCGAGGCGAGCAGGGAGTTGATGGCGGGCAGTGAGGCCGGATCGCCGATCACGAACATCCGCTCGGGCCTCGGTTCGGGCGCCGTGAACCCGGTCCCCTGCACCGTCGCCTCGATACGGTCGCCCTCCTTCGCGGCCCGGGCCCAGTTCGCCGCCGGACCGTCGTGCAGGGCGAACTCCAGGCTGAACGTGCCCGCGGCGGCGTCCGGATCGACCAGGGTGTAGGCCCGCTGATGCGGCTTCCCCTCGTGACGGAACCACAGGCGCACCCACATCGTGGGGTGCACCCCGGTGGCGCGCAGCATGCCGCCGTCGATGAAGTGCAGCCGCAGATAGTTCTCGGTGATCTGCTCGCTGCCCGTCACCGTGAAGGCGAAGTCCTTGCCCCGCATCAACTTGAGGACCGCGCCCTCCCAACCGTGCCCCATGCCTGTCTCCTCCCCGCTCCAACTTTCTTAGGTTAGGTTAACCTAACTTACGGATCGATACCAGCCATACGGCGGCCACTTCGGGGGGACACATGGGCAGCGCGATCGTGCGGGACGAGTGGGGCATACCGCACCTGAAGGCGGACAGCGCGCGGGAGCTCGCCTTCGCCCAGGGGTACAACGCGGCCGAGGACCGCGGCTGGCAGATCGAGGTCGAGCGCCATCGCGTCCAGGGCACCAGCGCGGCCTTCCTCGGCGAACAGGCCCAGGACTGGGACGTGTTCGCCCGCAGAGCGCGCCTGGAGGACACCGCGCGGCGCTGCCTCGACCGACTGCGGGCGCAGGACCCTAAGACCGCGGACTGGCTGGATTCCTATGTCGAAGGGGTGAACGCCGGGCTCGCCCAAGGAGCGGGCGGCGCACCGGAGTTCGCCCGCGCGGGGATCCGTCCCGAGCCGTGGGGAAGCTGGGTCCCCCTCGGCGTCTGGCTCTCCACCCACATCCTGTTCTCCGGCTTCCCCTCCAAGCTGTGGCGGGCCGAGGTCGCCCACCGCCTCGGCTCCCGCTACCCGGAACTCTTCACCTCCGAGGGCCCCGCCACCTCCGGCAGCAACGGCTGGCTGCTCGCCCCCGGCCGGACGGTCTCCGGCCGCCCCCTCCTCGCGGGCGACCCGCACCGCTTCATCGAGGACCCCGGCGTCTACCAGCAGATCCACCTGGCCTGCCCCGAGTACGACGTGGTCGGCTTCGCCGTACCCGGAGTGCCGGGCCTCGCCCACTTCGGGCACACGGGCTCGGTCGCCTGGTCCGTCACCAACGCCATGGCCGACTACCAGGACCTGTACCGCGAACACCTGCGCCGCCGCGGCCACCGGACCGAGGCCCTTGGACCGGACGGCTGGCGTCCCGCCCGGGCGCACCGGGAGACCGTGTACGTCGCCGGTGCCGAGCCGGTCGACATCGAGGTGATCGAGACCGACCGCGGGCCGGTGGTGATCGATGCCGTGACGTGGCCGGCGGACGGGCCCGGAGCCGAAAGCCGACCCGGCGCCGGAGCAGGAGACGGACCCGAAGCAGCAGACGGAGCAGGGGAAGACGGAGCGGGGGAAGACGGGGCCGGGGAGGACGGGTACGTACTCACCGAGGCCGTGAGCCTGCGGTGCCCGCCCCGGATCACCGGTGACCTCGGCTTCGGCTGTCTGCCCGCGCTGCTCGCCGCACGGACCGTCGGCGACGTCGACCGCGCTCTCGACGGCTGGGCGGAACCGGTGAACGTGGTGCAGGCGGCCGACTCCGAGGGCGGTCTGCTGCACCGGGTCGCGGGCCGTGTGCCTCGGCGCGACCGTCTCAACTCCCTTGTGCCGGTACCGGCTTGGGAGTCGCGGTACGCCTGGCGGGGGTGGCACGTGCCGCTGCCGCGTGGCGAGGTGCGCGGCAGCGCGGTGATGGCGAACGAGCGGGGCATCGCGGCGCCGTTCGGGGTCGACTTCGCCCCGCCGCACCGGGCCGAACGCATCCGCACCCTCCTCGCCCGCCGGGAGCGGTGGTCACCGCAGGACATGGCGGAGATCCACACGGACACCCAACTCCCTTACGACAACGCCCTCTTGCGGCTCCTCGGCGCGCTCGGCGGAGAGGGCCCCGCGCTGAGCCCGCTCGCCTCGGCACTGCGCGACCGGCTGCTCGGCTGGAACCGGCGCATGGACGCGGAGAGCGCCGAGGCCATGGCGTACGCGCGGCTGCGGGCGGCGGCCGTGCGCCGGCTCGCCCGTCACCCCTGGTTCGCCCCACTGGCCGGACCGAGCGAACTGCCACCGGTGTTCCGGCCCTGGCTGGACCTCACCACCCGTATCGCCTTCGCCCTGGAAGCCCTGCTCGCCGACGGCGCAGTCCCCGATCTGGAGCCAACTTCTCTCGTCCGTACGGCACTTGAGGAGGCGGCAGCGGAGGGCGCGGCAAAGGACCGTGGCCCGGAGCGCTGGGGCGAGGCCCACCGTCTCGCTCCCTGGCGGGCGTTGCCCGGCGGCGAGGAGGAGTGGCCGGGGCTCTCCGGCGACCTGGAGTGCGTACTGTCCACCTCCAGTCTCCCCGGGGTCACACATCTGAGCGCCCGTTCCTCAGCCGCCCGCTATGTCTGGGACCTGGCCGACCGCGACAACAGTCTCTGGATCGTCCCGCTCGGCGCCTCCGGAGTGCCCCAAAACCCCCATCACCGCGACCAGTTGCCGCTCTGGGCCACAGGCGGCCTGCTTCCCGTGATCAGCGACTGGTCACGCCTGACTTCCTCGGCCCCCGCCACGCCCCTGCCCTCCCCCGAGCCGCGGCCTCCCCACCCGCCGCCCCACACCGCACCGACGGCAACCACCACGGGCCGACACTCCCCCACCCTCTCGGCCCTTCTCCCCTCCCCGCGCAACTCACCCCACAGATCGCCCCGCAAAGCACCTCTCACCAGCACCAGCACCAGCACCAGCACCAGCACCAGCACCAGCAGTTCAACTCCCGTCGCCGCAAGGAGACTTCATATGACCTCGCAAACCCCCTCGGGCACATCCGCCGCGTCCCGCCCGGCTCTCCACACCCAACAGATCGACGGATACGGCCAGTTCCAGGTCCGGGCCGTCGACCCCGCCGCGGACCTGGACGTCCTGCACGCCTGGGTCACCGCCGAGCGCGCGCGTTTCTGGGGCATGGGCGGACACAGCCGCGCACAGGTCCTCGCGACCTACACACACCTGGACGCCCTCACCACCCACCACGCCTTCCTGGTACTGCGGGACGACGAACCGGTCGCGCTGCTGCAGACCTACGACCCGGCGGCGGACCGGGTCGGCGCGTGCTACCCGGTACTGCCCGGCGACCTGGGCGCGCACCTGCTCATCTCGCCCGCCGCGAGCGGCGTGGAACGCGGCTTCACCCGCGCCCTGGTGCAGGTCCTGCTCGCCTTCACGCTCGTCGGCGGCACCCACCGCCGTATCGTCGTCGAACCCGACGCCGAGAACGAGAAGGCCCTGGCGCGGCTCGTCCGGGTCGGCTTCACGCTGGGGCCCGAGGCGCTGCTGCCCGAAATCGACCTGCCCGAGGTCCACTTGCCCGCGAAGCGAGCCCGGCTGGCGTTTCTCGCCGCGAAGTGAGCGGAGCGAAACGGGCGTCCGGACAAGCTGCCTGTGCAGGTGTGTGCGTGCACGCACACACCTGCACAGGCATGGACGGGCGTGGACAGATCCAGGAACGCGTCCGTCCTCGCCCCGCACACCCCGGGACCGCCGCAGCACCGTCACGCCCGGCACGACGAGGGCTTCTACGTCCTGTCCGGCACCGTGCGTTTCACGGTCGGGACCAAGGACCACGACGCCACCGCGGGCACCTTCGTGATGGTCCCGGCCGGAGCCCCGCACACCTTCGCCAACCCGGCCGACGAACCGGCCGTCATGCTCAGCATGTTCACGCCGGACCTCTATGTGCAGTACTTCCGGGACCTCCAGGGCATGATCACGAGCGGCCGGAGGCCGACTCCCCAGGCCCACATCCAGGTGATGAGCCGTTACGCCACCGAGCCCGCCGCCGAGTTCGGCCGGCCGGAGGACGACGACCACCAGAGCTGAGGCAGCGGGGACGGTCTTCGAAGCGTCACCCCTGGGTTCGGCCCGGCTTCAGCCCAGCCCCGCGAGCAGCTTGTCCGGTGTCACCGGCAGATCGCGGACGCGGACACCGGTGGCATGGCAGACCGCGTTGGCGATGGCGGCCGCCGTGCCCACGATGCCGATCTCGCCGATGCCCTTGCTGCCCATGGGGTTGAGGTAGGGGTCCTCCTCGTCCAGCCAGTAGGCCTCGACGGTGGGGACGTCGGCGTGGGTCGGTACGTGGTAGGCGGCCAGGTCGCTCTCGGCGAAGTCCCCGAAGAGGCGGTCCACGGTGCTGTGTTCGGTGAGGGCCATGCCCAGGCCCATCGTCATCCCACCGATGAACTGGGAGCGTGCGGTACGGGGGTTGAGGATGTGCCCGGCGGCGTACATGCCGAGCAGCCGCCGGACCCGGGTCTCCCCGGTGACCGCGTCGACCTGTACCTCGGCGAAGTGCGCGCCGAAGGCGTGCCGGGCGTAGGGCAGTACCTCGCGGCTCTCCTCCGCGCTGTCGCCGCGTGCGCTCACGCCCTCGGCGGGGAGTTGTCCGCCGAGTTCCTCGAAGCGGGAGCGCAGGGCGAGGCAGGCCTTGTGGACGGCGGTGCCCCAGGAGGCGGTACCGGAGGAGCCGCCCGCGAGCGAGGCGCTGGGCAGGTCGCTGTTGCCGATGTCCATGTGCACGTTGTCCGGCCGGGTGCCGAGCACCTCGGCGGCGATCTGGCCGAGCACGGTGCGCGCGCCGGTGCCGATGTCGGTGGCGTTGATCCGTACCCGGTAGGTGCCGTCGGGGTCGGCGTGCACCTCGGCCTGCGAGGGGCCGAGGAGGACGGGGTAGGTGGCGGCGGCCACTCCGGTACCGAGGAGCAGGTGGCCCTCGCGGGTCGCGCCGGGGCGCGGGTCGCGGCGGTCCCAGCCGAAGCGGCGGGCGCCCTCGCGCAGGCAGTCGGGCAGGCCGCGGCTGCTGAACGGCCGTCCGCTGTCGGGTTCCACGTCCGGCTCGTTGCGCAGCCGCAGTTCGATCGGATCGATGCCGACGAGCAGGGCGAGTTCGTCCATCGCCGATTCCAGCGCGTACATGCCGGGTGCCTCGCCCGGGGCCCGCATCCACGAGGGCGAGGGCACGTCGAGCGGGGCGACCCGGTGGACGGTGCGGCTGTTCGGCGAGGCGTACATGACCCGGGCGGGGACGGCGGCCTGTTCGACGAACTCCTTGATCGTCGAGGTGTGCGTGGCGACCTCGTGGGACAGGGCGGTGAGCACACCGTCCGCGTCGGCGCCGAGCCGCACCCGGTGCAAGGTCGGGGCGCGGTGGCCGACCACGGGCGCCATCATCCGCCGGGGCAGGGCGAGTTTGACCGGGCGCCGGATCTCCCGGGCCGCCATGGCGGCGAGCACCATCTCGGGCCGGGGCGTCCCCTTCGAGCCGAAGCCGCCGCCGACGTGCTCGGAGACGACGGTCACCTGCCCGCGGTCGAGCCCGAACATCGCGGCCGCCACATCGCGCGCGGTGGTCGAGCCCTGGCTGGAGTAGTGCAGCGTGAGCCGCCCGTCCCGCCACTGGGCGGTGCAGGCGTGCGGTTCCATCGGATGGTTGTGCAGCGGGCCGATGTCGTAGCGCGCGTCGACGCGCAGCGGCGCCTCGGCGAAGGCGGTGTCGAAGGAGCCGCGCTCGCTGGCGCCCGGGAAGCCCCCATTGGCCTCGTCGGGCACGTACAGCGCCGAGTGCCCCGCGGTGAGCGTCACGTCGTGGGCCTCGATGTCGTACGTGATGTGCAGCGCGGCGGCACCTTCGAGCGCCGCCTCGGGGGTCTCGGCGACGACGAGGGCCACGAACCAGCCGCGGTGCGGGACGCGGGGGTCCTGGAGGACGAAGAGCGTCGGGTCGTCGGGCGGGGACAGGCGCGGCGCGTTCTCGTGGGTGAGCACGGCGATCACACCCGGCAGGGCGAGCGCGTCGGCTGCGTTCACCCCGGCCACCCGCCCGCGGGCGATGGAGGCGGGCACCGGCCGGGCGTGGGCGCAGCCCGGCGGGGTGTGCTCGGCCGCGTAACGGGCGGCGCCCATGGCCTTGTCGAGGGCCTCGGTACGGGCCTCGGGTGCGCCGAGGGCGTGCTGGGTGCTCATGGCGACTCCACGGGTGAGGGGGTCCCGCTCGGTACGGGGTGTGGGCTACGGGCCGGGCGCCGGACCCGAATCAGGCGTTCTCGGCGGCGAGTTCGGCGAGCAGGCCGACGGCGAGGTTGCGGGCCAGGGTGACCTTGAACCCGTTGTCCCGCAGGGGCCGGGCGGCGGCGAGTTCGGTGTCCACGGCGCGGGTGAAGGTGTCCGGGTGCGCGGGCGCGCCGAGCAGCACCTCTTCGGCGGCGCGGGCCCGCCAGGGCCGGTGCGCGAGCTGGCCGAAGGCGAGCGCCGCGTGGTGGACGACGCCGTTGCGCACGTCGAGCACCACGGCCGCCGAGACCAGCGCGAAGGCGTACGAGGCGCGTTCGCGGGCCTTGCGGTAGCGGGAGACGGAACCTTCGGGGGCTGGCGGCACCCGTACCGCCGTGATCAGTTCGTCGGGCCGGATGACGGTGTCGCGTTCGGGCCGGTCGCCGGGCAGCCGGTGGAAGTCGGTGACCGGGACGGTGCGTTCGCCGTCCGGGCCGTGCAGCAGCACGGTGGCGTCAAGGGCGGCGAGTGCGACCGCCATGTCCGAGGGGTGGGTGGCGACGCAGTGCACCGAGTGTCCGAGTACGGCCAGTTCGCGGTGTGCGCCGTCGATGGCCGGGCAACCCGAGCCCGGCAGGCGCTTGTTGCAGGGTTTGGCGGTGTCCTGGAAGTAGGTGCAGCGGGTGCGCTGGAGCAGGTTGCCTGCCGTGGTCGCGGCGTTGCGCAGCTGTCCCGAGGCCCCGGAGAGCAGCGCCTGGGAGAGGGCCGGGTAGCGGCCGCGTACCAGGGGGTGTGCGGCGACCTCGCTGTTGCGGGCGGTGGCCCCGATGGTCAGCGAGCCGTCGGGCAGTTCGTCGACACCGTCCAGGCGCAGTCCGCTGACGTCGATCAGGACCTCGGGGCTCTCCACGCCGAGCTTCATCAGGTCGACGAGGTTGGTGCCACCGGCCAGGTAGCGGGCGCCGGGCCTGGCGGCGCAGGCCCGCACCGCCTCGTCGGGGGTGGCGGCTTTGACGTAGGCGAAGGGTTTCACGGTGCCTCGCCCCCCACGTCGCCCAAGTCCCCCACGTCCTGGATGGCCTCGACGATCCGCGGATAGGCGCCGCAGCGGCACAGGTTGCCGCTCATGCGTTCGCGGATCTCGTCCGGGGTGAGCGCGACCGGCGCCCCGGGCGGCTCGTCCGGGGAGGTCACGTACGAGGGGAAGCCGCGCTCGGCCTCGTCGAGCATGCCGAGCGCGGAGCAGATCTGGCCGGGGGTGCAGTAGCCGCACTGGAGGGCGTCGCGGTCGACGAAGGCCTCCTGGAGGGCGTGCGGGGCGCTGCTGCGGCCGAGGCCCTCGACGGTGGTGACGCGGGCGCCGTCCTGGGCGACCGCGAGCAGCAGACAGCTGTTGACCCGGCGGCCGTCCAGGAGCACCGTGCAGGCGCCGCACTGGCCGTGGTCGCAGCCCTTCTTGGTGCCGGTCAGGTCGAGCCTTTCGCGCAGCACGTCGAGCAGGGTGCTGCGGTGGTCGAGGTAGAGCTCGTGGGCGGTGCCGTTGACGCGCAGGGTCACCGTCGAGTGGTCGGGCGGGCGGCTCTCGGTGCCGCGCAAGGGGGCGGCTCGGGTCACGGGTGGCTCTCCAGTTCCAGCTGGACTTCCTTCTCCTGGTCGCCCGCCGCGGTGCCGACGACGCGCACCGCGAAGGCGGAGCCGAGGGTGCGCCGCAGGTTGTCGACCGCCTGGTAGCCGCCCTGGACGGTGGCCGTCACGGGCTCTTCCAGGCGCGCGGGCGCGGGTTCCTCGTGCACCTCGGACACGTCGAAGGTGGCCGCCCAGACGGTGGTACGGCCGTCGGCCGACTGCTGGGGTTCGTCGTCGGCCTCCCGGTCGGAGGTGTAGGCGGTGCGCAGCGCGCAGAACACGGTGTGCGCGTCCCGGCCCGCCTTGCCGCCGATTTCCACCACGACCTGCGCGGCGGGATCGTCCGCTCGGTTCACGGGATGCTTCCTTCCTGCTTCCTGGCGGAACCTGCTCGGTGAGCACACCGGCCGGTGTGCTCACCGGTGCGCCACTCCCAGGCTCAGCCCCGCGCGGCGAGTCTGCGACCTGAGCGGCCGATCGGGTTCGCGCGAGGTCCCGGAAAACGACGCGACCTCCGGTGCGCGGGGTCCTGGACGGACTCCTCGCACCGGAGGTCGTGGGGTCACCGGGCTCCCGGCGTACGGACGGCTAGCGCGCGAGCTCCGGGTAGAACTCGCGCTTCCCGCCGGACTTGTCCCGGAGCCTGCCGAGCATGCTGCACGGGTACTCGATGAGCCAGTAGCTGGCCACGGCCGCCGCCACCGCGAGGGCGACCACGATCAGGGCGCCGACCCAGAACATGTTCTGCGACTCGGGAAGCACCCCCAAGTCGTGCAGCCACAGCATCACCGGCTCGTGCCACATGAACAGGCTGTAGCTGATCAGTCCCGCGTAGCCCAGCCAGCGCATCCGTAGCACTGCGTGCCAGCGGATGGGTGCCGCGGTGTGCACGACGCTGTACATCAGCAGCATCCACATCAGGCTGGTGAGCGGGTGGTAGAAGGTGAACGTCACGTTCTCCGGCTTGGAGTCGACGGACAGGTAGTACGCGCCGCCGATGGCCAGTGCCGAGAGCAGGACCGAGGTCCGGCCGCGCAGCAGTCCGCGGTCACCGAGCGCGACCATGATCACCGCCAGCGCCATTCCGGCCGCGAATCCGCCGAAGCGGGCCTGCGGGCCGAAGTACACCGGCCAGTCGGTGTGCGGGATGTGCATGCCCCAGTGCGCGACGGAGATCCACACGAGCGGCAGCGTGAACAGCACCGCGCAGGCGCCCAGGCAGAAGGCGACCCGGGTGCTGCGCAGGGTGAACCGTTTGCAGGCCCGTACCGCGAGCGGGCCCGCCACGACGAGGAACAGGTAGAACGCCACCTCCAGCGACAGCGACCAGGCCGGGCCGAGGGTGAAGAAGATCTGCTCCCGGTCGAAGACGTGCGTGAACGTGAGGTGTTCGACCAGGTCGAGCCAGTTGCCGGGGAGGGTGGAGTTGCGCGTCGACCACACGAACAGGACCGCGATGAAGTACAGCGGCACGATCCTGATGGCCCGGCGGAACAGGAAGTCCCCGGCGGGCCGGGTGGAACCGCCGTCGATCGCGGCCCGCGCGTAGGCGAGGGTCAGCAGATAGCCGGAGGTGACGAAGAAGAAGTCGATGACCTCCAGGGAGATCAGCGAGGCGACGTACGTGTTGTCGACGGGCGGGTGGGAACCCTCGGCGTCGTAGCGGTAGTAGAGCTGCCAGACGTGGAAGACGACGGTGCTCAGCGCGGCGATCCCGCGGAAGCCCTGGATCTCGTCGGCCTTGCCGCGCGGACCCGGTGCGCGCGGGGCGCTCTTGGCCGGGGCCGGTGCCGCGGCGGTCGCGGTGCTCACGTCTGCTCACCCGCCTTGGCGGTGGCGGAGCGCGGGGTGACCCGCCACTGGCGCTCGCCGAGCGCCTCCTTGAGGCAGGCCTGGCGGGCCAGGATGTTCTTGAAGTGCGTGTAGAAGACGGAGGTCAGCAGCATGTAGCTCCAGAACCACCGGCGGCGCTTCTTGAGTTCGGGTATCGCCAGGCGCCAGGCGAACGCGGCCTGGATGACCCCGGCGGACAGGGTGAACGCCATCGCGAGCAGGCAGATGGGCACGGTCCAGTCGAGGTTGCCGGGCCCGTCCTCCTTCCAGATCGCGTAGCCGAGGACCGGCAGCATCTGGAGGGTCAGCCAGGGCTGCATCTCCCGCCAGCCGAGCAGGACGAGGAGGCCGAGCTTCTGCCGACGGTCGAAGACCGGCGAACGCAGCGCCTTCCAGAGGTGTTTGAGGGAGACCTGGAGCCAGCCCTGCGCCCAGCGGGAGCGCTGGTTCCACAGCGACTTCAGGTTGGTGGGCGCCAGTTCGCGGGAGATGAGGGCGCGGTCCACGGTGAACCGGATCCCCTCGCGCAGCGCGCGCATGGTGGAGTCGATGTCCTCGGTGAGCATCGAGCCGTGCATCCGGGTACGGGCCAGGGCGTCGGTGCGCCAGAAGCCGTTGGAGCCGCCGAAGACACCGAAGTCGTACAGGCGGGTGCGGCCCGGGTGGCTCACCGCGTAGATGGCCTCGAACTCGACGGCCACCAGCTGCGCGACCCAGGAGCTGTCGCCGTTGCGGATGACGCAGTGGCCCTGCACCACGTCGTAGCCGTTGGACAGCCAGTGCCAGGCGCGGCGGAAGGCGTCCGGCGCCGGGTGGTGGTCGGCGTCGAAGATGCCGACGAACTCGCCGCGCACCCGGGTCACCGCGGCGTTGACGTTCTGCGCCTTGGAGGTGCTGCCCGGCACCTCCATGAGGACCAGGCGCGGGTCGCGGCGCGCCATCTCGCGCAGGGTGTCCTCGACCGGCAGCGGGTGCGGGGTGTTGTAGGCGAGGACGACCTCCAGGTGGTTGGGGTAGTCCAGGGCCAGGAAGGACTCCACGGTGTCGACGATGGTCGCGGCCTCGTTGGGCAGGTAGGCGGCGATCACGGCACTCGCGGGCGGATACGGCTGGCCGGGTTTGCTGGGCCGCGGCGGGGCGTCCAGCGAGAACAGGCACTCGACGATGATCAGCAGCGCGGAGACGATCAGTCCGGCGACGACCACCCAGTACATGATCGAGCCGAGGTCGAAGCCCATCGCGTACGTCTGCGTGTAGAGCCAGAACGGCAGTCCGGCGCCGATGAACAGGACGACCAGCGGGGACAGGGCGTTGAGCACCGCGCGCAGGCCGCGTACCGAGGAGCGGCGGCGGTGGCGGGGCCCGCGCATCGAGGGCACGAAGCGGACCGGCCTGAGGTCGCGGTGGCTCAGCGCCTCGGCCGCGGCGTCGAGCGCCTGCTCCACGGCCTGTTCGGGGTCCTCCTCGGCGCTGGTCAGCGGGGTCCAGCCGATGGCGGGCGTGAGCCGTACGTTCTCGTCGGCGACGACGAAGCGGGTGCCCGCCGCGGCGTTGGCGAACTGCTGGAGGGTGCGGGTGGCGGTGTCCTCGTCGACGCCCGGCAGCAGGATGAGCAGGTGCCCGTCCTCGTCCCAGCCGAAGCGGTCGCACGCGCTGCCGAGCTTCTCGGCGACCTGGGCGAGCCGCTCGGCGACCTCGCGCCGCACGCGCGGGCCGAGCCGTGACTCGAGGGAGGCCATCTCGGCGACCTCGACCACGGCGACCACACCGCTCATCCGGCCGTTGGCCGGGCGGCCGAGTTCCTTGCTGAGTTCGTCGAGGAAGTGCGAGCGGGAGTAGAGCCCGGTCCGCGGGTCGAGCAGCAGGTTCTCCACCGGAACCGGGACCCGGTGCCGCTTGGCCTCGATACGGGCGGCGAGTTCGAAGGGGTCGGCGGTCTCGGGGAGGCAGTCGTCGGCGCCGTGCCGGAGTACGTCGACGACCTGGGCGGGCGCGGTGTTCTCGGTGAGTACGAGCAGCGGCAGCGCGCGTCCGCCGGGTGCGGTGCGCACCTCCCGTATGACGTCGTGGCCCTCGCGGGGCTCGCTGAGCGCGACCACGGCGTCGGGCGGGGTCTGCTGGAGGTGCGGGCCTATCTGGCCGGGCACACTGTGCCTGACCTCGTGCCCGGTGGCCACGAGGTTCTCGATGACGCGGTCGACACGGGGGCCCGGGAAACCGACGGCGAGTACGGTGCCGGGCTGAACGGCGCTCTGTGGGGGCGGGCCGTTACGGGGTTCGGTGGTCGTCCGGGGCGCGGGCGCCTGGGGGCCGGACTGGTGCGAGATGAGCACCTGGATTTCCTTCCATATGTGTGTCGTCGAAGTCCGGCAGGACCAGGGGGTGCGCCGTCGCGCTCGCCGTCAGTGTGGGGGGTGGCGGGAGGTTCGGTCGCAGGGCGGCAGCTCGATTGAGGGGGGAATCGAGCTCGCGGCGCCATGCGGAGTGGGGGCACAGTCCCGGTGGTCGGTCGGTCTTCGGCCCAAAGAGGATGTGTATGCCGTGCTGCGCGGGGCGGGTGCGGGCGGCCGTCGCCGTCGATGCGGCGTAGTGGCTGAGCCGTCGTGAGGATGGCGACGGCGAGGGGCTGCCTGCCTGGTCAGGACCGGCAGCCCGGGGACACCCGGCGGAGGCATGGTCGTGTCCGCGCCATCTCGCCGTTCCCCCTGAGGGCGGGCGAGATTTCGCGGACAGGGCCTACGGCCTAGCGCGCGGAGCCGGTTCTTCGTCGTCCGGTCGACGGGACGCAGCAGTTCGGACAGGCCGCGGCGGGCCCGGTCCGGCCCGTGCGCCGGGCGAGTCCGTGCCCGATGAGTGTGCGTAGTGCCGCCATGGCGGCCGCGCCGCGCTGCTTGGCTGCCGGGGCGGCGGTGGCTGGGGTTCCGTTGTGCTCGGCCGTGCAGTTGAGCGTCTGGGGCTGGGCCCCGCCGCGGTGCGCGCAGACCGCGCGCTGTGCGGGGACCGGTCCGGCGAAGAGCGCCGGTCCGGCAGGCCGCCCTGGCTGCCGGCCGATGGCCGTGTGGGGGGTTCGGCGTTTCACCGCGCGCCGCAGTTCATTGAGGCGCGAAACGACAGGCCCCCGGAGTGCGCGTGCGCGCTCCAGTGGATTCTGCATCTGTGGTCCCATCCTGGTCGGATTGTGGGGGAGGACCGTCGGGTTGTGGTGGTCTTTCATCACCACACCCGGTGGTGACGGGCAGCAACGTTAGCCTCACACGGCACTGTGACACCACACCCACATCGGCGTAACACGTTCATTACGCGCGGGCGGTGTCTGTGCGTAACCCACCCGAACACAGGGAGATTTCCAGAGATTTGTGACGTTTTACTGGTTGGTACGGGTCACGGCACCGGAGCCGTCGGTGCACGAAATGCCTTGACCAGGGCCTTGCGTGGGAAGTGTGGAACTTTGCGGCGGGCTTGGCGCAGGCGTTCCGCTCTTCTCCTATTCGGCCGGGCCCGCGGAACTCGCCGCCGGATCGGCGTGAATGGGCCGGTGACCGCCCGTGAGCGGAACGCCACTGCCGCCCCGGCGGGCCGCGACGATCTCGGCGGCGATCGACAGCGCGGTCTCCTGCGGGGTGCGGGCGCCCAGATCGAGGCCGATCGGCGAATGGAGCTTGGCGAGTTCGTCCTCGCCGAGGCCCGCGGCCCGCAGCCGGGCGAGGCGGTCCAGGTGGGTGCGCCGCGAACCCATGGCACCGACATAGGCGACCGGCAGCCGCAGCGCGATGTCGAGCAGCGGTACGTCGAACTTGGCGTCGTGGGTCAGTACGCACAGGGCGGTGCGCGCGTCGGTCTCGGTGCGCGCGAGATAAGTGTCCGGCCATTCGGCGACGACCTCGTCGGCCTCGGGAAATCGGGCCGGGGTCGCGAAGACGGGCCGTGCGTCGCAGACCGTGACGTGAAATCCCAGGAACTTGCCCGCCCGCACCAGTTCGGCCGCGAAGTCGACCGCGCCGAAGACGACCAGGCGGGGCGGCGGCACCGAGGACTCCACGAGCACGGTGACCGGCTGCCCGCAGCGCGAGCCCTCGGCGCCGATCCGTACAGTGCCGGTGCGCCCCGTGTCGAGCAGTGCGCGGGCCTCGGCGACGGCGGTGGCGTCCAGGGCGGCGGGCCCGCCGAAGCCGCCGCGCACACTCCCGTCCGCGCCCACGAGCAGCGCCCGCCCGACGAGTTCGGCGGGCCCTTCGACCACCCGGGCGAGCGCGACGCCCCGCGCCGAGCGCGCCAACTCGAAGGCGGTGCACAGGAGTTCACGCTCCGGCCCGGCCGAGGGCACCCGTACGACCAGGACGTCGAGTTCGCCGCCACAGCTCAGGCCGACGGCGAAGGCGTCCTCGTCGTCGTACCCGAAGTGCGCGAGAACCGGCCGCTGCCCGCCACGGCCCGAGCCGCTCTCCCCCATCGCGTCGTCGCCGAGTGCGGGTCCTTCGCCGTCACTCCCCAGCGCCTCCGCACACAGCTCGTAGACCGCGCCCTCCACGCACCCGCCGGAGACCGAACCCACCACCGTCCCTCCGGAGTCGACGGCCAGCGCCGCGCCGGGGCCGCGGGGCGCGCTGCCGCGTACGGCGACCACGGTGGCCACCGCGAACTCGCGCCCCTCGGCGGTCCAGGCGGCCAGTTCGGCGGCGAGGTCGAGCACGGTGTCCTCCGGGTGCGGGCGGGTGGGTACGGGGCGGCCGGCGGGAGCTGTCAGTCCGGGTTCGTCAGGTGTTCGGGACGCACCGGCGTCCGCCGGAGCGCGAGGCCGGTGGCCGCGCGGACCGCGGCGAGGACGGCCGGGGTGGACGACAGCGTAGGCGCCTCGCCCGCGCCGCGCAGGCCGTACGGGGCGTGGGGATCGGCGAGTTCGAGCACGTCGACGGGGAGTGGCGGGGTGTCGAGGAGGGTCGGGATCAGATAGTCGGTGAAGGAGGGGTTGCGCACCTGGGCGGTGGCCGGGTCGAGCAGGATCTCCTCCATCAGGGCCATGCCGAGGCCCTGCACCGTGCCGCCCTGGATCTGGCCGACCACCTGGTCCGGGTTGACCGCCTTGCCGACGTCCTGCGCGCAGGCCAGCTCCACCACCTTCACCAGGCCGAGTTCGGTGTCGACGTCGACCACGGCCCGGTGGGCGGCGAAGGAGTACTGCACATGTCCGGTGCCCTGCCCCGAGTGCGGGTCGAAGGCTTCGGTGGGCCGGTGCCGCCACTCGACCTCGTGCTCTACGGCCCCGTCGCCGAGCACCTCCGCGAGTCCGGCGAGCACCTGCCCGTTCGCGGCCACCGCCTTGCCGCCTTCGAGCCGCAGACCGGGTTGCGCCCACAG
This sequence comes from Streptomyces sp. NA04227, assembly GCF_013364195.1. Lineage (NCBI taxonomy): Bacteria > Bacillati > Actinomycetota > Actinomycetes > Kitasatosporales > Streptomycetaceae > Streptomyces > Streptomyces sp. NA04227. The sequence continues at coordinate 7,112,734 of NZ_CP054918.1, read as the reverse complement.
GGCGTCCTGCGCGCCGAGTGTGCGGCGGCCCCGGGCGAGCACCTCGGCACGCACCCGCGCACAGGCCTCGCGTACGGCTCCGCCGGTGACATACGTCTGGCGCGAGGCGGAGGTGGAGCCCGCGGAGCCGATGGAGGTGTCGGCGGGGGCGAGGGTCACCTGCTCCACACCGAGTTCGGTGCGGACGATCTGACCGATAACGGTCACCCCGCCCTGTCCGACCTCCGCCATGGCGGAGTGCACGGTGGCCACGGCCTCGCCCGCGCGGACCTCAAGACGGACCCGGGCGGTCGAGTAGTCGTCGTACCCCTCGGAGAATCCGACGTTCTTGATGCCGACGGCATAACCGACGCCGCGTACGACGCCCTCGCCGTGGGTGGTGTTGGACAGGCCGCCGGGCAACTGGCGGATGTCGGTGCCGTCCGGGGTCTGCCAGGGGCGTTCGGGCGGCAGCGGTCGTTCCTTGACGCGGCGCAGCAGTTCGGCGACCGGGGCCGGGGAGTCGACGGACTGCCCGGTGGGCATCACGCTGCCCTGGCGCATGGCGTTGATCTGCCGGAACTCGACCGGATCCAGGCCGAGTTCCGCCGCGACCCGGTCCATCTGCGCCTCGTAGGCGAAGCACGCCTGCACCGCGCCGAAGCCGCGCATCGCCCCGCAGGGCGGGTTGTTGGTGTAGAGCGCGAGCGCCTCGACATCGACGTTCTCGACCTCGTACGGGCCGACCGAGAGCGAGGCGGCGTTGCCGACCACGGCGCCCGAGGTGGAGGCGTAGGCGCCGCCGTCCAGAACGATCCGGGCACGTACGTGGGTGAGGCGGCCGTCCCGGGTGGCGCCGTGTTCGTAGTGCAGCCGGGCGGGGTGACGGTGCACATGGCCGAAGAAGGACTCGAAGCGGTCGTAGACCATCTTCACCGGCCGTCCGGTGCGCAGCGCGAGCAGGCAGGCGTGGATCTGCATCGACAGGTCCTCGCGGCCGCCGAAGGCGCCGCCCACACCGGCCAGCGTCATCCGCACCCGGTCCTCGGGCAGGCCGAGCACGGGCGCGATCTGGCGCAGGTCGGAGTGCAGCCACTGGGTCGCCACGTACAGGTCGACCCCGCCGTCCTCGGCGGGCACCGCGAGCCCCGACTCGGGCCCGAGGAAGGCCTGGTCCTGCATCCCGAACTCGTAGTCGCCGCACACCACGACGTCCGCACGGGCCGCCGCGGCGGCCACGTCGCCGCGCACGATCGGCTGCCGGTGCACGATGTTGGGATGCGGGCTGTGCACGGCGAACCGGTCCTCGCGGTTCGGGTGCAGCAGTGGCGCGCCCGGGGCCGTGGCACCCGACTCGTCGGTGATGACGGGCAGTTGGCGGTACTCGACGCGGATCCGGGCGGCGGCGCGGCGCGCGATCTCCGGGTGGTCGGCGGCGACCAGGGCGACCGGCTCGCCGTGGTGGCGCACCCGGTCGTGGGCGAGTACGGGGGTGTCGCGGATCTCCAGGCCGTACTCCTTCACCCGCGCGGGCAGGTCCTCGTGGGTGAGGACGGCGTGCACCCCGGGCAGGGCCAGCGCCTCGGCGGTGTCGACGGAGACGATCTCCGCGTGCGCGTGCGGCGAGCGCAACAGGCGGCCCCAGAGCATCTGTTCGTGCCAGAGGTCGGAGCCGTAGGCGAACTCGCCGGTGACCTTGAGGACGCCGTCGGGCCGCGGCGCGCTGTCGCCGACGCGGCCGCGGGCGGTCAACTCCTCGACGGGCGTGGGGTGTACGGCGCGGCCCGGCGCCGGGGCCGATGCGGCGGGCTGGCGTGCACCGGGTGCGGGGCGCGCGGCACGGCCCGGTGCCGGTGCGGCGGGCGCGTGCGCCCCGGGCGCGGGAGACGCGGAGTGCGTCGTGCGGGACGGGCTGCTCGGCATGGCTCAGGCCTCCCCGTTCTGCCGGGCCGCGGCGAGGCGCACCGCGTCCATGATCTTCTCGTAGCCGGTGCATCGGCACAGATTGCCGGAGAGCGCCTCCCGGATGTCCGCGTCCGAGGGGCGCGGGCAGCGTTCGAGCAGTTCGTCGGCGGCGACCAGCAGTCCGGGCGTGCAGAACCCGCACTGGACGGCACCCGCATCGAGGAACGCCCGCTGGACCGGGGCGAGTTGGGCCGCTCCGGGATCGGCGGGCCGGGCGCTCCACCGGCGGGCCGTGTCGAGCGGGGTGCCGCTCCCCCGGGCCTCGGGGCCGTCGCCGTCGGTGTGCCCGGCCGCGCTCCCGAGCCTGTCCGCCCCGGCCGCGTCCGCGCCCCCGTTCGCGTTCCCGAGTCCGTCCGCCCCGGCCGCCTGGCTGCCCAACTCCCCACGCCCGCTCGGGCGTTCACGCCCTCGCGCGAACTCCGCGAGCCCCTCCACCGTGAGGACTTCGCGCCCCTCGGCCTGTCCGGCGGCGACCAGGCAGGCGCAGACGGGCACACCGTCGAGGCGGACCGTGCAGGAGCCGCACTCGCCCTGCTCGCAGGCGTTCTTGGAGCCGGGCAGGCCGAGACGCTCGCGCAGCAGGTACAGCAGGCTCTCGCCCTCCCAGACGTCGTCGGCCCGCAGGGCGCGCCCGTTGACGGTGAGGTTCACGCGCATCAGGCGGCTCCTTCGCTGGTGCGGGCGTCCGCCCGGTACGACTCCCAGGTGCGGTTCAGGGTGCGGCGGGCGAGGACGGCCACCGCGTGACGGCGGTAGGCGGCGGTGCCGCGTACGTCGTCGATGGGGCGGCAGGCGGCGGCGCACAGTTCGCCGAAGCGCCGTACCGCCGCGTCGGGCAGCGGCGCCGCCCGGTCCCAGGCCCGGTGCTCGTCGAGCACTCCGGTGAGGAAGTCCTCCGCCTCCGCCGCCCGCACCGGGGTGGGCGCCGCGGAGCCGATTCCGGTACGGACCGTGCGCCGGTCGGGGTGCAGGGCCATGGCGAACGCGCAGACCGCGATGACCATCGCGTTACGGGTGCCGACCTTTGCGAACTGCTGTGGCCCCGTTGCCCGTTGGATGTGCACCGCCCGGATCAGCTCGTCCGGCGCCAGGGCGTTGCGCTTGACGCCGGTGAAGAACTCGTCGATCGGGATGCACCGGGTCCCGCGTACCGAGGCGGCCTCGATCCGGGCCCCGGCCGCGAGCAGCGCGGGGTGGGCGTCCCCCGCGGGCGAGGCGGTGCCGAGGTTGCCGCCCACGCTGCCCCGGTTGCGGATCTGCGGGGAGGCCACGGTGTGTGCGGCGAGGGCGAGGGCGGGCAACTCGCCGCGCAGCTCGTCGATGATCGTCCGGTACGGGACGGCGGCGCCGAGCCGCACCCGGCCGCCGCTGCCGGTCTCCTCGTCGTCCCCCTCGTACCGGTCGTGAGGGTCGTACCGGTCGTACGCGAAGAGCTCCCGCACCCGGCCGAGGTCGAGCAGCCGGGCGGGCCTGCGGTGGTCGAAGTTGAGCTCGACCATCACATCGGTGCCGCCCGCGAGGGGCACCGCGTCGGGGTGCGCGGCCTTGGCCGCCAGCGCCTCGGGCCAGCTCGTGGGACGAAGGAACTCCATCGGCCGCTCGCTTCCTCGCGTGGCCGCACACCGCGGTGCGGCACGACACATGGCCTCGGTGCCCGGCGGCACGAGGGGCCTGAACGTCTGTGTCCAGTAGACCTCCGATCCACCGCTCCCGGTCAGTCACCGAAGGCATGAAGGAGTTGGCTGGCCACGGACCCCATCTTGTAGATTCATCTGAAGAACGGCGCGCGGAAACACCGCTGTTTCGTCAAGAAATCGCGGGACGTCCGAGCTGCTCCGCGGCGGGCCTGGTCAGGGCCGTCGCCGGGGCCGCGCGCCGCCGGTTCCGCGGCCACCTCCGACACGCGGCAACCGGACCGGACCTGCTCCAGCGGACCTCGACAAGATCGGCGGCACCTCATGCGGCTGCGCACCCTGCTCGACACCGATGCGCTGGGCCTCAGGCTGCTCGGCGGCGGCAGCGAGCTCGACCGCACGGTCGGCGGGGTGATGACCACCGACCTGCGCGACCCGAGCCGCTATCTCTCCGGCGGCGAGCTGGTGCTCACCGGCCTGGCCTGGCGGCACGCGGCCGCGGACTCCGAGCCCTTCGTACGGATCCTCGTCGAGGCCCGGGTCGCCGCGCTCGCCGTGGGTGAGGCCGAACTCGGCGACATCCCCGAGGACCTCGTCCAGGCCTGTGCGCGGCACGGCCTCCCGCTGTTCGCGGTCCACGAGTCGGTGGCGTTCGCGACGATCACCGAGCATGTCGTACGCCAGGTCTCGGGCGAGCGCGCGGGCGACCTGGCCGCCGTGGTGGACCGGCACCGACGGATGATCTCCTCGGGTCCGGCGGGCGGCGGCCCCGGGGTCGTACTCGATCTGCTCGGCTCCGACCTGGACCTGCGCGCCTGGGTGCTCTCCCCGGCGGGGCGCCTGATCGCCGGTTCACAGCCGGCCGGGCCCGCGCTCGCGCCCGAACTCGGCGCGCGCCTGGCCGCGGAACACCTGCGCGCGGCTCGTGCCGGGCACCGGGCGCCGCACCGGGTGACCGTGGACGACACCGTGTACTCGCTGTTCCCGGTACGCGGCAGCGACACCGCCGGACGGGACATACGTGAGAGCGTGCTGTCGGACTGGCTGCTCGCGGTGCGGGCGGACGCGGCCGACTGGCCCGCCGAACGCCTCGACCTGCTGCACGGGGTCACCCAGCTCATCGCGGTGGAACGGGACCGCAGGGACGCCTCGCGCACCGTGCGCCGCCGCCTCGCCCAGGAGGTCCTCGACCTCGTGCAGACCGGGGCGCCGCCCGCGGAGATCGCGGCCCGGCTGCGGGTCGCGGCCCCGGTACTGCTGCCCGGGGTCGGCGCCGCACCGCACTGGCAGGTCGTGGTCGCCCGTGTCGAGTGGGACTCCCCCGCCGGGGACGCGGGCACCGGGGACGACGGGAGCGGTGCGGGCGCACGGGACATCGACTGCGGTCCGGTGGCGCAGGCGCTCCTTGAGGAGACGCTGCCGGACGCGCCCGCGCCCGGCGGCACTGAGCGCGGCGACCGGCTGGCCGTGGCGCACACGGACGGGGAGGCGGTCGCGCTGGTGCCGCTGTCCGGGCGCGGCGGCGAGGAGTCGGATTCCGGCCTGCACGCGGGGACGCTGCTGAGCGCGGTGAGCGGGCCGCTCGCGGCGGGGCTCGCCGAGGACGGGCGGCTCACCATAGGGGTCAGCGCCGCCGTGCACTCGGCGGAGGGGCTGCGCGGCGCCCTGGAGGAGGCGCGGCACGCCCGCCGGGTGGCAGCCGCGCGTCCGGGCCGGGTCACCGCCGCCGGACACCAGGAACTGGCCTCCCACGTACTGCTGTTGCCGTTCGTACCGGACGATGTGCGCCGCGCCTTCACCGCCCGGCTGCTCGACCCGCTGCGCGCCTACGACCGCAGGCACCGTGCCGAACTCGTGCCCACCCTGGAGGCGTTCCTGGACTGCGACGGCTCCTGGACGCGGTGTGCGGCGCGGCTTCATCTGCACGTCAACACACTGCGCTACCGAGTGGGCCGTATCGAGCAGTTGACCGGCCGTGACCTGGCACGTCTGGAGGACAAGCTGGACTTCTTCCTTGCTCTGCGCATGAGTTGAAGTCCAAAAGCAACCGGCACCGTCCGGATACTTTGTGAACTTTTTCACCCAGCCCCCTGGCCTGGCCCGCTTTTCCATGCTGAGATGCCGCCACGACTCGATGCCGAGGCAACGTTCGGGAGGCCCAACGTGGCGTATACCGCCCTGTCTGGTGATGGAACGACCGCAAGCGACGATCCACTCCAGACCGCGGTATGGCGGCTGCGCTCCCGGGCCTGCTGGGCGGATGCCGCGGCGCTGCTGGAACCCTCCGCGGCGCGCGAGCCCGGTGCCGCGCTGCACCGCGCCTCGCTCCTGGTGGAGCGCTGCCTGTACACGATGCAGGGCTGGAGCGAGGCCGAGGACGCGCTGAGACTCGCGGAGGCGGTGGCCCGCGAGGACGACGAACGCGGCGCGGCGGCCTGCGAACGCGGCCATCTCGCCTACGCGTCCACGCTCATGGGCGTACGCGACCGCTCCGACGAGGCCCGCGCGGCGCTCGGCCGGGCCGCCGCGCTCATCGCCCCGGGGGCGCGCGGCCGCGCCCTCCTCGACTTCCGGCGCGGGCTCATCGCCGAGAACCTCGGCGACTCCCGGCAGGCGGCACGGGCCGCGTACCGGCGCGCCCACGCGGGCGCGACCGCCCACGGCGACGAGCTCCTGCTCTCCTTCACCTGGCGCCACCTCGCCGGAATCGCCCTGCGCGAGGGCGAGTTGGCGGAGGCACGGCACGGCTTCGCGGAGTCCCTGCGGATCCGGGAGGAACTCGGCTACCTGGTGGGCGCGGCACCCGCGCTCGCCGCCCTGGCCGAGGTCGAGTCGGAGCCCGAGGCGACCCGCCTGCGTGCCGAGGCGAAGCGCCTGCTGCGGCTGCTCGGCGGCGTCCCGGTCTGGCTCGCGGGACAACTGGCGCCACCGGCGGCGACGGCCTGAGGGCGGGGCGGACGGCCCCACACCCACCAACGGCCCGTGCCCGCTGTCGCCCCGGACGGGGGGCGGGGCGACAGCGGGCACGGGCCTCGGGGCCGCCCACGCGGGCCGGACTCTCCGTCCGGCTGTCGGGTGGGCGTTCTGGTCGGCTTTCGGACGAGCGTTCAGCGCACTCGGAAGATCGCCGAAGTCCCGCTGAACGACTCGATCTTCCCGATGAGCGGCTTCGCCTCGCCGTGGTAACGCACCCGGTAGCTGCCGGGAGTCGTGCCCTCGGGGACGTCCCAGGTGACGGTGACCTTGGAGGCGGCGATGCCGTCGCGCTGCCAGCGGAACCTGGTGGACCAGTCGCCGTCGTCGGCCACCGTCCGCCAGTCGCCGTCGGCGAGGCGCTGCACCTCCAGGAAGGTGCCGCCGCGGTGCAGGTCGTTGCCCGGGTGCGCGCCGACGAACACGACCTCGACGCGCTGCCCGGCCGCGTACGTCTCCAGCGGCTGCACCTGGACCTGGCCGAACCGCTTGAGCAGCGGAGGCGCGTCGAGCACCACGCCGGGCTGGAGCGCGAGTTGACCCTTCGAGAGGTCGGGGGCCACAGGGCCGAGTGGCACCTCCCTTCCCTCGCGCAGGGCGTCGGCCAGCTCCACCGCCGTCTGGGTGAGCGCCGGGAGCTGCCAGCGTCCGAACAGGGTGCTGCCGCCCTCGTAGTGCTGGGCGTCGTACTCCTCGGGCGTCGTCACGTAGTGGATGTAGGAGTTGGCGTACCCGGCGACCAGGACGTCCTCGAGTTCCGCGCCCACCGCCTCGGCCACCGCCGTCCGCAACCGGTACCCGGCGCCGATGGTCACCTCGCCGGGGATGCCGATCAGGTACAACCGCCCGATCCGCACGAGCTGTACGGGCACCTGCTCCTGCACCCACGGCCAGACCTTGTTGATCTCGCCGACCGGAACGAAGATGCCCTTCGGCGCCTGCGCCTCCTTCAGGGCGGGCGAGGCCTCGTAGACGAGGGAGTCGCTGACCGCGTCCCAGAAGGGGTTCTCGCCCTCGGCGAAGCCGGGGAAGGCCGGGCCGTCCTCGACGCTGCCGGCGGCCATGGCGGCACCGATGCACGGGGACGAGGTCCGGTGCGAGAGCCCGTCGCCGGTGAACTCCGGCCGCACCACCACATCGGACAGGTCGACATAGACGAGCCGTGCGTCGACCGGCCCGGTCATCTCCCTTCCCCGGTCGGTCAGTTGGCCCGCCGCCGCCTCGTACTGGCGCAGTCCGCTCTGCCGTGTCCGCGCGAAGTCGGCCGGAGTGGTGGGCGGCTGGAGGTCGGTGTTGGGTGACATGTCGCCGCTGTTGGTCTGTGCGAAGGCGCTGACGAAGGCCGGCGGGCCGTCCGCCAGGTAGTCGACGCCCGCCACCTCGCGCTCCCAATGGTGGGCCGCACAGCCCTTGTTGTCGGCGCTGACGTAGCGGTTGTCCCCGGACATGCTGGTGCCGTGCACGGGGAACCAGTTGACGGCGCCGACCGCCTCGCCGTCGCGCTCGACGCGCAGCAGCGTGCTCAGCGGGTCGATGGCGTCCGGGAAGTACCGCTTGATGTCGGCCTTGTTCCGCTCGAACGCCGCCCGTGACCTGTTGGCACTGACATCCGTCAACTCCGTGTGCGTCAGGACGAGTTGGCTCGGGGCGAGGTCGGCGTGGGCGCGCTCGGCCGACTCGACGATGCCGTCCACCACCGCTTGGAAGGTCTTCTCGTGGAAGCCGAAGGTGGTGAGGTTGTACAGGACGTGGTGCGAACAGCCACCGGGGCCCGCGTGGGTGTGCGTGGCGGTCAGCATCACGTTCCGGTGGGTGTACAACTCGCCGAAGCGCGCCTGGAGTTCACGCAGTACGGCCTGGTGCACACTCTCGAAGATCATCGGGGAGTCGACCACACAGAGCAGGACCCGGCTGCCGCTCGCCCGGTCGACGACCACGAACGAGCGCGCCCGCAGCCGGGTGTGCAGCCCCTCGGCCTGCTGGTCGAAGCGCCCGTAGCCCATCAGGCCCACCTCGGCGATCTCACCGGTGGCGTCCGCGATGCCGCGGCCCACCAGATACCCGCCCTCGCCCGCCGCGGCCTCCGGTGCCCCGCCGCGCGTCTGCGCCCGCGCGGGCACCGTGCCCGCCACGGCCCCGGCCGCGAGGCCGATCCCCGTGCCGGCTCCCGCCTTCAGGACCGTACGCCTGCTGCGTCCGGAACGGTCGTTCCTCGCCATCTGCGTCTCCTCGACCACGTGAGTGAAGTACCGGGCAGGGAAAGGGAGTTGGCCGGCGCTCAGCCTCGCCGCGAGGCACCTGCGCCCATGGCCGAGCACCCGAGAACCCGAACCCGGACCAGAACCCAAAGATGAATCTTGTTCAGCTTTTTGTATTCGTACATGCCACTTCCGGCCACGACAAGACTTCGGACACGAGGTTTTAGGGGAAGAAGACCAGCAACGGAAGCAGCCGACGAGGGGCTCGAACAGTGGCGAGGGTGAGACGCGAGCGGCGGAGGGCGGGGGCGGCGAGGCGGCGGCGTGCCCCGGAGAGACTCAGCCCGCCGCGCCCGCGAAGTGCTCGCGGACCAGTTCCTGCACCACGCGCAGGTCACGGGCGACCAGGGCGTCGAGCAGGGCGGTGTGCTCGGAGGCGTCGGCGAGCAGATCGGCGCGCCTGCGCGGGCTCGGGCCGCTGACCAGCGGCCACTGGGCGCGCCGGTGCAGATCCTCGGCGACCTGCACCAGTTGCAGATTGCCGGAGAGCGAGAGCATGGCGCGATGGAAGGCCCGGTCGGACTCGGCGTACCCGGCGAAGTCGCCCCGGGCGGCGGCCCGTACGGTCGCCTCCGCCTGCGGACGCAGCGAGGCCCAGTCCTCGGCGGGGACGCTGTGAGCAAGGTCCAGCATCACCGGCACCTCGATCAGGGCCCGCACCTCGGCCAGTTCGGTCAGCTCACGCGGCGTGCGCTCCAGCACCCGGAAACCGCGGTTGGGCACCACCTCGACGGCGCCCTCCGTGTGCAACTGCTGCATGGCCTCGCGCACCGGGGTCGCCGAGACACCGAACCGCTGCGCGAGCGCGGGCGCCGAGTACACCTGGCCGGGCAGCAACTCCCCTTCCACCAGCGCACTTCGGAGCGCGTCCAGGATCTGCCCGCGCACCGAGTTCCGCCGTACGACACGACGGGGGGACTCGGCATCGGCTCCCGGCGCGGCCCCGCCCTCGGTCGGGGTCCGGGGCTGGGTCGGGGTCGGGGTCGGGGTCGGCTGCGCCGGTACCTGATCGCGACGCGGCGTCCGGCCCTGGAGCGGAACCTGGTCCTGCGCCGGGCCGGGTTGGGTGGGGACACGTCCGACCGGACGGTACCGACTCTCATCGGCGCCGGAGGCCTCCGGCGAAGGAACCGCCGCGAGTCCCGCGACCGGCGTCCCCGCGATGCCGCCGGGCCCGCTCACACCGTCCATCCCGGCCCCCGAGGGACCACGAGTGGCACCGGCGCCGTACGCGACTGCCTTCTCCACGCGGCCCTCCTCGGTGTCGCCCGGTCCCGTACTCCGTACTCCGCACACTCCGTGCGCTGCGCTCCGGCCTCCTCGGCCGGGCTCGCGACCGTGGCCGCCGCACGCGAGAACGATAGGCGCAGGCCCCCGAAAGGTCACACCACGAGAATTATGGGTAAGGTAAGGCTTACCTGTTGACGATCACGTCTACGAGGACAGCGCCATGCCCCAGGACGTCACCGTGTCCCGCTCCGCCCCCGCTCACCGCACCGCACTGTCGCACGCCTACGCACGCCTCGACGAGGTGTGCCCCTGGCTGCGTGTGACCGAGCTCGCCGAGGACGAACGGCTGCCGGAGGGCCCGGGCTGGGTGACCGTCGCCGAGCTGGCGGCGGGCGGCGCGGCCCTGGACACGTATCTCGCCTGGGACGCGGCACAGATCCGGCGCGACTACGGACAGCAGGGACGGCCCGACGTGATCGCCGGTTTCGGCCTGCACCGCTATGCCTGGTACGGCTGTCTGCTGCTCACCGTGCCCTGGTTCCTGGACCGCCGTGTGCCGCGCCTGCCGGTGTCGGAGGTCACCTTCCACCGTGAGCAGGGGCACCTGGCCCTGCGGACCGGATCCTTCGCCTGTCTGCCCGACGATCCGGCAGCGCACCAGCCGGGGGCCCGGGTGGTCGCCGACGAGGAGGCGCTGCGCACGGAACTGCTCGCGGCGCTCACCGAGCACCTCACCCCGCTGCTCGACCGCTTCGGCCCCCTGATGCGCCGCCGCGGCAGGTCGCTGTGGGGCACGGCCACCGACGAGATCACCGACGGGCTGTGGACGCTCGGCCGGATGCTCGGCGAGGAGCAGCGGGCCCGCGAGGAGCTGACCCTGCTGCTGCCGGGCGGCACCCTCCCCTACGCGGGTTCGGCCGCCTTCCGCGAACTGCCCGCGGCCCCCGGCCGGGCGCCCGAGCTCACCCGGGACCGGATCACCTGCTGCCTCTTCTACACCCTGCGCCCCGAAGAGATCTGCCAGACCTGCCCGCGTATCTGCGACGCGGAACGGCTCGCCCGCCGCACCCGCTCGGCCGCCCTCGCGGGCTGACGGGACCTCCCCGCACGCGACTTCGGCCGCTACCGCGACTGGCCTATCCCCACCGCTTGGCGGTACACGTTCCGGCCGTCGGCTCGATTCGTACGCCCTCGGCCGTCCCTCTTGTCTGCCGAAACGGTCCGCCCGTCACACATGTGCGATCGGGGTCACTCCTGCGTGTACTCTTGATCGAACTCAACTCTCCCCGTGCGAGCGGGAGTTCGAGTGATTCCCCGCTGCTTCCACTCCATTCGGCGTGCACTTGGCCGAAAGCCTCCGGCGGCGGCGGCAGATGGGCCACCATGACGCCCGATACGTCCTACTGCCTTGCGAGGGACCCCGGATGACTCTGAACGACATGGCGCTGTACTGGCTGGTGCCGGGGGCCACCCTCGGCGTCGGCGTCGCGGCGGCGGTACACGTACGGGCACGGGGTGCGTCGAGCGCGAAGCAGACCGGCGCGGACGACTCCTGGGAGCGCAGCGAGGAACGCCGCCGCCGCAAGGAGACGCTGTACGCGGGCTTCTCGTACGTGCTGCTCTTCCTCTGTGCCGCGGTCGCCGCCGCGCTGTCCTTCCACGGCCTGGTCGGCTTCGGGCAGCAGAACCTGAACCTGTCCGGCGGCTGGGAGTACCTGGTCCCGTTCGGACTCGACGGCGCCGCGATGTTCTGCTCGGTCCTCGCGGTGCGCGAGGCCAGCCACGGTGACGCGGCGCTCGGCTCCCGGCTCCTGGTGTGGACGTTCGCGGGTGCCGCGGCCTGGTTCAACTGGGTGCACGCGCCGCGCGGCGCCGGGCACGCGGGCGCTCCGGAGTTCTTCGCCGGTATGTCGCTGTCGGCCGCCGTCCTCTTCGACCGCGCGCTGAAGCAGACCCGCCGGGCGGCTCTGCGTGAGAAGGGCCTGGTGCCCCGTCCGCTGCCGCAGATCCGCATCGTGCGCTGGGTGCGCGCGCCGCGGGAGACCTACGCGGCCTGGTCGCTCATGCTGCTCGAAGGCGTCCGCACCCTGGACGAGGCCGTCGACGAGGTGCGCGACGAACGCAAGATCAAGGAGCAGGAGCGCCAGCAGCGCCGCGACCACGAGAAGCTCCAGAAGGCCCACATCAAGGCCCTCGGCCGCTACGGGCGCGGAGGCCGTGGCGGCCGTGGCGGCCGCCAGGTCGAACTGCCGCAGACGAGCGCCGCGGCACCCGAGACCGCCGCTCCGGTGGCGCCCGAACTCCCGGTGCGTGCCCGCGCCTCGCTGGCCGCGGTCGGCAGCGGCAAGAGCACCACGCCGGTCGTCGATCTCACCGCGGAGGACGACACAATGGCCCTGCCGCGCCTCGACTCCCTTGAGCGCAAGCTGAAGGACCTCGAGCAGCAGTGGGCCTGAGCGCTCACGACTCGCACCACGCGGCGCGGCCCCGGCACCTCACCAGGTGCCGGGGCCGCGCCGCGTTCGCCATGCGGTGCAAGTCCCGCCGCACGCCCGGGAGTTCGCTCCCCGGGTGAGCCCCCGTCGCGGAACCGTCAGCTTTCGTCGCGGAGTTCGAACCACACCGTCTTGCCCTGCCCGTCCGGGTCGACGCCCCAGGAACGCGCGAGCGAGCGCACCAGGTGCAGCCCCCGGCCATTGGTGTCGTGGTCGGCCCTGGCCGCACGCGGCTCCGGCCTGCGCCGGGCGAAGTCCCTTACCTCCACTCGGAGTTGGTGAGCCTCCAGGCGCACCGTGAGGACCGCGTCCCCCTCGGTGTGCACCAGGGCGTTGGTGACCAGTTCGCTGGTCAGGAGCTCGGCGGTGTCGGCCGTGGCCGACTTGCCCCAGCCGGAGACCAGTTCGCGTATCTCCCGCCGGACACCGGGCACCGCGCGTAGATCCGCGCGTCTGAGTGTCCTTACCAGCTCCGCACGACCGTCGGTCCGTGCCGTTCCCCCGGGGCGCGGCAGATGTGGCCGCCCGCCCTGTCGTCCGGTGGAACCGGCTCCTCGTATCTGCCTCGTCATGACCCCCGCCTGCATGCCGCTGCCGATCCCTCCTGCTGGAACAGGTACACCGCAATGCATTTCCAGCCCCGGGCCCGGCCACTCCTGTCCGGAGCTTTGGTCTCCTGCATGTCGCCGAGGATTCATTCCGGGGTGGGCAACGGTCACGCCCGCCCGGGTGTCAAGGGCGCGGCACGTTACGGAGGTTGGAACGCGCCATCTGCGCCATGCGGCCGACGCCGCCGTCGAGCACCATCTTCGAGGCGGACAGGGCGAAGCCGGTGACCATCTCGGCCTTGATCTTCGGCGGGATGGACAGCGCGTTGGGGTCGGTGACCACGTCGACGAGGGCGGGCCCGGGGTGCGCGAAGGCCTCCTTGAGGGCGCCGGCCAGGTGCTTCGGCTTCTCCACCCGCACCCCGTGCGCACCGCAGGCACGGGCCACCGCGGCGAAGTCGGGGTTCTTGTTGGCCGTCCCGTACGAGGGCAGACCGGCGACGAGCATCTCCAACTCCACCATGGACAGGGAGGAGTTGTTGAACAGCACCACCTTCACCGGCAGGTCGTACTGCACCAGGGTGAGGAAGTCCCCCATCAGCATGGAGAATCCGCCGTCGCCGGACAGCGACACCACCTGGCGGGAGCGGTCGGTGAACTGCGCGCCGATCGCCTGCGGCAGGGCGTTGGCCATCGAGCCGTGCGAGAAGGAACCGATGATGCGGCGGCGGCCGTTGGGCGTCAGATAGCGCGCCGCCCAGACGTTGCACATCCCGGTGTCGACGGTGAACACGGCGTCCTGTGCCGCGAGTTCGTCCACCAGGGACGCCACGTACTCGGGGTGCAGCGGTACGTGCCTGTCGACCTTGCGGGTGTACGCCTTGATCACACCCTCCAGGGCCTCGGCGTGCTTCTTGAGCATCCGGTCCAGGAAGCGGCGGTTGGTCTTCGGCGAGACCTGCGGCGTCAGACAGCGCAGGGTCTCGCGTACGTCGCCCCAGACGGCGAGGTCGAGCTGGGACCGTCGCCCGAGCCGCTCGGGCCGTACGTCGACCTGCGCGATCCTCACGTCGTCGGGCAGGAAGGCGTTGTACGGGAAGTCGGTGCCGAGCAGGATCAGCAGGTCGCACTCGTGGGTGGCCTCGTAGGCGGCGCCGTAGCCGAGCATGCCGCTCATGCCGACGTCGAACGGGTTGTCGTACTGGATGAACTCCTTGCCGCGCAGGGCGTGTCCGACCGGTGACTTGATCTTCTCGGCGAACCGCATCACCTCGGCGTGCGCGCCCGCGGTGCCGCTGCCGCAGAACAGGGTCACCTTGTCGGCCTCGTCGATCATCGCGGCCAGCCGTTCGATCTCCGCGTCCCCGGGGCGCACCGTGGGGCGCGAGGTGACCAGGGCATGCTCCATCGCGCGCTCGGGCGCCGGTTGGTCGGCGACGTCGCCGGGCAGGGTGACCACGCCGACCCCGCCCTGTCCGACCGCGTGCTGGATCGCGGTCTGCAGCAGCCGGGGCATCTGCTTGGGGCTGGAGATCATCTCGCTGTAGTGGCTGCACTCACGGAAGAGCTGGTCGGGGTGCGTTTCCTGGAAGTAGGAGAGGCCGATCTCGCTGGAGGGGATGTGCGAGGCGAGGGCGAGTACGGGTGCCATCGAGCGGTGGGCGTCGTACAGGCCGTTGATGAGGTGCAGATTGCCCGGGCCGCAGGAGCCGGCGCAGGCGGCGAGCCGTCCGGTGATCTGTGCCTCGGCCCCGGCGGCGAACGCGGCGCTCTCCTCGTGCCGGACGTGCACCCAGTCCATGGCCGGGTGGCGCCGGACGGCGTCCACCACCGGGTTGAGACTGTCGCCGACGACCCCGTACAGCCGCCGCACGCCCGCCCTCGCCAGGATGTCGACGAACTGCTCGGCGATGTTCTGCCTGGCCATCACTCACGCACCCCTCGGTGGACCGCTGCGGACCGCAGGCCGTCCGGGCTCCGTGGGGACCCGGACGCCGCCCGTCCATCAACGCACACCCGGCGCGCTCACGCCTCCCACACGGCGGCGGCCGTACGGTCGTCGGCGTAGCCCTTGACCCGGACCTGCGCGTCGGCGAGGAAGTCGCCGAGTCCGGGCACCTCCGCCGCGCTCCACCGCCCGGCGAGACAGTCGCCGAGCGCGGGTTCGCCGCGCAGGGGTTCGGCCAGGCCCGCGGTGCACAGCAGCAGGACGTCACCCGGCCGGGCCAGCGAGGCCCGGAACCGGAAGGGGTCGCGGGGGCGCTCGGTCGCGGGCGTGTATCCGCTCGGCGGGGCGCCGACCCCGAGCGCGGTACGGGGGTCCTGGCCGGGCACCGCGCCGAAGCCGGGCAGCGCTTCGCCGCCCGTCTCGCCGGGGCTCGGTTCGACGTCCTCCCACTGTCCGTCGCGCAGCCGGAACAGTCCCCCGCCGCCGACGCCGAAGAAGACCCGGGTGCGGCAGTCGGGGTCGGCGGACAGCAGCAGACAGCGCAGGGTCGCGGTGTAGCCGTCCGGCTCCACGCCCAGTTCGAAGGCGCGGGAGCGCAGCCTGCCGAGGCTGCGGTCGGTAAGCCGCTGGAGTCCCGACTTGAGGTCGCCGCGCCGCGCCGCCCTTATGTCGTCGGCGAGCCGCTTGTGGCTGCGGCCCACCGCCTGCCCGATCCAGGCGCAGGCCTCGGCCGCCGCCCGGTGGGCACCCGGCCTGGCACGTGCGCCGGTGGCCATCGCGACCAGTATCAGCCCCTCGTCCCCGCTGCCGAACCGCGCGGTCAGCAGGCTGTCCCTGCGCGGCTCCCCGCGATAGCGCGCCGAGTCACCGCGCACCGACACCGCCCGCAGCACGCCCGACCCGTACCGGGCGCCGTCCAGCACCGTGTCGGCCACCACCTCGTCCATGGCCTCCGGGTCGACGGCGGGGAGGGTGGTGGGTTCGGGGTCGTAGGTGGGCGGCCCGTCCCCGACGTACGTGATCCGCCGTCGGCCGTCGTCCGGCGCGGCCGCTTCGTCGACGGTGACCGCCTGTGCCCCGTCCTGCGGTTCCTTCGCGCCCTCCGCGTCCCGCACGTCCTCCTGTACGGGCTGCCGCGTGGTGAAGGTCCGCGGCTGCTGCCAGACGGACTGCGGCTCCCAGGGGGCGGGGAAGTCCGGCGGGGTCGAGTTCGGGTTCTTCGATTTCGCGGGAGCGGGGCGAGTGGGGGTGGGGGTGACCGGAGGTGGCGTAGGAGGACTGGTCCGACTGCCGTGAGGCTCGCGGGAGTTGGGGGTGTTGTGGGGTGTGGGCGTCGAGGGTTCGGCCTGGGATGGTGCGGCGGGGGGCGTGGGCGGTGCGGCCTCGGTGCGCGGTGCGGCTTCGGTGCGCGGTGCGGCCTCGGTGCGCGGCGAGGTCGCAGGCGCCTGGGGCGCTGCGGCGTGCGGGAGGTCGAGCAGGGTGGGGTCGCGGGTCACCGCGGGTTCCGGGCGCTCCCACCAGGGTTCGCTCACACGGGGTTTGACGGAGGTCGGGCCGAACTCCGCGCGCGGCTCGGCCTCTTGGCGATCGCCACCCGTGTCTCCTCCGCTGTCTCCGCGTCGGCGGGCATCCGAACTGCCTTCGCTCTGACCGGCGTTGGTGTTGATGTCGGTGTTGATGTCGGTGTTGATGTCGGTGTCGGTGTCGACTTCACGATCGGTCGGCCGCCGGTCATCGCCCGCGCCCTCCGGCGACCCCTCGGAGCGCTGACTGTCGTCGTACGGGTCCTTCGCAGGCGCGGCAGCGCTCTCCGACCGCGGACCGGGGACGGACACACGTGGCGGAGACGGGAGTTCACCTTCGTCGGAGCGAAGTTCGCGTGCGTCAGGCCGGAGTTCGCGACCCTCGGACGGGAGTTCACCGTTCCCGGGCGAGAGTGCGCCCTCTCCGGGTAGGAGTGCGCCGCCCTCGGGCAGCAGTTCCGCGTCGGGTTCGAGCAGGGCGCTTTCGTCCACGGCGTCGTACGACGGCGGTACGCGCGGCGCCCGTGTCTCGGGGCCCGTGCCGTCACCCCGGGGGCCGTCGGGTGTCGGTCTGCTCGGGTACGGGATCCGCCTGCCCCTGCCGAGGGTGTCGCGGGCGGAGGCGAAGCGGTCGTCGAGGGTGTCGCCGGTGTGTGCGCCGCCGGTGTCCTGGGCGCCCTCGCCGTACAACTGGCCCCACCAGTCGTCCTCGTGGCCCTGCTGCCTGTCCCCCTGTTGCCTCATACCCACCATTGTCACCGCGGGGAGGTGCGGCTATCCGGCCCTCACGAAAATCGCACTCTTGCGGGGAAACGTTGGGGAGGGGTTCAAGACCGCCGGGCCGCTCCACCCCCCACGGCAGTGCTGCCCGGCGGTCGACTGCGCGCTCCGGCTCGGCACAGCCGGAGCAGGGCGCGTGACCGAAGACCCGTCGGTGAGAGCCGGGATCCGGGCGGCCGCCCTTCGCATCCCTTCTAGTCTGCCGATTCCGGCCACTCCCAAACGAGGTGGTGACCGCATGGTGGACAGGGACCGAGTGAGAAGTGACCGCACCATGGCAAAGATGCGGGTGGTGCGGGGATGATGGCCCCGCACGGCGGGTTTGCGCCGTGGCCGCTTCCCGCCAGGCAGGAGCCGCGTCGTCGCGGCGACGTGTCCGCATTCCGCTCCCCGGAGCGGCGTGTGCGGACTCGGAGCCTTGGGTGGGGGCGGCCGTCGAGACTGTGGGGAGGGGCACCGTGACGCTCGGTGCGATAGGTCTGGACGAGGTGCACGAGTCGGCGTACCGCGCGCTGGTCGCGGTGGGCGCGGCGGAAGTGCCGGAGCTGGCGCGGCGGTTGATGCTCGGCGAGTACGCCACCGAGCGCGCCCTGCGCCGACTGGAGCGGCAGGGTCTGGCGGCCCGCTCCTCGGCGCGGCCCGGCCGGTGGGTCGCCGCGCCGCCGGGGGTCGCCCTCGGTGCGCTGCTCGCCCAGCAGCGCGGCGATCTGGAGCGCGCGGAGCGGGTCGCCGCCCAGCTCGCCGAGGAGTACCGGGTCCGCGCCGCGGAACCGGCCGCGCACGATCTGGTGGAGGTGGTCACCGGGGCGGGCGCGGTGGCGCAGCGCTTCGTCCAGGTTCAGGTGGGCGCGCGGCACGAGGTCTGTGCGCTGTTCACGGCGCCCGGAGCGGTCGAGGCCGCGGCCCGGCCCGCGCCGGATCCGGCGCACCGGGGCGTCCTGCGCCGGGTCGTGGTGGAGCGCTCGGTGCTCTCGCTGCCGGTCGCGCTCGACGAGGTGACCGCGGCACTGGGCCGCGAGGAACTGGTGCGGGTGACCGACCGGGTGCCCTCGCGGCTGGTGATCGCCGACCGCTCGCTCGCCCTGGTGCCACTGACCGGGCGGGCCGCCGAACCCGCCGCGCTGCTCGTGCACCCGAGCGGTCTGCTCGACACGCTGCTCGCCCTGTTCGAGTCGGTCTGGCGGGAGGCGCTCCCACTGCGGCTCGGGGCGGGCGGGCCGGTGTCCGAGCAGGAGCCCGCCGCTCCGGACGCCACCGATCTGGAGATCCTCTCGCTGCTGCTCGCCGGTCTCACCGACGCCAGTGTGGCCAAGCAGCTGGACCTGGGGCTGCGCACCGTGCAGCGCCGCGTCAAGCGCCTGATGGAACTGACCGGGGTGACCACCCGGCTCCAGCTCGGCTGGCATGCCTACGAGCGGCAGTGGATCGCCCGGATCCCCGGGCAGCGAACCGCCTCTCCGAGGTCGTGAGACGGTTCGGTCACGGCGTGTGAGCCGCCTGCGCGGGGCGCGCGCGCCCGCTCACGCGCCCGCGCCTGTGCCCGCGCCAGGAGTCGGGCGCACGGTGGCACCGGCCGCGATCTGCGGGTCCTCCACGGCTCCGGCAGGCTGGAGAGATGGGAGCGTGGGAACTCCTGCTGGTCGCGGCCGTGATGCTGATCGGCCTCGCGGGGGTACTTGTGCCGGGCGTTCCGGGTTCGTGGTTCGTCTGGGCCGCGGTCGTGTGGTGGGCGCTCCAGGATCCGCACGGCCTGGCCTGGGCCGTGGTCGGCGGCGCCACGGCGGTGCTGCTCGTCACCCAGGCGGTGCGCTGGCAGCTCCCACCGCGGCGGCTGCGCGCCTCGGGCGCCGACCGCCGGATGATCGTCAGCGCGGGTGCGGGAGCCCTGATCGGTTTCTTCGTCCTGCCCGTGGTCGGCGCCCTGCCCGGCTTCCTGCTCGGCGGCTACCTCTCGGAGCGGCTGCGGCTCGGCGGCCACGGCCGGGCCGTCGCCGCGACCCGCACCGCCATGCGCCACGGCGGCTCCGACGTCCTCACCGAGCTCTTCGCCTGCCTGCTGATCATGGGCGCATGGCTGGGCGCGCTGATGTGGGGCCCTTGACCGGTCCGCCGGCACAGGGCCGGGAGCCGCGAGCGGTCAACGGCTCCGGGGTCGCAACAGCCGCGAGAAAACCATTGGCCGGGCGCCCGAGCCGGTGCCTAGGCTGGCCCCACTCTGAGCAGTGACGCTTCCTGGAAGTACGCCGCAGTACGGAAGCAAGCCCGTGTCGTACGAGACGACGGGAACGGAGGGGCGGCATCGATTCCGCATGCCCTTCCCAAGGAGTTCCTTCCGTGCTTCCCGCAGAATCCGTACGTTCCGTGCGCCCCGTCGCCCCCGCGGGCCCCCCGAACCTCGGCATCGGCCTCCCCGTCGACGATCCCGCGCTGCTGCTCGACTGGGCCCGGCGCGCGGACGCCACCCCGTTTCGCACCCTGGCCCTGCTCGACCGGCTCGTGTACGACAACCCCGAGCCCCTGGTGACGCTCGCCCTGCTCGCGGGCGCCACCTCCCGTATCCGCGTACAGACCGAGGTACTGCTCGCGCCCCTGCACAGCACCGCCCTGCTCGCCAAGCAGACGGCCACCCTGGACCGGCTCGCCGGGGGCAGGTTCACGCTCGGCATCGGTGTCGGCGGGCGCGCCGACGACTGCCGTGCCGCGGGTGTCGACCTTCGCCGTCGCGGGCGCAGGCTCGACGGGCAGATGGACGTGCTGCGGCGGCTGTGGGCGGGCGAGCCGTACGACGCGGAGACCGGTCCGATCGGCCCGCTCCCGGCGACGCCCGGCGGCCCCGAAGTGCTCTTCGGCGGTTTCGCCCCGGCCGCCGTGGACCGCGTCGGGCGGTGGGGCGACGGCTTCCTCGGCGCGGCGCTGCCGCCCCGCTACATGGACGGCCTGTTCCGCGCGGCCGAGCAGTCCTGGCAGCGGCACGGCCGCACCGGCGCCCCGCGTCTGGTCGCCCAGGTCAATGTCGCCGCGGGCCCCCGCTTCGCCGCCGAGGCCCGGCGCAATCTGCTGCGCTACTACGCCTTCGACGCGCAAGCCGAGCGGTACGCCGCCGACGGGCTCCTGACCGACCCGGCCGAGATCCGCGCGGCCGTCGACGCCTATCGCGCCATCGGCGCCGACGAGGTGATGCTCTACTGCTGGTCGACGGACCCGGACCAGCTCGACGTGCTGGCCGGGCAGGTGTTCTGACCGGCGCGTTCACGAACGGACCGGGCCACCGGGGCAACCTGGACGGTACGGAACAGCCCGGGGGGCGGGACGGAGCGCTCGTACTGCCGCGCCCCGTCCCGCCCCCCCCGGCGGCCCGCGGCCGGTGTCCGATCCGTGAGCAGTCGCGGCAACTCCCGTGCGCGGCCGCCCTCGGTTTGTCACCATCGAGGAATGACGGAATTCGACCGGTTTCCCGGGTTCAGTGAGGCCGAGCGCGCCTATCTGCGCTCGCAACGGCTCGGCAGGCTCGCCACCGTGGACACCGCGGGACAGCCACAGGCCAATCCTGTCGGGTTCTTTCCGCAGGACGACGGGACGATCCTCATCGGCGGCATGGCCATGGGCACCAGCAAGAAGTGGCGCAACCTCCGTACCAATCCCCGGCTTTCGCTGGTCGTGGACGACATCGTGAGCGTCAAACCGTGGCATGTGCGCGGGGTGGAGATCCGCGGCGAGGCCGAACTGCTCACCGGATCACACGACTTGGGCCCGCACTTCAGCGAGGAGGTGATCCGGGTCCATCCGCGGTGGGTGCACAGCTGGGGCCTGGACGCGGACTGACTCCTCCCGCGCGCGGCCCCAACTCTCCCCCGGCTACCGCCCTTTGCCCTCGCCCCGTTCCCTTGCCTTCCACTCGCCCCTGACCTTGGCCTTGTGGCTCTCCCGTTCCTCGCGGACGGACCTCAGACGGGCCTCCTCGCCCATGATGAGATCCCAGAGCCGCTGTTGTTCGGGGCTCAGCCCCGCACGCGGGTCGGTGGTCTCCTCGTCCTCGTCGTCGTCCGCTCCCGGGCACTTCTCGCCGTTCTCGTCGATCAGCCCGAGCTGCCGGCTCTGCACCATCACGGGCGGCTGCGGATCGGGGTCGGACGGCCGCGGACCCTCCGGGCCTCCGGGCCCGAACCGGACCAGCCGCTCGACCCGCACGATGCGGTACCGGCAGCCCTCGACCTCCAACTCGTCGGTGGGACGGGCGTCGTAGCGGTCCGCCGCGGCCCGGTACGGCTCCTGTTCCCGCTCGCTCAGCCCGCGCTCCCACGGAATCGTCACGCGCAGGCTGCGGGCCAGGCTGTCCCGCGCGTCCTGCGGGGTGTTGCAGGTGTCCGCGGCGTCCGGCAGCCAGTGCCCGTCGCAGTACTCGGCGACCATGAAGGTGGCCGGGATCAGCACGCCGCCGGGGTGGGTACGCGCCGCGCGCAACGAGTCCGCGCGCACCTGTGGGGGCGCGCCGCCCGGGGCCCGTACGAGGGAGAGCAGTTCCATCTTCAGGATGCCCTCGGACATCCCGGTCGGCGTGGCGGGATCGAGGGTCAGCCCCTCCACCGACCGGCGGGCGCGGTAGGCCTCGCCGGGCGGCATCGGGTCCGGGTCGGTGGGGCGCGGGGGCTCGGGGCCGTCGGGCCCGGTGCGTACGAAGCGTTCCGCCCGTGCCACCCGGTAGCGCTCGCCGCACACGTCGACCGCGTCGACGGCCTCCCAGTCCATCCGGACGGCGGCCTTCATGTACGCGGCGTGCGCGGCGCTGTCGCCGATCTTCTCGGCCTGCTGCGCGCGGCGCCGGAACTGGGACCCCATGGAGTCTCTGCCGTCCTGGGGCGCGAGACCGGTGAAGGAGTCGAGCACGTCCCAGCCGCCGGACTCGTTCTGGCGCACCACTCCGAAGACCGCGAGGCCCAGCGACAGAAATCCCGGATACCGCTCACGGGCCTGCCACGCCTCGACGTCCGCGACCGCTTCGACGGGGCCCTGGGGCCCGCCCATGCGGATGGTACGGAGATCCGGAATCTCACCTTCCTTATCCACCATGGCTCAAGGATGCCCACCAGCAGGCCTGTTGGGGCGAAAACGACGAGGGCCCCCCGAAGCTGGCCGATACGGAACGCATCCGGGCCGATACTTCCGGTGCGCCACGGGCGCCGACGATCACGGCGACCGTACGGTTTCGGACACGCACTCCGGCATTCCCGGAGCCGCGCCTCAGACCTCGGCTCCCTCGAGATCGAGCAGCAGTCGTTTGCGCTCAAGTCCGCCCGCGTAGCCGGTCAGTGAACCGTCCGCGCCGATGACGCGGTGGCACGGGCGCACGATGAGGAGCGGGTTGGCGCCGATGGCGCCGCCGACCGCGCGGACAGCGGCCCGGGAGGCGCCGATCCCGGCGGCGAGGGCGCCGTAGCTGGTGGTCGAGCCGTACGGGACCTCGTCCAGGGCGGCCCACACCTGCTCGCGGAAGGTGCTGCCGTTGGTCGCCAACGGCAGGTGGAACGCGGTGAGTTCACCGGCGAAGTAGGCGGCGAGCTGTTCCCGCGCCGCGGTGAAGACCTCGGGGCGGCGCTGCCAGCCGGGCTGGAGGGTGCGTCCGCCCTTCTGCCCCGGTACGGACAGGGAGGTGAGGGCGCCCGACTCCGTTGCCGTCAGCAGCAGTTCGCCCACCGGACTGTCGAGCACGGTGTAGTACGTGAGGCCCGCCGCGGCCGGACGGCGGTCTGCCGCGGACCGGGGTGCGGTGCTGGTCATGAGCTGAACTCCCGTTCTGTGTACAGGTGTTGGCGTGCGTAGGAACGCCAGGGTCGCCAGGTCTCGGGCAGTTGCTCACCGGGGACCGGGACATCGGGGTCGGACAGTGCCCGGGTGCGGATCAGTGCGGCGGTGCGCGCGTCCAGGCCCGGCACCGCGAGCAGGGCGCGGTGCGCCTCCTCGCGGTCGGCGCCCGCGTCGAGGCGCAGCGAGCCGTCGGCCAGCGCCCCGGCGAGCGCGCCCACCGGGCCTTCGACCCCCGCGAGGTCGGCGGGCGCGGGGAAGAGATGGGTGAGGCTGCCGCAGGGCCGCTCCAGTTCGGTGCCGTACTCGGCGAGCAGCCGCGCGGCGACGGCCGGGCCCGCGAGGGCGCGTACCGCGTACTCCTCGGGTTCGGCCGCGCCCGGCGAGCGCAGCCCGGGGCGGGCCGCGACCAGCGGCGCCAACCGCGGGTCGGCGCCCAGGCGTTCGTCCACCGCGAAGGGGTCCGCGTCCAGGTCGAAGAGGCGCCGCAGCCGGTGTACGGCGGTGGTGAGGTCCCGCAGATCGGTCAGGTGCAGCCGTGCTTCGAGCCAGCCGCCGGGGTGCGCGGCGCCCGTCCCGGCGCTCGTGCCGGTGCGCTCGGCCACGGCCACGATCCCGGTGCCGTGCGGCAGCCGCAGCGTACGCCGGTAGGTGCGGGCGCCGTGGTCGCCGGTCACCTCCTCGATGCCGGGCAGGGCTTCGCGGGCGAGCAGGTCGAAGACGGGGGCGGCCTGGTAGGGGCCGCGGTGGGCGAGGCGGAGGGGGATGCCCGCGGCGTAGCGGCCGGGGTGGGCGGTCGCACCGCGCGCGGCGTGAGGGTCGTGCGCGCGGTGAGCGTCGTGCGCACCGTGGACGTCGTCGGCTCCGGCTGCGGTTTCGGCGGGTTCGGCATGTGCTGCCGGACGGTGGTCCACCACCACGGAGGCGCCGTGACCGTTCGGACCGCGACGGTTGCCCCGGGCCGAACCGGCCCGCCGCTGGGCGGACTTGCCGCGCAGACCGGTCGGAGTGGTGTCGTACACCGCCCGCATCGTGTCGTTGAACTGGCGGACGCTCGCGAAACCCGAGGCGAAGGCGATCTCGGTGACCGGCAGTCCGGTGGTCTGGAGCAACACCCTTGCCGTGTGGGCGCGTTGGGCGCGGGCGAGGGCGACCGGACCCGCCCCGAGTTCGGTGGTGAGCTGGCGCTGCACCTGACGCGTGCTGTAGCCGAGGCGCACCGCGAGCCCGGACACACCCTCGCGGTCCACCACCCCGTCGCCGATCATCCGCATCGCACGGCCGACGACATCGGCCCGCTGGTCCCACGCGGCCGAGCCGGGGGCAGCGTCGGGGCGGCAGCGACGGCAGGCACGGAACCCGGAGTGCTGGGCCGCGGCGGCCGTCGGGTAGAAGCGCACGTTGCGCCGTTTCGGGGTGACGGCCGGGCAGCTGGGACGGCAGTAGATGCCAGTGGTCGCGACGGCGAAGAAGAACACCCCGTCGAACCGCGCATCACGGCTGCGCACCGCCTCGTAGCCCGTCTCCTCATCGATCATGTCTCCCAGTGTGCGCCCGGGGCGAAGGTCGGGCTGGCGGGAATCGGACATCGCGTCGGGTGGTTGGGGAGGGTGGCGAGGCGGCAAGCCCCGAGGGCTGTGCTCACCTCTCCACCGAGCTGGAATGTCCGTAGTACAGGCATCCGTGGACGCATTCGTAGTAGATGCATCCGTAGTACCTACAGGGGGAGCAGACCGTGCGCGACGCCATCGTGACGCCCGAGGGCGACCGGATCCGCTGGGCCGAGTTGCCGGGACGGGAGCCGTCTCGCGTCTACGTCCATGGATTGGGCGCGACCTCGCCCGCCTACTTCGCGGCGGTCGCCGTCCACCCGCTGCTCGCCGGACACCGTTCGCTGCTGATCGACCTGCTCGGGCACGGCATCAGCGACCGGCCGACCGGCTTCGACTACACCCTTGAAGCCCATGCCGACGCCCTCGCCGCGGCCCTGACCGCCGCGGAAGTCGCCGACGCGGAGCTGATCGCGCACAGCATGGGCGGCTCGGTGGCCGTCGTCCTCGCCGCCCGGCACCCGCACCTCGTCTCGCGCCTGGTCCTGATCGACTCCAACCTCGACCCGATCACACCCCGGCACGGCGACTCGGGCAGCGGCGGCATCGCCGCGTACTCCGAGCGGGAGTTCCTGGCGGGCGGCTGGGAGGCCGTCCGGGACCGGGCCGGTGCCCACTGGTGGTCCACGATGCGCCTGGCGGGACGGGAGGCCCTGCACCGCAGCGCGGTCCACCTCACCCGCGGCACCGTCCCCACCATGCGCGAACTCCTGCTGGACCTGAAGATCCCCCGCACCTATCTGCTCCCCGAGGCCGACGGCCCGTTCCCGGGCGCTGACGCGCTCACCGAGGCCGGAGTGGCCGTGGTCCCGGTCCCGGACTGCGGGCACAACATCATGCTGGACAACCCGGACGGCTTCGCCCGGGCCACGGCGGCGGCGCTGGCGGCCTGACACCCGGCGGGGAGCCGGGCCGGGGCGGCGGCGCTGGCCCGCCCCGGCCCCGCCCTCAGCGGGAGTACCGCCCCCGCTTCATCTCCCCGTTCATCCGCCCCTGTGCGCTGATCGCCTTCCACTCGCGCCGCATCTGCGCCCGCATCCGGGCGTCGGTCTTGGCGACGATGTGGCGGTTCTCGCGCATGAGCTTGCGGTAGCTGTCCAGCCTGCGGACCGGGAGGCTGCCGTCCTCGACGGCGGCGAGCACCGCGCAGCCCGGTTCGGCCTCGTGGGCGCAGTCGTGGAACCTGCACCGCGCCCCGAGGTCCTCGATCTCCGAGAACACCTGGCCGACGCCGTGCCCCGCGTCCCACAGTCCGACACCGCGCAGCCCGGGGGTGTCGATGAGCACGCCGCCGCCCGGCAGTACGAGCAGATTGCGGGTGGTCGTGGTGTGGCGGCCCTTGTTGTCCACGTCGCGGGTGGCCTGCACCTCCATCACGTCCTCGCCGAGCAGGGCGTTGGCCAGCGTCGACTTGCCCGCGCCGGACTGCCCGAGCAGGGCCGTGGTGCCGCCCGCGACGACGGCGGCGAGTACGTCGATGCCCTCGCCGAGCCGGGCGCTGACGGGCAGCACCTGGACGCCGGGCGCGGTCAGTTCGGCGTCCTGCACCAGATGGGACCGGGTCACTTGGTCCGGTACGAGATCGCACTTGGTGAGTACGAGCACGGGAGTGGCCCCGGATTCCCAGGCGAGGGCCAGGAAGCGCTCGATGCGGCCGAGGTCGAGCTCACCGGCGAGCGAGACGGCGATGATCACATGGTCGACGTTGGCCGCCAGGATCTGCCCCTCCGAGCGCTTGGAGGAGGTGGAGCGCACAAACGAGGTGCGGCGCTCCAGGTAGGCCCGTACGAACCGGGGGTCACCGGCGGGGTCGACGGCGGCCCAGTCCCCGGTGCACAGCACCCGGAGCGGATCGTGCGGGGTGACGTACGCCGTGTCGGCCCGTACCGGACCCTCGGCGGTGGCGAGGTCGCAGTGGCCGCGGTCGACGCGGACGACACGGCCGGGGAGCAGACCCTGCGCCGCGTACGGGGCGAATGCCTCCGCCCAGCCGTCGTCCCAGCCGTAGGGGGCCAAGGCGTCCGCGGCGGAGGGGAGTTGGGGGGAGGAGGGTCGAGCGGTCGAAGAGGATCGGGCAGAAGAGAGATTCACTACAAGGCACCTGTTCGGGGTGACGAGGTGGCCCCGGGAGCGCGCGCCTTGCGCGCGGTGGTGACGAGTGTCAGCCGGTGGCCACGGAGGTGGGATGGATGAGCTCCTGGATGCGGGCAGCGCCCGTCGCGGCAACAGCCATTGGTCACACCTCCTGGGTCCTTCTTCGTACCGGGGACGGCTCTCTGCCGCCCTGCGAACGCGCTCACTCTAGAGGGGTCCCCTCGCACCGCGCCACACAATTAACCGCGCCCGCCGTCAACCGCCGTACAACGACCGCGCGGGACCTCCGCGAGGCGCCGTTTCTTCCGGCGTCCGCTATACGAACGCCCGTGCCGTCGGGCGGACTCCGGACCCCTCCTGCAAGTGACCGACGCCGTCCGCTTCGCTTGACATCCGCCGAGGCGAAAACCTCCGCACGCTCCCCTGCCGCACCCGTCCGACCCCCTACTGCCGACTGTCCGGTAGTCATGACACAGGGCGACAAGCACCAGCTCACCCGCCTTTCAAGGAGGGGAAGGTCACAGGGGTCACCACTGCTTCTCGGCTGGCCACTCCCCTAGCCTGTGCCGCATGACCGCGCTCCCCGACGACGAACTCGGCCTGGCTGCCGACTTTCCCGATGCCTCCCGCGAACAGTGGCAGCGTCTCGTAGAAGGCGTACTGCGCAAGACGGGCAAGGAGGACGTCCACGGAAAAGATGCCGAGGACGCCCTCGCCACGCGACTCGAGGACGGTCTGACCGTCCAGCCGCTGTACACCGCGGAGGACGGCTCCGGCCCGGTCGGTGTGCCGGGCTTCGGCAGCTTCCTGCGGGGCTCGCGGCCCGAGGGCAACACGGTCGAGAGCTGGGACGTGCGCCAGCGCCACGCGCAGCCCGACCCGAAGCTCGCCAACGAGGCGATTCTCGCCGACCTGGAGAACGGCGTCACCTCGGTCTGGCTCACGGTCGGCCCCGGCGGCGTACCGGTCTCCGGCCTGGCCACCGCGCTCGACGGCGTCTACCTGGACCTCGCCCCGGTCGTCCTGGACACCGACGGCGACGCGGGCGAGGCCGCCCGCGCCCTGCTCGCGCTGTACGCGGAC
The DNA here is from genome assembly GCF_013364195.1 of Streptomyces sp. NA04227. Taxonomy (NCBI): domain Bacteria; kingdom Bacillati; phylum Actinomycetota; class Actinomycetes; order Kitasatosporales; family Streptomycetaceae; genus Streptomyces; species Streptomyces sp. NA04227. Next base: position 7,084,815 of record NZ_CP054918.1, on the reverse strand, counting down.
CGCGGTGTGCCCAAGGAAGCCGCGCTCGGCAGCCTCGGCGCCGACCCGGTCGGCCGGGTGGCCCGCACCGGCAGCGAGGACGGCCTGGACCGGCGCCTCGCCGAGACCCGTGAACTCGCCGCGCTGTGCGCCCGCGAGTACCCCAAGGTCCGTACGGTCACCGTGGACGCGCTGCCGTACCACGAGGCGGGCGGCTCGGCCGCACAGGAGCTCGGCTGCTCGCTGGCCACCGGCGTCGCCTATCTGCGCGAGCTGACCGAGGCGGGCCTGTCCGTCGAATCGGCCCTCGCACAGCTGGAGTTCCGCTACGCGGCGAGCGCGGACCAGTTCCTGACCATCGCCAAGTTCCGTGCCGCGCGCAGGCTTTGGGCCCGCGTCGCCGAGGTGAGCGGCGCTCCGGCCGGTACCGGTGCGCAGCACCAGCACGCGGTCACCTCGCCGGTGATGATGACGCGCCGCGACCCGTGGGTGAACATGCTGCGGACCACCGTCGCCTGTCTCGGCGCCGGTGTCGGCGGCGCGAACGCGGTGACCGTGCTCCCCTTCGACAGCGCGCTCGGCCTGCCGGACGCCTTCGCCCGCCGTATCGCCCGCAACACCTCCTCCATCCTGATCGAGGAGTCGCATCTGGCCCGGGTCGTCGACCCGGCGGGCGGCTCCTGGTACGTGGAGCAGCTCACCGAGGAACTGGCCAGGGCGGCCTGGGCCTGGTTCCAGGAGATCGAGCGGGCGGGCGGTCAACTGGCCGCGCTGCGCTCGGGCCTGGTCGCCGAGCGTCTCGCGGCGACCTGGCAGGAGCGCTCGGCCAAGCTGGCCAAGCGCCGCGAACCGGTCACCGGTGTCAGCGAGTTCCCGCACCTGGACGAGCAGCCGGTCGAGCGCGAGCCCGCGCCCGCGCCGCTCGGAGGCGGCCTTCCGCGGGTACGCCGCGACGAGGCCTTCGAGGCGCTGCGGGCCCGCTCCGACGCGCACCTGGCCGCCACCGGCGCCCGGCCGCGGGTCTTCCTCGCCGCGCTCGGCAGCGCCGCGGCGCACACCGCGCGCGCGAGCTTCGCCTCGAACTTCTTCCGGACCGCGGGCATCGAGCCGGTGCACGAGCCGGTGACGGTCGACGCCGCGAGCGCCGCCGCCGCGTACACGGCGAGCGGCGCCACGATCGCCTGTCTGTGCTCCAGCGACACGCTGTACGCGGAGCAGGCCGAGGCGGTCGCCAAGGAACTGAAGTCGGCGGGCGCCCGGCGGGTGTTCCTCGCGGGCCGGCCCGGCGAGGCGCGTACGGCGTACGAGCGGGCCGGAGTCGACGAGTTCGTCTTCGTGGGCAGCGACGTGGTCGCCGTCCTCTCCTCGGTTCTCGATCAGATGGGTGTCGCGTGATGTCGGCAAGGGCGGGGCAGCCGAGCCCCATTCCCAATTTCTCGGAGGTCGGCCTCGACGCGGACGAGCAGTCCGGCGCCACGCTCGCCGACTGGCAGGACGCGGTGCGCGAGAGCACCGGCAAGAGCGAGGCCGACCTGCTCTGGGAGACCCCGGAGGGCATCGGCGTCAAGCCGCTGTACACCGGCGAGGACCTGGAGGGCCTGGACTTCCTGGGCACGTACCCGGGTGTGGCCCCGTACCTGCGCGGCCCGTACCCGACGATGTACGTCAACCAGCCCTGGACGATCCGGCAGTACGCGGGCTTCTCCACCGCCGAGGAGTCCAACGCCTTCTACCGCCGCAACCTGGCCGCCGGTCAGAAGGGCCTCTCGGTCGCCTTCGACCTGCCCACGCACCGCGGTTACGACAGTGACCACCCGCGGGTCACCGGCGACGTCGGCATGGCCGGTGTGGCCATCGACTCGATCTACGACATGCGCCAGCTCTTCGACGGCATCCCGCTGGACAAGATGAGTGTGTCGATGACCATGAACGGCGCGGTGCTTCCGGTGCTCGCGCTGTACATCGTGGCCGCCGAGGAGCAGGGGGTGCCGCCGGAGAAGCTGGCGGGGACCATCCAGAACGACATCCTCAAAGAGTTCATGGTCCGCAACACCTACATCTATCCGCCGCAGCCCTCGATGCGGATCATCTCCGACATCTTCGCGTACACCTCGCAGAAGATGCCGCGCTACAACTCGATCTCCATCTCCGGCTACCACATCCAGGAGGCCGGAGCCACGGCCGACCTGGAGCTGGCGTACACCCTCGCGGACGGCGTGGAGTACCTGCGGGCCGGCATGGAAGCGGGCCTCGACGTGGACGCGTTCGCGCCGCGGCTCTCGTTCTTCTGGGCGATCGGCATGAACTTCTTCATGGAGGTCGCCAAGCTCCGCGCGGCGCGCCTGCTGTGGGCGAAGCTGGTGAAGCAGTTCGAGCCGAAGAACGTCAAGTCCCTCTCGCTGCGCACCCATTCGCAGACCTCCGGCTGGTCGCTCACCGCGCAGGACGTGTTCAACAACGTCACCCGTACCTGTGTCGAGGCGATGGCGGCGACCCAGGGCCACACCCAGTCGCTGCACACCAACGCCCTCGACGAGGCGCTGGCCCTGCCCACCGACTTCTCCGCGCGGATCGCCCGCAACACGCAGATCCTGCTCCAGCAGGAGTCGGGCACCTGCCGGGTCATCGACCCGTGGGGCGGCAGCGCCTACATCGAGCGCCTCACCCACGACCTGGCCCGCCGCGCCTGGCAGCACATCGAAGAGGTGGAGAAGGCGGGCGGCATGGCCAAGGCCATCGACGCGGGCATTCCCAAGCTCCGCGTGGAGGAGGCCGCGGCCCGTACCCAGGCGCGGATCGACTCCGGCCGCCAGCCGGTCATCGGCGTCAACAAGTACCGCGTGGCCAGCGACGAGCAGATCGACGTGCTCAAGGTCGACAACTCCTCGGTGCGCCAGCAGCAGATCGAGAAGCTGCGGCGGCTGCGCGCCGAGCGCGACGAGGCGGTGTGCCAGGACGCGCTGCGCGCGCTGACCGCGGCGGCCGAGGCCGGTTCCCAGCCCGGCGGCGGTCTGGAGGGCAACCTGCTCGCCCTGGCGGTGGACGCGGCCCGCGCCAAGGCCACCGTCGGCGAGATCTCCGACGCCCTGGAGAAGGTGTACGGGCGCCACGCGGGCCAGATCCGTACCATCTCCGGTGTCTACCGGGACGAGGCAGGGACGTCACCTTCCGTGGAACGCACACGCAAGCTGGTGGAGGCCTTCGAGGAGGCCGAGGGGCGGCGGCCGCGCATCCTGGTCGCCAAGATGGGCCAGGACGGTCACGACCGCGGCCAGAAGGTCATCGCGACCGCGTTCGCCGACCTCGGCTTCGACGTCGACGTCGGCCCGCTGTTCCAGACCCCGGCCGAGGTGGCGCGGCAGGCCGTCGAGGCGGACGTGCACATCGTCGGCGTCTCCTCGCTGGCGGCCGGACACCTGACGCTGGTGCCCGCGCTGCGCAAGGAGCTCGCCGAGGCGGGCCGGGAGGACATCACGATCGTGGTGGGCGGTGTCATCCCGCCGCAGGACGTCGAGACGCTCCGTGAGATGGGCGCGGCGGCCGTCTTCCCGCCGGGCACGGTCATCCCGGACGCCGCGTACGACCTCCTCACGGGCCTGGCCGCCGGGCTCGGCCACGAGCTGTGATCCGGTGCCGCGGCCTGTGAAGCGTGCCATCGACCTCGACAGCTATGCGAAGGGTGTACTCGAAGGGTCGCGGGCGTTCATCGCCCGGGCCATCACCCTCGTGGAATCGACGCGGCCCGATCACCGGGAGCTGGCCCAGCGCCTGTTGATCGAGCTGCTGCCGCACTCGGGCCGGGCACGCCGTATCGGTATCACCGGTGTGCCCGGCGTCGGCAAGTCCACCTTCATCGACGCGCTCGGCACCATGCTCACCGGGCTCGGGCACCGGGTGGCGGTGCTCGCGGTGGACCCGTCCTCCACCCGTACCGGCGGCTCGATCCTGGGCGACAAGACCAGGATGGAGCGCCTCGCGGTGGACCCGGCGGCCTTTGTGCGGCCCTCGCCGAGCGCGGGCACGCTCGGCGGGGTGGCCCGGGCCACCCGGGAGACCATCGTGGTCATGGAGGCGGCCGGGTACGACGTGATCCTGGTGGAGACCGTCGGAGTCGGCCAGTCCGAGACGGCCGTCGCCAATATGGTCGACACCTTCCTGATGCTCACCCTGGCCCGTACCGGCGACCAGTTGCAGGGCATCAAGAAGGGCGTCCTGGAGATGTCCGACGTCGTCGCGGTGAACAAGGCGGACGGGCCGCACGAGCGCGACGCCAAGGCGGCGGCGCGTGAACTGGCGGGCGCGCTGCGCCTGATGCAGCCCGCCGACGCCGCCTGGACGCCGCCCGTGCTGACCTGCAGCGCCCGCGAGGGCTCCGGCCTGGACACGCTGTGGGAACGCCTCGAACAGCACCGCACCCTCCTGGAGTCGACGGACCGGCTCACGGCCAAGCGCCGCGAGCAGCAGGTCGACTGGACCTGGTCGATGGTGCGCGAGCAACTGCTCACCCGGATGCGCGAGCATCCCGAGGTGCGCCGTCTGACCCCGGAGGTCGAACTGGGCGTACGGAACGGCGAGTTGACCGCGAGCCTGGCCGCGCAGCGGCTTCTGGAGGCCTTCGGCGGGCCGGAGGCGGCGGGACGCGGCCTGTGAGCGGCGCCCTACAGTGATCCGCGAGCAGGGCACGGCACAGTGACGTGAACCCCGGGCAGTGACCCGCGGTATCCGTCCGGCAGAGAGGACCGCGAGCCGGTGACGACCACCCCAGAGCGAACCGGGGCAGCCGAGGAACCCGTACTCCCGCGCACCGAGGGGCACTTGGGGCACCTCGTCCTCAACCGGCCGAGGGCGATCAACGCCCTCACCCATGCCATGGTGCTGCGCCTGGACGAGACCCTGGCCGCCTGGGCGGACGATCCCGCGCTCGCGACCGTGCTGATCTCCGGCGCGGGCGAGCGCGGGTTGTGCGCGGGCGGGGACATCCGCGCGATCCGCGAGTCGGCCCTCCAAGGCGGCGATCGGGCACGGGAGTTCTGGCGCGACGAGTACCGTCTCAACGCCCGGATCGCCCGCTACCCGAAGCCGTACGTCGCCCTGATGGACGGCATCGTGATGGGCGGCGGCGTCGGCGTCTCCGCCCACGGCAGTCTGCGGATCGTCACCGAACGCTCCCGCGTCGCCATGCCGGAGACCGGTATCGGCTTCGTCCCGGACGTCGGCGGCACCTACCTTCTGAGCCGCGCGCCCGGCGAACTCGGTACGCATCTGGCCCTCACCGGCCTCCCGGTCGGCGCGGCGGACGTCCTGCTGTGCGGCCTGGCCGACCACTTCGTGCCCTCCGGCCAACTGGACGCGCTCACCGAGGACTTGGCGCGTGAAGGAGCCCAGGAGGTCGTCGAGCGGTACCGGGCCGACGCACCCGAGGGCGTACTCGCCCGGCAGCGCGAGTGGATCGACCACTGCTACGCGGCGCCCACCGTGGAGGAGATCGTCGCCCGCCTCCTCGCCACCCGCCTGCCGGAGGCCAAGGAGACCGCCGAGACCCTGCTCGCGAAGTCGCCCACCTCGCTCAAGGTCACCCTCGAAGCGGTACGCCGGGCCCACCGGACCGACTCCCTGGAACAGGTCCTGGTCCAGGAGTTCCGCGTCTCGTGCGCGACCCTGGATTCGGCCGACCTGGTGGAGGGCGTCCGGGCCCAGGTGGTCGACAAGGACCGGCGGCCCCGGTGGTCCCCGGCGGCCCTGGAGGAGGTCGACGCGGAGACGGTGGAGCGTCACTTCGGGCCGCTTGCCGAGGGCCGGGACGAACTCACCTTCTGACGTCCGGGACTTGACCGCCGCCCGACCGGACGCACGCGGGTCGGGTCCGGCGGCCGCGTATGGTTCGGTGGCCGCGTACGGGTACGGGGGCGCCCGCCGCGCCCAACTCCCGCCTGCCGCACGGCAGATGGCATCCGTCCTCCGGCAATCGCCGGGCTTTCGATGGGCTTTCGATGGGCGGCTGTGATGCCCGCCCCGGAGCGCGGGCCAGATACTCGTGCATGCCTCCGGCAGCCTGGCGCCCCCTTCCCCCGCAGGGCGAACCCCCTTCCCACACTGCGGCCCGTCCGGGCTGCCGTGGGCAACCCCCCACGAAAGGAAGCGCCTTGAAGCTCCTCGACCCCCGCGGCCCCGGCCGCAAGCTGCTCGCCGCGAGTGCGGTGGCCCTTGCCGCGGTCTCCCTCCAGCCGCTGTCCGCGCAGGCAGCCCCCAAGCCCATCGTCGGCGGGACACCGGCCGCCCAGGGCGAATTCCCGTTCCTGGTCCATCTTTCGGTGGACTGCGGCGGAGCCATGTACACGAAGGACATCGTCCTCACCGCCGCCCACTGCCTGCCCGAATCCGGCCCGGACACCTCCATCACGGTCACGGCGGGCACCAACGACCTGGAGAGCCCCGACGCGCTGAAGGTCAAGTCCACCGAGGTTCTGCGCCCCTCCGGCGAACCGCTCGGCCAGGACTGGGGGCTGATCAAGCTGGAGAAGCCCCTCGACCTGCCCACGCTGCCCATCGCCACCGACGACACGTACAACGACGGCGAGTTCACCATCGCCGGGTGGGGCGCCGATGCCAAGGGCGAACGCCAGCGGCACCTGCTGAAGGCCACTGTTCCCTTTGTCGACGACGCCACCTGCGAGAAGGCGTACGGCGACAAGCTGAAGCCGACGACCGAGCTGTGCGCCGGTTATGTGGGCAAGGGCGGCATCGACTCCTGCCAGGGCGACTCGGGCGGCCCGATGTTCCGCAAGGACGAGGCGGGCGCGCTCGTCCAGGTGGGCATCGTCTCCTGGGGTCAGGGGTGCGGCGATCCGAAGTACCCCGGCATCTACACGGACGTCTCGCACTTCGCCGAGGAGATAGCCGAGGCCGCCGGAAAGCTCTGACCCGCCGCCAGGTGCGGGGTCCCGGCGCCGACTCCGGGACCCCGTACGACCAAGGGAGCGTCGGCACCCAGCCACCGGAGTGGGCGGCGGCCCGGACGGGGAGCCGGCCGTTAGCCCGACGGGCAGGTGCGTGCCGGGCTCCTCACTGGTCCCGCCGGTGGACACCGACGACGGCGAGTACAACGGCGGCGCAGGCCCACACCGCGTAGACGGTCCACGCCCCGCCGGTGCTCCAGGGATAGGCGGGCGGCGCGTAGTGGATGTCCACGAGCCGGAGCCACGCCTTGTAGGGCAGGGTGTGCCCGGCCACCGCCGACCAGCGGCGGCCGTCGGTCAGGAACAGCGGCAGGACCAGGACGACCACCACGGTGATGATCAGGGTGGCAGCCGTGTGCCGGACGACGGCGCCGAGCGCGAGTCCGGCGAGCGCGCACACCGGGGCGAGCAGGGCCGATGCCAGCACGACCCGGAGGGCTCCCGGTTCGCCCAGAAAGACGCCCGCGTCCCTGCGTTCGAGAATCGCCTGCGTCACGGCGAACGAGACCCCGGAGACGACCACGCCGAAGAGGGTCGTCACCACCGCCACGACAACGGCCTTGGCCGCCATCACCGCACGCCGGTCCGGAACCGCCGCGAACGTCGTCCGGACACTTCCCGTGCTGAACTCCCCGACGATCACCACAGCGCCGATGGCACCGAGGGCCAGCGCCATCAGGAGGGCCCCGTTCGCGGTGAACGCCTCCTGAAGAGGGATGCCGTCAGCGATGAAGGACGCACGGTCCCTCGACGTCCGCTCCGTCCAGTGGCTGTACGTGTCGTAGGCGGTACCGGCGTTGACGCCGACGACGGCCAGGGCGGTGGCCCCGTACGCGATCCAGGTGGAGCGCAGCGACCGGTGTTTGATCCACTCGGCGGCGACCACGTCACGGAAACGGGCGGGGAGTTGGCGGACGCCGGGTTCACGGGCGGCGGGCTCGCCGCCGGTGACGTCGGTCGTCGTGGGGGTTTGCGCGGTCACCGGGGGTCTCCTCCGGAAAACTGGACACTGTCGGCGGTGAGCTCCATGAAGGCCTCCTCCAGCGAGGCGGAGCGGGTGCTGAGTTCGTGCAGGGGCAGGCCGTGGCGGCGGGCGATCTCGCCGATCCGTACGGCGGACAGGCCGGTCACGGTGAGCTGCTCGCCCTCGCCTCGCACGGTGGCGCCCTCGGCGGTCAGCAGTTCGCGCAGGGCGGCCGCGGCGGGCGTGGTCACGGTGACGCTGCGCCGGTCGCCACGGGCCGAGAACTCCGCGAGGCTCTGGGCGGCGAGCAGTTCGCCACGGCCGATCACGATCAGGCGGTCCGCGGTGTGCTCCATCTCCGACATCAGATGGCTGGAGACGAACACGGTGCGGCCCTCCCGCGCGAGCCCCCTGAACAGCCCACGCACCCACTGCACCCCTTCCGGGTCAAGGCCGTTGAGCGGCTCGTCGAAGAGCAGCACGGGTGGGTCGCCGAGCAGGGCGGAGGCGATACCGAGCCGTTGTTTCATACCGAGCGAGAAGCCGCCGACGCGGCGCCGGGCGGCGTCGGCAAGGCCGACCTCGCGCAGCACCTGCTCGACCCGGTGCCGCGGGATGCGGTTGCCGCGCGCCAGTGCGTACAGATGCGCCGCCGCGCTCCTCCCGCCGTGCACGTCGTGCGCGTCGAGCAGCGAGCCGGCATGACGCAGGCCGCGCGGGCGGTCGCGGAACGGCCGGCCGTCGATGGTGACCGAGCCGCCGGTGGGCTCGGTCAGGCCGAGGATCATCCGCAACGTGGTGCTCTTTCCGGAGCCGTTCGGCCCGAGGAACCCGGTCACTTCGCCGGGACGCACACTGAAGGTCAGATCCTTGACGGCCGTGGTGGCGCCGTATCGCTTGGTGAGTGCCTTGACTTCGATCACGGTGCCCACAGTGCCGTCCGGCGTTCCCGCTCGTCGTCGGACCCGCGTGGACAATCGCCGGGCGCGGATGTCGACCCAGGTTGTACGACCGGGGGCCGATGACCGGTCGCCCGCACCCCCTTACGATCGCGGCATGCCCGCCTCACCGCCTCCGCCGTTGCCGCTGCTCAAGCGCATACCGCCGGGACTGTGGACGGCGCTGGTGTGGTGCACGGCAGCGGTACAGCCGGTGATCGAGTACGTCGTGCTGCCGCCCCGCCACGAGTACTCCCTGAGCTATCCCCGCGACGGCCTGGACTCGCCCGCGGCCCTGCTGTTGCTCGCCCTTGCCTTCCTCCTTGTTCTGGCCGGCTGTGCGCTGTTGCGCCACAGAACGACGTCGGGGTACGGCCTGGTGCTCGCCGGTACGGTCGTCTCGACGGTGGCCTGGCAGCAGAACGAGGTTCCGCCGCTGCAGTTTCTGGGCGCGGACCTGGCCCTGTGCCATGTCGCCGCCACCCGGACCCGGCGCACCGCGATCCTGGCGGCGTCGGCAGCCCTGGGGGTGCTGACCGGCTACCTCCTCCTGCGGTCGGCCACCGGAAGCGAATCGGGGACCGCCTCCGAGCCGTTCGTCGCTCTGACCGTCGTCATCGCCTGGCTCGTCGGCAACTCGGTGCATCAAGCCCGGGCCCACACCGCCGAGTTGCACGCCAGGGCGGCCGCCGAGGCGGTCACCGCCGAACGGCTGCGCATCGCCCGCGAGATGCACGACACGGTCGCCCACAGCATCGGCATCATCGCCCTCCAGGCGGGTGCCGCGGCCCGGGTGATGGAGACGCAGCCCGCGAAGGCCCGCGCAGCGATACTCACCGTGGAACAGGTGGGGCGCGAGACGCTGGCCGGACTGCGACGGATGCTGGGCGCACTGCGGCAGGCGGACGAAGCGGACCGAGAGGACGAGAAGCGGGGCGCCGCCCACCGGGATCCGGAGCCGGACGGGCCCCGGCGGCGTGCACCGGCGCCGCTGCGCCCGGCCGTCGGCCTGGCGGATCTCGAACGGCTCGCCGCGACGACCACGGCCGCCGGGGTCCGGGTGGAGGTGAGCCGTGAGGGCACCCCCCGTCCGCTCCCGGCGGATCTCGACCTCGCGGCGTTCCGGATAGTGCAGGAGGCCGTGACCAACGTCGTACGCCACGCGAACGCCGACTGCTGCCGGGTCAGAGTCGACTACGGCGAGGACGAACTCGTCGTCGACGTCGTCGACCGGGGGCGGGGCGGCGGCACGTACGAGAAGGGCGCGACGAACATGAAGCGGGCGGCAGAGGCCGGCACCGGGAACACGGGCGCCGGACTGGGGCTGGTGGGGATGCGGGAGCGGGTCGCCCTGCTGAACGGCCGGTTCAGCGCCGGGTCTTGTCCGGAGGGCGGCTTCCGGGTGACCGCCCGGCTGCCCGTGCCGACAGCGCCCAGGGCCCGTGCCGGGAACGGAGCCGGGGCCGGAGCCGCTACGAGGACGGGAGCCCGATGAGCATCCGTGTGCTGCTCGCCGACGACCAGCCTCTGGTTCGCGCGGCCTTGAACATGGTCATCACCGACACCGCGGACGTCCACGTGGTGGGCGAGGCGGGCGACGGGCACGAAGCGGTCCGACTGACCGGCGAACTCGCCCCCGATGTGGTGGTGATGGACATCCGGATGCCCGGCATGGACGGCATCGAGGCCACCCGGCGGATCACCACGGGCACGAGCGCGGCGCGGGTTGTCGTCCTGACGACCTTCGACGAGGACGACTATGTCTACGGAGCCCTGCGCGCCGGTGCCTCCGGGTTCCTGGTCAAGGACATGGCGCTGGACGACATCCTGGCCGCCGTCCGTGTCGTCGCCGCCGGAGACGCCCTCATCGCGCCGAGTGTCACCCGCAGGCTGATCAAGGATTTCGCGGACCGCCCCGGCGCGACGCCGCCCGGGCGAAGGGAACTCGACGGCATCACCAACCGGGAACGCGAAGTGCTCACCCTGGTGGGCCGGGGTCTGTCCAACACCGAGATCGCCGAAGAGCTCTGCCTCAGTGTCGCCACCGCCAAGACCTATCTGACCAGGCTGCTCGCCAAGCTCGACGCGCGCGACCGCGTCCACCTGGTGATCCTCGCCTACGAGGCGGGCCTGGTGGCCCCGTAGCACTGAGCGGGCGTGCGGTTGATCCGGACGGGCCTGGGCCAACAGACCTGATCCAACAGGGAGTTGGGGGATCTGCGTGCCGGGTACAGGTGTGCCGGCCACCGGGTGCGGGGTCCCGGCGCCGACTCCGGGACCCCGCACGACCAAGGGGGCGCCGCCGCCCGGCCACCGGAGCGGACGGCGGCGCCCGGCCGGGGAACCGGCCCGTTGCCCGCCGCTCAACCGGGCGGGCCGTCTCCCCGGGGCAGAGGCGGCTGCCCGGCGAGGTGCGCGTACTCCTCGTCCGTGAACAGCCGTGAGCGGAGCAGGAACCGGACGCCTTCGGGGACCTCCAGCGAGAAGCCGCTGCCCCGGCCCGGCACCACGTCGACGGTCAGCCGGGTGTGCTGCCAGTGGGCGTACTGGTCGGCGCTCATCCAGAACGGGGTGTCCCGCTCGACGAGGCCCACCAGTACGTCGGCGGCGCCGACCCGGAACTCGCCGCGCGGGTAGCACATCGGAGCGCTGCCGTCGCAGCAGCCGCCGGACTGGTGGAACATCACGGGACCGTGGACCGCGACCAGGGCGCGCACCAACGCGGCGGCGGCATCGGTCAGTTCGACCCGTACGACCTCGTGCCCGGGCCCGGTGCCGCGCTTGGTGCCGTCGGCTTCGGACCCCGTCATCAGAAGAACCCGAGCTTCTGGTCCGAGTAGCTGACGAGCAGGTTCTTGGTCTGCTGGTAGTGGTCGAGCATCATCTTGTGGTTCTCCCGGCCGATCCCGGACTTCTTGTAGCCGCCGAAGGCCGCGTGCGCGGGGTAGGCGTGGTAGCAGTTGGTCCACACCCGGCCCGCCTTGATCTCGCGGCCGAGCCGGTAGGCGTCGTTGCCGTTGCGGGTCCACACTCCCGCGCCGAGCCCGTAGAGGGTGTCGTTGGCGATCTTCAGGGCCTCGTCGACGGAGTCGAAGGTGGTCACCGAGACGACCGGCCCGAAGATCTCCTCCTGGAAGATCCGCATCTCGTTGCTGCCGCGGAAGATGGTCGGCTCGACGTAGTAGCCGCCCTCCAGGCCCTCGACGGTGCGCGTACCGCCGCCGGTGAGCACCTCGGCGCCCTCGCGGCGGCCGATGTCCAGGTACGCGAGGATCTTCTCGTACTGGTCGTTGCTGGCCTGGGCGCCGATCATGGTGGCCGGGTCGAGCGGGTTGCCGCCGCGTATCGCCCGGGTGCGCTCCACGCAGCGGGCGATGAACTCCTCGTAGATGGACGAGTGGATCAGGGCGCGCGAGGGGCAGGTGCACACCTCGCCCTGGTTGAGGGCGAACATCACGAAGCCCTCGACGGCCTTGTCCAGGTAGTCGTCGTCCGCGTCGAGCACGTCCGGCAGGAAGATGTTCGGGCTCTTGCCGCCGAGTTCGAGAGTGACCGGGATGATGTTCTCGCTGGCGTACTGCATGATCAGGCGCCCGGTCGTGGTCTCGCCCGTGAAGGCGACCTTGGCCACCCGGGGGCTGGAGGCGAGCGGCTTGCCCGCTTCCACGCCGAAGCCGTTGACGACGTTGATCACGCCGGGCGGGAACAGGTCCGCGATCAGTTCGATCACCAACAGCAGGCTGACCGGGGTCTGTTCGGCGGGCTTGATCACCACGCAGTTCCCGGCCGCGAGCGCGGGCGCGAGCTTCCAGGCGGCCATCAGGATCGGGAAGTTCCACGGGATGATCTGCGCGACCACACCCAGCGGCTCCTGGAAGTGGTACGCCACGGTCTCCGCGTCGATCTGGGCGATGCTGCCCTCCTGGCCGCGTACGGCGCCCGCGAAGTAGCGGAAGTGGTCCACCGTCAGCGGCAGATCGGCGGCCAGGGTCTCCCGTACCGGCTTGCCGTTCTCCCAGGTCTCCGCGACGGCGAGGCGTTCCAGGTCGGCCTCGATACGGTCGGCCACCTTGTTCAGGAGGTTGGCCCGCTCGGCCGGGGAGGTGCGGCCCCAGGCGTCGGCGGCGGCGTGCGCGGCGTCCAGGGCGAGTTCGACGTCCGCGGCGGAGGACCGGGCGACCTGGGTGAAGACCTCGCCGCTCACCGGGGAGGTGTTGTCGAAGTAGCGCCCCTGGACCGGCGCGGTCCAGGCGCCGCCGATGAAGTTCTCGTAGCGCTTGTCGAAGGTGACGAGGCTCGACGCGGTTCCCGGCTGCGCGTACACCATGGCGGCTCTCCTCGGGGCGATGCGGGGGATGCGGGGCTGCCGGGCGCGGCGTGTGCGGCCCGCCCGCGCGCACCTCGCCCGGGGGCCACTGTGCACGGCTGAGGTTGGTGAGAGGTTGGCGGACGTGGGCACGCCAATGACCGGTGGCGCGGCGGCTGTTCAGTCCCGCAGGGCCGCGTCGAGCCGCCCGGCGGCGAGCCCGCGGCGGCCGTCGCCGGGGCGCAGCAGCCGCAGCGCGTGTTCGTGGACCTGGAGGTCGTAGGGCACCAACTCGCCGTAGCGCAGGGCGTGTTCGGGGCTGTCGTCCTCCAGTACGGCATGGCGCAGGGCCACGTCGATCCGGGCCCTCCACTCGACGATGCCGGGCGCCTCGGAGTGCGGCAGCAGCGGTCCGCGGTACAGGCGCAGCGCGGTCGACAGGTCGCGTGCCCGCAGGGCGTGCAGGACCTGGACGGCGTCGCAGTCGACGGGCAGGGTCAGCGCGTAGGTGCCCTTGGACAGCGCCCCGTCCAGGGCCCGCCGCAGATGGGACACCTCGGCCTTGAAGGTGGAGGCGCTGACCTGCCGGTCCCCGTAGAGGGCCTGGCGCAGTTGCTCGGGGCGGCGGCCGTCGGGTTCCAGGGCGAGCAGGACGAGGATCTCCCACTGGCGCGGCGGCAGCCGCAGCGGGATGCCGTCCCGGTGCGCGGACTCGCGGCCGAGGCAGTTCAGGCGCACGGCGCCGTGCGGGGAACGGGAGTTGTCCTCGCCGGTGCGCAGGCGGGCCTCGATGCTGGAGACCAGGGTGCGCACCGTGGTCAGGGCCAGCGGGTGCGAGCGGTCCCAGGTGGTGGACAGGTCCAGGACGCCGAGGGTGCGGCCGCGGGCGTCGCGGATCGGGGCGCAGTAGCAGGTCCAGCTGTGCAGCGCGGCGACCAGGTGTTCGGCGGAGAAGACGGTGCTGGGGCGGCCGTTGTGCAGCGCGAGGGACAGGGCGTTGGTGCCCATGGCGGGCTCGTCCCAGCAGCCGCCCGGCGCGAAGTTGACGCGTTCGGCCCGGCGGCGCATCACCCGGCCGCCGCAGGTCCACAGAATCGTCCCGGACTCGTCGGTGACCGCCGCGATGTATCCGGCGTCCGCGATGCTGCGCATCTCCCCGGCCAGTTCGGTGACCGGCCGCCGCAGCGGCGAGGTGGTCCAGCGCGCGCGGATCTCGCCCGCGTCGCTGTCGGGGGCGCTGTCGCGGCCCGGGTCGACGGTGCCGAGCGACCGGCGCCAGGAGTCGGCGACCTCCGCGCGCGGGACGGCGGCGGACGGTGCGGCCGCCGGTCCCGTCCCGCCTTCCGGCCAGAACTCCCGCGCCACCACGCCCCCGGCCGCCAACTGCGGTACGTACCGGGACCATTGGGCCTGGAGCGTCGCCCTGTGCTGCCGGAGTCCACCACGCGCTGACATGGCCTGTCCTCGACTCCTTCACCGTCCGCGAAGCAATGGGCTACCCATCGTGACGCAGATCCGCGCCCGGCGCACCGGTGTCTTTCGGCTGACCGGCGCGAGCGCGGAGCGAGCGGGAGCATTCGGCCCCACCGCGCGCCCCGTTCACACCAGCAACCGGTCGATCACCCGGCCGAACAACCGCCGCCCCGCGAAGGCCAGTACGGGATCGAGGAAGCCCGGCACCCACCGCACCCGCAGCTCCTCCTGCCACTGGGCACGCGAGCCGCCGACGCCCGCCGGGTGCACGGCGATCTCGGCGTGGCCGGTGGCGAACCGGCCGCGCTTCTCGATCCGGCAGTGGCCCGGGTCGGGTCCGGACGGCGGGTGCCAGGACACCACTTCCATGGGGTCGTCGAAGCCGAGGGGTCCGAGCCCGGTCCGCGCCACGAACCGGGTGCCCCTCCCGCCGGGCGGCGCGACGAGCACGGTGATCCGGGTCAACGGCACCCCCGCCGCGTGCCGCTCCCACTGCGTCAGCCGCCGCCAGGTCTCGGACGGATCGTGGGCGGACGTACGGACAAGCCGGATGAAAGCCACCGGAGGATCCTACGACGTGCCGGTACGGCCCGGTCGCAGGACGGGGACCGCACGCCGCACCGACATGGATTCGAGGGAGGCGTGGGCGTCGGGGCCGGCCCGGCGCCTGCCCACTGCGCCCAGGTCGGCCACCCCGGCCGTCACCTCAACCTCAACTACCCTCCCCCACGGGCCGGTTGTCGGCCGGAGCGTCCTCCACCGGGGTCCGCGACGGGTCCAGGCTGTCCATGAAGGAGCTGACCGAGAAGACCGCGCGGCCGGGGCCCGCGGGGCCGTACCCGGGGGGCGAGGAGAGGCCGAACTCGTCCATCGTGGAGCGGTAGGCGTCGAGCAGCCGGATGTGGTACTCCAGCGGCGCGCCCTGCGGGTTGGCCTTGCCGAGCGGGGTGGTGGGCTCGGGGCACCAGGTGGTGAACCGGGGCGTGATGCCGTGCGACATGAAGAAGCGCAGGCCCTCGGTGGTGGACGCGATGGCCTCGTCGACGGTGGTGAAACCGAACGGCTCGGCCATCTCCACGCCCGCCACGAAGTTCGGGATCACATTGCGTGCGCCGAAGACGTCGGCGGAGTCCAGGATGCGGCGGTGCCACTCGTCACGGCCGACGTAGCGCTCCTTGCCGGGGCAGTACAGCTCGAACAGGCGGCGGTCCCACACCTCGTAGTTGGGGTGGTAGATCTGCACGCCGTAGTCGTGGAAGCGCTTGACGTCGTCCTTGGGCAGGGCCTGGGCGACGACCTTGCCGATCCAGCGGCCGGGGAAGCGCTCCTCGATGGCCTTGGCGTACTGGCCGTAGAAGTCGGCCTCGTCCCGGCCGCCGATGTGGGACGTGATGGCGCCGCCGGTCAGCGTGTAGGCGGTGGAGGACTTGGTGGTGTCGTACTTGTCGATCAGGGCCAGCGCCTCCAGGACCTCCTCGACCGGCTTGACGCCGGTGTAGGGGCGCCCGGCGGCCTTGTGCTGGCGCCAGTTGTGGTTGATGTCGCAGTACTGGCACTCCTCCTTGGCACCGAAGTACTGGCAGACCCGGAACACCGTGAGATAGATCAGGTAACCCCACTGGATGGTCGGCGCGACCTCCATGACGGACTTGCCGTTCTCCAGGGTGTGCCGGTAGTAGTCCGGCATCGGCGGCAGGCCGACGTCGGCGATCCGGGACCCGTCCAGGTAGAGGCCGAGCATGCCGTCCTCGCCCGCGGCGACGCGGTAGGGCGACTTCGGGTTCACACGGACCGAGACCACGGTGCGGCGCAGGTCGTACGGGCCACCGGTGAGGACGATCTCCTCCGGCGGGCGGCGCAGCGCGGCGGCGCCGAGTTCGGGCAGCGTGCCGTGGTCGAAGGAGAAGATGAAGTAGGACTTCGGCTTGACGTCGCCCGCGGCCTCGTTGGCGGAATCGCTGAGGGCCGATTCGTCGAAGGCGATACCGCCGCGCAGCAGGTCCTCCTTGAAGACCGCCTCGCGCGGCACGTGCGGGAACCGCTCCATCAGATCTTCGACCAACGCGGTGCGCCCGGCGCCCATGTCGTCTCCCTTGCCTCTCGAATCCATCGAGTCTCATCGAGTTCAGGTCGCGCGCCGCGGGGTCACCGCACACACGTTCCGGTCTCACGGTATGCCTTCGGTGCGGCGCTCCGGGGACCGCCCTCGGCACAGTGGGCCGCGCCACGTGGCGCGAAGGCCGCGGCGCGTCCGCGCGTGGTGGCATATCCCTTGAACAGAGGACGTCCTACGTCCTAGCGTGGCGCGCTACCGGTTGTCGGCCCGTGCGTTCCCGAGCGGGGGCCGCGGCCGGTTCCGGATTGGTGCGCGCACAGCGAGGAGAACGATGAGCAGCTCGCCCCAGGCAGCCGACCCCCTCCCCTACTACGAGCAGGTCAGGCCGGAGACCGGCTGTCTGCCGCCCCGTTCCTGGTACGCGCGGACCGACGCCGTTCGGCTCGCGCTGTCCGGCGGTTGGCGGTTCCGCCTGGCCGCTTGTGCCGACGCGCACGACGCGGCCTTCGCGGCGCCGGACTACGACAGCGACGGCTGGGACACCGTCACGGTGCCGGGCCACTGGGTGCTCCAGGGCCACGGCGCCCCCGCGTACACCAACACCCCGTATCTGATCCCGCTCGACCCGCCGCGGGTCCCGGACGAGAACCCGACCGGCGACCATCTGCACGCCTTCGAACTGCCCGCCGACTGGCCCGCGCAGGGCGAGAGCGTGCTGCGCTTCGAGGGCGTGGAGTCCTGTGCCCGGGTGTGGCTGAACGGAACGGAGCTCGGGGAGTTCAAGGGCTCGCGGCTGCCGCACGAGTTCGCCGTCGGCGCCCTGCTGCGACCCGGGCGCAACGTCCTCGCGGTACGGGTGCACCAGTGGTCCGCGGGCACCTATCTGGAGGACCAGGACCAGTGGTGGCTGCCCGGCATCTTCCGCGAGGTCGCCCTGTGGCACCGGCCGGACGGCACCGGCGCGGACCACTTCGTGCACGCCTCCTACGACCACCTCACCGGCGAGGGCACGCTACGGGTCGAGTCGACCGTGCCGGGCCGGGTCCGGGTGCCCGAACTGGGTGTGGACGTGGCCACCGACGAGCCGGTGACCCTCCCGGTCGCGCCGTGGAGCGCCGAGTCCCCGCGCCTGTACGAGGCCGAACTCGCCCTGCCCGGCGAGCGCATCGCGCTGCGCGTGGGCTTCCGCACGGTCACGGTCCAGGACGGACTCCTGAAGGCCAACGGCCGCCGCATCCTGTTCCGCGGCGTCAACCGCCACGAGTTCCATCCCCGTACCGGCCGCGCGGTCGACGCCGAGACGATGCGGGCCGATCTGCTCCTGATGAAGCGGCACAACGTCAACGCCGTGCGCACCAGCCACTATCCGCCGCACCCGGCCTTCCTCGAACTCTGCGACGAGCTCGGCCTGTGGGTGATCGACGAGTGCGACCTGGAGACCCACGGCTTCCACGCGGTCGGCTGGCGCGGCAACCCGGTCACCGAGGAGCGCTGGACCCCGGCCCTGCTCGACCGGGCCGCGCGCATGGTGGAACGTGACAAGAACCACCCCTCGGTGATCGTCTGGTCGCTGGGCAACGAGTGCGGCACGGGCGCGGGCCTCACCGCGATGGCCTCCTGGATCCGCGAGCGCGACCCCTCCCGCCCGCTGCACTACGAGGGCGACCCGTCCTGTGCGGACACCGACATGTACTCGCGGATGTACGCGCCGCACGCCGAGGTCGAGCAGATCGGCCGCGGCGAGGACGACGGCCCGCCGCGCCGCGCCCAACTTCCGTTCATCCTCTGCGAGTACGGGCACGCCATGGGCAACGGCCCGGGCGGACTCGCCGAGTACCAGCGGCTGTTCGAGAAGTACGAGCGCTGCCAGGGCGGCTTCGTCTGGGAGTGGATCGACCACGGCTTCGCCCACGAACGCCACGGCTTCGCCTACGGCGGCGACTTCGGGGAGACCGTGCACGACGGCAACTTCTGCTGCGACGGCCTGGTACTCCCCGACCGCACCCCCTCCCCCGGTCTCACCGACTTCAAGAAGGTCGTCGAACCGGTGCGGATCGAGGGTGGTGACGCCGCCAACTCGGCCCGCATCACCAACCGTTACGACTTCGGCGACCTGTCGCACCTCACCTTCTCCTGGTCCTACGCGGCCGACGGCGAGGTCCTGGCCGAGGGCACCCTGGACGTACCGCCCCTCGAACCCGGCGAGAGCGCCGAACTCAAACTGCCGCCCGCGCCGGTCGGCCGCGAGGTGGGCGAGGAGACGCACTGGACCCTGCGCGCCACCCTGACCGAGGACACCTCCTGGGCGCGGCGCGGACACGAGGTCGCCTGGGGGCAGTTCACCGGCACCGCGCGCCCGGCGGCCAGGCCCGTCTCGGGGGCCCGCCCGCGGCGCTCGGACCCCGCGGAGGGTCACGACAGTAACGAGGGCCAAGGGAGGCAAGGGGGGCAACTCACCCTGGGGCCAGCGGTGTTCGACGCCCGTACGGGCTCGCTGCGCTCGCTCGGCGCGGTGCCCGTGGAGGGGCTCCAGCTCGCCGTGTGGCGGGCGCCGACCGACAACGACAACGGCGCGCCGTGGCTGCCGGACACCGAACTCGCCAAGCGCTGGCGGGCGTTGGGCCTGCACCGGATGCAGCACCGCGTCGACTCGGTGACGGTGTCCGACCACGCCGTCATCGTCGACGGCCGGTCCGCG
Organism: Streptomyces sp. NA04227; assembly: GCF_013364195.1. Classification (NCBI taxonomy): domain Bacteria; kingdom Bacillati; phylum Actinomycetota; class Actinomycetes; order Kitasatosporales; family Streptomycetaceae; genus Streptomyces; species Streptomyces sp. NA04227. Next base: position 7,065,445 of record NZ_CP054918.1, on the reverse strand, counting down.
CCGGCGGCCACCGATCTGGGCCTGGCCACCCAACTGCGCTGGACCGCCGACGGCGACTGGATCACGGTCGCCGTCACCGTCACCCCACAGGGCGACTGGAAGCTGCCCCTCCCCCGGCTCGGCCTTTCGCTGGCGCTACCTGGCGGCTTCGGGGCGGCACGCTGGTTCGGCGGCGGCCCCGGCGAGGCGTACCCGGACACCCGCGGCGGCGTCCGGCTCGGCCGCTGGGACAGCACCGTCGACGCGATGCAGACCCCGTACGTGCGCCCCCAGGAGAACGGGGCCCGCCCGGACGTCCGCTGGGCCGAACTGTCCAACGGCACAAGGACGGTACGCATCGAGGGCGAGCCCGGTTTCTGGTTCACCGCCCGCCGCTGGGACACCGCCCACCTGGACGCGGCCCGCCACCTCACCGACCTCACGCCCTCCGACCGGGTCTACGTGAACCTCGACCACGGCCAGCACGGCATCGGCTCGGCGTCGTGCGGGCCCGGGGTGCTGCCGGAGCACAGCCTTGTGGTGGGGCCGACGGAATTCTCGTTCACGTTCGGGGTGTTGGGGGCGCGGGGTGGGAGGGGCTGAGGTGGTGCGGTAGGTCGTGCATGAGGGGCCGGTCCGCGCGGAGGGGGCGCTGGGCCGGTCCTGGCCTTGGTCCTAAGTGTGTTGTTCGGGGACGTGTGCCGCCGCGCGTCGGCCCGGGGCACCGCGCAGTGCGGCGCCCCGGGCCGGTGGCGCAGCCACGGCGCCGTACGGGCGATCAGCCGGCCGGATTCTGCCCCAGCCGGTCGACCACGCTGACGTCGAGGAGCGCTACGTCGTCCGAGCCGAGGTAGGCGAGGTGCTTGTCGAAGACCCAGACCTGCCGGTCCTCGCCGTCGCCGAAGGCGAGCCCCACACCGGAACGGCCGGACGCGTCCTCGGCGCCGTCGACCACGGTGATGCCCGGGATCCTGGCGGCAGCGCGGTAGAGGGTGGCGCCCACATCGGGCAGCAGGGTGGCCCCCTCGAGCATACTGCCGATCATCTCCAGAGCGGCTTCCTCATGGGTGGGACCCTGGCCCTCGGTCGCTGACCACACCTTGTCGTACAGCGCGCCGGGGTCGGTGGGCAGGGCCTGCAACTCCCGGTAGGTGGTGGCGTTCGGGTCGGCCTGGAGCCGCATGTCCGTAGTGCCCTTGCCGGAGGGGCCGGACAGGACGGTCGTACGGGCCAGCCCGTCACGTCGGCCGTCGACGGCGTGCCAGTCCGCGCGGCGGAAGGTGTCCAGTCCCTTGTCCGTCAGATCCTCGGTGCCCTGGATGAGGGTGTAGACGTACTGGTCGTCCCGTATGGCGGGAGCGTCCTTGGCGGCGGTGACCGTGGCGATGCGGTCCAGCAGCGCGACGGCTTCCGAGTCGGTGGCGGGCCCGGCCGGGTCGTCGCCGCCGACGGTGAGGACAGTGGTGAGGACCGCGGCGGCGGTGACGGGGACGGCCAGCAGGACCACCGCCCGCCGCAGCCGCCGGGGCCGGACCCGGCTGGCGCCGGCCGGCGCCGGGGTGGGGGTGGGAGTGGGGGCTTCCTTGGTGATCTCCTGCATGAGATGGGCCTCCATCAGCGTCATCCGGTCGCTCGACAGGACCGGGGCACCCGGGCTGGGCAACAGCCCGGCCAGCTCCTGGCGTTCTGTGGGATTCATCGGTCTCTCTCCTGTGCCGACCGGGCCGTCGCGGCTCGGTCATCCGGTTCCTGTCCGCGGGCGGGGAGGCGTCTCGTTCTTCCGTCGATCACGGTCATGTCCCTTCCGGCCGGTGCTCCGGCACGGCGCGCCAACTCGCTCTCGGCCAGCCGCCGCAGGCGCTGCCGGGCGCGGGCGAGCCGGGAGCGCACCGTGCTGACCGGCACCCGCAGGGCCGCGGCGGCGTCGGCGTAGCTCAGCTCGGACCAGACGCACAGCGCGAAGACCTCGCGTTCGCGGGGACGCAGTTGTCGCAGGGCGGCCGTGGCGGCGGCGAGCCGTTCGGCGTCCTCGAGACGGCCGATCAGGGTGTCGGCGAAGTCGGGCACCGTCCCGGTGCCGGACCGTCGGTCGGGGAGGCGATCGAGGGCGGCCCTGTGCCGCCGGGCCGCGCGACGGGTGTTGCGCAGCACGTTGGTGGAGATGCCGAACAGCCAGGCCCTCAGACCGTCGTCGTTGTCGCTGTCGCTGTCGCTGTCGTTGTCGTCGCTGTCGTCGTTGTCGTCGTGCCGGGCGCGTGCGGCGAAGCCGCCGTCGTCCAGGAGTTTCTCCCGTAGCCGCCAGGCCTCCAGGAAGGTCAGCGAGACCACGTCCTCGGCCGGGCCCGGGTCACCGAGCCACCGTGCGGCGTGCGCGTGCACGGCCTGCGCGTGCTGCCGGAAGAGGTGGGCGAACGCCTGAGCGTCACCGGCTCGTATGCGAGCGCGTAGGGAAAGGTCCACGTCACCTCCTGTCCGCTCGCCGCGGGCCGTCCCGGTGACGTGTGTCACGGCGGGCTCGGCGGCCACCCACCGATCACCGAGTGAACAACGCTGCGGGTCAATGCACCTGGTGACCTGAGTCGGAGATTTGTCATTGGTTGGGTAAGAGTCCGGGTCCGAAGATTCCGCCGTTGTTGGTGACTGATGCCCAACGGGCCGTGCTGGACGCCGTAGCCACGACTACATCCGGGCAGGAACGACCACCTTGTTCGCGGCCCTGGAGGTGGCCACCGGCAAGGTGATCGGCTCACTGCACCGACGCCACCGGGCCATCGAGTTCAAGAAGTTCCACGCCAAGCTCGACAAGGAGGTGCCTGCGGGTGGTCGAACTGGCGGGGCCTCACTCGTGCGGCAGCAGGGTGCCCAGTGGTCCGAGGTCGAGGTTGAGGTCCTCCCGGCGCAGGTCGTGCTGCTCGCAGAGTGCGTTCATGCGGTCCTCCAGCAACAGCAGCGTGGTGCCCACCTTCTCCACCTGGTCGTCCGTGAGGTCGCCCTCGTCGAAACGGCGCACGGCCTGCCGCTCCATCAACTGCCGCAGCAACTCAACGACGGTCAGGACGAGGGAGACGAGGTCGCGGCCGGCGTTGTCGGTGTCCAGGTCGACTCTGCCTGCGCTCACAACGGCCCTCCGTCCGCCCAGGGGGCGGGAACTCGCTCGCTCACCGACGAAAGCAGTGCATGCAGGGACAGCCGGACAAGGGGTACCTCGGCGATGGCGATCACGATGTCGCCGCTGACGACAACGCCCGTCGCGAGCACGCGGTCGAGGAGATCGACCAGCGGTACCCCGATCGGTGCGCCCGCGTCGGGTCCCTCCCAGGCCACCACCTCAGGTGTGGTCATCGGTGTCCTCGCTGTCCACGAACGAGTACGCGGGCCACGGTCCCGAGACGTCGATCTCCACGCCCTCGAGGTGCGGCTCACGGCGCAGCCGGTCGACTGCGGCGGCCAGTTGGTCGCCGCGACCGCGCGTGACGAGGTAGGCAGCGTTGAGGAGTTGAGTACGGTCGGGTCCGGTGGCCTCACTGCCATGAGTTCGGAGCCGGCGGGTGGCCACCGAAAGGTCGCGCAGGGTCAGATCCACGGCTCGTGCCGCTTGCAGTGAAGCTTCCCGTCGCTGTTGCCGAGCCCTCTGCCGACCCCGCACCAGGTCCAGATAGGCGCGGCCCGAACCGGCTGCGGGTGCCACACTGCCCTGATCGGCAGCCGACGCCGTGGCAAGTGCAGCCCCCGGCACGGTGTGCACTTTGACCCCCCACTCCTCCCGCCCCTCCACCCGGTCCAGGGCAGCATGGAACCGTGCCTGGTCAGAGGTCAGCGCCGCGACGGCACGATCGTCACCGTGGTAGACCGTGGCCAGGGGCAGTGGGAGTGTCGCGGCACAGCGCGCGACGGCACAGACCACGGCATGGTGCGTCCGGGCGAACAGTTCGAGCCCTTCCCGGTCGGAGAGCCGCGCGTGCAGGGCCTGCTCACCGAACGCTGCCTCCGGCACGTCCTGGACCACGGCTTGCAGGGAACCGACCGGCAGCAGACGGACGGACACCGCGGCCTCGTGCCCGGCCAGGCCGGTGAGCGCCGCAGGTTCGCAGCCCCGGCAGACGGCGAAGACGTACGTCGCGGTGGACTGGTTCGTGGACATGGTCACCGGCATGGGTGCGACTCCTTCAACGCTCCGAATCCAGCACGGGGGTGTCCGACTCCAGCGCCTCGAGCCGTTGGCGCAGGCGGCTGTTCTCCTCCGCGAGGGCATTGTGGGCAGCACGTGAGGAGAGGGCGGGGTCGGTCTCCCACCAGTCGATGCCCGCCTTCTTGGCCGTGTCCACGGAGGCGACGAACAGCCGCAGCCGAATCGTCAGGAGTTCAATGTCCAGCAGGTCGACCTTGATGTCACCCGCAATCACAATTCCTTTGTCCAGGACCCGTTCGAGGATGTCAGCGAGGTTTGACGTCGTTGGACCGGAGGCCACGGGGGAAGCAGAGCGGTAGTCCAGGTCGGTCATGCTGCTTCACTCCTCCTCTTCGTCATCCTCTTCCTCTTCTTCCTCTTCTTCCTCGTCCTCACCGTATTCGCCGTCCGCGCCCTCGTCCGCCTCGTCTCCGTTTTCTTCGTCCTCGTCTTCGTCGTATTCCTCGTCCTCGAGTTCTTCGTTGCTTTCCGCGTTCTCGTCGTCCTCCATCCCCTCCTCGTGGCTTCGGACCACCTCGCCATCGCGGATCTCACCGCGCCAGCCGTCGATCTCCTCCTCCACGCCGAGGGTCACGTACCGCACGAAGTGCTTGAGGTCGAGCCGCAGCCGACGCCCCTGGGCGCGCCACAGATTGCCGGTCTTCTCGAAGAAGCCCGACGGGTAGTACTCCACGACGGCGACGATGCGAGTGAGGTTCGGAGCAAGCTCGTGGAAGGTGATCGAGCCCCGGGTGCTGCCCTTGGAGCCCTCGGATGTCCAGACGATCCGCTCGTCGGGCACCTGTTCCTCGACGGTCGCCTTCCACCCGCGTGTCGAGGGACCGACCTTGACCTTCCAGTCGGACTCGACCTCGTCGCTCTGTGAAACGCTCCTGACGCCCTTGGTGAAAGCACTGAACTTCTCGAACTGGGTCCAGTGGTTGTACACGGTGCGCAGCGGCACACCGACGTCGATGGTCTCGACGATGTTGGTCACCTTGGTGTCCCCACCCCCGCCGCCTCCCCCTCCGAACGCCTTTTTCACTTTGTCACCGACCTTGTCCTTCACGTCCGCAGCCTTTTCCTTGGCAAAGGACGTGAAGGGATTCTCGCCGCCGAGGATCCGGGATCCGGTCTTGCCCAGTACCCCCCCGTTATCCGCGACATCGGTCAGGCGTTCCGTGAGGCCGGACACCTTCTCTCCGGCTTTGTTGGCCAAGTGCTCGGCACCCGCGCCGAGGTAGTTCATGAACTCGTCCCGCACGCGGTCGAGTGTCGCGTTGCCCCCGGATTCCTTCTGATCACGCTGCGCCATGGTTCTCTACCTCCCCCGGCCCGAACGGGCGGTCGACTTCTTCGCGGCAGATTTCTTCCTGCCGGCCGCCTTCTTCGGGGGCGCGGCCTTCTTCGCCGTGGCCTTCTTCGCGGCCGTCCTCTTTGCCGGTTTCTTCTTGGCCGCCGTCTTTTTGGCCGCTGCCTTCTTGGCGGCGGTCTTCTTGGCTGGAGCCGATTTCTTCGTATCCTTGAGTTCCGCAGCCCTGCGGGCGGGCGCGTTCAGCTTCTTCGCCGACTTTTTCGCCGGCTTCTTGGCAGCCTTCTTGGCAGTTTTCCTCGGCCTCTTCCTGGCACCCGCCCGCCCGCGGTCTTCGCGCGGTGAACGCCGGTGTGCTGCCGGGCGCCTTACAGGCGGCTCCTCTTCTTCCTCTTCTTCTTCCTCTTCTTCTTCCTCTTCGCCCTCCTCCGGTTCCTCTTCCTCCTCGTACTCTCCGGCTTCTTCCTCGCCCTCGTCCTCCTCGTACTCCTCGCCCTCCTCGTCCTCCTCGTCCTCCTCCAGCGGGATGCCGAATGCCTCACTGCGCTCGCGCAGGGCGTCGGCGAGGCCGTTGAGGCGCGCGTCGGCAAGGGCAGAGAGCGCGGACCGTCCCGCCGTCATCAGTTCCTCTTGCACCTGCTCTTTCAGAGGCGCGAGCTGAGGCGACTCGTTGAGCTGTTTCAGACCTTCCGCGAGGAGATCCTGCGGGCTCAGGCGAAATCTCCGGCCAGCGATGAAGGTGGCCACGGCAAAGGCCAGTTTGGCCTTCTTCGTCCGCCCCAGCAGATAACCCCCCGCAACGGTCGCCGCGAGCGCGACCTTCGTTGTGTCATCCATGAGCAGTTCCTTTTGATACGTGACGGTCTACGAATGCAGTTTCGGCCGGAGGGAGCGGAACCGGGTGAGGTGTGGGCGTCCGCCTTTCCAGAAGGTCGAGCAGGCGCTCTTCCTCTCGCTCGAACTGCTCGCTCCCGATCTCTCCGCTCTCGTACGCCTCATGAAGAGCGCCGAGCCGGGCCCGCAGTACGGCGGGGTCGTGCAGTTCCTTTTCCGCGGCGTCGACAAGCCGTTCGGCCACCCACGTCACACCGCGCACGGGTGCGAGCGGCAGCAGCAGCACTCCACTCAGCAGGCCCATCTCAAACCCCCGCCCGCACGGCGTTGGCGGCGACGAAGCTGTAGCAGGGCAGCGGCCCGGTCAGCCGGAGTTCCACCCGGTCGCGGTGTTCCGCCGCGTACCGCCCGACCGCATTACGGAATCGGTCGACATCCGCACGGGCGACCAAGAACGAGGCATTGAGCACGCACCCGGGCACCTCAGGCCCGCGGACGCACTCCTCGGCGAGGGCCGTGAACTCTTGGAGTGCCGTCTCGGCCGCGGCGGCCGCTCGGCGCGCGAGACCGGTCGCCACCGCCTCTCCGAGCCGGATGTTCGCCTCGTAACCGGGGCGGAGGCGCACCTCCTGTCGCAGCCGCCGCAATCGCGCGTCCTCGCGCAGCAGGGAGGCGACGGCCTCCTGCACCGGCAACGCCTTGACATTCAGTTCCAGTCGGCCTTCGAGGCGGTCGAGCGCCGCGAGGTACGCCGCGCGGGAGGAGGCGAGCTGGGCCAGGACCGTGTCCTCGTCGGGTGCCACCATGCCGAAGCGCATGGGCAGGACCGGACCGCTCTCCGACATGGTCAGCAGAAGGTCCTGGTGCGCGAGCAGATCCCGACGGCGGGCCCGCAACCCTTCGGGGGCCTCGCTCACCACTGCTGACGTGCCGTCACCGCGCAGCAGACGCAGCCGGGACGGAGGGAGTCCGACCCCTCGGTGGCCGGGCAGCAACGTGTGGCCGCTGCGCACAACGCCGTACACGTACACATCGTGGGCAGTCATCGCTCACCGCTCCTTGGTCCGGGTGGTGCTGCGGCTACGGCTCCCGCTCGTGCTGTGCCCGCGTGCGGAGCTGCGCCGGCTGGGCCGCGACTCCTCTTCCTCTTCGTCGTCCTCGTCGTCGCCGGGCCCGATGGCGTGCTTGACCTTGTCCCCGACCGAACGGGCCGCCTTCTTGGCGCCCTTCTTGCCCACGCGCTTGGCCATGCCCCCACCGAACAGTTCGGGCACGGTCTTGCTGCGGGTGTCCGTCTCCAGGTCGAGCCGGTTGCATGCCTCGGCGAAACGCAGGTAGGTGTCGACGCTGGCCACGACGATGCGCGCGTCGATCTTGAGAATCTCGATGCCTACGAGTGACACCCGGACGAAGACATCGATCACCATTCCGCGATCGAGGATCAGCTCGAGTACGTCGTAGAGGGTGCCCGCACGCGGGACACACACGACCTCGTCGTTGTAAGCCATGGCCATGGAAGAGTCGTCCTCTCGAGCGGCGGACGGACGACGCGTGACCACGCCGGACGCGCCGCCGGATGTCATTCGTCGGCGGAACCGCGTCGGTAGCGGCGGACTCTGCGGTACTGGAGAAGTTCGCCCGCCCCGTCGATGTCCACCTCGTACGTGGCGAGCAGGCTGGTCGTGTCAGGGATACGTGGCACCTCCAGCACGTCCACACTGACCCGCCAGCCCTCCTCGGCCCGGCAGATGGCCGAGACGCCTTCGGCGGGATGGGCGAGCAATTCGCCAAGGCTCTGACAAGCACGCTCGGCCGCTGCCTGTGGACCCGACACCGACCTGCTGCGGGACTTCGACGGTTTGGCGGTCGGCCGCGTCCGCCTTGCACGTTGCTCTGCCATGTTCCTCAGTTGCTCACAGCCTTTGCGCGACTGCGCGCCGTGATCGGCCGATCGGGATCACCCCGCGTCCAAGGACATCCGTTTGGTCCCAGGGACGGGTTGGTCCCAGGGACGGGCGTTGCGGGCACATCAGTGAATCCGCACCCGGCGCAACAAGCGCAAGCGGGCGGAACGCGCGCTCCACGCCCCGGCGTTGAGCGGCGATTGTCTGACAGTGCCGCCGACGTGGATGGCTTGGTGGGCGGCATGACTCGGTGACGCGCATGTCCGGCAACGGTTCCGGCCCCGGCACCGCAGATGGGCGCCGGTCCACCGGCCGCCCCGCCCGGTGGACCGGCGCCCAGCATCCGGCCGCGACTACTGGCGGTCGAGCGCGGCGCCTCCCGAACTCGCCGCCGAGCCGGGCACGAGATGCCGGTGGGTCACTTCACGCGGCTCTCGGTCTCCTGCTCTTCCTCCTCGTCGGGCAGGTGGACATCGTCGACGGCGATGTTGACCTCGACGACCTCCAGGCCTGTCATACGTTCCACGGCGGAGATCACGTTGGTGCGGACATCGAGGGCGACGTCCGCGATGGTCACGCCGTACTCGACGACCACATCGAGGTCCACGGCCGCCTGGCGTTCGCCCACCTCGACCGATACTCCCCGGGTCACGCTGGGGCGCCCGCCCGGCATCCTGTCGCGAGCGGCACCGAAGGTCCGGGCCATTCCGGAGCCGAGGCTGTGGATCCCCGGCACCTCACGGGCGGCCATTCCCGTGATCTTCTCCACCACGCTGTCGGCGATGGTGGTTCGTCCGTGCGCGTCGGGCCCGTCACCGGAGCCGCCGCGGCCCTGCAGCTTCTTGCTCGCATCGCTCGGCTTGCTCTCGGTTGTGGCGGGGCGACTGATGGTGTCCGACATGAGGACCTCCCGAGGGTGTCCGTGCGGGCGCCGGTGCGGTGCCCGTCAAAGGTTTAGACACGCCTCAGCCGTATCCCTCACACGGCCACACGTGACGGGGCTCACATAAAATGTGAGGAGCATGCCGACGCCGGGACGACGGTCCGGGCAGGAGGTGAGCGGTTGATGGGCAACCAGGCCGAGCCTTCTCCCTCACTCGACGTGGACCGCCCGCACGAGCCTGCGCCGCCTGTCATCGCCGCCTCTCCCGAAGGCCGGAACCTCGGCGGTCCGGCGGACAGATTCCTGACCGTACGGGCCGCCGAAGGGGATGACGAGGCGTTCGCCGTTCTGGTCCGCCGGCACAGCAGCGTGCTGCTCGGGCTCGCTCTCCATCTCCTCGGCAACCGGGCGGACGCCGAGGACGCAGTCCAGGACGCGTTCCTCAGCGCCTGGCGACGACTGCCGGAGTTCCACCACAGTGCCTCGTTCGGCACCTGGATGTACCGCATCGTCACCAACCGCTGCCTCAACACCTTGCGCCGTGGCCCTCGCGCTCTCCCGCTGGACGCGGTCGCCGAACCCACGGCCGGTGATCCCGGCAGCTCACCACCGCGTGCCGCCGAGACGCACGCGGCCATGGCCGCCCTGGTGGCGGCACTTCGAGAGCTCAACCCCGATCAGCGGGCCTGCTGGGTCCTGCGGGAACTGCACGGACTGCACTACGAGGAGATCGCACACGCGACCGGGACCAGCGAGCAGACGGTGCGCGGCAGGCTCTTTCGCGCACGACACGCTTTGCAGGAGGCGATGCGTCCATGGCGCTAGACGACCCGCGACACCTTGCCGATGGCGAGATGCCGGAGCAAGGCGCCCAGACGGCCGCCACTTCACGGTTCCCGGAACCTGAACCGCTCGTCGGTGACGAACTGCTGCCCTGCGGACGCCCGCTGAGCCACGCCTGGGAGCAGGCCCGCGACCTGGGCACCCTCACAGACCCGCACGCCGCGCACTGCTCCTACTGCCAGGAGGCCGTCGACGGGCTGACCGCGCTGGACAACGCCACCCGAGCCCTGGGCGCCACAAAACGCCTCAGCGCGCACGCCCTCACCGACCGGGTGGTCCAAGCGGTCCGGGCCGAGGTACGCCTCGGCGCGATGCTGCCGCTGGACGACCCCTCTCACGACCTGCGGATCGCCGAGAGTGCCGCCGCGAGAGTTCTGCGCAAGGCCGCCGACACCGTGCCCGGCGCCCGCGCCGCGAGCTGCCGTCTCACCGCCACCGGCGAGGGCACCGCCGTGCACATCACCATGACCCTGGCAGTCGCCCTCGACCAACCACTTCCCGAGCGTGCGGCCCGGGTACGCCGAGCCGTCCTCCACGCGGCGAACCACAGGCTGGGCCTGACCGTCACCGTCGTCGATCTGAGGATCGACGACGTGCTGGACCCTCTCGACGCGTCCGGTGGCGAGCCGTCCGAACAAGGCGGCCGGCGATGACCTCCGCCCGGCACCGGGACGTCGAGGCCTCCGCCGCCCGGGCGGCCCTGGCCGTCCCCGGCGTCGCCGCACTCCAGCCCGGCCTCGCCGACCGGCTGGCCACCGCGGCCGCCCGCGCACAGCGGGCCGCGGGAGCCACCACCCTGCCTTCCGTCGAACCCGGCATCCGAGCCGAGCACACACCCGACGGCGGCTGGCGCGTAGAAGTCCGCTGCGTGGTCGACGAAGAGCACCGCGTCCTGGATGTCGCCCAGCAGGTGCGCGCACGGGTCCGGGCCACCGTCATTGCCCACCTGGCCCAGCACGGCCCACCCGCACCCGTCACGGTCCTTGTCACGGTCACCCACACCGGGTAGCACGAGGCTGATGGGCCCTGCCAGGGCGTGTATCGGCAGTGGATCTCAATCGCGGGATGATCTTGACTCGCGGCGCACGCGGCTGTCGGCGAGGGGAGGGCGCTCCACTGTCCGATTCGTTCAAGACCCGTGGCAGCGCTCGAACCTACGCTGCTGCACATGACTCCACGATTCGATGTGGTCGGCCTGGTCGCCTCCGATCTGGCCGCCACCCTCGCCTTCTACCGGCAGCTCGGACTGGACATTCCCGAGGGCGCAGAGTCCGAGCCGCACGTCGAGGTCGCCCTTCCCGGCGGCATGCGCCTGCTCTTCGACACCGAGGAGACGGTCCGCTCCTTCAACCCCGGCTGGACCGCACCCTCCGGCAACGGCCGGGTGGGGCTCGCCTTCCGCTGTGACAGCCCCGAGGAGGTCGACAAGGTCTACGCGGACCTGGTGGCCACCGGAGCCACCGGCGAGAAGGACCCCTGGGACGCCTTCTGGGGCCAGCGCTACGCCTCGGTGCTCGACCCGGACGGCAACGGGGTGGACCTGTACGCGCCGCTGCCCGGTTCCGGTTCCGATTCCTGAGCCACCCGGTTCCTGAACCACTTCGGGCCGCCACTGACGTACGGTCGCGTGCGCTACCTGCCCACGCGCCGTACGCGGCCCGGCGGTTGCCCGCACGACGGGCGGCGACGACGTACCCTCGGGTGCCATGCGTGTCCGACTCGACGAAATCGTCTTCGACTGCGAAGAGCCCCGCAGCCTGGCCCAGTTCTGGGCGAGCCTCCTCGGCGGAACCGCGGTGCACCGCTCGTCGCACTGGTCCTACCTGGACGCACCGGAGCTGGTCCGGCTCGCCTTCCAGAAGGTGCCGGAGAGCAAGACCATCAAGAACCGCCTCCATCTCGACTTCGAGGTGGACGACATCCCCGCCGCCACCGAGGAGGCCCTCCACCTGGGGGCCGAGAAGGTGGGTGGAGTGGTCACCGACGAGAACGGTTCGTTCCAGGTGGTGCGGGACATCGAGGGCAACGAGTTCTGCTTCGTCAGTCCTTGAGTCCGTCGGTCCTTGAGGCGCCTCAGCCTTGAGTTCGTCGGTTCTTGGTCGGTCAGGTCAGGACTTGAGCAGTTCCCCCAGCGGCATCCCCGTCAACTCCCTTACGTCCCGGGCGAGATGAGCCTGATCTGCGTAGCCGCTCTCGGCCGCTGCGACGGCGAAACCGTGACCCGCGCGGGCGCGGGCGAGGGCCCGCTGGAGCCGGAGGATTCGGGCGAGTTTCTTGGGTCCGTAGCCGAAGGCGGCGAGGGAGCGGCGGTGCAGGGCCCGGGTGCCAAGACCGACCGCGTCCGCCGTGGCCGCCACACTGCCGCCCGCGTCCAGCGATGCGACGATCCCGCGAAGTGCCGGGTCGGCGCTCTCGGTGGCCGCTGCGCATTCCACGGCGAGCGATTCCAGGGCGGCGGCCCGGTCGCGCGCCTGCCGGACACGGTCCTCCAGCTCGCGCACCCGCGAAGCGGACCACAGTTCGGCGAGGTCCACCCGCTGGTCACGCAGTGCGTGCGCGGGTACGCCGAGCAGGGCGGGCGCGGCACCGGGGGCGAACCGTACGCCTGCGACGAGGAGTTGGTCTTGAGGGGCGTCCCGGTCCGAGCTGATCACGGGACGGTACGCACGGGTGTCGGGGCCTGCCACGACCAGCCGATCACCGAGCCAGAGCAGATCCATACAGCCGTCGGGCAGCACTGGCGCGTTCTCGGCGGGGCCGACCCTACGCGTCCACAGCACGGCACCGCCGAGGCGGGACGGACGCTCCTCGTACACAGGACCAGGCTACGCCCGGGGGTGGGAGGGGCGCAGGGTCGGTTGCTTGCGCCTCAGTACAGAATGGGGCCAGAGACGGGCCGTGCGGAGCTCAACCCGTGACACAAAGGCACACGCCCTCTACAGCATTTGGGAGAGTTGCCGGATTCAGTGAAAGTGCTCCAGAACTGCCTCTGGCGGAGAAAAACGAAGGTCAGGGAGGGTGGTCCCCGCGCAGGCGGGGTTGGTCCCCACTGTGTCTCCTCGCCGGTGGGGTATGCCGGGTGGTCCCCGCGCAGGCGGGGTTGGTCCCAGGCCGCGCACGATCCATCCGACGTCGGTGTCGTGGTCCCCGCGCAGGCGGGGTTGGTCCCACGGCGATGACCGTGGTCCCGCCCGAGGTGTTGTGGTCCCCGCGCAAGCGGGGTTGGCCCCGGCCCAGAGCTGCGAACCCCGGGCCGTCCGCCGTAGTCCCCGCACACGCGGGGTTGCCCCCTGGGGCGACGGGTGCCCTGAGCATCACTGGACGTAGTCCCCGCGCAAGCGGGGCTACCCCACTCTCAGCCCCACCCCACTCCCACGCTCCACCCTCTCCCCACCCACCCGATACTCCTGCGGCCCCACCCCATACGCCCGCTTGAAAGCAGTCGACAGCGCAAAGGGGCTGCCATACCCCACCTGCCGAGCGATGGACGCCACCGTCCGGTCGGTGTCCCGCAGCAGATCCGCAGCAAGGGCGAGCCGCCAACCCGTGAGGTAAGCCATGGGCGGCTCACCGACCAATTCGCGGAAGCGGCGCGCCAGACCCGCCCGGGACACACCGGTGCGCGCGGCAAGGGACTCCACGGTCCATGGATGTGCGGGCTCCCCCTGAAGCAACCGCAGCGCGGGACCGACCGCCGGGTCGCCAAGCGCCCGGTACCAAGCAGGCGCACGCGCCTCGGGGCGGGCGAACCACGCACGCAGAGCCGCGATCAGGAGCAGGTCGAGCAGGCGGTCGAGGACGACTTCCTGGCCCGGTTCGTCCCGTACGACTTCGGCTTCGATCAAGGGAGTCAGCGGGCAGTCCCAGTCCTCGCGATCGAGGGTGAGCAGGGGTGGCAGCGCGTCCAGGAGGCGCTTGCTCAGTTCGCCGTACATCCGGTAGGTGCCGATCAGCATGATGGTGGCGCCGTCCGGGCGGTCGCCCCAGGTGCGTACCCCCAGATCCATCGCCCCGTCGAGCGCGCGGCCCTCGGGGGTGCGGCACACCTCGCCGGGCAGGATCACCGCGCGGGGCTCGGTCGCGGGGTCGTCGGCGCAGGTGTACGGCTCGGGGCCACGGGCGACGGCGAGTTCGCCGGGGCGGATGCGCACCGGGTCACCGTGCTGCGGCGTGATCCACGCGTCGCCGCGCACTATCAGCATCACCGAGAGCGGGGCCTCGTCCTCGATCCGTACCGACCAGGGCGGATCGAAGCACGCCCGGATCATGAACGCGCCACGTGCGCGCGGTCCTTCGAGCAAACCCCCCAGTGCGTCCATGGCCGAAGCGTAGACGCGCGCGTAGGCGCCTGAGCGCCTCAGCGATGTTCCGGGCCCCGGACGCCGAGTTGACTGCTCGGTATGACACAGCACAGCGACAACACAGCCGCGGTACAGCGCAACGAGGGCACGAAAGACGCAGCCCGGCAGGCGGACGGGGTTCCGGCGGCAGCCCTCGCACCGGGCGCCACAGTGCTCGTCACAAGCGCCACTGGCAAGACCGGCCGACGGGTCGTCGAGGCCGCGACCACGGCCGGGTTCACCGTCCGGGCCGCCTCACGCAAGGGTCCGGTCGTCTTCGACTGGCACGACCCCGCGACCTGGCCCGGGGCCCTCGAAGGCGCCGAGGCCGCCTACCTCTGCTTCCCCCCGGACATCGGCCACCCCGCCGCCGCAGGGGCGATCGGCGCCCTCGCCCGGCAGGCCGTGACCCTCGGCGTCCGGCGCCTGGTCCTGCTCTCCGCGCGCGGCGAGCAGCAAGCCCTGCCCGCCGAGGAGGCGCTGACCTCCTCGGGCGCCGACTGGACGGTGGTACGGGCCAGTTGGTTCGCGCAGAACTTCAGCGAAGGGCCGTTGCTCGACGCGGTGCGCGCGGGCGAACTGGTCTTTCCGGCGGGTGAGGTGCGTGAGCCGTTCCTCGACACCCGTGATCTGGCCGAGGTGGTCGTCGCGGCCTTCCGGGATCCGGGGCTCGTGGGCCGCGTCGTCGAGATCGGCGGGCCACGGCTGCTCAGCTTCCGGGACGCGGTCGCCGAGATCGCGGCGGCGAGCGGGAACCCGGTGAGTTACGTGCCGGTGCCGCCCCATGAGTACGGGGAGCAGTTGCGGGGGTTCGGGGTGCCCGAGGAGGAAGTGGGCTTCCTGATCGAGCTGTTCGGGGATCTGCTCGACGGGCGCAACGCGCATCTGTCGGACGGACTGCGGCAGGTCCTCGGCCACGAGGGCCGCGACTTCGCCGCCTTCGCCAAGGAACACGCGGCGGAGGGGGTCTGGCGCCACTGAGTGCTGCGGCGCGCGTGCCACAGAGCCAGGGAGGGAGGGCAGCCCAACCCCCCACGCCGCGCCTCACTCCCGCTGCCCCGGCCCCTCACTCCCCGGCTTCGCATGCGTGCGAATACGTCCCGTCACGTCGTCCGGGGGCAGGAACTTCGACCACCGCTCGGGGAATTCGGACGGCATGTCGGGGCCGCCATCGCCCTCGGTCTCGGCCTCGCTCTCGCCCTCGGCGGAGGTCGTGCTCGCGTACGCGCCGCCCGGGCGGCGGGGCATCCGGCGGGCGGCGCCCTGCTCGCCCTGGGCCCCACGGGCGGCGTGGGCCTCGCGGGCGGCGGCGGTGGCGAGGGACGGCCAGACGCGGTCCAGGGCGGCGTTGACCGCGGCGCCCACCAGGACGGCGAAGGCGGAGACGCCGATCCAGAGCATGACGGCGACGGGGGCGGCGAGGGATCCGTAGATCGACGGGCCCTCGACCGTGTTGATCAGGTAGACGCGCAGGATCACGCTGCACAGCACCCACATACCGAGCGCGACCAGGGCGCCCGGAATGTCCTCCACCCAGGGCGACTTCACGGGCACCGACACGTGGTAGAGGGTGGTGAGGAAGACCACCGACAGGATGAGCACGACGGGCCAGTACAGGATCTGTACGGCCGTCTCGGACCACGGCACGATCTGCACCACCGCGTCCGGGCCCGCCACCATCAGCGGCAGCGCGACCGAGCCGATCACCAGGGCCACCAGGAAGAGCAGGAAGGCCAGGATGCGAGTCTTGACGATGCCGCGTTCACCGTCGAGTCCGTACATCACGGTGATGGTGTCGATGAAGACGTTCACCGCCCGGGAGCCGGACCACAGGGCGAGGACGAAGCCGATGGAGATGACGTCGGGGCGCCCGCCCTTCATGACGTCCTGGAGTATCGGTTCGGCGATCTCCTTGACGCCCCGGTCGGACAGGACCGTGCGGGACGCCTCAAGGATGGTCGTCTGCAGGCTCGCGATGGTGTCGGTGCCGGTCCAGGCGTCCACGTAGCCGAGGAGACCGACGATGCTCAGGAGCAGCGGCGGTACGGACAGCAGGGTGAAGAACGCCGCCTCGGCGGCGAGGCCGAGAACGCGGTACTCGATGCAGGAGTTGACGGTGTCCTTGAGCAACAGCCAGGCGATCCGGCGCTTGGAAACGTTCCGGTAGAGGGCGCGGGCCCGGTGGAGTCGGCCGGAGGGAACGGCCGGGGATTCATTCGCCTGGTGCACCTCCTAACCGTAGCGGCACGATGCCCCGGATGTCTGACCTGGGGCGGAGCAGGGCGTCGCGGGCCACGGGACCGAACGCGCACACGCCGTGCCCTGCCGGTCACGGATGGCGGTGGGGATTTCAAGTCCCTTACGGGGGTGGGTGCTTGGACGGACGGTCGACGCACCTGGAATCGGGCGCCCTGTTCCCCGGAGCTGCGGGTGCCCTGACCCCGGCGAGCGGATTACGGTGACCGCATGGCCTCCAGCACGCACACAGTGACCAATCAGGCACCGCCTCTCGTCGGGTACGACGTCTTCACCGCGGACCGGGCGCTGGTGGAGGCCGTGGACCGGCACGCGGCGCCGGAGTTGGTCGCGGAGATCCACGACGAGCTCGCGGAACTCGGGCGGGCGGCCGGTTCGGCGCAGGTCCAGGAGTGGGGCGCGCTCGCCAACGAGTACGTACCGAAGCTGCGGACGCACGACCGGTACGGCAACCGTGTCGACGAGGTCGACTTCCATCCGTCCTGGCACCGGCTGCTCGGCAAGGCCGTGGGCGCGGGGCTCACCGCCGCCTGGGTGCGGCCGGGCGGGCATCTGCGCCGGGCCGCCGGGTTCCTGGTCTGGTCGCAGGTCGAGGCCGGGCACGGCTGCCCGGTGTCCATGACGCACGCCGCCGTTCCGGCCCTGCGCACGGACCCGGCGCTCGCCGCCTCGTGGGAGCCCCTGCTGACCTCCCGCATCTACGAGTCCGGGCTGCGGCCCGCACCGCAGAAGGCCGGTGTCCTGTTCGGGATGGGCATGACCGAGAAGCAGGGCGGCAGCGACGTACGCGCCAACACCACGTCCGCGGCGCCGCTCTCGGCCGAGGGCGAGTATCTGCTCACCGGTCACAAGTGGTTCTGTTCGGCGCCGATGTCGGACGGGTTCCTGGTCCTCGCGCAGGCGCCGGGCGGGCTCACCTGTTTCCTGGTGCCACGCGTTCTGGAGGACGGCACACGCAACGTCTTCGCGATCCAGCGGCTGAAGGACAAGCTCGGCAACCGGTCGAACGCCTCCAGTGAGATCGAGTTCGACGGGACCTGGGCGCGGCGGGTGGGCGAGGAGGGGCGCGGGGTGCGGACCATCATCGAGATGGTCGCGGCGACCCGGCTCGACTGTGTGCTCGGTTCGGCGGCGCTGATGCGGCAGGCGGTGGCCCAGGCCACGCACCACTGCGCGTACCGGGAGGCCTTCGGCGGGCGGCTGATCGACAAGCCGCTGATGCGCAATGTGCTCGCCGACCTGGCTCTCGAATCGGAGGCCGCGACCACGCTCGGACTGCGGCTGGCCGCCGCCTGGGACGACGGCTCGGAGCGCGAGCGGGCGTTCCTGCGGATCGCGGTCCCGGCGGCGAAGTACTGGGTGACCAAGCGGTGCACGCCGGTGACCGCGGAGGCGCTGGAGTGCCTGGGCGGCAACGGCTACGCGGAGGAGTCCGGCATGCCGCGCCTGCTGCGCGAGTCGCCGGTGAACTCCCTCTGGGAGGGCTCGGGCAATGTCCAGTCCCTGGACGTGCTGCGCGCGCTCCAGCGTGAGCCGCAGGCACTGAACGCCTTCCTGGAGGAGGTGGGCGCGGCCCGCGGCGCCGATCACCGCCTGGACGCCGCGATCAAGGAGATGCTGACCGAACTCGCCGACCTGGAGGGCATCGAGGCACGGGCCCGGCGCCTGACCGAGCGGATGGCGCTGGTCCTTCAGGGCTCGCTGCTCGTGCGGTACGCGCCGTCCGAGGTCGCGGACGCCTTCTGCGCCTCACGGCTCGGCGGCGACTGGGGCTCCGCCTTCGGCACCCTCCCGCACACGCTGGATCTTGGCTCGGTGGTGGAGCGGGCGCGGCCGGAGGTCTGAGACGGCGGCCCGCGCCCCGGCCGAAGAGCCGTACCGGGACACGAGCCGCGCTCACCCGCTCGTGCTCAGACGCCGAGGATCTCCCGCTCAGACGCCGGGAATCTCCCGCTCAGACGCCGGGGATCTCCCGCGCCCGGAAGGCCTCGCGTACCGACTCGGCGGCGCCCTTGCCGTACATACGCTCCGCCGTGGCGATCGTCGTACGGGCGGCGGCGCTGAAGTCGGTGGCCGGGTCGAAGCCGAACTGGGCGTTGACGATGATCCGGTCCGCGGTGCGGGCGCCGAGCGCGCCGCGGATGTCGAAGAGGGCCCGGGACCAGATCTCGCCGTCGGCGTGCACCTCGCCGGTGCGGTCCGCGTACGTCTTGTCGCCGTCCGTGCGGCGCAGGCAGTGCGGGGCCTCGGAGTACGGCGCCGAGTCCCAGTCGGCGACACAGGCGAGGTCGGTGCGACGGGTCCAGCCGTAGCGGGCCTCGGCGTGGTCGGCGACGGACAGCGCGAGGTAGTCGCCGAACGCCTCGCCGATCGAGCCCGCCTCCACGGAGGTGCCGAAGCCGGGGACCTGGGCGTGGTGCACGGCGTGGCCGTACTCGTGCAGGATCACCTCGGCGTCCTCGGCGTCGTCGACGCCGCCCTTGCCGAAGCGGATCTCGGCCTTCTTGTCGGTGAAATAGGAGTTGTCGGCGCCCCACTGGTTGAGACGGACCGGCTGCGAACGGGCGTTTGCGCCGGGCAGTTCGGTGCCGAAGCCGAGGCCCTGGAGGTACTCCTGGGCCTCGTTGACCCAGAAGTACGCCATGACCTGCTCGAAGCGGTCGTCCGTGCGGTCGAGTCCGGCGACTTCGGAGACCCGGGCGGGTGCGCCGGTCTCGGAGACGACCTGGGCCCACTTGCCGGTGAGGGCGCCGCTGCCGGTCAGGTTGCGCAGGGCCACCGTGGCGTAGGCGCTCTCGGGTACGGCGTCGGCGGCGTCCTTGGCATCGGTGAGGCCCTGGTCCCCGGTGGCCTGGACCGGGTTGACCTTGAAGACGCGTGCGGCCGGGTCGGCGGAGGCCGCCGGGGCGGGCGCCGCGAGCGCGGGTGCGGCGAGCGCGGGTGCGGCGAGCGCGGTGAGCGCGAGCGGTATCGCGGCGGCGAGCAGGGCGCGGTGCGGACGGGCCATGAGGGTCTCCGGGCGACTGGGGCCCGCGCCGGTACGGACGGCGGGCTCGGGAACGGGACGCGAACAGGAGCAGGAACACGAAGAGGGAGATGAACGGGGAGAGGAACGGGGAGGAGAAGGAGGAACAGGTGGGGACGGGGGCGCTGAGGCGACGGGGCCGGACGAAGCGGGATCCAATCGCATCGGGTGCCCGTTTGACCAGAGTCCGTACGGGAGTTCACGTGCTGGACAAAGGGCGGGGCAGTCGCCCGGGCCCGTCGGAATGCCCAACTTTTTGGGCGAGAGGCCGGGCCCATGGTTCTCTTTTCCTATGAGTCTCACCGTCACCACCTGGTCCCTGGAGCAGAACGCGCCCGGCGAGCTGCTGCGCGCGAGCGAGCCCGGTGAGCACGTACGGATCGAGCGGGCCGAGGTGCCCTCGGCGGAGTTCAGCCGGTTCCTCTACACGGCGGTCGGCGGTGACATCCGCTGGACCGACCGGCTCGTGCTCGGTTACGAGGAGTGGCAGCGGCAGCTGGAGGTACCCGGGGTGGAGACCTGGGTCGCCTACGAGCGCGGGACGCCCGCGGGGTACGTCGAGCTGGCGCCGCGCGAGGAGGGCGTGGTGGAGATCGTCTACTTCGGCCTGATTCCCGCCTTCCGGGGGCACGGCATCGGCGGTCATCTGCTGTCCGTGGGGGCGGAGCGGGCCTGGGACCTGGCCGAGCGCTGGCCCTCGCTCGCCCCGACCGAGCGGGTCTGGCTGCACACGTGCAGCAAGGACGGCGAGCACGCCATGCGCAACTACCTGCGGCGCGGCTTCACGCTCTTCGACACCGTCATGGAGCAGGAGCCGGACGTGGCGACCCCCGGTCCGTGGCCGGGCGCCTTCCCGGACGGAGCTCTCTGACGCGGGCGAGTCAAGCCCGTGCGCGGCAGGTGTGACGGCCGCCACGCTCATCCCACGAAGCGAGACAAACGCGTCCACATAATGGATGTCGATGGACTGAGCCCTCAGCGCCATGACACGCTTCCGTCATGTCTCGAGCTGGAATTGCCTTGGTGAGTCGGCGGCACGTCGACCTCGGCCGCATGTCCAGCGCCATGTGTCCGGCGCGCTGAGCTCCAGCACCACCCGAGAAACACCCCCCCCTTTCCGTTACCGCGCAGAGCCGCGCGTGCAGATCCGCGCGTGCCCAAACGCGCACTTCAGAGCCGCCCTCAGCCTGTCCCGAAGGACGTACCGTCATGGCTACCCCGCAGCAGTCCGACTCCGCCACGCCCCGCCGCAAGGCGAGCCGTCACCGTGGCGAGGGACAGTGGGCCCTCGGACACCGCACGCCGCTGAACGGGAACGAACAGTTCAAGAAGGACGACGACGGTCTCAATGTGCGGACACGCATTGAGACGATCTACTCCCGCCGCGGCTTCGACTCCATCGACCCCAACGACCTGCGCGGCCGGATGCGCTGGTGGGGCCTCTACACCCAGCGCAAGCCCGGGATCGACGGCGGCAAGACCGCGGTCCTGGAGCCGGAGGAGCTGGACGACGAGTACTTCATGCTCCGCGTCCGTATCGACGGCGGCCGTCTCACCACGCGGCAGCTGCGCGTCATCGGTGAGATCTCCGAGGAGTTCGCCCGCGGCACCGCGGACATCACCGACCGGCAGAACATCCAGTACCACTGGATCCGTATCGAGGACATGCCGGAGATCTGGCAGCGCCTGGAGGCCGTCGGCCTGTCCACCACCGAGGCGTGCGGCGACACCCCGCGTGTGATCCTCGGCTCACCGGTCGCCGGGATCGCCGAGGACGAGATCATCGACGGCACCCCGGCCGTCGACGAGGCCAACCGCCGCATCGTCGGCAACCCGGCCTTCTCCAACCTGCCCCGCAAGTTCAAGTCGGCCATCTCCGGATCGCCGCTGCTCGACGTGGCGCACGAGATCAACGACGTGGCGTTCGTGGGTGTCGTCCACCCCGAGCACGGCCCCGGCTTCGACGTATGGGTCGGCGGCGGTCTGTCCACCAACCCCAAGATCGGCCAGCGCCTGGGCGCCTGGGTCCCGCTGGACGACGTGGCCGACGTCTTCGAGGGCGTCATCTCGATCTTCCGCGACTACGGCTACCGCAGGCTGCGCACCCGCGCCCGCCTGAAGTTCCTGCTCGCCGACTGGGGCACCGAGAAGTTCCGCCAGGTCCTGGAGGACGAGTACCTCAAGCGCAAGCTCGCCGACGGACCCGCCCCCGCCCAGCCCGTGGAGCGCTGGCGCGACCACGTCGGTGTGCACCGGCAGAAGGACGGCCGTTTCTACGTGGGCTTCGCGCCGCGCGTCGGACGGGTCGACGGCTCGGTGCTCACCAAGATCGCCGAACTGGCCGAGGCGCACGGCTCGGGCCGGGTGCGCACCACCGCCGAGCAGAAGATGATCGTCCTGGACGTGGAGGAGTCCCGGGTGGACTCGCTCGTCGACGAACTGCGCGCGCTCGACCTCGACGTCACTCCCTCTCCCTTCCGGCGCGGCACCATGGCCTGCACCGGCATCGAGTTCTGCAAGCTGGCCATCGTCGAGACCAAGGCGCGCGGCGCCTCGCTGATCGACGAACTGGAGCGCCGCATCCCGGAGTTCGACGAGCCGATCACCATCAACCTCAACGGCTGCCCGAACGCCTGCGCCCGTATCCAGGTGGCGGACATCGGTCTCAAGGGGCAGTTGGTCCTGGACCAGGACGGCAACCAGGTCGAGGGATACCAGGTGCACCTGGGCGGCGCGCTCGGCCTGGAGGCCGGGTTCGGCCGCAAGGTCCGCGGCCTGAAGGTGACCTCCGACGAACTGGCCGACTACATCGAGCGCGTACTGCGCCGCTACCTGGCCGCCCGCGAGGAGGGCGAGCGCTTCGCCACCTGGGCGGCGCGGGCCAGTGAGGCGGAGCTGTCATGAGCGAGCGGGCGGCACCGTTCCACTGCCCCTACTGCGGCGACGAGGACCTGCGTCCGGGCGAGAGCGGCCCCGGCGCGTGGGAATGCGGCGCCTGCAACCGGGCCTTCCAGTTGAAGTTCCTCGGGCTGCTCGCCCGGGGTCTTCGGGGCGGTGCGTCTCAGGAGCACACGCCCCAGGAGCACGGAGGGAATGCGGCATGACGACGATTCAGGCGGACACCGACCTCAAGTCCCTTGCGGAGCAGGCCGGCCGGGACCTCGAACAGGCCCCGGCCCTGGACATCCTGCGCTGGGCGGTCGAGACCTTCGGCAAGCAGTTCTGCGTCACCTCGTCCATGGAGGACGCGGTGGTCGCGCACCTGGCCTCGCGCGTGGCGCCCGGCGTCGACGTGGTCTTCCTCGACACCGGCTACCACTTCCCCGAGACCATCGGCACCCGCGACGCGGTGGAGGCCGTGATGGACGTCAACGTCCTCACGCTCACCCCGCGTCAGTCGGTCGCCGAACAGGACGCCGAGTACGGGCCGAAGCTGCACGACCGCGACCCGGACCTGTGCTGCGCACTGCGCAAGGTCGCGCCGCTCCAGGAGGGCCTGACCGGCTACCGGGCGTGGGCGACGGGCCTGCGCCGCGACGAGTCCCCGACCCGGGCGAACACCCCGGTGGTCGGCTGGGACGAGAAGCGGCAGAAGGTCAAGGTCTCCCCGATCGCCCGCTGGACCCAGGACGACGTGGAAGCCTACGTCGCCGAACACGGCGTACTGACCAACCCGTTGCTCATGGACGGCTACGCCTCCGTGGGCTGCGCGCCCTGCACCCGGCGGGTGCTGGAGGGCGAGGACGCCCGCGCCGGCCGCTGGGCCGGGACCGGCAAGACGGAATGCGGGCTGCACGGATGACGCGAACCCACGGAACGACGACGAACGAGAGCAAGCAGGTGACTGGCGCCACCGTCTGGCTGACCGGGCTTCCGAGCGCGGGCAAGACGACCATCGCGAACGAACTGGCGGGCAGGCTGCGCACCGGGGGCCACCGGGTGGAGGTGCTCGACGGCGACGAGATCCGCGAGTTCCTCTCGGCGGGCCTCGGCTTCAGCCGCGAGGACCGGCACATCAATGTGCAGCGCATCGGCTTCGTGGCCGAACTCCTCGCCCGTAACGGCGTGTTGGTGCTCGTACCGGTGATCGCGCCGTACGCGGACAGCCGTGAGGCCGTCCGCAAGCGGCACGCCGCGCAGGGCACCGGCTACCTGGAGGTGCACGTGGCCACCCCGGTGGAGGTCTGCTCCGAGCGCGATGTGAAGGGGCTCTACGCCAAGCAGGCCGCCGGTGAGATATCGGGGCTCACGGGGGTCGACGACCCCTACGAGGCGCCCGTCTCGCCGGACCTGCGGATCGAGTCGCACACCCAGACCGTGCGGGAGTCCGCGTCCGCGCTGCACGCGCTGCTGACCGAGAGGGGCCTGGCATGACGACCACGGTGACCGGAATCGACGCCGCCGACACCGACGCTCCGTACGCGCTGTCCCACCTGGACGCGCTGGAGTCCGAGGCGGTGCACATCTTCCGCGAGGTGGCGGGCGAGTTCGAGCGGCCGGTGATCCTGTTCTCCGGCGGCAAGGACTCCATCGTCATGCTGCACCTGGCGCTGAAGGCGTTCGCCCCGGCGGCGGTGCCGTTCTCGCTGCTGCACGTGGACACCGGGCACAACTTCCCCGAGGTCCTGGAGTACCGGGACCGTACGGTCGCCGAGCACGGGCTGCGGCTGCACGTCGCCTCGGTGCAGGAGTACATCGACGCGGGCAAGCTGCGCGAGCGCCCCGACGGGACCCGCAACCCGCTGCAGACGGTGCCGCTCACCGACGCCATCCGCGAGCTGCGTTTCGACGCGGTGTTCGGCGGCGGGCGGCGCGACGAGGAGAAGGCCCGCGCCAAGGAGCGGGTGTTCTCGCTGCGCGACGAGTTCTCCCAGTGGGACCCGCGCCGTCAGCGGCCCGAGCTGTGGCAGCTCTACAACGGGCGGCACGCCCCGGGCGAGCACGTCCGCGTCTTCCCGCTGTCCAACTGGACCGAGCTGGACGTCTGGCAGTACATCGCCCGCGAGAACATCGCGCTGCCGCAGATCTACTTCGCGCACCAGCGCGAGGTGTTCAAGCGCCAGGGCATGTGGCTGACCGCCGGTGACTGGGGCGGCCCGCGCGAGGAGGAGCAGGTCGAGACCCGGCAGGTGCGCTACCGCACCGTCGGCGACATGTCCTGCACCGGCGCGGTCGACTCGGACGCCGACTCGCTGGAGGCGGTCATCGCCGAGATCGCCGCCTCCCGTCTGACCGAGCGGGGCGCCACCCGCGCCGACGACAAGATGTCCGAGGCCGCGATGGAAGACCGCAAGCGCGAAGGGTACTTCTAGCAATGACGAGCACCACCGAGCAGCTCGCCGGGCTTTCGGCGACCACCCTGCTGCGCTTCGCGACCGCCGGAAGCGTCGACGACGGCAAGTCGACCCTGGTCGGACGGCTCCTGCACGACTCCAAGTCGGTCCTCACCGACCAGCTGGAGGCCGTCGCGCACGCCTCGCGCAGCCGCGGCCAGGAGGCCCCCGACCTGGCGCTGCTCACCGACGGGCTGCGTGCCGAGCGCGAGCAGGGCATCACCATCGACGTGGCCTACCGCTACTTCGCCACCCCGCGGCGCCGGTTCATCCTGGCCGACACCCCGGGCCATGTGCAGTACACCCGGAACATGGTCACCGGCGCCTCCACCGCCGAGCTGACCGTGATCCTGGTCGACGCGCGCAACGGCGTGGTCGAGCAGACCCGTCGGCACGCCGCGATCGCCGCGCTGCTGCGGGTGCCGCACGTGATGCTGGCGGTCAACAAGATGGACTTGGTCGACTACCGCGAGTCCGTCTTCGCCGCCATCGCCGAGGAGTTCACGGCCTACGCGAGCGATCTTGGCGTACCGGAGATCACCGCCGTCCCGATCTCGGCGCTGGCCGGTGACAACGTCGTGGAGCCCTCCGCGAACATGGACTGGTACGGCGGCCCGACCGTCCTGGAACACCTGGAGACGGTCCCGGTCAGCCACGACCTCTCCACCTGCCACGCACGGCTGCCCGTGCAGGTGGTGATCCGGCCGCAGACCGCCGAGCACCCGGACTACCGGGGTTACGCGGGACAGATCGCGGCGGGCGCCTTCCGGGTCGGCGAAGAGGTCACGGTGCTGCCCTCGGGCCGTACGTCGAAGGTCGCCGGGATCGATCTGCTCGGCGAGAAGGTCGACGTGGCCTGGACCCCGCAGTCGGTGACCCTCCTCCTGGAGGACGACATCGACATCTCGCGCGGCGACCTGATCGTGCCGAGCCACGACGCCCCGGCCACCTCGCAGGACGTCGAGGCGACCGTCTGCCATGTCGCCGACACCCCGCTGACCGTCGGCCACCGGGTCCTGCTCAAGCACACCACCCGTACCGTCAAGGCCATCGTCAAGGAGATCCCCTCGCGGCTGACCCTGGACGACCTCTCGCAGCACCCGGAGCCCGGGCAGCTCGTCGCCAACGACATCGGCCGCGTCAAGGTGCGCACCGCCGAGCCGCTGGCGCTCGACTCGTACGCCGACTCCCGGCGCACCGGCTCCTTCCTGCTGATCGACCCGGCCGACGGCACCACCCTGGCCGCCGGTATGGCCGGTGACTCCTTCGCCGCCGAGGCCGCGCCCGCCGCGCAGGCCGACGACGCCGGGTGGGACTTCTGACATGCGACTACCGGGATTCTTCGCGACGTTCGCCAAGGAGGGCGGCCGCGTCGGCAGCGGCGCCCTCGGCAGCGGACAGGGCGGAGTGGCGCGATGTGCGGGATGACGTACGCGCACCGCTCGCGCGCCCTCACCCCCCGCACCCTCCGTCTCCGAAGACCCTGCCGAACTCCCGGCCACGCCTAGCGCGCGGGCCGGGCCACCGAGAGGAACACCTCCCGTGTCTGCCGACAAGTCCCTGCGCCGCGGCATAGCCGCGCTGGCCGCCCTGCCTCTGCTCGCGCTCGCGGCCACCGCCTGCGGCTACGGTTCCGAGTCCGACGAGGGCAAGGACGCCGCCCCGGCCGCGAAGGGCAAGCCGATCGAAGGACTGGACAAGGTCCGTATCGGCTACTTCCCCAACCTCACCCACGGCACCGCGCTCGTGGGTGACCAGCAGGGCATCCTGCAGAAGGAGCTCGCGGGCACCCAGGCCTCGTACTCCCAGTTCAACGCCGGACCGTCGGCGATCGAGGCGCTCAACTCGGACTCGCTCGACATCACCTGGATCGGCCCCTCCCCCGCGATCAACGGCTACACCGCGACCGACGGCAAGGGCCTGCGCATCATCGGCGGCTCGGCCTCCGGCGGTGTGAAGCTCGTGGTCAACCCGGAGAAGATCAAGACGCTCGACGATCTCAAGGGCAAGAAGATCGCCACCCCGCAGCACGGCAACACCCAGGACGTCGCCTTCCTCAACTGGATCAAGGAACGCGGCTGGAAGGTCGACCCGAAGAGCGGCAAGGGCGATGTGTCGGTGGTCCGCACCGACAACAAGATCACCCCGGACGCCTACAAGTCCGGTTCCCTGGACGGCGCCTGGGTGCCCGAGCCCACCGCCTCCAAGCTGGTCGCCGAGGGCGCCAAGGTGCTCCTCGACGAGGCGACGCTCTGGCCGGACAAGAAGTTCGTGATCACCAACATCGTCGTCCGCCAGGAGTTCTTGAAGGAGCACCCGAAGGTCGTCGAGGCCGTGCTGCGCGGCGCGGTGAAGACCAACGCGTGGATCAACGCCAACCCGGACAAGGCCAAGGCGGCGGCCAACGCCAAGCTCAAGACGCTGACCGGCAAGGCGCTGCCGCCCGAGGTGGTCGACCCGGCCTGGAAGTCGATCCAGTTCATCGACGACCCGCTGGCCTCGACGCTCGACCTGGAAGCCGAGCACGCGGTCAAGGCCGGTCTGCTCGAAGAGCCCGACCTCAACGGCATCTACGACCTGAAGCCGCTCAACGCCGTACTCAAGGCCGAGGGCAAGCCCGCCGTCGACGACGCCGGTCTCGGCGTCAAGTAGCAGCCCGCAAGCCCGCCCCGGTCCCCGCGCTCGCGGGGACCGGGGCGGGAGACACCGACCCAGGAGGTGACGACCATGGCCACGACCCTTGCCAAGGCCGCCGACGGCACCACGACGGCGGCGCCCGCCGCCCGGATCGCGCACGTCTCCAAGTCCTTCGCCACCCCGGGCGGGCAGCAGCTCGTCCTCGACGACATCAACCTCGACGTGGCGCCCGGCGAGTTCGTCACGCTGCTCGGCGCCTCGGGCTGCGGCAAGTCCACGCTGCTGAACCTGGTGGCGGGCCTGGACCGGCCGAGCGCGGGCGAGATCAGCACGGACGGGCGTCCGGCGCTGATGTTCCAGGAGCACGCGCTGTTCCCGTGGCTGACCGCGGGCAGGAACATCGAACTCGCCCTCAAACTGCGCGGGATCGCCAAGGCCGAGCGCCGCACCCGCGCCGAGGAACTGCTCGAACTCGTCCGGCTGAAGGGCTCGCACGGCAAGCGCGTGCACGAGCTGTCCGGCGGTATGCGCCAGCGCGTGGCCCTGGCCCGCGCCCTCGCCCAGGACAGCAGGCTGCTCCTGATGGACGAGCCGTTCGCGGCGCTGGACGCCATCACCCGTGACGTGCTGCACGACGAACTGACCCGTATCTGGCGCGA
Organism: Streptomyces sp. NA04227; assembly: GCF_013364195.1. Classification (NCBI taxonomy): domain Bacteria; kingdom Bacillati; phylum Actinomycetota; class Actinomycetes; order Kitasatosporales; family Streptomycetaceae; genus Streptomyces; species Streptomyces sp. NA04227. The sequence continues at coordinate 7,037,272 of NZ_CP054918.1, read as the reverse complement.
GACGAACGTCTCCGTGCTGTTCGTGACGCACAACGTGCGCGAGGCGGTACGCCTCGCCGAGCGCGTCGTGCTGCTGTCCTCGCGGCCCGGCCGGGTGGCGCGCGAGTGGACGGTGGAGATCGAGCAGCCGCGCCGTATCGAGGACAGCGCGGTGGCCGAACTGTCCGTCGAGATCACCGAAGAACTGCGTGGGGAGATCCGCCGACATGGCAAGGACTGAGACGACCGCCAAGACCGGGACCGGGCAGGACGCCGGGGACCTCGCGGGTCTGGAGGCCGGTCTCGACGCCCTGGAGACCCGGCAGTCGACCCGTACGCCGCTGCGCCAGACCCTCACGCAGAAGGTGCTGCCGCCGCTGACCGCGGTCGCCCTGGTACTGGTCATCTGGCAGATCCTGGTCTGGGCCGAGGTCTCCGACCCGTCCAAGCTGCCCGCCCCGGCCGACGTCTGGCAGGAGGCCAAGGACGCCTGGCTCCAGGGCACCCTGCTCGACTACATCTGGACCAGCGTCTCGCGCGGTATGACGGGCTTCCTGTTCGCGCTGGTCATCGGCACCCCGCTGGGTCTGATCGTGGCCCGGGTGAAGTTCGTCCGCGCGGCCATCGGCCCGATCCTGTCGGGTCTGCAGTCGCTGCCGTCGGTGGCCTGGGTGCCGCCCGCGGTGCTGTGGCTGGGCCTCAACGACTCGATGATGTACGCGGTGATCCTGCTCGGCGCGGTCCCGTCCATCGCCAACGGTCTGGTCTCCGGCGTGGACCAGGTGCCGCCGCTGTTCCTGCGCGCGGGCCGCACTCTCGGTGCCACGGGCCTGAAGGGCACCTGGCACATCGTGCTCCCGGCGGCGATGCCCGGTTACGTGGCCGGACTCAAGCAGGGCTGGGCCTTCTCCTGGCGTTCGCTGATGGCCGCGGAGATCATCGCCTCCTCGCCGGAACTCGGCCTCGGTCTGGGCCAGCTCCTGGAGTTCGGCCGTACCGCGAGCTCCATGTCGATGGTGTTCCTCGCGATCATCCTGATCCTGCTCGTCGGTGTCGCCATCGATCTGCTCATCTTCAGCCCGCTGGAGCGCTGGGTGCTGCGCAGCCGCGGTCTCCTCGTCAAGAACTGACAGGCCAGAACTGGCAAGAAAGAACCGTCAAGAACCGAGAGGTCCTCGCGTGTACGGCTCCGCCCTCCTCGTCATCGCCCACGGCAGTCGCGATCCGCGACATGCCGCGACGGTGCACGCCCTGGTGGAGTCCGTACGCGCGCTGCGTCCCGGTCTGCGGGTGGAGACCGCGTTCCTGGACTTCAACCTCCCGTCGGTGCCCGCGGTCCTGAACCGTCTCGCGGCCGACGGGGTACGGGACGTGGTCGCCCAACCGCTGCTCCTGAACCGCGCCTTCCATGCCAAGTCGGACATCCCGGCGGTGCTGCGGTCCGCGCCCGCGTCGCTACGGGTACGCCAGGCCGAGGTGCTGGGCCCCTCACCCCTGCTGATCGACGCGCTCGAACGGCGACTTTGTGAGGCGGGCGTGACCCTCGCCGAGCGCTCCGCCACCGGGGTGGTCCTCGCCACGGCGGGCTCCTCGGACCCGGGCGCCCAGGCGGTCGTCGCCCGTATCGCCCGGGACTGGCAGCGCACCGGCGGCTGGCACTCGGTTGTTCCGGCCCACGCCTCGGCCGCACTCCCGCGCACCGAGGACGCGGTACGGCTGCTGCGCGAGCGCGGCGCCCGTCGGGTCGCGGTGGCCCCGTACGTCCTCGCCCCCGGTTTTCTGCCGGACCGCATCGCCGCCGGAGCGGCCGAGGCCGACGTACTGGCCGATGTGCTCGGGCCCGCGCCGGAGGTGGCGGGTCTGCTCCTTCGCCGCTTCGACGAGGCGCGGCGGCCTCAGGTCGTGGCGCTGGGGGCGTGAGCGCCTGCCGCGCGGACTCCCCTGAGCGAGTGCGCCTCTTCCCGTAGGGGTAGGGGACGGTATCGGCTACTCCCCCGGTACGAACAACGTGGCCTGATGGAAGTACAGCAGCCATCCCTCGGACGTATGCCGCCACAGTGAACTGCGGTGCGCGCGGCGGCCGTTGGCGTCTGTGTCGAAGGTGAGGTGGACCAGGTCGGGGGCGAGCTGTTCGCCCTTCATCGCGGTGAACGTGATCGTGACCGGCCGGGCGTCGGGCTCGGCCTCGGCCTCGGCGGCCAGCAGGGCGATGATCCCCTCCCGGTCCCAGACCCGCCCGGAGGCGCCGAACTCGGTGAACTCCGCGTGCAGCAGGTCACCGACGAGCCGCGGCGAGCTGCGCACCTCGGGATCGAGCAGGCGGATCTCCCTCTCGATCGCGGCGTCGACCGCCGAACTCCCCTCAGCCATGCGTGAGTTCCGCGAGCTTGCTGACCGTGTTCCAGTTGCGGCTGGTCGCGATCAGCCCCTTGGTGACGGCGGGGCGTGAAAGCACCGGCGCCAGCGTGGACTTGCCGAGGCCCTCGGGGGCGTAGAGGTACAGGGCACGGTCGCCGAGACGGAATTCCTCGGGCAGGTAGCGGGCCGTGTCGATCCCGGCGAAGCGCTCCGGGTCCGGGTCCGCGGAGAAGTACGTGACGTGCAGTTGCTTGCCCTCCAGCGAGTCGGCGGGGAACGGGCAGGCGTCCACGATGCCCTGCAAGTAGCCGTGGTCACGGACCAGACAGCCGACGTCGAAGCCGAACCGGGCGGCGATGGCCTTCTCCAGTGCGGCGGCGAGTGCGTCCGGATCGCTGTCGTCGCTGCTGAAGACGGCATTGCCGCTCTGCAGATGCGTCCGTACGTCGCCGTGCCCCAACTCGCCGAGCAGGTCCCGGAGTTCGGCCATCGGCAGCTTCTTGCTGCCGCCCACGTTGATACCGCGCAACAGCGCCGCGTAGAGCGTCATGCGCACACGATAGCGACCGCCCGGCGGCCGGGAACGTGCCGGAAACGCGAGAAGCGGCCGTCGCGCCCCGTGGGGGCGGGCGCGACGGCCGCCGTCCTGGCCGGTGCGGCCCGGAGATCAACTCCCCGGGCCGCCCGGTTTCAGCTGTGCTCGATCCGTTGATGCCGGATCTTCTGGCAGTGGATCGGTTGGTGCTCGATCCGCTCCTGCCGAGTGAGCCGGATGACTACTCGACGATCTTCAGGAGCTTGTTCGGGGTGCCCTCGCCCGGGTTGGTGATCTTGTCCGGGGTGGCACCGTCGACGAGCGCCTTGGCGACGTCCGCCGGGGCGGCCTCACCGTTGGCACCGAGGTACAGGGCGGCCGCACCCGCGACGTGCGGGGTGGCCATCGAGGTACCCGAGATGGTGTTGGTGGCGTCGTCGCTCTCGGCCCAGGCGGACGTGATGTCGGTGCCCGGGGCGTAGATGTCCACGACCTCGCCGTAGTTGGAGAAGTCCGACTGCTCGTCGTCCTTGGTGCTGGAGGCGACGGTCAGGGCCTCCTGGACGCGGGCGGGCGAACCCTCGGTCGGGGAGGACTCGTTGCCGGCGGCGACCGCGTAGGTCACGCCGGACTCGATCGACTTCTTCACGGCCGCGTCCAGGGCCTCGTCGGCGCCGCCGCCGAGGCTCATGTTGGCGACCGAGGGGCCCTCGTGGTTCTCGGTGACCCAGTCGATGCCCGCGACGACCTGCTCGGTGGTGCCCGAGCCGTTGGCGTCGAGGACGCGGACCGCGACGATGTTGGCCTTCTTGGCAACGCCGTGCGCGGCACCGGCGATGGTGCCCGCCACGTGCGTGCCGTGACCGTGCTCGTCGTTGGCGTCGTCGTCGTTGTCGATGGCGTCGAAGCCGGACTTGGCGCGGTCCTCGAAGTCCTTGTGCGTCACCCGCACACCGGTGTCGATGACGTACGCGGTGACGCCCTCACCGGCGGCGTCGGGGTAGTTGTACTTGCTGTCGGCCGGGCCGTCGGCCTGGTCGATGCGGTCGATGCCCCAGGACGGCGGGTTGTCCTGCGTGGCACTGATGGTGAACTTGTGGCTCTGGACGACCTTCTCGACGGCCGGGTCGGCCGCGAGACGCTTGGCCTCGGTCTGGCTCAGGCCGGTGGCCGAGAAGCCGTTGACCGCGGAGTCGAAGCCGCGCTTGAAGGTGCCGCCGTACTCCTTGGCGAGGTCCTTGCCCTCGGAGGCGGCCTTGACGCTCTGGCCGCCCTTGAGCATGACGATGTAGTTGCCCTTGATCGCGCCCTTGGCCTGCGTGCCGTAGACCTTGCCCTCGGCCGGGGTGGCCGCACCGGCGACCGAACCGGCGAAGACGGAGACGCCGACGGCCATGCCGGCGGTGGCGATGGCGGCGGTCAGCTTGAGGGAGCGCTTCTGAATAGCCATGAAGAGGTGTCTCCTCGTGGTGATGTGGGGGGATCGAGGAGTACGGAAGCTGCGCTGCCGCATTCCTCGTACTCCCGGAGTAACTCCGGGTGTTGGGACGAAACCCTGACCGAATGTCGGGAACAGATCAAGACCTACATGCAGCTGTGACACCTTCAACAAGTAGCTGTAATAACAAAAGGTGCGAACCACGCATATCGACGGCCTGTCGTCGGGTCACTGTGATGTTCGGGGCCGCACTCGCCCCCGCGCCCTTTACGTGTAAGGGGCCGTGATCCCACCCCGTACGGAATTGGCCACTCCCTCAGGAGTAGGAACGACCACCAGGGTTCACCTGCCGGTACGACGAGTGGGCAGCCTCCTGGCCATAAGTTTTTCGTGAAGGTGGCGGCGCGGTGCCGTACACGCAGAACTAGGGGGCGAGCCCGAAATGGGCAACAAGGATGGGCGGGTCCGCGGCGTCGCGGCACGCGCCGGTGGCTGGAGTGCGCGGCACCGCTGGGCCGCGGTGGGGATCTGGGTCCTCTTCGTCGTGCTGTCGATGGGACTCGGCGGGGCCGCGGGCACCGAAATGGTCAAGGACAGCGACCAGATCAGCGGTGAGACGAGTCGCGCCGCTCAGATCGCCGAGGACGCGGGGATCGACGAACCGACCAGCGAGAAGGTTCTGATCCAGGCCAAGGACGGCGGCCCGAAGGCCGACGACCCCGAGTTCCGCAAGGCGGTCGACTCGGTGATGAAGGCCGTCGACGCCACCGGCAAGGTCGCCGACGTCGCCTCCCCGTACGAGACGGGCACCGTCTCCAAGGACAAGCGCAGCGCGCTCGTCCAGTTCGACATGCGCGGGGATCCCGACACCGCCGGTGACCGGGTCGAGCCGGTGCTCGACGCGGTCGCGAAGGTCCAGGACGACCACAAGACGCTGCGGATCGAGGAGATCGGCGGCGCGAGCATGACCAAGACCTTCGACGACGCGTTCGGTGACGACTTCAAGCAGGCCGAGTACTCGGCCGTGCCGGTCGCGCTCGGCATCCTGCTCATCGCCTTCGGCGCGCTCGTCGCGGCGCTGCTGCCCGTCGCGCTCGCCGTCACCGCGATCATGGCGACGATGGGTCTGATGGGCCTGGTCAGCCATGTTTCGCCGATGAGCGAGTCCGCCAACTCCGTGATGCTGCTCGTCGGTATGGCAGTGGGCGTCGACTACTGCCTCTTCTACGTGCGCCGTGAGCGCGAGGAGCGCGCCGCCGGCCGCGACCCCGAGACGGCGCTGCGCATCGCCGCCGCCACCAGTGGCCGGGCCGTGATCGTCTCCGGTGTCACGGTCTGCGTCGCCATGGCGGGCATGCTCTTCACCGGTATCGCCGAGTTCGAGGCGATGGGCCTGGCCTCCCTGATGGTGGTCGCGGTGGCCATGGTCGGTTCGGTGACGGTGCTCCCGGCGATGCTCTCCCTGCTCGGCGACCGCGTCGAGAAGGGCCGCCTGCCCTTCCTCGGCCGCCGCGCCAAGAAGAAGGCCGAGAGCGGCAACAACGGGAGCCGGGTGTGGAGCGCGGTGCTCCGGGTCGTTCTGGCCAAGCCCGCCATCTCGCTGGTCGTCGCCACCGGCGCGCTGCTCGCGATCGCCGCGCCCGCCCTCGGGATGAAGACCCAACAGCTCACCCTGGACCAGGAGTTCGGCGACGACCTGCCGATCGTGGCCACGTACAACCGGCTCAACGACGCCTTCCCGGGCGGCTCGGACCCCGCCGAGGTGGTCGTCAAGGCCGACGACATCAAGGCACCGGCCGTCAAGGCCGCGATCGACGACTTCAAGAAGGAAGCCGTCAAGTCCGGCGCCTCGCACGGCCCGGTCGACGTCAAGGTCCACGAGAAGGAGAACATCGCCTTCCTCTACGTGCCGCTGATCGGCGGCTCGGACATGGACAAGGCCGAGGACAGCCTGACGGTCATCCGCGACGAGGTACGCCCGGCGACCCTCGAAAAGGTGGAGGGCCTGGAAGCCCCGGTCACCGGACAGGTCGCGGGATCGAAGGACTTCAACGACCAGCTCGGTGAGTCGGTCGCCCCGGTCTTCGTCTTCGTGGTGGTCTTCGCCTTCATCCTGATGCTGCTCTGCTTCCGCTCGCTGACGATCGCCCTCACCTCGATCGCGCTGAACCTGCTCTCGGTGGGCGCGGCGTACGGAATCCTGGTGGCGGTCTTCCAGCACGGCTGGGGCGCCGGACTGGTCGGGGCCGAGGGCGTCGGCGCGATCGTGGCCTGGCTGCCGCTGTTCCTCTTCGTCATCCTCTTCGGACTCTCGATGGACTACCACGTGTTCGTGGTCTCCCGGATCCGCGAGGCGAAGATGCGCGGCCGCAACACCAAGGACGCGATCACCCACGGTGTGGTCACCACCGCGGGCGTCGTGACCAGCGCGGCGGTCATCATGGTGGCGGTGTTCGCGATCTTCGGCACGCTGTCCATGCAGTCCATGAAGCAGATGGGTGTGGGCCTGGCCGCGGCGGTCCTCATCGACGCCACCGTCATCCGGGGTGTCCTGCTCCCGGCCGTGATGGCCATGCTCGGCGAGCGCAACTGGTACTTCCCCAAGTGGATGGAGCGCCTGCCGGACCTGACGCACGACGAGCCGGAGACCCCGGTGGCGGTAGCGCCTCCGGTCAACCCGGCGGCGTACGACGACAGGGTCGGGGTCTGAGAAACCGAACGCGCGGATTCAGGTAACGCGTAACGGACAACGCAGTGGTGCGTGGCGGGAGTTGACCGCCACGCACCACTGCGTTTGCGTCCGGCGCGTGCGCCCGTGTCCGTGTCCGTTCTCAGACCGCCACCGGTTCCGCCGCGAGGAACTCTTCCACGGCCTGGTGCGCGCGGCGGTCGAACTCGGCGTACTGCACGTCCCGTTCGGCTCCCGCGACCGCGTCGCCGACCAGCAGATTGCCCTCGGCGTCGATGCGCTGGGGGCGCTCCTCCGCGTCGGGGAGCAGGGCGACGGAGGAGTGGGCGAATCCGCAGTAGTAGGCGATGCCCTCGTTCAGGTTGGTCTCCAGAACGGACTGCATTCCCTCGATGATGGCATCGTCGGAGGTGGCACCGGCCAGGCCCAGCCACAGCATGCGCTTGCCCGCGAGGCGGGGCTTGCTGCGGCCGTAGGCGAATCCGTAGTTCCACACGCGATCGATCCAGCCCTTGAGGAGGGCGGGCACGCTCTGCCAGTACACGGGGAACACGGCGACGACGAGGTCGGCATCGAGAACACGCCGCATATGGGCCTGGACCTCGTCCGAGTACGGCTTCTCCCGGTTGCCCCAGTCCGGCTGGTCCGCCGCGTTCATCCGCGGGTCGAAGCCCTCGGCCTGCAGGTCGAGCAGGTCGACGCGGTATCCGGCGCTCTCCAGTCGCGCGGCGGTACGGCGGGCGGTGTGCGCGGTGAGGGAGTCGGTCCGGTGGTGTGCGACGACCACAAGTGCGGTCCTGGCAGCGGTGCTGGGGTGCGACACGGTTTCTCCTGGCTGGTCTCGGTCGGTGCGACACGTCCAGTACACCCGTGATCATTTGGATGATCCATGGGAGAAACGCTCCGCCGCATAGGAGTTCGTCTACGCTGGCGGCCATGGATCCTTTGAGTTCGCTACTCAGCGGCATCCGGGCCGAGGGCTCGGTCGTCAGCCACGCCGTCCTTGAAGCGCCCTGGACCATCCGCTTCGCCGACGGCGCCCCGCTCACGATGGTCAGCGTGCTGCGGGGCGGCGGCATCCTGCTGCTGCCCGACGGCTCCGAACGCAAGGTCGGCGTCGGCGACACGGCCATCGTGCGCAGCTCCGGCACCTTTCACCTGGTGGACCGGTCGGCCACCCTCGACCGCCCGCACGTCGAGTACGAGATCGCGTGCTTCGCGGCGGATGCCGAATGCACTGCTCAGGACCTCGGCGGCATCCGCTGGGGCAACGAACCGGACGGAGCGACCGCACTGATCGTGGGCGCCTACCGCGCCTCGGGCCGCCGCCACGAACGACTGCTCCGCGCCCTGCCGCCGGTACTCGTGATCAACGAGGACACCGAGGTCTGCACCTGGCTGGAGACGGCCGCCGCCGACGCCGCGCTGCGCACGGCAGGGTCCCAGGCCCTGATGGACCGGCTCCTCGACTGGGCCCTGGTGTGCACGCTGCGCACCTGGTTCGAGCGGGCGGGCTCGGAGGCCCCGGACTGGTACCGCGGCCTGGCCGACCCGATTCTCGCCCCCGCCCTCCAAGCCTTCCACGCCCGGCCGTTCGGGAGGTGGACGGTGGCGGCGCTCGCCGCCGAATCCGGTGTCTCCCGGGCGCTGTTCGCCAAACGCTTCACCGAGGTGATGGGCCGTCCGCCGCTGACGTACCTCACCGAGTGCCGTATGAACGAGGCCGAGGCGCTCCTGTCCGACACCGACTCCTCCCTCGCCCAGATCGCCAAGTCCGTCGGCTACGCCGATGCCTTCGGTTTCAGCGCCGCCTTCAAACGCCATCGGGGCCTGAGCCCCAGCGCCTTCCGCGCCGCAACAGCCGTGTCCTGAGCCGCCGTTGGGCCCCCGGTGCGGCGGTCGCCGGTTCGGCACGGCTCGCCTGAGCCCCTACGAGGGGTGGCGCGGCCGTGCCGAGGACGCTCAGGCCGCGACGGTGACCTCTGCCGGCTCGGGGCGGTCGAAGGAGTCGAGGGTACGGGCGAAGTCGCGGGTGGAGAGCAACAGCTTGTAGATGATGGCGAGTTCGAACACGAGGAGCAGCGCCCCGGAGACGAGCGCCACCGGGAGTACGGCGTCGAAGAGCGGGCCCACGATGAAGACGCCCATCTGGAACTCGATACCGCTGATCAGATGCGGCCGGATCCGGTGCCGCAGCAGGAACGACCGCAGCCGCAGATAGACCGGGAACTTGCGCCTGAACTCCTGCTGGAGATCGACCACTTGGGCCTGCTTGGCCGGAGCGCTCGCTTCGACGGCCCCCGGCTCCTGCTGCCCGGCCGCCTCAGGCACGGGAGTCGCAGCCTCGTCGGGTACGGGGTTCGCCGCGCGCGCCGCGTCGAGGTCCTGCTCGATGTCGGCGGCCGGGTTGTCGCGCAGCAGGTCTTCCATGAAGGCGAGGGAGGCCTGGTCCTCGGCCCGCCGGGCGGCCTTGATCCGGGCCTTGATCTGCTTGCGCATGGTGTGCCGGGTCTTGAAGATCTCCAGCGAGTTGATGTAGCGCAGCCCGTCCAGGAAGACCACACCGGCGGCCAGCCAGATGTAGCGCGTCTCCCCCGTACGCTCGTACTGGCCGTACGCGAGCGCGACCGCACAGGCCATCACCCGGATCCGGTCGAAGACGAAGTCCAGCCAGGCACCGAACACCGAACCCTGGCCGGTCAGCCGGGCGACCTTCCCGTCCATGCAGTCGAGCACGAAGCTCAGGTGGTACACGACCGCCCCGGCCACCAGCCACTGCCAGTCCCCGAGTACGAAGAACCCCGCCGAGACCAGACCGAGCACAAAGGCTCCCCAGGTGATCTGGTTCGGCGTGATCCGGGTCCGCATGGCGACCTGCCGCACGAGGGGCGTGGCGAGCGGATCGACGAGCATGACCGTCCACCAGGCGTCGCGCTTCTTCTGGGTGATGCGGCGCACCTCGGCGAGGGGCGGTATGTCTCGATGCATGAAGGTCAGCTTCCCGGTGTTCGACTGCTGTTCACCTCAAGCTAGGAAGCCGTTCAGGCAAGGAACAAGACCCGCCCGGTACAACCCTTTCCCTGTGCAACGAGTCGGACCGGGTGACGTGATCGGTGGGTTATTGGCGACCCGTCGCCGTTACCCGAGCGTTACCTCTTGATCCATTCGTGACGGGAGCCGCACAGAAGCTACGCATCAGCGCGTTCGCCGCCAACTCGCGTACGTGCGGGTCGACTTGAGCAGCGGCGAACGCGCGGGCCGCTGCTACGCGATCTCGCTCCGGCTCGCGTAGCCGACGAAGGCGGACCAGGCGGCTGCGGGCAGCGAGAGCATGGGGCCGGACTTGTTTTTGGAGTCGCGGATGTGGATGGCGGCAGGGCAAGGGGATATTTCGAGGCACGCCCCGCCCTCTCCGCTGGAGTGGCTGGACTTGCGCCAAGGGGCGGCTACTTCTAGGCACTGGCCGCCGTCGCCAGCACTGTGCGTGGACTTGCGCCAATCCAAGGCCACTTCGAGGCATTCACCACCGTCGCCCGCGCTGTAGCTGCTCTTGAACCAGGTCAGACTCGCGCTGCGCTGTGCCACCGCTGCCCCGCTCATTTCTCTCCCAAGATTTGTTCCACCAAGGCCATCGATTCTGCCGGTGTGCAGGCTTGAGCGCGAAGAGTCCCATACGCAGCTTCCAGCCCTCTGACCTTCTGACGTGCAGTGTGGACACGGCTGTCGCCCTGCACTTCCGTGTAGGCGATCCTGCGCCCATCCGTCATCTCCATCAAGGTGAATGGTCCCGCCAGACCAGCGTGCACCATGCGCGAGGTGGGCATGATCTGAATCTCGACGTTCCGATGCTGCCCTCGCAGGAGTAGTTGTTCCAACTGCCCGTGCCAGACCTCCGAACCGCCAAGCGGCCGACGCACTGCCGCTTCCTCGATGACGAAGCTGATGGTCGGCATGGGCTTACGCAAGAAAATCTCCTGCCGAGCAAGTCGAGCAGCGACACGCTGAGCCACCGTGTCCTCATCCAGCAGGGGGCGCCAGTTCGCGAATACCTCCCTAGCGTGCTCAGGAGTCTGCAAGAGACCAGGCATGCCCTGCGTCGCATACACGTGCAGCTCGATCGCCTTGGCCTCCAGCCCGGCCGCATCCTGAAAGAACGCCGGATACTGCGCCCGTTCCAAGTCCTCTTTCGAAGCCTTCAACACTCCACACACGCCGAGGACTTCATCGGCCCGGTCGATGAACTTCGGCGGCGGAATGCGCTTCCCTTGCTCGAAGGCGGCGATGGTGGACCCTGAATAGCCGGTCAACCGGCCCAGCTCTTCCCTGCTCATCCCACGCAGAGTCCGGCAGGCCTTCAACTGCTTCCCGAACCGCTGCAGCACACCCGTGGCCACACCGTCCAGCGGCGACTGCTCGCCCGCCTCTTCATCCATGCCCACCGCACCTCCGCGACCTCGCCCACTCCCCGCCCCAACTCCCGTTCCGGGTACCGGTAATGGCCTACGCGCATACAGTCACGTCCTGGACGCATACAGCCGTCACCTGTCGAGGCGTCACTCCTGGTGAACACTACGCACTCAGCGCAACGCTGTACCCATGAACGGAACAACTCCCCCGAACCGTCCCGCGCCCCAACCGCCCGCGCCGGACAGGGAATTCACGATGCGTTTCACCTCCACCCCACGCGGGGCGCGGCTGGCCCGGCGCCTGGTCACGCAGCGGATGGACGAGTGGGGCCACGGCTACGACTCAGCGCTCAACGAGTCCGTGACCGCGATCGCCGCCGAGCTGGTCGCCAACGCCGTCTGCCACGGTCATGTGCCGGGCCGTGACTTTCAGTTGCGGCTGACGGAGGCGCGAGGTGCCGTACGTATCGAGGTGGCCGACACCCGTGGCGAGCGGATGCCGGACGAGGCCGAGGAGTCCGGACCGCCGGACGCGCTGGCGGAGTCGGGACGAGGCCTGTTCCTGGTGACGGCGCTGGCCGCGCGCTGGGGCGTGAGTCCGCGTCCGGCGGGGCCGGGCAAGACCGTATGGGCGGAGTGCGACGCGATGTCACCGGCGGAGGTGGCTGTCTCGTCCTAAAGGGGGCTTCTGCCTGCGCCAGCACAACTGGTTAATCAGTACAGCCAGTTGAAGGGCTACCGGCATGATGCATCGTCGCGCCCAGTTGGCTCATCCTCGCCATGAGCCCGAAACGCCGCGAACGCGAGCTTCCACGAACCCACGAGCCGGAACAGGCACACCGATGAAAGGTGTCCGATTGCACCGACGGAACGGCCGGTCTCGTACTCACGGGACCGGCCTTTCTGCTTGCTCGCAGACATGAGAACGCGACGCCGACAACTGCGGGGCACCGGCGGTCCGCGATTGGTTGTGGATCTTGGGTTGTTCAGGAGCGGTGGCAAGTCTCCGTTGAGGCCTACGCGGTGGCCGCCCGGGACCGGCCGGGCTACGTTGGTGATCGATCAGGTCAGCGCAGTGCCCGGCTGGTCGCCCTGTGCGGTACACCACCCGCTGAGGCTGTCGACCGCTTGGAGGTGTTATGCCCAGCTTTCGAACCAATGATGACGTCGCCTTGCACTACTACGACGAGGGCCAGGGCCGTCCCGTCGTCCTGGTCCCCGGCTACGGCGCCGCGGCCGACGACTGGGCATTGCAGTGGGCCACCCTGCGGGCAGCGGGCTACCGGGTGATCTCGCTGGACCGGCGCTGGCACGGCCAGTCGGAGCGGCCGGCCTACGGTCAGCGGATGTCCCGGCACGGCATGGACCTGCACGACCTGCTGCAAGCGCTGGACCTCACCGACACCACATTGATCGGGCAGTCGATGGGGGCCGGCACCATCTGGGCGTACATGAGCCTGTTCGGTGCCGAGCGCCTGGCAGGCGTCGTCTCGGTGGACCAGACGCCTCGAATGGCCAACAGCCCCGACTGGGAGTTCGGCATGTACGGGATGACCGACGACAACGTCGGCACGCTTCTGAACGAGCCCGGCAGGGTGATGACCGGGCACGGCCGTGCGTGGTCCGATCCGGCGGCCATCGACGCACTCATCAAGCAGGCGGGCGGCAGGGGGCTGAGCTCCGACATCGCCCCGGAGACCATCCCGCTGAGGCTCGACCAGGCCCATCAGGACTGGCGCGACGTCGTTGCCCGGCTTCACGTACCCGCCCTGATCATCGCCGGAGCGGACAGCCAGCTCTGGCCCAGCGAGCACGCCGCCGCCACAGCCGCACTCAGCCCTTTCGCGAGCTCTGCCGTCGTACCCGGCGCAGGCCACTGGGCCCATCACGACCAGCCCGAGGCCGTCAACACCCTCCTCGTCGACTTCACAGACGCCCTGCAGACCGCGCGCTGATCGGACGCGAGCGCCCCCACGGTCCGTCGTACAGACCATGGGCCCGTGGTGCGCCGACCAGGTCTGCGGGAAGACAGGGATTACAGCGTGGGAAATGACCTTCCGCTGTGGGCATGAGAGCCCTGACCAGAGGCTTTCGTCGGTGCCCCGAACAGGCACACGCCAAAGTCTGAAGAAAGACAAAACGGCGCCACCCGACACCGAGAGAGCCGCAAGCCGGTGGGAGTCCTGCACACCACGGGAAATGATCAACAACGGGACGGGAATCGATCTCCAAGTCTGACAGCGCGCCGGAGATGAACCTCACGATGCCGCCGCCGGCCGCCACACCGCCCGCCGCGAACGCAGGCTTGTTCAACTCTGTGACAGGGCGCTGTCCCTCAGCGATGATCACGCAGCATGGACCCCACTATCCTCGCCGCGGTCATCGGTGTCCCGGCCACCGTCACGGCCGCCGCCATCGCCTACCCGGTCGGCCGGGCAGTCGCACGCAGACAGGCCGATGACCAGCACGCCCAGTGGCTGCGCACCCAACGTCAGGCGGCATCCACCCGGCTGACCGACGCGGCAACCCAGTTCATCGAAGCCGCCGTACCCGCCTGGGAAGCGGTGGCCCGCCCCGAGTACGCGCACACCCGCCGCCGCGATCTCGAATCACGCACACGCCTTGACCCGGCCCTGTACGAGCCGCTGAAGCAGGCCTTGCGGGAGATGCACAACGCCCTCCCGGCTGTTGCTCTGCACGGCCCGGAGTCGGTGAGCCAGGCGGGTACGGACCTGCACGATGCGGCGGTCGCGATGACCGGCGCGATACTCAGCCTCGACGAGTCCTGCGTTTTCCGCTCGGTGTGCGGCCAGAGCTTCCGGCTCGGCACCGACTTGCCGCAACGGATCCAGGCGGCGACAGATGACCTGGATACCGCCTACGCGCGCCTCGCCGCGCCTCTCGGTCTGCCGGAGTTCAGCTCCAGAGCAGGCGAGAGCCTCCTGAGCAGTGCCGTCGCTGCCACCGTGGCGCGGTTCGGCGCGAGCCTCGACGACCCGGCGGCAGCGGCAGAGGCCGGGGAGGAACTGCGCCGGATCGCAGCCGAAGACGAGTCCATGGGGCCGCACGTCGAACCTCTGCTGGGTCTGCTGCCAGTCGCTCGCCTGCTGGCGATGGGCCGAGCAGGGTCCGAGGGAGAGCAACTGCGTGCGGACGACGTGATGGAGGCTGTCTCCGGCGCCGTGCCCAGCCTGCTGGGAACGCTCGCCAGCGTCTCGCAGGTGTATCAGAACCCCCCGTTGCCGGAGGATGTGGACCTGAGCGACCTGCCCTTCGGGCTCACGGGCCTGCTGGAATCCCTGGCAGGAATCGGCGAGGCGTTCGCCGCGCCGATCCAGCTCATGTCGGCCATCCAGCAGCATCTGGCCGTAGGCGACGAGCTCGTCGCCGAACTGGTCGCCAACCCGCCCGAGGACCCCTTCCTGTGGTTCTACGCGGTCCGTATCTGGGATGGCCACTTGGCCCGGATCGCTGTGAACGGCGTCGGCTCCATGGATGGCCTCAACGCCGTTGGCCCCCGGCTCTACGACCTGCTCATGCCGGTTCTGGACGCGGTCGTTGACGCGGAGAACGGAGCCGTCTCGGTGGCGCTGGAGAAGGTGGTGTCCGCTCGCATCGACTTCATCGACGGGGTTCGCGATGCGATCGCCGCGTGACCCACACCGGCCCGGCGCCCTCGGCGCGGCTGTCCTCCGGATGACTGAGGCCAGGTACCTGGCCTCCCGGCGCCGCGACAACAGCGATGAAGGGGAACGGAGTTGAGCGGCCACTCCCCCAGGAGTCCCGTACCCGACGGCCGGATTCAGGCAATCCGTATGGTGATCAACCCCGACAAGCTCGGGCACCTGGGCCCGGTCGCCGACGCCTGGGCGATCGACCGGGAGGTCCGGAGCCCGGCCCGGCGGATCAGCTGACGGGAGCCTCCGGCTCACCCTCCGCCCGCGAGGCCGCCAGCTCCGCCTCGATGAGATCCGCCGCGCGCGGCGTGCCGCCCTCGGCCGCCGTCTGCGCACCGATCTCCACGAGGCGTCGGGCGACCTCCGGGTCGCTCTCCATGGTGAGCACCGCCTCGCGCAGGGACTCGACGGTCACCTCCTCCATCGGCAGGTGCCGGGCGACGCCGAGCGCCTGGAGCATGTCGGCGTTGCCGAACTGGTCGACGGCCTGCGGGACGGCGACCATCGGCGTCGCCGTGGCGAGTCCTTCCTGGCTGCCGCCCGCGCCCGCGTGCGTGATGAAGGCGTCCGCCTCACGCAGTACGGCGAGCTGAGGCACCCAGGAGTGGACCTCGACGCTGTCGGGGATCTCGCCGAGTTCGTCCGGGTCGACGAACTTGCCGATCTGGAGCACCACATGCCAGCCGGGCAGTGAGCCGAAGGCCTCGATGCAGGTGCGGTAGAAGCCGGGCTGCTTGGTGAAGCTGGACCCGAGCGAGACGAGCAGCACCTTCTCGACCCCGGCCGGGCGCTGCCACTCCTCCTCGGCTCGCGGCCCCTGGCAGGAGCCGACGAAGGTGTAGACGGACTCGTCCACCCGGTCGGCGTTGGGCTGGAGGGCCTTGGGAATCAGGGCGAGGCAGCGGTCGGGGCGGCCCATGAAGCGCTCGACGTCGATGCTCATGCCGTTGTCGTCGATCCACTGCTGGAAGGTGGAGTAGAAGGCGCGGCCGCGCTCGGTCTCCTTCAGCGGGTCGAAGGTGGGCCTGCCGACCTCCTCCTCGTACCCGTCCCAGGCGACGAGGTTCGGCGAGAGCTGCACGATCGGGACGCCCCAGCGGTGGGCGAGGACGCGTGCCGGGTAGGCGGTGATGTCGTAGAGGACGAGATCGGGCCGGTCGTCGCCGTACGCGGCCTCGATCTGCGGCAGCGCCTGGAGGGCGTCGGACAGGAACGGCTCGATGTTGTCGATCAGTTCGGTGCCCCAGGCGTCGGGGTCGTCGTCGGTCGGCAAGGTCGAGTTCCACAGGACGGGCTCGGCGCCGGTCTCGGCGACCTTGTCCGCGAAGGACGGCGGGATCGCGTAGGTGACGCGGTGGCCGCGGGCCACCAGTTCCCGGATCACCTCCAGGCTCGGGTTCACGTGCCCGTGCGCGGCGATGGAGAACATGGCGATGTGGGCAGGCTTGGCAGGTGAGGCGGTCATGCGCTCACCATAAGCGAGACGCAACGTCTCGTCCAACCGCATTTACGCGCCCATGCGCCCGCCCCACCAGCCCTGTCTCCTATCCCCTGCCCCTCATCCCTTGAGCACGGCATCGATCCCGGCCAGCTCGTCGGCAGCGAAGTCCAGGTGGCCCACGGCCGCGACACTGTTCTCCAGCTGCTCCGGGCTGCTCGCGCCGACCAGCGCGGAGGTCACCCGGCCCCCGCGCAGCACCCAGGCCAGGGCCATCTGTGCCAGCGACTGCCCCCGTGAACCGGCGATCTCGTTCAGCGTGCGCAGCCGGGCCACCAGTTCCTCGGTCACGGTGTCCGAGTTCAGGAACGGGCTGTCGCTCGCCGCGCGGGAGTCCTCGGGGATGCCGTCGAGATAGCGGCCGGTCAACAGCCCCTGCTCCAGCGGGGAGTAGGCGATCGAGCCGACCTGGAGTGCGTCCAGGGTGTCGAGCAGTCCCTCGTGCTCGGGCCGACGGTCGAGCATCGAGTAGCGCGGCTGGTGGATCAGCAGCGGGGTGCCGAGGTCACCGAGGATGCGCGCGGCCTCCCGGGACTGCTCCGCCGAGTAGTTGGAGATGCCGACGTACAGCGCCTTGCCCTGCCGCACCGCCGAGTCCAGCGCACCCATCGTCTCCTCCAGCGGAGTCTCCGGATCGGGACGGTGCGAGTAGAAGATGTCGACGTAGTCCAGACCCATCCGCTTCAGGCTCTGGTCGAGCGAGGACAGCACGGACTTGCGCGAACCCCATTCGCCGTACGGGCCGGGCCACATGAGGTATCCGGCCTTGGTCGAGATCACCAACTCGTCGCGGTACGGCCCGAAGTCCGCCTTGAGGAGTTCGCCAAGGACCGACTCGGCGGCGCCGGGCGGCGGACCGTAGTTGTTGGCGAGGTCGAAGTGCGTGACGCCCAGGTCGAACGCCCGGCGCAGGATGGCCTGTTGGGTCGCGATCGGCCGGTCGGGACCGAAGTTGTGCCACAGGCCCAGGGACAGCGCGGGGAGCTTGAGCCCGCTGCGTCCGGCGCGCCGGTAGGGCATGTCCGTATAGCGGTCGGCGTGTGCGGTGTACGCGGTGGACAAGGTGACTCCTGGCTTCGTGAGGCGGTGAGGGCGAAGGACCGGGTAACGCGAACCGGTACCAACATCCCGGGTGCGGGGGCATGCAGGACATGCAGGGACATCATGACCCACTGGACACCACCTGACGCCGCGCATCAATGCCGCTGTCGCGCCTCCTCGCTCAGAGCCTGGACGAGCGTCGTCACGTGCGGCCGGTCGCCGCGGCCGAGCACGGCGATGCCGATGTGCCGTACCGGGCCTGGCGGTGCGAGGGGGACGGCGCGCAGGCCGGGGATCTCCGGGGTGAGCGCGATGGAGGGGATCAGGGAGATTCCCATGCCCGCGGCGACGAGCGAGCGGGCGAAGAAGTAGTCGGTGGTGGTGCCGCGTACGTCCGGCGCGAAGCCCGCGTGCTCGGCATAACGGCGCAGGTACGCCTCGGTCTTGAGGCAGCCGAGTACCCAGGGTTCGGCGGCCAGTTGGGCGAGGTCGAGCACTTTGCCGCGCGCGAGCCGATGGCCTTCCGGCAGCACGACATGGAGCGGGTCCTCCAGAAGCGGGGTCCACTCCAAGCCGGTACCGGAGCCGGAGCCCGTACCGGAGCCCGGCCCGACCGGCAGGGGGCCGTCGAAGTGGTAGGCGAGCGCGAGGTCTACGGCGCCCTGGCGGACGAGCGGCAGGGTGTCCTCGGGCTCGCCCTCGCGGACGTGGAGCACGGTGTGCGGATGGGCTGCCGTGAGCCGGGTGAGGGCGCCGGGCAGCAGGAGGCGGCCGCCGCTGGTGAAGGTGGCGACGGTGAGCTGTACGCGGCCGGTGCCGAGTTGGTCCACCTGCCGTCTGGCGTGGGCGAGTTCAGCGGCGACCGATTCGGCGGCGCCGACCATGATCCGCCCGGCCTCGGTGAGGGTGACGCCCCGGGTACTGCGGGCCACGACCTGCGCGCCGAGGCTTCGTTCAAGGGCGGCCATGTGCTGGGAGACGGCCGAGGGCGTCAGACGCAGGGCGGTGGCCGCCCGGTTGAAGCTGCCGTGCTCCGCCACCGCCCGGAGCACACGGAGTCGCTGCACATCGATCAACAGTCTGCCTTACTACGTATCCAGCAAGTGGGCACTTCTGCTGATGACCGTACCTGTCCAGGATGAGGGGCATGCAACGGATCTGCGTCATCGGCGGCAGCCGGTACTTCGGAAAGCTCCTGGTGCGGAGGCTGAGCGCGGCGGGCCACCGGGTCACGGTGCTCAACCGCGGCTCCACCAGGCCGCCTTCGGGTGTGGAGCACCTCGTCGCCGACCGCGACGACGAGGCCGCCCTGACGGCCGCGCTCGGCTCGCGCGCCTTCGACGTGGTGGTGGATCAGGTCTGCTACACGCCCGTACAGGCCGCCGTCGCCGCCCGCGTCTTCGCCGGGCGCACCCGGCGCTACGTCATGACGTCCACGATCGAGGTCTACGACCCGGCGACCGCCGCACTGCCGTACGTCCCGCCGGGCGTGCCGGTACCGGAGGAGACCGTGGACCCGGCCGGCTGGCAGGTGGCCATGGACCTTCCCTGGCGCGACGCGGCCTACCTGGAGGCCCACTACGCCGAGGGCAAGCGTCAGGCCGAGGCCGTCCTCACCCGCACGGGCGGCTTCGCATACGCCTCGGTGCGCAGCGCACACGTACTCGGCGGCGGCACAAGGGAGTTCACCGGACGGCTCGCGCACTACACCGAGCGTGTCGCCCGGGGCGAGGAGATCACCGTGCACGCGAAGGCGCTGCCCACGGTGTTCATCCACTACGAAGAGCTGGCCGACCTGCTGCGGTGGGCGGCCACCAGCGACTTCACGGGTCCGCTCAACGCCTGCTCGGACGGGCCGCTCGACGTGCGCGAACTCGCCGCGATCGTCGCCGCGCAGGCCGGACGGGAGCCCGCCCTGCGGACCGTCGCGGCGGGCGAGGCGGCCTCGCCGTTCTCCTTCGACCGCCACTACGCGATGAGCAACGCCCGCGCCAGAGCACTGGGCTTCGCCTTCTCCCGTACCACCGACTGGCTGCCCGGCGCCGTCGCCGAAGCCCTCAACACCCCACCGTCACCGACCACTTGAGGGGAAGTGTCCCTGTGAAGTCGCGCAGCATCGCAGGCACCACCGTCGGCGCCATCGGCCTGGGCGCCATGCCGCTGTCCATCGAGCACCGGCCGGACGAGGCGCGGGCCCTCGCCACCGTGCACGCCGCCCTCGACGCGGGCGTCACGCTCGTCGACACCGCCGACAGCTACCACTGGCACGCCGACGAGGTCGGCCACAACGAACTGCTCATCGCCCGCGCCCTTGCCCGCTACGGCGGCGACACCTCACACGTCCTGGTAGCCACCAAGGGCGGCCGGGGCCGTCCCGGCGACGGGAGTTGGACCGTCACGGCCACCCCGGACCATCTCAAGCGAGCCGCCGAGGCCTCGGCCAAGCGGCTGGGCGCCGAGGCACTCGGCCTCTACCAACTGCACAAGCCGGACCCCGCCGTGCCCTGGGCCGAATCCGTCGGCGCCCTGCGGGAGTTGCTCGACGCGGGCACGATCCGCGCCGCCGGGATCTCCAACGTCACCACCGCACAGATCCGCGAAGCACACGCGATCCTCGGCGACGGGCTCGTCTCCGTACAGAACCGGTACTCGCCCGCCGTACGCGACAGCGAGGCGGAGCTGCGGCTGAGCACGGAACTGGGGCTGGCCTTTCTGCCCTGGAGCCCGCTGGGCGGCATCTCGCGCAGCTCCCTCGACGGCCCTTCCGGCCCCAGCTCGGTCGGCACCGCCTTCCACCGCGTGGCCGCCGACCGTGGTGTAAGCCCCCAACAGGTGGCCCTGGCCTGGCTGCTCGCCCGTTCCCCGGCGATGATCCCGGTACCCGGGGCCAGCCGCCCGGCGTCCATCACCGACTCGGCGAGGGCCGCGGACATCGAGCTGAGCGCGCGAGAGCTGACACTGCTCGAGGACGCGCTGCCGGGCGAGACGGGCTGCGGGGCGTAACCCGCCGCCTCTGACCGGCGGTTGGGCCCCCGCGCCCGCCGCCGGTTACTGGTACGGGTTTTGCTGCGGGGACTGCGGCGCGCCGTAGGCGGGAGCCTGGCCCGGGTGCGGACCGGCGCCCGCGGCCTGGAGCTGCTGCGCCTGCGGCTCGGTCACCTTCTGGGCCGCGCCGCAGAACGTGCACTGGGTCGAGTACTTGGTGGAGACCGGGAACAGCGGCACGAAGAACAGCGTGAACTTCGTGACCTGCTTCCTCAGTACGTGCGCGGCGGGGGTGTGGCAGAACCCGCACACCAGCGTCAGTATCGCGAGCTGGTGCAGGTACCCCTTGGTGCCGAAAATGATCATGTTCTTTCCCTTCCCCGTTTCCCTCGTCGCCCACGGGCAGACAGTACCCGGGCACCGACCGGCGAGCGCGGGCCGCCCGGTCCGTCCGTCACCGTTCGCTCACAGCCATCCGCGATGCCGGGCCTGCAGCCCCATCTGGAAGCGGCTGGTGGCGCCGAGCCGGGCCATCAGGACCTCCACCCGCCGGAACAGCGTGCGGCGGCTCACGCCGAGTTCCCGGGCGATCACGTCGTCGCGCACTCCACCGGCGAGGAGACTCAGCAGCCGCCGCTCGGCGGGCAGCAGATTGCCGGGCCGGGCGGTGCCGCCGTGGAAGGGCAGGGCGTTCTGCCAGGTCTGCTCGAACAGCGCGACCAGGGCGGAGAAGAGCCCGCACGGCTGCACGATCAGCATCGTGGTGTGCACCTCGGCCTCCTTGATCGACAACGACACCATCGCGAGCGCGTCGTCG
The DNA here is from genome assembly GCF_013364195.1 of Streptomyces sp. NA04227. Taxonomy (NCBI): domain Bacteria; kingdom Bacillati; phylum Actinomycetota; class Actinomycetes; order Kitasatosporales; family Streptomycetaceae; genus Streptomyces; species Streptomyces sp. NA04227. The sequence continues at coordinate 7,015,849 of NZ_CP054918.1, read as the reverse complement.
ATGATCACCAGCTTGACCGGCACCGAGGCCAGGAACCGGGCCTGTTCGCCGGCCGCGACGCAGGGTTCGACGACCTGCTCCAGATAGCCGGGCTGCTCCATCGACTCCCGTGAGTAGACGACGTGGTGCCTCACGCCACGGGCGAGGGTGGCCAGCGCGTGGTCGGTGGCGCCGGGTATCGGGAAGTACGGCGGGGAGTCGAGCTGGCGGATCCGCTCCCGGGCGCTCTCCCAGGCACGGCTCATCCGGGGCCCGATGGCGTCCCCCGTGACGACCTCGACGAGATTGTCGTTGTACGCGGCCAGCCGCTGCCGCCGGAACGACTCGAAGGCGGTGCCGACGGTGATGCGCGACTCGTCGATGTCGGCGGCCCGGTGCCTGCCGAGGATCTCCAGCCCCGCGGCGGGCGGGAGCGGCGCCACCACCTCCTGCCCGTCGATCGCGGCGCCTGCCAGCCCCAGAGCGACCAACTCACCGTAGGCGGCTGCGAGTTCGGGACCCTCCAGACCGGTGGCCGCGCCGATGGCGTCGAGCGGCGCGGGGGCCAGTTCCATCAGCGCCAGATAGACCCGCCCCGCCTGGGGCCCGACCCCCAGAACCCGAAGGGCCTCCTCGAGCCTCGCGTTGATCATGCGCGGCATTATCGACGGTCGGCACGGGCCTGGACAGAGTGCGGACAGGGCCCGGGGCGCCGCCCTGGCAGCTATGGACACCGTCGCACCCCAGGTCGCAGAATCTGCCGAAACGGACGCTTCACGTCCGCTTTCTCCCGCCCCCGAAGGCACAACCGCCGGACCTCCCCCGACGCGCTTCCGCGCCCCCCGGCACCCCGGATCGCAGGGCAGCCGAAAAATCTTCCCCCCGAAGACTAGAAGTTATTTCGTATACGGCATACCTTCCTCTCGTCGGGCTCACCGATATCCCTTCTCCTCCCGGCTTGGGGGTGTATGCACCTTGAGTCCCGCACTGCCCATGGCAAGTACAGCTGTGCACCGCTTCGTTGCAGCACCTCGTGCACACACGCACCACCGGGCGTCAGCCACCCACCCGGCCGTCGGGAACGCTTCCGGCCACCTCGATACGCCGACAGCGACAACCGCGCCGGAAACCGGTCCAGGACCGACCGCGGGCTGAACCGCCCGACACCCCTCGTCGTGCCGTCATCGGCACGCAGCTCCCTCTCCCGTATCACGATCCAGGAGAACGCCATGTCTTCTCACGACTCGCACGGGCCGAGCCGCAGAACGGTACTGCGAGGCGCGGCCGTGGCGGGCGCCGCGGCCGCGCTGACCCCGCTGCTCGGTGCCTCGCCTGCCCAGGCGGCCACCTCGGGCAGCTACACCATCCGCTTCGACAACGGTCGCCGCCAGACCATCAAGGGCCTGGGCTTCGAGATCCAGTCCGACTCCATCGGCTCCGGCAACAACGGGCTCCCCGACCTCGTCAGCGGCGTTCCCTACGACCTCACGGACTCCGAGCGCACCCGCTTCGTCCAGCAGATGCTCAAGGCGGGCCGCTCCGACCGGGGCTTTCGCTACTGCCGCCTGGCGATGGGCCTGTACTACCGGGGACTCGACTCCGAGCGGAAGCACATGCGCGGCCGCTACCCCGGCCAGACCGCCATGCTCGCCGACATGTGCGACCAGGCGGGTGTGGAAGGCCTGTCCGTCGAGTACTGGTCCCCGGCTCCGGCGTGGAAGTCGAACAACTCCTACATCGGGGGCAGGATCAAGTCCACGGAACCCGCGTTCCTGGACGAGTTCAGTGACGCCCTGGTCGCCGACCTCGACTACCTCACCGCCGGCGGTCTCCGCATCTCCCAGTGGGGCCTGCAGAACGAGCCTGTCTTCTCGGCCCCGTACTCCTCCTGCCAGTACAACGCCACGGAATACCTGGCAGCCTTCAAGGCGGTCGCGCCGAAGATCCGTGCCAAGTACCCGAACGTCATGATCACGGCGGACAGCATGGACGGGTGGGGCGGCGACATCGGCCAGGCCATCCTCGCCGACCCGCTGGCCCTCGACCACGTCGACGCCTGGACCTACCACCGCATCGGCTACGACAGCAATTACCAGATCGACAACGACTTCCGACGCCAGGCGCAGGGCAAGCCGGTCTTCAACAACGAGTTCGAGTACCTCAGCGGTGCGGTCACTCCGTGGCGTACGGTCAACACCGCCCAGTCGATCATGAACTGGATGACCTTCCAGGACTCCCCGACCTGGTACTGGCTGCACGCGCTCAAGCCCACCACCAACTCCGAGTCCCTCGGCTACTCGCTGGGGCTGTGGCGCCCGCCGCACGACACCGACTTCTCCAAGTTCGGGCACATCAAGGCGGGCCACTGGGACTGGAACCCGGCGAACTGGAACTCGGTCGCGGGCTTCGTGAAGTACATGCCGTGGGACTCCGTCCGCTACCACGTGGAGGAGTCGGCCGTCCTGCGCGACCAGCGGATCATGGCCTGGAAGACCACCGGGGGCAAGCCCGTCTTCGCGATCACCAACCGCTCCGCGACGGAGTCCTTCACCTACACCGTCGACACCCAGACCGCCGCTTCCTTCGAGGGCCACCGCTACTCACCCACGGTCAACGACCAGCGGCTCACGGCGAAGTCCGGTCCGAAGCTGACGCTCACCGTTCCGCCCAACTCCATCGAGTTCTGGGTCCGCACCCCCTGAGACACGGGCGGTCCGGCGGATCCCCCCGCGCCGGACCGCCCGTCCCACCCCCGCCGCCCCCCGTCCCCTCCCTGTCGCCGTCCGCGGCGCCCACCCTCGCACCACCCGCTCAAGGAGAACCGCCATGTCACGATCCAGACGCCGCATACTGCTCACCGCGTCCCTCGCCTCCGTCTGTGCCCTCACCGCCTCGGCCTGTTCCGGCGGCGGCAGCGGCACCGGGTCGGCCGGTGACGGCAAGGGCACGGTCGAGTTCTGGTCCATGCCGTACTGGATCGGCCAGGACGACAAGGTCAAGGAGCTCGTCGACGAGTTCAACAAGTCCCAGGACGACGTGAAGGTCAACCTCACGCAGCTGGAGTGGAAGGACGGCCGCGACAAGATCAAGCAGGCGGTCGCCGCCGGCAAGGGCCCCGACGTCTGGCTGATGAACAACGGCCTGGAGCTGGACTACCTCAAGGCCGGGTCCCTCGCCTCCCTGGACCAGCTCGGCTACACCAAGGCCGACACCGACAAGTTCCTGGACCTGGCCCAGGTCAACGAGTACGAGAAGAAGCTCTACGGCGCCCCCCTCTACTTCGACGTCGGCGTGATGCTCTACCGCACCGACGTACTGAAGAAGTACGGCATCGACAAGCCGCCCGCGACCTGGGACGAGCTGAAGTCCTCCGCCGCCACGATCACCGACAAGTCCGGCGGCGACGTGCACGGCTGGCAGTTCAAGGGCATGGACGACCACGTCAACGCGATCAACTCGACCTGGGAGTCCTTCCTCTGCGGCGCCGGCGGCAGCCTGACCTCGGCCGACTACTCGAAGTCGACACAGAAGTCCGCGGCGGGCCGTACCACGATGAACTACATGAAGTCGTTCTACGACGACAAGATCTCACCGGTCGGCACCAGCGCGCTCAACGGCTTCATCGACAGCAAGGTCGCGATGTTCCCGTTCTTCCAGTCCGTCATCGCCAACGTCGAGATGGGCGGCGCCAAGACCGAGGGCAAGTGGGCCGTCGCCCCGATGCCCAAGGGCCCGAAGAGCGGCTGCTCCATGGTCGGCGGGCACAGCCTGGTCGCGAGCTCCAGTGGCAAGGAACTCAAGGCGGCCGGAACCTTCATGAAGTGGCTGGCCTCGCCCGAGCGCAGCGCCCAGTACATGGACTTCAAGGGGATCTTCCCGTACCAGCCGTCGAAGGTCGGGGCCGAGGCCCGGGCCACCTACGACAAGAAGATCAAGTCCGACCCGAACTGGACCGCGATCCAGGAGCAGCTCGGCCGCAACACCCCCGACCTCGTCCTCCAGGACCGGCACGGCTGGGCGACCCGCTGGGAGGCCCAGAAGTCCTCGATCGTGGCCGGGGTCAACGGCCAGATGTCCGTGGACGAAGCCCTCGGCGCGCTCGACGACGAGGTCGGCAAGGCCCTGAGCACCGGGAAGTAGCACGCAGATGCAGACCACGACCGAGCTTCCCGCGAAGCTCTCCTCGGCCCGCGCGGGCGGCTCTCTCCGCCGCCTGCGCGGCCCCGGGCGCCCACGGCGCCGCCGCCCCACCGGGGCACTCGCCGGGTGGCTGTCCGTCGCCCCCGCACTGCTCGTGATCCTGGGGTTCACCTTCTACCCCATGGTCCAGGCGATGCTGCTCAGCACCGACCGCTGGAACATGCTGGGCCCCAAGGAGTTCGTCGGCACGGAGAACTACGAGACGATCCTCGCGGCCGGCACCTTCCGCGAAAGCCTGTTCAACACCCTGGTGTTCACGCTCATCACGCTCGCCGGGACCTACGCCCTGGCACTGGCCACCGCCATGGCGGCCAACCGAGAGATGGCCTCGGCCCGTCTCGTGCGCACCCTCACCGTGCTGCCCGCCGTCATCCCCATGGTGGTCGCCGGTTTGATCTGGAAGTGGCTCTACGAGCCGGACCACGGACTGGTGAACAGTCTCATCGGCCTTGTCGGCGTCGACGGGGCACGCTGGCTCTTCGACAACGACCTCGCCCTGCCCGCCGTCGCCCTGGTCAGCATCTGGAAGGACTTCGGCATCTACGCGCTGATCCTGCTCGGCGGACTCCAGCGCATCCCCGCCGAGCTGTACGAGGCGGCCACCATCGACCGGGCCGGGCCCTGGCAGCAGTTCCGCTCCGTCACCCTGCCGATGCTGCGTCCCGCCAGCGCCGCCGTCTTCCTGCTGCTCCTGTTCAACTCCTTCAAGGTGTTCGACCAGGTCTGGGTGATGACCGAGGGCGGCCCCGGCACGGCGACCCTCACCGTCGTCACGTTCATCTACACCCGGCTCCTCACCGATGTCGGTGTGGCGTCCGCGGCCTCGGTCGTGCTCTTCGTGATCCTCCTGACCATCACGATGATCCGGCTGCGCCTGACCTCCCGGAGGGACTCATGAAGCGCTCGGCAAGGTCCCTCCCCCGGGTTCTCTGGCTCGTCCTGATCAGCGTCTTCGCGGGCCTGCCCGTCCTGTGGATGGTGCTGACCTCACTGCAGCCCATGGAGGAACTCCTCGGCACCGACGCGAGTCTGATCCCGAGCTCGGTCTCCCTGAACGCCTACGAAGAAGTGCTCTCCCGCTTCCCGTTCTGGCAGTGGTTCTTCAACTCGGTGCTCGTCGCCGGGGCGGTGGTGGCGGGCAATCTCGTCTTCGACACCCTGGCCGCGTACGGGCTCAGCCGCATCAAGTTCCGGGGCCGCCAGGTCGTCCTCACCCTGATCCTGGCCACGTTGATGATCCCCACCCAGGTCATCCTCGTGCCGCTCTACCTGGTGATGCGCGACCTCGGCTGGATCGACACCTACTGGGCCCTGATCATCCCCTTCCTCGCCAGCCCGACCGGCATCTTCCTGCTGCGCCAGCACTTCGTCACGCTGCCGATCCAGCTGGACGAGGCCGCCGCCATCGACGGCGCGGGACGGATCCGCACTCTGCTCACCGTGCTGCTGCCCAACTCCTGGGCCGCGCTCGGCACGGTGGCGGTACTGAAGTTCATGTGGACCTGGGGCGAGTTCGCCTGGCCGAGCCTGGTCACCAACGACGAGCTGCTGCGGACGCTCCCGGTCGGCCTCGCCCGTTTCCAGAACCAGTTCAACCCCCGCTGGGACCTGCTGATGGCGGGTTCCGTCATGGCGGCCATCCCGGTCGTCCTGTGCTTCGTCCTGCTCCAGCGGTTCTTCGTCCGCGGGCTGACCAACGGAGCGGTCAAGGAGTAGACCGGAACGATCAGACCGGTCCGGGACCACCGTCCCGTCCAGACCGTCGTCGCGGCCCGGCCCCCTGGGTGCCGGGCCGCAGAACCACCCGGCACACGGTGGAGGAAAGAACAGGTGCCCGTATGCCCGACACCGAAACCGGCCCGCGGCCGCCCCGCCCCCGGCCGGGCGAGGGGCGCGCCGCCGCCGATCCGCCGAGCACACCGCAACCCCCGCTCCGCAAGGCCTGGGCCGCGGAACTGCCCGTCGTACGCAGCAAGGCCGACCTGGTCTACGAGACCCTGCGGAACGCCGTGGCCCGCGGCGAACTGCGGCCCGGCGACCACCTCGCCATGGACGAACTCGCCCGCGATCTCGGGGTGAGCAGGATTCCCGTACGCGAAGCGGTCTCCCGACTCGAATTCGAGGGGCTGTTGGTCTCCGGCGTTCGCTCGGGGATCACCGTCGCGGAGGTGGACCACCACGAGATCCGCGGCGTCTTCCTCGCTCGCGAAGCCATCGAGGGCCTGGTCGGCCGCCTCGCCGCGGTACGGGCCGACGCCTCGCTGGTGGCCGATCTCGACGACACACACCAGGCGATGCACGCCGCTCTGGACACCGGAGACGCCGTCGCCCTGGCCGAACTCAACGCCGCCTTCCACACCGCACTGGCGCGCGCCACCGGCTACCGCATCCTTGCCGAGCTCACCGAGCAACTCCTGCTCACCGTCCGGCGCTACCGGGTCACCTCACCCGTGGCGGACATGAACTGGCAGGCCGTACTGGACGAGCACCAAGCCGTTCTGGAGGCCCTGCGCCAGGGTGATCCCCAGGCCACCGCGGCCGCGGTCCGCGCCCACACCGCATCTCAAGCGGAACACGAGGCGGAACAGGAGACGGGACAGGAGACAGGGCAGGGGACGGGACAAGAGGCGGAGCAGCGGGCGCGGGCGGAACCCGAGGGCGAGCAGGCCCCGCGCGACCGGTGAGCCGGGGCGGCGCCCCTCACCCTGCCTGGTCCACCCACTCCCGCAGCAACCGCTCCCGCTCCGCGCCACGGGGCGAGCCGCCCTCCCATCCGCGGCCCCACTCCGACATGGCCGCAAGGGTCGTGGACATCGTCGCGGCGCCGTCGGTCAGGCGGGACAACAGGGTGCGGGAGAGATCGACCTCGGTCACGGAATAGCCGACGGCCGCGGCCACATAGGCCGACAGCTCGTGGGTGCCGCCCTGCGACTCCACGCCCACCGTCATCATCGGCGGAGCCTCCTCCAGCGGGCCCGGACCGATCGCCAGATTGAACACGGTGTCCAGGGCAAGCCCCTTGGCCACGGCGACCCTCCGCTTCAGGTTCTTCACGGGCACGTCCGCCACGGTCAGGGACCGCACGTCCTCCCACAGATGGAGCGCGGCCTGCCCGTCACCGAGGGCCGCCACCCCCTCGGAGGTCAGCCGCACTCCGGGGGCCAGCCCGGCGGGCTTCGCACCTATGTAGACGTCGCCCTCGGCGATCCAGAACAGGCCCACCATGGCCATGGGTTCGCTCACTTCTCCCGTACGACGGCACTGCCGCCGTGTTCACACATCGATGGGCTCACACCCGCATGCGGTCACACCCGCATCTGTTCGCACATCGATCAATTTGGTCGTCCACCGGAACGCCCGAAGGGGGCGGGGAGTTCCCGCCCCCTTCGCTTGCGCACATGTGATCCGAACCACCACGGATGATTACGGCCGGACGTAGGGCCGAGTCATGATCTCCATGTTGTGCCCGTCCGGGTCGTCGAAGTACGCGCCACGACCACCGAAGAGATCGTTGGTACGGCCCGGCTCGGTGTGACTCGGGTCGGCGTAGTAGGTGACACCTGCCCCCTCCAACTCGGCGACCATGGCGGCGAATCGGTCCTCCGGCACCAGGAACGCGTAGTGCTGGGACTGGATCGGCTCGTCGCGCTTCTCGTAGTAGTCGAGGGTCACGCCGTTGCCCAGGTCGAGAGGCAGGAACGGCCCGAAGGGGGCGCCGACCGTCAGGCCCAGGATTCCGGCGAGGAACTGCGCGGACCGCTGCCGGTCGGTGGCGTAGACGACGGTGTGGTTGAGCTGGACCGCGGTGGTCGTGGCGGCCGACGGCTCGGGGGCGTGCGGGGACTGCTGTCCTTGCGACTGTTCATGCGACTGTTCTTGCGACATCTGTCGAGTTTCTCCGGTTACTTCGATCTCTTCGGATCAGCGGGTTCGCTGGGAGCGCGCCGCGACGCAACGCGAGCGCGCGAAGGTGGAAGTACAAGGCGCGGAAGGCGCTGAAGACGCGTAAGGCACGGAGAAACGGCGGACCCCTGGCCCGCCCCGGTTTCACGCCGAGGCCGGGCGCCTCACTCGTGCGTGGCCCATGGCCGACCCGGCAGTCACGCGACCGAGCTTACGTGGCAGCCGAGTTGAGCGGCAACGTACGATTCCGCCGCCCGAACCGCGAGGTGGGATCTGCCGGGACCGGACCACGCTCCCCGTTGTCCGTACGACCGTCGTCCGCACCACCGTGGTCAGTGCCACCGCTGTCAGTGCCACCGTGCATCATCGGACCCATGACACAGCACAACGCCGACGCCCTGCACACCCTGGCACACGAGAGTCTCCCCGAGGAGATAGCCGAGCGCTGGACAGGGCTGTTCCGGACGAGTCTGCGCTTGGCCAAGGCCGAAGGCGACGAGGGCAGGGTGGTCGGGCGGCTCGGCGGTCTTCCGGAACTGCCCGAGGGTGTGAAGTGGCCGGTGTGGGAGAGCGAGGGTCCGCTCTCCTTCGTCGCGGCCGTCGACTGCGCCGCGCTGCCGTCCGGCGCCCTGGACATACCCCTGCCCCCGGACGGAACGCTCTCGTTCTTCTACTTCGACGGGCAGTTGGACGAGGGGCTGAACCCGGTCGACCCGGCCGATCCGGACACCTGGGCGGGAGCGCAGGTCCTGTACACCCCGGCGGGCGTTCCGGTCACGCTGCGGGAGGCGCCCGAAGTGCTCCAGCCGTACGCCGAGATACCGCTGACCGCGTCCCCTGAGGCCACCGCACCCGACCTGGAACACCCCTTGGTCCAGCGGGAGTTCGGGCCGCTGCCGGACACTCACCCCTTGCGGGACGAGGAGTTCGAGGAGGCGATGTGGGATCTCGCCGAAGGCGCGGAGCACCGTATCGGCGGGCATGCCGATCCCGTCCAGGGCCCCGTGGAGCCGGAGGTCGCGCACGGTGTGCTGGGCAACCCGCCCTGGGACGACCCTCGTATCGAGGAGGAGGCCCTGAACTGGGTGCTGCTCGCCCAGTTCGACTCGGACGACGACACCGACATGATGTGGGGCGACGGCGGCGCCCTGTACTGGCTGATACGCCGCGAGGACCTCGCCGAACGTCGCTTCGACCGGGCCCGGTTCACCTGGCAGTGCGGTTGAACAGTGCGGTTGAGCAGTGCGGTTGAGGGGTGTGCTCGTCCGTCGGTACTCGCCGGGCCCCACACCAGCCCCGGCGAGTACCGACGTTCCCGCGAGCAGGTCAACTACCGCCTGCCCCGGGGGAATTGAGGTTGCTCAGAGCTAGGACCGGTAGTCGACCGTGTTGCGGTACAGGCAGTCGAGTGCGGCCGGGCCGACGTCGTGGCCGTCCTGGGCGCGGTGCGCCCAGTACTGGCGGAACGTGTCGGAGACATGGCCGAGGAAGGTGGACCACATCGGTCCGGCCGGGTTCTCGGAGCAGGTGTCGCCGGGCTCGTTGGTGCTGTCACCGAGGTCGATCATGGCGCCGAGGACACGCCCCTCCACGGTGTCACCGTTCTCCCACCCGGTGGAACCCCAGGTCGGGTCCTCCAGGTCCAGGGTGCGGCCGTCGGGCCACGCGAAGGTGGGGTCGTTCAGCGCCGCAGCGCCGAACCAGGTCGCCATCCCCTCGGTCCAGGCACAGCCCTCGGAACTCTGCCGCTGGATGTAGTGCGGGCTGCAGTTCGGGGCGCTCGGGAAGTCGTCCTCGTAGACGTCGTCCATGACCCCGTGGCCGAGTTCGTGCAGGACCAGGATGTTGGCGTCGGGGTCGGCCGCGGCGAGATGTACGTCGTTGCTCTGCAGCGAGTAGTACGTACCGTCGGTGGAGTCGGGCGCCCAGTTGATCAGTGCGCGACGGCAGGTGCTGTCCTTGGCGTCCCAGCAGTTGCCGGGCTTCCAGTTCCAGCCGGTGTTCGCTGCGTCGAAGGCCTCGACGCCGCGCATCAGGGCGGCGTCGGCGGGACGGACGGCGCCGACGTCGACCGTGCCACCGCCTGCGACCTCGCCGGCCACCGGGGTGTCGAAGGTGAAGGCCCGCTTCGTACGGGTGTGGCGCACCATCCAGTTCGGGTTCTCGGTGCCGAACCGGACGTAGACCTCCTGGCCGCCGCCCGTCTCGTCGGTGTTGTCGAAGCAGAGCCGGAAGCGGCCGTCGGCGCCGGTGAGCCCGGAGGCGAGCAGCTCGTGCGGGCCCTTGGTGTCGGCGTCGTACACCCGCACCTGCGTGTTGGCGGAGACCCGGTCGGCCCCGAGGTGGTCGGTGTAGCCCCAGCCGCCGGTGGCGCACGCCTCCGAGGCGGCCGACTTCGCCGATGTACCACCCGAGTTCGGCCCGGCCGGGCGGTGCGCGGAGCTCGTGTGGGCGCGGGAGGCTCCGGCGGGCGCGGGCGCCGTCGCGTGCACGTCGCGGGCCGCGATTCCGAAGCCGGAGCGCTGTGCGCCGACGGTGAGGAACACGCTGCCGCTGTCGGTGTCGAGGCCGTCGGCCGAGGTCGCGACCGCGCGGATCTCGGCGGTGCCGGACGCGACCGCCTTCACCGTGCCGCTGAGCCGCCAGGGGGCTTCCTTCCCGGCATGGCCCCGGCCCTCGGCGCGGTGCAACTGTCCACGATGGGCCGGGACTTCGGACGCGGCCGTGGTCGACGTGAGTCCACGGGGAGCCCGCTGCCACTCCAGTCCGGCGGGCAGTTCGACGTCGAGCCGTACGTCGGAACGGGCCGCCGTGCCCGTTATCTCGATGTCCAGCCGCGCGGACCTGCCGACGGCGGGCGCCTCGGACAGCCGCAGGGCCACCTTCAGACAGCTGCCCCACTCTTCGGTTCCGTCGGCCGTCGCCGTACGGAACGGGGTGCACTCGGCCGACGACGTGGCGGCGGGTCTCTCCGAGGGCTCGGAGTGTGCGAGACCGGGTGTCGCGAAGGCCAGTGCGCCCACGGCCCCCAACGCGGCTGCGCGCAGGCCGACTTCACGCAGGCGGATATGACGAAAGCGCATCTGATGCGGTCCTTTCGATCCGGTGAATTCCGGGAAGGGACCGCGTTTCTACCGGATTCACGACCGCCTGGCGGCCAATCCGTGTCAGTGGCGAATTTAGGCGGCGGTCCGGGGGGCGCGTCCGGTGTGCCGCGAACAACTCCCCCTTCGCCCCGCACCGGGATGCGGACGCATATGCCACCCTGCCCTGTTTCGCATGCGCAACGCGAAACAGGGCAGGGTTCCGGGCCACTAGTCCGGCCCGGGGGGCGCCGCACCGTCCACCGGGCCTTCGCTTTCGGGTACGGGAACGGGTACGGGGGACGTATGAAACGCCGGTTGCGCCGCGCGACATCCGCGGCACTGGGAATCGCTCTGCTGTTGGGCGTGGACGCGAGCACGGGTGTCGGGTCGGCCGCCGGGCCGGACTCCGCAGCGAGCGCGCTCCCGGCCGAGGGCGGTGACAAGGGCCCGCCCATCGGCAACCAGGGGCAGGTGGAGTGCGATACCGAACTGGGCACCCATGCCCCCTTCTACGGCGGGCAGTCGGCGTCGCAGACGTACGACACGACGTTCTCCGCACTGGGCACCGATCCCCTCCCGGACCTGGGCACCTCCGAGGCGGAGGCGTGGACCCCGCAGGGTCTGGCCCACTGGTCGAACTGGGACGGCGCGGGCAACGACCTTCTGCTGGTGACGGCTTACGGCCCGGAGGGCGGGGAGGCGCGGGTCCACGGGATCGATCCGGCATCGGGTGAGCACGTGGGGTCGGTGGAACTGGAGACGAAGGAGGACGACCAGAGTCATGTCGGCGGAATCGTCGTGCTCGGAAAGCATGCCTATGTCTCCGCTTACCGCTCGAAGTCGGTGAACCGCTATTACCTGCCGGAACTGCGCAGGAAGTTCGAGGAGTACCGGCCGCCCATCGGGGACGTGGAGCTCCCGCGCATCAGGGAGAAGGGGCACCCGACGGACATCGCGAACGGTGTCGCCTTCCTCGGAACCGACGGCGAGGCCTTGTACGCGGGCCGGTACGTGGACGACGACGCCACCACTCGTACGGAAATGGATTCGTACCGGCCGGACGAGAAGGGAATGCTGTCGCGGGACGACGGTCCCACGTATGTGGCGCCCCGGCGGACCCAGGGCGTGACGGTCGTGGACGGCGACTTCTACTTCTCCGTGTCGCGGACCCCGAAGCCGGAAGTGGACGGCCGTCGCAGCTTCCTCTATCGCGTCGGCCCCGAGGACATGAAGGCGAACGCGATCGACAACCAGCTCCCGCCGCCCTCCTTCAACCAGGCCACGGAGTGCTTCCGGGCGCCGAGCATGTCCGAAGGGATCGTGACGCACGGAGACAGGACCTATCTGCTCTTCGAGTCAGGCTCGGCCGTGTACGCCCTGGAGGAGGACAATCCGCCGGAGAACGTGGTCAAGAAGATCCATGTCGCCCGGCTCGGCTCCGGGGACGGCGATGACGGCGACGGACCGGGGCAGGGCAGCAGCACCACGACCTACACGGGCCCCACGAAGGCCGACTACCACGACACGTTCACCGCTTCGGCGCGGCTGAGCGGCGCCTCCGGACCCGTCTCGAAAGCCAAGCTGAGCTTCACCCTCGGGAAGGGCCGCGCGGCACAGAACTGCACGGCCACGACGGACTCCTCCGGCGTGGGCACCTGTGAGTTGACCCCGGCGCAGGCACCCGGGCGGACCTCGCTGACCGTACGGTTCGGGGGCGGCTCGGGCCTCGGGCCGAGCAGCGACACCACGGCGTTCACCATCACCCGGCAGGAGACGGCGCTGACGTACAAGGGGCCGAAGCGCGTCGCCAACGGCACTCCGGCCCGGCTGGCGGGCGTGCTGACCGAGGAGTCCGCGGGCGGGCGTCCGGTGGCCGGGCGTTCGGTCACCCTGGCCTTGGGACGCGGTGACGACCGGCAGGCCTGCACCGGCACCACCGCCGATGACGGCCGTGCGCGCTGCACGATCGCCTCGGTGGACCAGCCGCTGAACGCCGACGCGACCGTGCCGGTGACGGCGGCATTCGAAGGGGACACGTACTACGAGCCGTCGCGGAAGCGGGCGACGGTGCTCCTCGAGCACTACACGGGGCGTTCCCACGGCATCACCGCCGAGGTGTCCTTGGCGGGCCTCGGCCTGGGGGTGAAACCCAGCCCGGACACCGGGCCCGTGCGCACGGCACACGCGTCGCGTCACGTTCCCGGGTGCGCGGCGGGCGTCAACACCCTGCTGCTGCGGACCGGAACACTGTGCCCGACCGTCGTGACGAGCCTGGCGCCCGGCACGTCCCGGGCCACGGCAGCGGTGCAGGACGTACGGATCGGGCTGCCCGGTCTGCCGTTGATCGAGGTGGCGGGAGCGACCGCGCGTTCCACGAGCACCTGTGCGGCGGGCGGTTCGGCGCGTGGGACGACCGACGTACGACTGCGTGTCGGGGGCGAGTTGGTCGAGCTCACCGGTGAGCCGAACGCCGAGGTGGACCTGCCCGGTGTGGCGCGGCTGGTGGTCAACGAGCAACGCCCGGTGCCCGGCGCGGAGCACGGCCGTACGGTCAACGCCGTCCACCTCACCGCCGCGAACGGCGCCGTCGACGTGGTGATCGCCTCGGCCACCAGCGACGTCCACAACTGCGCGGAGTGAGCTCGTCGGCCCGGTCCGACGTCACCCGCGCGGACCGAGGCCAACTGCCCTGCTACGAGGCCCGGTTGTGCTGCCCGGTCCCGGCGCCCGCTCAGCGCTGGTACCGGGCGAGCACCAGATTCCCGTCCTCCTCCAGCCGCCCGCGCAACTCGCGCAGGCCGATGGCGCCGCTGTAGAACTCCTGGAGGGCCGGGGTGGCGATCTTGTCCTTCCACTCCGGATAGCCGCGCACCGTCTGCGCGGGGGCGGGGCTGAGGTGCCGGGCCAGTGCGGTGCCGGTGGCCCAGTCGTGTTCGGTGGTGTGCAGGGCGGGGTCCGCGAGCGCCTGCGTGCCGGTCGGCAACATCCAGTCGCCGAGGGCAAGTCGGACCATGTTGGCGGGCCGGAGCAGGAAGTCGATGAAGGCCATCGCCTCCTTCTTGTGCGGACTGTCCTCGGCGATCGACAGCGTCTGCGGGCTGACGCCCTGGGTGAGCCCCTCACTGCCCGCCGGTGCGGGCAGCACCTGCCAGTCGAATCCCTTCGGCGCCTGCTGGACGACCTGCTGCCGGAAGGAGAACCCGAGCGGCACCATGGCGTACTTGCCGCCGAACAGCCCGGGCAGTGTCTCCGACGCGGACATACCGAGTGTCGTACGGGCCGCGCTGCGGTCCTTGTTGACCTGGTCGCGGACGGTGCGCGGCATGACCGCGTCCCCGGCCCCGAAGCGGATGTCCACCTTGCCGTCCGCGCCGCGGTGGAACAGCTTGCCGCCCGCGGACATCGAGAGGTTGAGGGTGGCGGAGACGGGGTCCTTGAGCGGCCAGGCCACACCGTACCGGCCCTTGCCGCTGAGCCGCTCGGTGACCTGCCCGAACTCCCGCCAGCTCCAAGGCCGTTCGGGCGTCGGGATCCGTACACCGGACTCACGCAGCCGGTCGGCGTCGGCGATCAGGACCCGGGGTTCCTGGAGGAAGGGGACACCGTAGACGCCGTCCCCGAACTCGGTCGTGCCCCAAGTGCGGCGCGGAATGTCCTTCTTGAGCCGGTCGGGCAGCAGGCCGCGCAGATCGGCGAGGTAGCCGCCGTAGGCGAAGTCGGCGAGGTCGTCGGAGGCGTCGTGGATGATGTCCGGCGCCTCGCCGCCCTCGAACGAGGTGAGCAACTGGTCGTGGACACCGTCCCAGTTGCCCTGCACGTACTCCACCTGTACGTCCGGGTGGGCCGCGTTCCACTCGTCGACGAGTTTCCGGTTCACCTCGACCGACTCCTGCTGCCAGGCCAGCGACTGGAAGCGCAGTCGTACGGGGCCCTTTCCGTCGCCCGACTCCGCGGTGCAAGCCGTCAACAGGAGGGCGAGAGCCAGCAGTACGGCCGCGAGGGCGCGGCTCCTCCCCCGTACGCGGGTGTCGCGGGGCATCAGCTCTTCACCGCCCCGGCGAGCAGGCCCGAGGTGATGCGGCGCTGGAGGAAGGCGAAGAGGACGAGCGAGGGCAGGGTGGCGAGCAGGGCCGCGGCCGCGAGCGGGCCGAGGTCGGCGGCGCCCTCGGCGCCGAGGAAGTGGGTAAGCACCACGGGCAGGGTCTGTTTCTCCGGTGACTTGAGCAGGACGAGGGCGAAGAAGAACTCGTTCCAGGCGCTGACGAAGGCGAACAGCGCGGTCGCCGCGATGCCGGGCGCGAGCAGCGGCGCCGTGACGAAGACCAGGGTCCGCAGCCGTCCGGCACCGTCCACGGCGGCCGCCTCCTCCAGCTCGGGCGGCACGGCGCGCACGTATCCGACCAGCATCCACAGTGCGAACGGGAGCGCCCAGACCACGTAGACCATGATCAGGCCGGGCCTGGAGTCGATCAGTCGCAGTTCCTTGAGGATCAGGAACAGCGGGATGATCAGGAGCACGAACGGGAACGCCTGGCTGATCACCACCCAGGCGGTGCTGAGCCGGCTGAGCAGGGTGCGGCGGCGGGCGATCGTATAGGCCAGCGGCGTGGCGAGCAGCACCGCGACGACGGAGGCCGAGGCGGCGGTGACGAAGGAGTTCCACGCGGCGTCGAGCAGCGGCTGTTCGTCGAAGGCCTGCCGGAAGTTCTCCAGCGTCGGATCCTTCGGGATCCAGGTCGGGTGCAGGCTGCCGAGTTCGCGCGCGGGTTTGAAGGCGGTGGAGAGGAGCCAGAGGAAGGGCACGGCCAGAAAGACAAGGTAGCCGAGCAGGGCGGCGTACTGGGCGGCCCGAGTGGCCGGGGAAGTACGGGTGGCCGGGGAGGTGTGGGTGGCCCGGCCGGTCCTTGCCTTCCGCCCGGTGCCTGCCTTCCGGCCGGTGAGCAGCGGGCTCATCGCGCCTCGCCTCCTCGCTCCTGGCCGCCTCGCAGCCGTACGACCAGATGCAGGGCGAGGAGCACCGATATCACGGCGACCATCGCACAGCCCATCGCCGCCGCGTAGCCGTACTGGCCGTAGCGGAAGGCCTCTTCGTAGGCGAAGAGCATGGGCAGCCGGGTCCGTCCGCCCGGGCCGCCGCTGGTCAGTACGTAGACCAGGGCGAAGGAGTTGAAGTTCCAGATGAAGTTGAGCGCGGTGATCGCGAGGGCCACGGGTCTGAGCGCGGGCCAGGTGACGGTGCGGAAGCGGCGCCAGGCCCCGGCCCCGTCCACGGCCGCCGCCTCGTGGAGTTCGCGCGGGGTGTTCTGGAGTCCGGCGAGCAGGGCGACCGTGGTCTGCGGCATGCCCGCCCAGATGCCCACCACGACAACGGCGGGCAGCGCGGTGCCCAGTCCGGTCAGCCAGTCGTGGCCGTTGCCGAGGTGCAGGTCGCGCAGGGTCTCGTTGAGGATGCCCGCGTCCGGCTGGTAGATCAGGCGCCACATGATGCCGACCACGATCTCCGGCATCGCCCACGGAACGATGGCCAACGCCCTGGCCAGCCAGCGCAACCGCAGTTCCTCGTTGAGCAGCAGCGCGAGCCCCAGCGCGAGCAGGAACTGCGGCACCGTCACCGCCACCGCCCACACCAGCCCGATCCGGAACGACTCCCAGAACAGGGTGTCCCGCATCAGGTCCTGGAAGTTCAGCAGCCCGATCCACTCGGTGGCCTCGGTCCGTCCGGACTGTGCGTCGGTGAAGGCCAGGCTGATCCCGTAGACGATCGGGCCGACGCTCAGCACCAGGATCGGCAGCAGCGCGGGGAGGACCAGGAACCAGGCCCCGAAGTCGCCGCCCCCTCGCCCTCGGGGGCCTCGCCCCCGGGCGCCTCTCGCGCGTGGCCGTTTCTCGGGTACTGACCGCTCGGCGGCGGTCGCTGGGATCACGGATACGGCTCCTTCGGGCGGCGGCCTGAGGTCCTGGCGCCATCTCCCGTAAGTCGGGCGGGAGTTGGGGCCTGGGCCCGGTGGGATCGGCCGCCCCGGAACGCGCACTTCCGACGGCCCAGGTCATCGTGCTGAGCCACCGGGCCGCCGTCAAGGCGGCGTGCACACCTGGCCGAGCGGTCGACGACCAGGGGGAATGTCGGAGGGGGGTGCCAGACTTGGTGGCGGCGGAGAGAGCTGGGGGACGAGTGACGGTTACGGAAGGGACGGGTGGTGGACGAGAAGCGGGCGCGTGAGGTGGTGGCGGCGGCCGGGGTGTTCTCGGGTGCGAAGGACGGCGGGCGGTCCGGCGCGAAGGACGGCGGGTGGTCCGGCACGGAGGGCTCCGGGTGGTCCGGCACGGAGGGCTCCGGGTGGTCCGGCACGGAGAGCGGAACGCCGATCGGCCCCGCGGCCGAGGCACGGTTGCTCGCGCTCGGCGAGAACGCCGTCTTCGCGGTGGGTGATCTGGTGGTGAAGGTCGGCCGGGATCCCGAACTGCTCGCGCGCGCCGAGCGGGAGGTACGGGTCGCCCGCTGGCTGGCGGAGCACGAGGTGCCCGCGGTCCGGGCGGCCGAGCCCGCGGCGCGGCTGGTCGACGGTCACCCGGTGACGGTCTGGCACCGGCTGCCGCCGTCCGTACGCCCGGCGCAACCACGCGACCTCGCGGCCCTGCTGCGGCGCGTACACGCCCTGCCCGAGCCGGAGTTCGGCCTGCCGCCGCGCGATCTCCTCTCCGGAGTCGAGCGCTGGCTGCGGCTCGCGGGCACCGCTGTCGACCCCGAGGACGCGGACTATCTGCGCAAACGGCGGGACGACTTCGCCGCGGAGGCGGCCCAGTTGGTACCGAGGCTGCCACCGGGCCCGGTGCACGGCGACGCGCTGCCGCGCAACGTCCACGTAGGACCCGAGGGCCCGGTACTGGTCGACCTGGAGACCTTCGCAAGCGATCTGCGCGAACACGACCTGGTCGTCATGGCGTTGAGCCGCGACCGGTACGGACTGCCCGCCGAGGAGTACGACTCCTTCACCGAGACCTACGGCTGGGAGGTGCGCGAGTGGGAGGGCTGCGCGGTGTTGCGCGGCGCCCGCGAAACGGCGAGCTGCGCGTGGGTGGCCCAGCACGCGCCCACCAATCCGAAGGCGCTCACGGAGTTCCGGCGGCGGGTGGCGTCGTTGCGGGAGGGGGACGCGGGGGTGCGGTGGTATCCGTTCTAGAGCGGGCCTGACCGAGCATCACCCAGGACAACCTGTGGGCCTCCTCCTTCCAAGGAAGTGGCTTTCCAGGGAAGCCCTTGCGGCCGACCGATGCAGGGTCGGACGCCTGTGCGAAGATCGCGGCGTGAACGATCTACGCTTCCGTCTCGCCGACGACGCGGATCTTGCCGCCGTCGTGC
This sequence comes from Streptomyces sp. NA04227, assembly GCF_013364195.1. NCBI lineage: Bacteria > Bacillati > Actinomycetota > Actinomycetes > Kitasatosporales > Streptomycetaceae > Streptomyces > Streptomyces sp. NA04227. The sequence goes on along the minus strand of NZ_CP054918.1, from coordinate 6,997,321 downwards.
GTCTGCGCGACGATGCGGCCCGCTGGATGCTCGCCCACGGCGTCACTGGTCAGTGGCAGCCCGGTGAGCTGGGCGAGGACCACTTCCGTCGGATCATGAAGAGCGGAGAGGTGTGGCTCGCGGAGGCTGCCGATCATGTGGTCGGGGCCTGGGAGCTCTGGTGGGAGGACGAGGACGCCTGGGGGCCGCAGCCGCCGACGGCGGGCTATGTGCACCGGCTGATGGTGGACCGCGCACACGTCCCGCTCGGGACAGGGCGCCGACTTCTGCGAGTCGCGGAGCGACGCGTGGCCGAGGCGGGCCGCTCGTTGGTTCGTCTGGACTGCCTGGACACCAACGCGCGCCTGAGTGCGTACTACCTCGACGCCGGCTATCGAGTTGTGGGACGCAAGGAAGGCAAGCCGCAGCCGGGCGGTACGCCCAAGTCGTTCACGCTCCTCGAAAAGTCCGTACGGGACGAGTCGCCGGGGGCAGGCCTTTGAGGTAGGTCGAGCGGCAAGGGCCTCGCGTGTCCTTGTTCCGCGTTCCGCGAGCGGACGGTGGCGAAGTCACGTACGCGGCATGGCTCCCGTTCCGGCCCAGCTCGACGACACCACGGATCCGCCGGGCATGCTGTGATCATGAAGCACGCAGAGGTATTGCTCATCGGTGGGCGGGCCGGGGTCGGCAAGACGACGGTCGGCTGGGAGGTTTCGGCGCTTCTCAACGCGGCCAGGGTGCCCCACTGCGTCATCGAAGGAGACTTCATGGCACAGGCGCATCCGGCCCCGGAGGGAGACCCACGCCGCAGGAAGCTGGCCGAGCGCAATCTGGCGGCAGTCTGGTCGAACTACGCCGATCTCGGCTATCGGCGCCTCATTTACACGCACACCGTGAGCGTGCTGGCCGAGGCCGAGGACATGTTCCGGCGGGTCATGGGCGCGGACGTCGAGGTCGTACGGGTGCTGCTCACCGCCTCCGACGCCACCGTCGGCGAACGGCTGGCGGGCCGGGAGCTCGGCTCGGAGCTGGAGCACGAGCTGCGGAGCAGCGCGAGAAAGGCGCGACTCCTGGACCAACAGACGCCTGTGGACGCCGTGCGAGTGGCGACCGACGGGCGCTCCGTCGTCGACATAGCGCGCGAAGTGACGGGCGCCACCGGGTGGTTGGACCGGACCGACGCTCAGAGCTCGCACAGATAGGCGCAGTTGAGGCACGTTCACGGTGTGCGGGCGCAGATCTTGATGATCATGGACGGACGACACTCCGTGATCACCGAGGAGGCCTGTGCCCGCGCTGCCGTTCTGACTGACCGAACCGCTCTGGGATCAATTCTCGGCGCTGCTGCCTGAGCGGCGGGGGGACGGCCCTCAGGCGAAGTGGAACAGCACGCCCTCGCCGCGTTCGGCCACCGCGAGGACGAAGGTGCGGAAATCGTTGAATTCGTCCTCGTCGACGAAGCCGTAGTCGTCGTAGGCAAAGCCGTCGTCGTGGACGGTGAACGCCTCGCCGCTTCCCTCGCACGCGTCGGCGAACCGTATGTCCCGCAGCCAGTCGGCCAGTTCGGTCATATCCGCGGGATCGAGTTCCATGGCCGTGCTGTCCTCGTCGTCCTCCTCGTCGTCGTGATTCGTGCCCTTGGCGTCCTCGTCCCGGTCATCGTCTTCGTCTTTGTCTTCGTAGTCCCAGTTCAGGCCGACGTGGTCCCCGCCCATGAAGACGTTCACGGGTGCGTCCCAGACCAGTGCCTCCCACAGGTTGAGCGAGAACCGCTCTATGGAGAAGGTGCGGCGCTGGACGCTGAGATGCGAGTCGAGCGGCGTCTCGTCGCCCTCCGGGCCCTCGTCGATGAGACGCGCCGCGTACGAGGGGTCCCGCCTGGCGCGCTTCAGTTCTTCCTCAGTGACGCTTCTCAGTGTCGCCGTGACGCCCACGTCTCTCCTACGGGTCGGGCTGACCGCGGTGGGATACGGCCGCCGGGGGCCAAGATCGCCGCTCATGCTAGCCAGTGCTGGAACGATGTTTGACTGCCGGCCAGGCTGGTCGTTGGGGTGGTGAGAACTCGCATGCGGCCACGTCGGATGTCTGCGAGCATGCGTCGCTGTGGAGATCAAGAACTTCGTCGTCCGCCGTGCGGTTGACTCCGATGCCGCCGCGGTGGCCGAGGTGTGGCTGCGTTCCTACACGGCGGCGCTTCCGAGCGTGCACCGAGCCCATACCGACGACCAGGTCCGGTCCTGGTTCCGGGAGGTGGTGGTGCCTCACCAGGAGACGTGGGTGGCGACGGTCGGCGGCTCGGTCGTCGGGATGATGGTGCTGGACGACGAAGACCTGGATCAGCTCTACCTCGATCCTGCCTGGCAGGGCCGGGGCGTCGGCGGCCGCCTCGTGCACCTGGCGAAGCAGCAGCGTCCGGCCGGGCTGGCGCTGTGGACGTTCCGGGTCAACAAGTCGGCACGTCGCTTCTACGAACGGCACGGCTTCGTCGCCGGTGAGTGCACCGACGGTCACCGTAACGAAGAGCGGGAACCGGATATCCGGTACGTGTGGCGCGCTGGGAAGCAGGAGCGCTGAGGGCCCTGCACGCCGGACAGGCACTAGCGTCGGCCACGTGAATGACGACATGTACGTAGGCAACGCGGGCGATGACACCGCCCTGGACCGAGGATGGCTCCTCGGCCACTTCAAGGAGGTGGGCGATCCTCGGCACAGCGAGGATGTGGAGATCAAGTGGGGCGTCCACCCCGCGGGCGACGAGCGGCGGCAGTGGGTCGAAGGCGAGAAGCGCACAGCGCTTCTGGTGCTCATCAGCGGCCGTTTCCGCGTGGAACTCCCCGGTCGCAGTGTCCTGTTGAAGGAACAGGGCGACTATGTCGTGTGGGGTCGCGGGGTCGACCACTCCTGGTTCGCGGAGGAGAAGTCGGTGGTGCTGACGGTCCGTTGGCCGTCTGTACCCGGTTACGCCGTACCGGAAGAGCAGGCCCCAACGCGCGGGCGGGACTGACCACGAAGCGCCGCGCGCGTAGGCCTGCGCGGCGCGCGACACGAGTCGGGCCGGACAGACCCCACCCCTGCCGCGCGCCCAACCCGACCCGGCTCGCGCCCGACCGCCCCGACTCAGACCGTTTCGGTCTCGCCCGCCACTTCCCGCAAGGGCCACACCGGATCCACGAACGCGTCCGTCTCCCCCTGTCTCCGCAGGAATCTCTGGAAGTTCTCGGCCAGTTCGGCGTGCCAGATGATCTGCTGCCGGTGCAGCTCGGCGGGCGTGAGACCGGCGATCTTCGGGTGCCGTTCCGCGACCGCGCAGGCGAGACGGGCGGCGGCGAGCGCGTCCGCACCGGCGGTGTGGGCGGACTTCAGGGCGATGCCGTACTCCGCGCAGACGGCTTCGAGGTTGCGTTTGCCGCGGCGGTAGCGGTCCACGAAACGGTCGATGGTGTACGGGTCCACGACCGGCGCCGGGTCGTGGCCGAGCCGTTCGCTCAGCGAGGGCAGGGCGTGGCGCCGCAACTCGGCGGAGAGCAGGGTGAGATCGAAGGTGGCGTTGTAGGCGACGACCGGGATGCCCGCGCGCCAGGCACCGGTCAGGACCTCCGCGATGGCGTCGGCGACTTGGTCGGACGGGCTTCCCTGGGCCGCGAGTTCATCGGTGATGCCGTGCACGGCAGCCGCCTCGGCGGGTATCGGTATGCCGGGGTCGGCCAGCCACTCACGGCTGCCCAGCGTCTGTCCGGCCCTCAGCTCGACCACGGCTCCCGTGACGATGCGTGCCTGCTGCGGATCGGTGCCCGTGGTCTCCAGATCGAAGCCGTAGACGAGCTCGCGGTGCCAGGCCATGGGACCCCCTTCTCGATGGTGCGTTTCCCCCAGTGACCTCACGATCCCATGCCCCACTGACAATGCGGACCGCTGCCTTCCGCTTCACGTGCGCACACCGGTCGACGAACGGCCCGTAGGCACGGAGATCTCGACTGTCGGCCCACGGCCCACGGTCCACGGGTCACGGCCCACGGTCCACGGGCCACGGGCCACGGGCCACGGGCCACGGGCCACGGGAGGGGAACTCAGGAGACCGGCCGCGAGTCCCCCCACGCCAGTTCGAACTCCTCGCGATAGGTGTCGAAGAGGCCGACCTCGTCCTCCTTGCCCGGTTCGGCATGGCGCACCAGACGTCCACCGCCGCGCAGCACGAGCACCGGCGCCTCCATGCCGCGCGTGCGCCGCAGATACGACTGGACCACCGCGATGCCGTCCGCGCCGTCCCCGTCCACCAGATAGGCGGTGAAGCGCGGCGTCTCGTCGAAGACGTGTATCTCGAAGGCCCCGGGGTCGCGCAGACGTGAGCGCACCCGGCGCATGTGCAGGATGTTGGCCTCCACGGCTCGGCTCAACTCGCCGCGCTTCATGCCCAGTTCGCGCTCCCGGCGTTTGACGGAGCTGCTCGCCGGGTTGAGGAAGATCAGCCTGACCCGGCAGCCGGACTCCGCGAGGCGCACCAGGCGCCGCCCGGAGAAGTTCTGCGTCAGCAGGTTCAGGCCGATACCGATCGCGTCCAGCCGCCGGGCGCCGCCGAAGATGTCCTCGGCGGGGAAGTTGCGCAACAGCCGCACCCGGTCCGCGTGCACCCCGACGACGTCGCCGTAGCGGTCGCCGACCAGTTCCTCCACCGCGTCGACCGGCAGACGGCGCGCCGAGGGCACGTCGGAGCCGGTGCCGAGTATCTCCAGGAGCCGGGACGCGGCGCGTTCGGCCTGGGCGAGCACGGCGGCGGACAGGGCCCGGTTGCGGGAGACGACGTTGCGGGTGACCTCCAGCTCGTCGAGCGCGAGTTCCACCACCCGGCGGTCCTCGAAGTACGGCTCGAAGCAGGGCCAGTGCTGCACCATCAGCTCCCGCAGCTGCGGAAGCGTCAGGAAGCTGACCACATTGTCGTCGGCCGGATCGAGCAGATAGCCCTTGCGCCGCGAGACCTCGCGCACCGCGACCGCGCGCTGGACCCACTCCTGGCCCGCCGGACCCGCCGCGGCCACCACCCAGTCGTCGCCGTGCACCGGTTCGTACACCGGGCGCAGCACCGCCGAGACCACGGCGCGCAGCCGCTGTTCGACGAGGTTCAGCCAGATGTACGCGCGCCCCGCGCGCTGGGCTCTGGTACGTACCTCGCCCCAGTCCTCCGACCCCCAGTCCAGTTCAGCACCGATCTCCATGGGCCGCGCCAAGGACACCGCTCCGGGTGGGACCTCCGCCGTCCCTCCCTCCTGGTCGCTGTCACCAGGTGGAAGTTCCAGCCCTCCCGAGCTCACGTACGTACCGCCTTCCCCACCCCCGTGCACTCCCCCGTTCAACGATCAAGGAGAGTACTCCGCAAGAGGGCGCCGACGCAGCCTGATGCGTGGGGGGATTTCTCAACCATCCTTGCTCACACGGTAGTTCCGCGCGAGTCGGGCCTGTTGCCAGTGAGCGGATTCATAGCCCGGGGGCATCGGCCGCGGACAGAAAGCGGTACCGATCGGTCCCGGACATCCACGGGCCCGGCCCGCGACCGACACCCGGCAGGCGCCCGACGTCCCAGAACGATCGACATCTTTCAGGAAGACTTGGGCGAATCGTACTGAGGTGCCCCGATCCGGGGCCACAGGTGACCCCCGAGCCAGGGGGCCGGAAGCGGAAGAGTCGTATCCATGCAGGTATGGCCTGGTCAGGCTTATCCCCTCGGTGCCACCTACGACGGCGCCGGTACCAACTTCGCGGTCTTCTCCGAGCCCGCCCGCCGCGTCGAACTGTGCCTGGTGCACGACGACGGCTCGGAGACGGCCGTGGAGTTGCGGGAGAAGGACGCCTTCGTACGGCATGCCTACCTGCCCGGGGTGATGCCGGGCCAGCGGTACGGATTCCGGGTGCACGGCCCCTACGAGCCCGCGCGCGGACATCTGTGCAACTCCTCCAAGCTGCTGCTCGACCCCTACGCCCGGGCGGTCAGCGGCGGCATCGACTGGGGTGAGGAGGTCTACGGCTACCGGTTCGCCGCCCCGGACCGGCCCAGCGACCTCGACTCGGCCCGGCACACGATGACCTCGGTCGTGATCAATCCGTCCTTCGACTGGGGCGACGACCGCCCGCCGCGCACCGACTACCACCGCACCGTCCTGTACGAGGCCCACGTCAAGGGCCTGACCATGCGGCACCCGGCGCTGCCCAAGGAGATCCGCGGCACCTACGCCGCCCTCGCGCACCCGGCGATCCTGGAGCACCTCACCGAACTCGGCGTCACCGCCATCGAGTTGATGCCGGTCCACCAGTTCGTCGACGATCACCGTCTGGTGGAGCAGGGCCTGAACAACTACTGGGGCTACAACACCATCGGCTTCTTCGCCCCGCACAACGCGTACGCGTCCTGGGGCGACCGGGGCCAGCAGGTGGTGGAGTTCAAGTCCGCGGTCCGCGCCCTGCACCAGGCGGGCATCGAGGTCGTCCTCGACGTGGTCTACAACCACACCGCCGAGGGCAACCACCTCGGCCCGACCCTGTCTTTCAAGGGCCTCGACAATGCCTCGTACTACCGCCTCGCCGAGGACCGGCGCTACTACACGGACACCACCGGCACCGGCAACTCCCTGCTGATGCGCTCGCCGCACGTCCTTCAGATGATCATGGACTCGCTGCGGTACTGGGTCACCGAGATGCACGTCGACGGCTTCCGCTTCGATCTGGCGGCCACGCTGGCGCGGCAGTTCCACGAGGTGGACCGGCTCTCGTCGTTCTTCGACCTGGTGCAGCAGGACCCCGTGGTCTCCCAGGTGAAGCTGATCGCCGAACCCTGGGACGTCGGCGAGGGCGGCTACCAGGTCGGCAACTTCCCGCCGCTGTGGACCGAGTGGAACGGCAAGTACCGCGACACGGTGCGCGACCTGTGGCGCGGCGAGCCCCGCACGCTCGCCGAGTTCGCGTCCCGGCTCACCGGCTCCTCCGACCTGTACCAGGACGACGGCCGCCGTCCGCTGGCCTCGATCAACTTCGTCACCTGCCACGACGGCTTCACGCTGCACGACCTGGTCGCGTACAACGACAAGCACAACGAGGCCAACGGCGAGGACAACCGGGACGGCGAGAGCCACAACCGGTCCTGGAACTGCGGAGCGGAGGGGGCCACCGAGGACAAGGAGATCCTGGCCCTGCGCGAGCGGCAGATGCGCAACTTCATCGCCACCCTGCTGCTCTCCCAGGGGGTGCCGATGATCTCCCACGGCGACGAGTTCGCCCGCACCCAGCGCGGCAACAACAACGCCTACTGCCAGGACAACGAACTCGCCTGGCTGGACTGGCCCGAGGACCGCGAGGAACGGCTGCGGTTCCTGCGGGCGATGGTGTGGCTGCGCCGGGACCACCCGGTCTTCCGCCGACGCCGCTTCTTCCACGGCCGACCGGTCGAGGGCACCCACGACGAGCTGTCCGACATCGTCTGGTTCACCCCCGAGGGCGAGGAGATGACACAGCGGGACTGGAGCGAGGCGAAGGCGAGCGCCCTCACCGTCTTCCTCAACGGCGCCGCCATCTCGGAACCGGGCCCGCGCGGCGAAAGCGTCACCGACGACTCCTTCCTGCTGATGTTCAACGCCTCCCCGCAGCCCCTGGACTTCCTGGTCCCGACCGGCCACGGCAAGGAGTGGCGGATCGTGGTGGACACCGCCCGCCGCGACCCGGTGCCGCCCGGCCCGGCCCCGGCCGTGCACGCCGGTGACCGGTTGCCCCTGATCGACCGGAGTCTGACGGTGTTGCGGCGTCCGTCGGCGTGACCGGCTCCCGGGGCGGACGCGCGCGGCGCCGTACGTGCAGTCGGGGGCACTCGCCCGCCCCCGCGACAAGCCCGGGCACCCGACGGGTACGTAGTCCCGCATGACCTCCGCACTCCCCCGCCGCCCGGCGCCCCGGCCGCCCACCGCCACCTACCGGCTCCAGCTCCAGCCCGCCTTCGGCTTCGCCGCGGCCGAGGCGGTGCTGCCGCGGATCGCCGCGCTCGGTGTCTCGCATCTGCATCTGTCGCCGGTACTGGAGGCGGTACCGGGTTCGACGCACGGGTACGACGTCGTGGACCACTCGCGGGTACGCCAGGAACTCGGCGGCGAGCAGGGGTTGCGGCGGCTGTCCGCGCGGGCGCGCGCGCACGGGCTCGGCCTCGTACTCGACCTGGTGCCCAATCACATGGCCGCCGCACCCCGCCACAACCGGCAGCTCTGGCAGGTGCTGCGCGAGGGGCCCGGCTCCGCGTACGCGCGCTGGTTCGACATCGACTGGGAGGCGCAGGACGGCCGGGTGCTGCTGCCGGTGCTCGGGGCGCCGCTCGGGCAGGAGTTGGCGCAGCTGCGCGTGGACGGCGAGGTCCTGCGCTACCACGAGCACGTCTTCCCGCTGCGCGCGGGCACCGCACACCTGCCGCTGCCCGAGCTGCTCGCGGCGCAGTTCTACCGGCTCGGCTGGTGGCGGCTGGCCCGCACCGAGCTCAACTACCGGCGCTTCTTCACCGTCTCCGAGCTGATCGGGGTACGCGTCGAGGACCCGGAGGTCTTCGCGGCCACTCATGGGACGGTCCTTGGGCTGCTCGCGGACGGCGTGGCCGACGGCCTGCGCATCGACCACCCGGACGGGCTCGCCGACCCGGCCGCCTATCTGGCCCGGCTGCACGAGGCGAGCGGCGGCTGCTGGACGGTGGTCGAGAAGATCCTCGCGGACGGCGAAGGTCTGCCCTCCGACTGGCGGGCCGCGGGCACCACCGGGTACGACGCCCTGCGGCACCTGGACGGTGTGCTCACCGACCCGGAGGGCGCAGCCCAACTGCGCGTGCACTTCCGCCACTTCGCCGCCCCGCCCGACGATCTCGGCGGCGACTTCGCGGCCACCGCCGCGCGTACCGCCCGGCAGGTCGTCACCCGGGACCTGGCCGCCGAGACCGCGCGCCTGACCCGGGAGTGCGTACGGCTGTGCGCCGAGGAACCGGCGCTGCGCGACCACGCGCCCTGGGCGCTGCGCACGGCGCTGCGGGAACTGCTCGTCCGGCTGCCGGTCTATCGCCCGTACCCGGGGCAGGGCGCCGCCCAGGTCCTCACCGAGGAGGCGGCGGCCGAGGCCCGGGCAGCGTTCGCGGTGGCCCAGGAGGCGGCGGCCGTGGACGCGGTCCGCGATCTGGTGCTCGGCCGACGCTGCCCCGGCCCGCGCCAACGGGCCTTCGCGGCACGCTTCGCGCAGACCGCCTCCGCCCTGCGCGCCAAGTCGCTGGAGGACGCGGCCTTCTACCGGTACGTGCCACTGCTCAGCGCGAACGAGGTCGGCGGCGAACCCGGCGTCCCGGCCCTGACCCCCGCCGCCTTCCACGCGTTCTGCGCCCGGCTCCAGACCGACTGGCCGCTCTCCGGCACCGTCCTGACCACTCACGACACCAAACGCAGCGCGGACGTACGGGCGGCGGTCTCCGTCCTCACCCAGTGCCCCGACCGCTGGGCGGAGTTGCTCGGCGAGCTGACCGAGCGCACCTCCCGCACCGGCGGCGCCGCCGCGCCCGCCCCCGATCATCAACTGGCCTGGGCCGTATGGCAGTCCGCACTCGGCCTCGGTGTCCCGGACGTGGACCGGCTGCGGGACGCGGTGCTCAAGCACGTGCGCGAGGCGGGTCTGCGGACCACCTGGACCGAGCAGGACGAGGAGTACGAGCAGGCGGTGGCGCGGTTCGTGGCCGAGGGGCCGGGTGGCCCCGCGTGGAAGGCCCTGGCCGCGTTCGACGCCGAGCTGCGGCCGTACGTCGGCGCGCACATCCTGGGCGCCGCGCTGCTGCACCTGACGATGCCCGGGGTGCCCGACCTCTACCAGGGCACCGAGGAGGAGTACCGGGCGCTCGTGGACCCGGACAACCGGCGGCCGTTGGCCCCGGCCGGGAGCACCGGTCCGGCGGCGCACGAAGGCAGGCCCGACGACGAACTGTCCGCCCACAAAAGGGCGTTGACCTCCGCCGCCCTACGGCTGCGCCGTGACCGGCCCGAGGTCTTCGGTGCCACCGCCACGTACGAACCGCTCCACGCCGAGGGCCAGGCCGCCGCACACTGTCTTGCGTTCACGCGCTCCGGCGCCGTACTGACCGCGGTGACCCGGCTCCCGCTGCGGCTCGACGGGCAGGGCGGCTGGCACGGTACGAAACTGCCGCTCCCGGCGGGGCGGTGGCGTGACGTACTCGACGGGTCGGAATGGGAGGGGCGGGTGCCGGTGGCGGAGGTGTTCGGGGTGCGGGGGTTCGCTTTGCTGGAGCGGGAGTTGGCGGGTGGTGGGGAGGACGGGGCGGTGGGGAATCGGTGACGGAGGTCCGAGGGGCCACCTGCCTTTGCCGAACGCGGAGGTCCGAGGGCCGCCCGCCTTCGCCGAACGCGGGGCCGAAGGGCCTACCTTCCGTTGCCGAACGCGCCGTTGGGCCTCCAACGCGCCCCCGCCCCCGCACTCGTATCCGGTCCTGGACCAACCGGACCGGGAACCCAACTATCAGGTGGTCATCGACGGCGCCGACGACGGGGCAGGGCGCCGCCGCCCCCAACTCCCCCACCCGGAGGTCATGGTGAACCCACAGCGTCCCCCGCGCCGTCCCCGGTCGCACTCCGCGGCCGGAATCCTGTTCGGGCTCGCGATGGTCGCGGTGCCCGCCGCGGCCACCCTCGCCGCACTCGGCTGGCGGCCCTACGACGCGGACGGCCCCGCGCCCGGCGCCCCGGGCCCTCGTGCCGCCGCGCGCGGGCTGGACGACCCGGCGAAGAAGGAGATCGCGATGCAACTGGTCGCCAGCGCCGAGAACTCCTCGCTGGACTGGCGCGCGCAGTACCCGTACATCGAGGACATCGGTGACGGGCGCGGCTATACCGCGGGCATCGTCGGCTTCTGCTCGGGCACCGGCGACATGCTCCAACTCGTCGAGAACCACGTACGGGACGAGCCGGGCAGCATCCTCGCGAGGTACCTGCCCGCCCTGCGCGCGGTCGACGGAACCGACTCGCACGAGGGGCTCGGCCCCGCCTTCGAACGCGACTGGCGTACGGCGTCCGAGGGGCAGCCCTTTCGGCGTGCCCAGGACCGGGAACGCGACCGCGTCTACTTCGACCCCGCGGTGCGTCAGGGCAAGCGTGACCGGATCGGTGTGCTCGGCCAGTTCATCTACTACGACGCGATGGTGATGCACGGACCCGGCGAGGACGAGGAGAGCTTCGGCGGCATCCGTGCCGCCGCGCGCGCCTCGGCCGCGCCGCCGGCCGACGGCGGGGCCGAAGTCGCCTGGCTGCACGCCTTCCTGGACGCCCGGGTCCGGGTGATGAAACGGGAGGAGGCGCACTCGGATACCAGCCGGGTCGACACCGCACAGCGCAAGTTTCTGAACGAGGGCAACCTCGGCCTCGACACACCGCTGAACTGGCAGGTGTACGGGGACAGTTACCGCATCGACTGACGGCCCGCCGCCACCACCGCTTTCGCGGACGCCCCTTGGGCTGCTGGCCCCTTTCATGACGCCACCCGGCACGGGTGCGCGGAAGCCGTACGACCATGCGCTTGGACTCCCGCGCCCCGTGCCGGGCGGTTCACGTGTGGGGCTCAGCCGGAGACGCTGGCCCGGCCGTTCTCGATGTGGCCCATGAGTCGGCGGCGGAAGCCCTCGTCACCGTCGGCGGTCACCTCGATGTCGTACCAGCCGTGTGCCTTGGCCGCGGAGTGCGCCACCGTACGGCTGCCGCCTGCCTTGACCGTGATGCGGCGGGTGCGCTTGCGCCGATCGGCCTCGTCGACGTAGCCGAGCGGGCGGACGGTGAAGGTGACGGGCGCGCTGCCCGAGTTGCGGAGGGTGAGGTGCACCTCGCGGTCGTCGTGGTCGATGCGCGAGCCGACCTGGGCGACCTGCTCGGCCCGCCCCGCGAACTCGCGCCGGAAGCCGTTGGGGCCGGTGACGGTGAACCGGTAGCTGTCACCGTGGACAGGCACACTCCACTGCGCCCGGCCCTTCACGTCCTTGTGCTGCGGAACGTCGAACTCGCCCGCGTACGGGTAGAGCGCGAAGTGCGCGCTGGCGCGCCCGCTGTTGCGCAACGCCACCGTGACCGTCCCGCCGTCCAACTTCGCGTGCGCGTCGGGGCGGTAGGGAAGCGGACGCGCCGGGCGGGTGCCCGACTCCTGGACCGGCATGTGCTGCTCCGCGGGCGGCGCCGGGCGCCAGCGGCCGGTGAACGGCGGGATCGGCCCCGGCTGTGCCACCTCGGGCTGCGGTTTGCCGCGCCCGAAGTCGAACGCGGAGGTGAGATCGCCGGTGACCGTGCGCCGCCACCGCGTGATGTTCGGTTCCTCGATCCCGGTCCACTTCTCGAGCAGCCGGATCACCGAGGTGTGGTCGAAGACCTCGGAGCAGACGTAACCACCCACGGACCAGGGCGAGACCACGAGCATCGGCACCCGGATGCCGAGACCTGTGGGCAGTTGCTGCCAGCGCTCCTCGGTGTTGTCGGCCGGGGGCACGGGCGGCGGGACATGGTCGAAGAAGCCGTCGTTCTCGTCGTAGTTGATCAGCAGCACGGTGTGGCGCCACTCCTCGGGGTACGAGGCGAGCGCGTCGAGCACCTTGTAGACGAGCGAGGCTGAGGCGATCGGCGAGGAGGAGCCGGGGTGCTCGCTGTCGACGGCCGACGGTACGAGGTAGGAGACCTCGGGCAGCGTGCCCGCGGCGACGTCGGCGCGGAAGGCGTCGGCGAGCCCGCCCGTCTCGACCCGGCGCAGCCCACGCTCGAACAGGGAGCGCTCGGCGACGCTCAGCGTCTTCACGCCCTCGTCGAGCGCGGCGAGCAGGCGGTCGCGCTCGGCGGCGTCCTCGGTCTCGCGCACCTTCGCGTAGAAGGCCTCCATGTACGTGAAGTCACCGGCCTTCGCCAGCGCCTTGCGCGCGATCTTCTTGGAGGTGGTGAAGAACTCGATGTTGTTGTCGGTGAAGTTCTCCCACTCCGTGTACGTCTTCCACGTACGGCCTGCCTTCTCCAGGCGCTCCGCGTACGTGGGCCACGGGTAACCGGGGTGAGTCCCCTCGGCGTACGCCGCGTTCGTCACGGCGCGACTGCCGTCGGCCTCGTAGCCGGTCCAACCGCTCCACAAGTGGTTGCGGTTGGGGCTCGTCGAGGTGTGGGTGGAGGAGTGGTAGGCGTCGCAGATGGTGAACGTGTCCGCGAGTTCGTAGTGCAACGGCAGGTCCCGGCGGTCGTAGTACGCCATCGTGGCCGCGGTCTTCGCGGTGATCCACCCGTCCATCCAGCCACCGCGCCACGCCTTCGCCCCACCGGACCAGGAATGGTCGAGGTCACCGATGTACTGAAGGTCCTTGCTCTGGGCCTCGGCCGCGTCGCGGACGGGGAACGGCAGGACGGTGCCCATCGGACCCGGCTGCTCGAAGACCGGCTTGCCCGAGGGCAGTTCGACGGCATTGCGGTCCCCGAAGCCGCGCACCCCGCGCAGGGCGCCGAAGTAGTGGTCGAAGGACCGGTTCTCCTGCATCAGGATCACCACGTGCTTCACGGCCCGCAGACCGCCCGTCGGCGGTTCGGCGGCGAGCGCGGCCTGGAGCGACGGCGGCAACAACGAGCCGGCGGCCACACCACCGACGGCTCCTCCCCCGAGTGCGAGCATCCTTCTGCGTGAGATATCCGGTGACATGCGCGCTCTCTTCGCCGACGACGACAATGGTTCGGCTGCGAACCATTGATGGTTACAGCGCTGGACGGTATGCGGAGCGGATGTCGATGGGAAGACCCGGCGACAACACAATGGTGAAATGTCCTCCGGTACGCACCGGTAGCACGACGCCGCTGGAGTGACACGGCCACCCGACCAGGCACCTCCGTCGCGGGCCGTGTCACAGCCCCGGCTCCTCGCGAGGCGACGTTCAGCCGGACTCGGCGGGCCGATCGGCGAAGACGCCCCGCAGCATGCCCGTGGCCTGACCGACCTCGATGAGATAGCCGTCCGGGTCGCGCAGATAGCAGCGGATCTCGGCCTTCCGGTCGATCGGCGGGGTGAGGAACTCGGCACCCTTGCCACGCCAGTCGCGGTAGCACTGCTCGATGTCCGCCACACGAATGTTCAGAAAGCTCGTCGCCGTTCCCGGATCGGTCGGCGGACGGAGGGTGACGTCGGGCTTGTCCGGCGTCGGACCACCGCCCGGATTCATGATGAGCCAGCCGTTCGCAAGCTTCACGATGCACGGATTCTCGTCGAGGACGACTTCGCCACCGAGCACGTCCCGATAGAACGCACGCGAGCGCGGGACGTCCGCGACGGTGAGGAAGTGGGTGAGCAGCAGTCCTGACTCCGGAGCCGGAAGGTCTGCGGGCATGGAGTGACACCTCCTGATGTCTGTCGGGCGCACCTTCCAGGGTGGGCCACCGTGGTCATTCGCGATATTTGTGTACGGGCAGGTGAGGGGCGCGGGTGCGATGGAGTGCCGGCGGTGCCATGCTGCTGCGCCGCCCAACCCGCGCAACGGGCCCCGCTCGCGGACGACCTCTCCCCCGAGGTGCGGGTCGCTCTCGCCTACGAACCCGAGTCGTACGACCCGCGTACGACAGACGCTCCGCTGCCGGACGCAGACGCTCCCGCCGCCTGCGCCACGACGCCCACCCCACCCGCCTCCTGAGGCATCCGAAGAAACACAGGTAGAAACGCTTCTGCAGATCTCGTGGGGAGGGGCGCAGGGGCCTTGCCCGGCACCGGAAAGCCGCCTTGACTCGTCATCTGCGGCGTGGGCTACTGCCTTGCGTCGAGGGATCGTACGGGGGTGAGTCACCTGACCGGACAGCGCTATCCCAGCGTGCCCGAACTCATCGGCTCGGCACGGGAGTTGGCCGCCGCACAGCCCGCGCTGTGCAGCCTCTCGCAGGTGGGTACCTCCCGTGCCGGGCAGCCGGTGCACCTGCTGTCGGTGGGTCACGCCACGCGCTCGGTGCTGGTCGTCGCGGGCGCCCACGCCAACGAACCGACCGGCGGGTCCACCGTGCTGGAGCTGGCCCGCCGCGCCCTGGACGACAGTGCGCTGCGGGCCGCCTGCTCCTGGCACCTCCTGCTCTGCGCCGATCCGGACGGCGCCGGTCTGCACCGCAGCCCCGCGCCGCGTTCACTGCTCGACTACCACCGGCACTTCTTCCGGCCCGCGGGTCCCGAACAGCCGGAATGGTCGCCCTCCATCCTCCCGCCGGACCGCCTGCCGCCCGAGACACGGGCCCTGACCGGGGTCATCGACCATGTCCGGCCGTACCTCCAGATCTCCCTGCACGCCACCGAACTCGGCGGCAGCTGGGTGCAGTTGACCCGGGACGTGCCCGGCCTCGCCGAGCCGTTCGCCAAGTCGGCGGCCGCGCTGCACATCCCCTTGGAGACCGGCGCCTCGGACGCGACCGGCTGGCGCTGTGCCGGTCCCGGCGTCCATGTGATGCCGGACGGGGACGGCGAGGCCGCCTTCCCCAGCCTTCCGGAGGACCCCCGGTGCAGCACCTGGCACCACGCCCACCGGTACGGGGGCCTGACCGCGGTCGTCGAGGTCCCGATGTGGGCGAGCGACCTGGTCGACGACCCGGCTCCGCATCCGGCGCCCGACCTGGCCGTACGGCACATCGCGCGGCGGCTGCGGGTCCAGGCCGGGCAGGTGGAGGAGATCCTGGCCGAGGCGCTGCCCCGGCTGCCCGGCGCGGACGGGCCGCTGCTGCGCGGCGCGCGCTGGGCGCTGGACCTGGCCCCCGGGCTCGCCGAGGACTGGGGCAGGGGCGCGGCCCCGGGGACGACCGTGGCCTGTGTCGGCAGCCTCGACGCCTTCGGGCGGCGGCTGCCGCTGCGCGCCGGTGCCATGCTGCTGCGCCTGCTCCGGGCGGCCGAGGACCCCGCCGCGCCCCGGCTCCAGGCTCTGGTCACCACCTGGTGCGAGAGCTTCGCCGACGGCTTCCGGGCCCGGTGGATACCGCTGGAACACCAGGTGGAGCACCAGTCCCGTACCGTGCTCGCGGCGGCCCGGCAAGCGGCGTGGGCCAATTGAGGCAGGGTCCGTTCGGGCGGGGCCGCGCGGAGAGCGGATATACGTAACGGCGTGACAGATGCGGGTAGCGGCGGGCCCTGCTGGCACGCCCGGCGCGCGGAATTCAGAACGCGCTGCCCGCGTCCGTTCCCTCCCCAGGTGTTGCGCCCGATCCCCAGGTGTTAGGCCCGATCAGTTCCCGGAGAGCCGGAAGGACATCTGGCCGAAGCTGACCTGGTCGCCGTCCTGGACGACGGCGGCTCCGATGACCCGGCGGCCGTTCACGCAGGTGCCGTTGCTGGAGCCGAGGTCCCGCAGTACCCACATGCCGCCCTGGCGTACGAGTTCGGCGTGCACCCGGGAGACGGTCTCGTGGCTGAGCCGCAGGCCGTTGCCCGGTTCCCGCCCTATCCGCAACGGCTTGCCGTCGGCGGCCGCGGGCAGTCGGAGCACCGGCAGACGTTCGGTCTGCCAGACCCTGCGCATCCGCTGGGTGAAGCCGGAGACGGCGCGCACGCCACCGAACACGGCGCGCTGCACCGGGCCCTCCGGGGACCGGTCCTCGGCCAAGTCCGCGGTGAGCACGGCGAGTTGGTCCGGGCGGCGGGCGGCGAGCGCCAGCTCCATCCGCCGCAGGAAGGTGTCGTGGGACAGCTTGCCTGCCGCGGCGCCCTCCCTGAGCACCTGCAGCGCCTGGTCGCGCTCGGCGTCGGAGAGCCGCGCGGGGACCGCTGGGAACTCGTAAGACGACGTCACCCGGAGATTGTCGATCAGCGCCGCCCGAAGTGTCCACCCGGTCCGTCATTTACGGGATGGCTCTTACAAGGCTGTGACCAGGAAGTACGTACATCGTGGCCGGAAGAGTCCCAGGTCGGCCGGGAAATGCGGCTGTGTGGAGCAGGGCGAAGTCCGGATGGCCATTGCGTGGTGGCCGTCGGGACGTCGGGTGGACCCGGGGGCGGAACCGGCGGGCCTGTCGCAGGATGGACGGGCGACGTCACTGTGTCCGGCAGAGGGGATGCGTCCGTGCAGTTCGAGGTGTGGGCACCGCGGGCAGGAAGGGTCACGCTCCATCTGGAGGGGACCGAACTGGCCCTGGCCCCCGATCCGCTCCGGCCGGGCTGGTGGACCCGCGAGGCCCCTGCCGCGGACGGCGCCCGCTACGGTTACGCGCTCGACGACGGCCCCGTACTGCCGGATCCGCGCTCACCGCGCCAGCCCGACGGACCAGGCGGCCTCAGCGCGGTCGTGGACCACGCCCGCCACACCTGGACGGCCCCCTGGGCGGGACGTGGACTGCCCGGCGCGGTGCTCTACGAACTGCACGTGGGCACCTTCACGCCGGAGGGCACCCTGGACGCGGCGGCCGGGCGGCTCGGGCATCTGGCGGAGCTGGGGGTCACGCATGTCGAGCTGATGCCGCTGTGTCCGTTCCCCGGCAGACACGGGTGGGGTTACGACGGGGTCGCGCTCTGGGCGGTGCACGAGCCCTACGGCGGGCCTGAGGCGCTGAAGCGCTTTGTCGACAGCGCGCATGCCGCGGGGCTCGGTGTGGTCCTGGACGTGGTGCACAACCACCTCGGTCCGCACGGGAACCAACTGCCCGCCTTCGGGCCGTACTTCACCGACACCCACCACACGCCGTGGGGCGCCGCCGTCAATCTGGACGCCGCCGGCTCCGACGAGGTGCGCGACTTCCTGCTCGGCAGCGCGCTGGCCTGGCTGCGCGACTACCGGCTCGACGGGCTGCGGCTCGACGCGGTGCACGCCCTGCACGACACCCGGGCCTTCGGGTTTCTGGAGTCGCTGTCGAAGGCAGTGGACACACTGGCCCTGGAAGTCGGCAGGCCGTTGTTCCTGATCGCCGAGTCCGACCTCAACGACCCGCGCCTGATCCGGTCCCGCAGCGAGGGGGGCCTGGGCCTGCACGCCCAGTGGAACGACGACTTCCACCACGCCCTGCACACCGCCCTGACCGGTGAATCCCAGGGCTACTACGCGGACTTCGCCGAGGCCCCGCTGTCCGCGCTGGCCAAGACGCTCACCGGTGGCTTCTTCCACGACGGTACGTACTCCGGCTTCCGTGGGCGGCGCCACGGCCGCCCGCTCGACCGCGCCCGTGTCTCGGCGCACCGGCTGCTCGGCTACGCCCAGACCCACGACCAGGTCGGCAACCGCGCACAGGGCGACCGGCTCAGCGCCTCGCTCACCCCGGGGCTGCTCGCCTGCGCCGCCACGCTCACCCTGACCGCGCCGTTCACCCCGATGCTCTTCATGGGCGAGGAGTGGGGTGCGAGCACGCCGTGGCAGTACTTCACCGACCACACCGATCCGGAGCTCGCGGAGGCCGTACGCCAGGGCAGGCGGCGGGAGTTCGCGGCGCACGGCTGGGCCGAGGCGGACGTCCCCGACCCGCAGGATCCCGCCACCCGGGAACGGTCCTGTCTGGACTGGACGGAGCCCGCCCGGCAGCCGCACGCACGGCTCCTCGACTGGTACCGCACCCTGATCGCGCTGCGCCGCGATCACCCCGACCTCACCGATCCGGACCTGGCCGCCCTGCGGCTCGCCTGCGACGAGGAGGCCGGATGGATCGCCTACCGGCGCGGCGACCTCACCGTGGCGGTCAACCTCGGCGACGAGGCCGCCGCGATCCCCTTCGGCCGGGGCCGCGCCCGCGTGCTCGCCGCCTGGGGCGAGGTCCAACCGCCTGATGCCCAGGGCAGGTTGACGGTGCCGGGCCAGTCCTGCGTGGTGCTGGCACAGGCCTGAGCCGCACGCCCACGTGAGCGGCCGCCCGGGGTGCGCCCCGGCAGCCGCTCACCGTTGCGGACGGCCGCGGGGTCAGCGTCCCGAGCGCCAGATCGCGTCGTAGCTCTCGGCGGTGTGCTCGCCGGTGACGACCGTGTAACTGCCGACCGCCCAGAAGCGGCCGGTGCGCGAGGGGGCGAGGTCCGCGACGGTGAACGCCTGGGTCTTCCCCTCGGGCCGGGCGCCGACCTCGCGGCGCCAGGAGCCGTCGCGGTAGCGCCAGAACTCCTGCGGACCCTCCCAGCCCTCCGGGTCGCCGGACAGCACCACCGAGCCGCGCCCGTCACCACTGAGCGCCTGCGGCCACAGCCCGGCGACCGGCCCGGTCACATCCGTCCACTTCCGGCCGTCCCAGCGCAGCACCTTGGGTACGGGGCCCTCGGTGCCGGTGGCGTATCCGCTGACCCACACGCTGCGCGCGGACTCGGCGTACACGTTCGTCAACTGGACGTTGTTCAGGGCGGGTCCGGCGTCCTTCCAGGTCTTGCCGTCCCAGTGTTTGACCAGCGGCCGCTGCTTCTGGCCGACATGCGCGAAGCCGCCCACGGCCCAGGCGTCGCGGGCCGACCGGGCGTCGACGTCGTTCACCCCGTGCCCGGGGGTCAGTTCGGTCGTCGTCCACCGGCCCTTGGCGTGGGAGCTGAGGAACCGTTCGCCCGCCATGAAGGTGCGCCCGTGGGTCGCCGCGACCTCGGAGAACCCGTGGATCGCCCCGTCGGGCAGCTCGGCGAGCGGGAACTCCTTCCAGCGCAGTCCGTCGAAGTGGGCCATGACCTCGCCGGATTCGTCGCCCCAGCCGTAGGCGTAGACGCTCCAGGGCGAGGAAGCGTCGACCGAGACCCAGTACTTGACCTTCGGCAGACCGCGGTCGGTGATCCGGTGCCAGCCGAAGCCGTTCCAACGCAGCAGGACGCCCTCGGAGCGGCCGCCGCTGCCGGGCACGGTCTGTGAGCCGGCCGCCCAGGCGTGGAAGGGGTCGGTCGAGGCGACCGCGTTGAGGTTGGCGCCGCTGTGCAGGGTGGTGGCCGAGGAGAGCGTCCAGTCGCTGCCGGTGGCCGGGGCGGCGAACGCCACCGGGGCCGCCGTGGCGGTCATCGCGGCGACGACGCAGACGGCGGCGAGACGGGCGAGGCGCCGCCCGCTTCCTTTGTGGGTCCGGTGATTCGAGCGCATGCGTACTCCTGACAGGGCGTCATGGAAAGTGGACGCGGGCCCCCGTTCACGCCCGCCACACAGTTGACCGCTCACCCGGGCACACAGTTGCCCTGCACGGGCGATCGGCCCAAGTCACTTGCGGGAACTGGGAGTTGATCAACCGGAGCGCAGGATTGAGCTCACCGAATCCGGCGGACTCACGCCTTGGGGCGGACCCACCTTCGCAGCGGCGGCAAGGCACCCCGCCCCTCCGGGAGCCGGACCGTCCGCGCGGTTCAGCTCTCCATCGCCAGGCGCGCGCCGAGCAGCAGCAGTACGCCGCCGGAGATCTGCTCCAGACGGCGCCGCACACCGGCCCGCCCCAGGACTGCCTTCATCCGGCCGACGCACCACACGTACACGCCGTAGTAACCGACCTCGTACAGCGCCCAGATCGCGGCGAGGCCGAGCATCACCGGCAGTTGGGGCGCGCCCTCGGGGACGAACTGCGGCAGGAAGGACATGGCGAAGATCGCCGCCTTGGGGTTGGCCAGGTTCAGCAGCAGCCCGCCGCGGTAGGAGGCCCAGTCCGAGCGGGGCGCCGCCAGTTCGTCGAAGCCCTCCGAGGCGCGGGTACGTCGCGCCTGCCACAGCGTCTGCACACCGAAGACGACCAGGACCACCGCGCCGACGATCCGCATCAGGTCGTACGCGAGCTCGGAGGCCGCGAGGAGTGCGGTCAGCCCGAAGGCCGCGATCACTCCCCAGAGGAAGACGCCCGTCTCGTTGCCCAGGACCGTCAGAAAGCCCGAACGCCTGCTGCGCAGCGACTGCTTGATGATCAGCACGGTGCTCGGGCCGGGCGAGGCGGCTATCAGGGTGCAGGCGCCGAGGAAGGCGAGAAGGGTGCGCAGCATACGGGCCATGGTCGTCCCCCGGCCGCGTGCGGTGCCAGCCTTTTTCGGCGGCCCTGGCAGCGGGCGGGAGAGGGGGCACTCCTGCGGCGAGCCTCCGGCGCCGGCCCCGTTCCGTGGCTTCCGCCGGGGCCCGGAAGCCTTCGCGCCCTGCCCGCCCCGGCCCGGCGGGGGCGGCAAGACCCCCGCCGGGCCGAGCGGGCCGTGCCCCGCTGTGGTTCATGTCATGACGCCCGGGATCGCGGACAGCGGCTGGCGCACGCCGTTCTCGTGCCGCACGGTGAGCGTGACCCGCCTGCCGGGCTTCGCCTCGGCGACCGCCCGCGCCAGGTCGGCGGCGGAGCCGATCCGCTGTTCACCGAACAACTCCAGTACGTCGCCGCGGACCAGGCCCGCCGTGTAGCCGGGTCCGGGCACGTGCACGCCCACCAGGAGCGCGCCGCCGCCGGGGGCGTCCACGGCCTCGATGCCGAGCGTGGCCTGCTTGTCCTTGCCGCGCTCCGCCCGGGGTTCGTCGCCCGCCTTCGCGGGGGCGGCCGGGGCGGCGCCCTGCCCGGGCGCCTCCTTGCCCCGCCCGTCCGCGGGCGCCTGCCCCTGCGCCGGGCCGCCCGGTGGGGCGCCGCCGGACTTCTGCATGTCCGCGAGCTTGCTCATACCGATCACGGTCGCGCTCACGGTGCCGAGCCCGACACCCGAGAGCACCAGGCCCACCGCCACCGTCAGCCCCACCAGCAGGGTGATCAGCCGCCGTCGCCGCCTGCGCGCGGGTCCCGGCCGGTGCCCACCGCCCCCGCCCGGACGTCCGCCGGACTTGCGTGCACGGGCCTTCTCGCTGCCCGGCATCGGCTTGGGACGCAACGCTGTCTGTTCCATGTCTCGCCTCCGCCTCTGATCTACCCGCCGACACCCCTCGTCACGATTCACGAACGGGTGACAACGCGAGGAAATCCGGCATCACGGAAAGTTGCCACCATTTCCCAACTTCTTTCGCCCGCAAACCATTTGGGGCCTGGGCGGCGGTATGGCCCGGACAGCAGCGTGGCCCGGACGCCCTCCCGCCGGGCGTCCGGGCCACGCTCACCTCACCGGGCCAACCGGGGCCCGGTCGTACTCAACGCGCGCTCAGCGCACGCTCTCCCGCGCTCAGCCCGCCGCGGGGACCCCCGGCGACTGGGGGCCCGGCTGCGCCTTCCACACGAAGGGCAGTACGGTGCCGGTAGGCGGCAGCACCGGATACTCGCCCTTGGGCACGGGCCTCGGGCCCACCCGGTGCGCGAGGAACTCCTCCCGGTAACGGCGGCACTCCCGGTGCCAGTTGAGGATCGCGCTGATCCAGTTCTCCAGCTCCCGCACATAGCCGTCGACCACCTCACGGCCCTTCGCGTCCAGGCCGAAGTCCTCGCACAGGACCGGGAGTTCGTTCTCCGCCACATGCCGGAACTGGCGCAGCCTGCCCTGCATCAGGTCGTGCACCAGACGGACGCCCGTCGGGTAGTCGCAGCCGAAGAAGTTCTGCACCACCAGGACGCTGTTGTGCACCTCGCCCTCGTACTCGATCTCCTTCTGGTACGAGAACAGGTCGTTCATCAGACAGGCGTAGTCCATGGCGGAGTTGACCAGGGCCTTCATCGGTCCGCTGGCGTAGAACGCGTCCGGCAGGCGCTTGCCGTGCGAGATGCGCGACAGGCTCGTGGTCATTTCCGAGCCGAAGGTGGCCCGGCGCATCTCGATGTAGTCGACCGGGTCGGGGATACGGTGCTGGATCTCGTTGGACACCTCCCACAGCCAGCCGTCCAGCATCTCCACCACGCCGTTGCGGAACATCGTGCGCGACTCGATGTTCATGGGACCGGCGGTACGCGCCCACAGGTCCGCGAGTCCGCGCTCCAAGGCGTTGAGGTGCCCGGCGGCCCGGGCCAGCTCCGGATTCTCCACGATCATCAGGGACTTGAGCCGTTCGTGCATCAGCCGGGCCGCGGCGAGGTCGCCGGTGCGGGTGTAGAGCGCCGGGTACCAGTCGTCCCCGTAGGTGCCCCAGGCCAGCCAGGCCGAACCGAGGTCCAGGTCCACCTGGTTGGCGTCCGGATAGATCCCGGCCGCGCACAGGGCGAGGTCGTAGCGGTCCAGGTCCTCCTCGTCCCACAGGCCCTCGGAGATGATCCCCATCGCGTACGACCAGTCGACCAGGTTCTCGCGTGCCTTCGGCAGCAGCGAGCTGAGCCGTAGCTCGAAACCGGTCTCGATATCGGGCACTTGGGACGGTCCTACGCGCTGGAACGGCACATGCGAGTAGTTGCGCAGCCGCCGCACACTGGCGGGTGAGAAAAGGGACCGCACGGCCGCGGCCGCGGTGCCGAACCCGGTCGGGCCGCCGAGCACCGGCTCCTCGGTGACCGCGCCCTCGTTCATGTAGCGGCTGGAGCGCAGGTGCCACTCGTGCCCGCCGGACTGCCAGTCCTGGAGCCCCTTCACATACGCCGCCACGGCCGCGTACTCGTCGGGGGTGAGCGCCTTCTCGGCGCATTCGGCGGGCAGTTCGGTCAGCGCGGTCGCCTCGAACTGCTGCAACCGCGAGGTGATCAGGTCGTTGACGGCCTCGGCCGCGTCCTGCGTCGTACAGCCGAGGAAGGTCTCCAGGACCAGGACGCCGTTGCTCAGCTCGCCCTCGTCCTCCACCTCGCGCTGGTAGGAGAACAGGTCGTTGCGCAGATGCACGCCATCCGAGAAGGCGTCGCACAGAACACGCAACGGCCGCGAGAGCGCGACGCGTTCGGGGACCTCGGCGGTGGCGTACTCGATGAGCCCCGCCGACCAGGGGGCGCCGCCGACCTTGCGGCGCATCTCGATGTACTCGACGGGGTTGGAGATCCGGCCCTCGTTGATATTGGCGAGTTCCCAGTCGGACTCGTTGAGCAGATTGCGGGTCGCCTCGGCGAAGCGCTCGCGCCAGGCGAGGGACATCGCGGGCACGGTACGGACCCACAGGTCCGCCAGGCCCGCCTCGACGGGGTTCTCGGGCTCGGGCATCGGCTCGGAGAGGTCCATCGGCATGAACCGGGCCAGGCGCTCCAGATGGACCTTGCCCGCTGCCCGGTCCTGGCCGCGCTTGAACGCCTCCAGGAAGTGGTCGTCGAAGAAGAAGACCCACACGTACCAGTCGGTGATCAGGGACAGCGCGGGCCCGTCACAGTCGGGGTGGGTGTACGCGCACAGGAGTGCGTAGTCGTGGGCTTCGAGGTCGGATGTGTCCCACACGCCGGAGCCCTCCAGCATGCCCATCTCGCGCGCCCACTCGGCACTGTGGGTTCTGGCCTCCTCCAGATGAGGGCTGAGCCGCGCGGGATACGGCATGTAGAAGTCCGGCAGAACGAACGGCTGCGTCATGGCCCGGCTCTACCCGGGGGCGCGCGGGCTCATCCGAGCGGCGCTTCGAGATCCCCCCTTCGCGTGAACCCTGGCCGTTTCTGCTGCGGGATCGGGTGGGGCGAGCCGATCATGAGGCCCCTCGAAAGCCGGTCGGCGCCCGCCGGGCGGGCGGCTCGGACCGCTCAGTAGCGGTGGCCGGGCCAATGCGGGTCTTCCCAGCGGTCCGGTCCGGTCAGTCCCACGAGCCGTACCCGGTGCAGCAGTTCCTCGTGACCGCCCAAGGGGCGAAGCCGCGCAGGGGCACAACGGACCAGCCAGGCGGCCAGCTCGGTACGCAGGGCTTCCGCGTTGTCCCAGGCGTCCCAGGGGAGTTCGTCGCCCAGCAGGTCGTACTCCCAGTGGGCAGCGGCCTCGGCCAGGTGCCGGTCGGCCGTGCTCTCGTCGAGCGCCTCCCAGTGCGCGAGCCAGGGGCTCAGGGTGCCGGACGCCTCGACGCACAGGGCGAGGAGCTCATGGACGGGAACAGCCGGGTCGGGAGTGCGAAGGCTGTGCGCCCACCAGGCGTGCAGGAACTCCCCCACCGCCGCGCTCTGATGCGCGGGCCACTGCCGCCAGCCGCCGCGATCGAACACGCGCCCCACCTCGTCCATACCGAACATGGGCTCCACAAGGCCGTTGACCAGTGCTCCGGCGAACTGCGGCAGGATGCGCCGCAGCACCGCGCCGTGGTCGTCCCAGTCCGTGGCCTCCCAGGTGCGGCGCAACAGGTCGGGGTCGAGCTCGACATCCGGGACCTTCAGCAGTGCGAGCTCTTCCTCGCTGCCCCAGTGGCACACGCACTGCTTCTCGTCGCCACGGGCGGTCATACCGCGAAAGGTGACGGACAGGGCCTCCAGGGCGCGGTCGAGCCGGAGCCGCGCGGGGGTGTCCTTTCGCGCGGGGGTCTCATGTCGCGCGGGAGTGTCGTGTCGCGCGGGAGAGTCATGTCGCACGGGGGCGTCGTCGGGATGCGTCATTGCCGGGCACAGCCTTCACGGACTCCGGACGGCTTCCGCCGACCGAAGAGACCAACTCTACCGGTCCCGAACGCCCTTGCGATCGCGGCGGCCTCTCCGCCCTCGGCGGACAGCCGCCGGAGGCCGACCCACACGTACCCGCCCGAGCCCCCCCGCACCCTTTCGCGCCCTTTCTGGCTCTTCTCCACCCTTGCGGCGCGCCCGAGTTGGGCGCGAGTCTGTGCGCCGGATGCGGCCGTCGACGGTGACGCCGCGAGGTGAACGGAGTCGCATGTCCTCGTTTGTCCTTCCTCACGCCCTGCACGGCTCGGGTCCCCACAAGGTGATCGCCGTGCACGGCTGGCTCGCCGACCGCAGCGCCTACGATCCGCTCCTGCCCGACCTCGACGGGCGGTCCTTCCAGTACGCCTTCGTGGACCTGCGCGGCTACGGCAAGGCGGTGACCGACGAGGGCCCGTTCACCACCGAGCGAGCGGCCGAGGACGTACGCGCACTCGCCTCCCAACTCGGCTGGAAGCGCTACTCGTTGATCGGGCACTCGATGGGCGGCAGCATCGTGCAGCGCGCCGCCGCGGCCGCCCCGGAGCAGGTCCGGCGGATCGTCGGCGTCTCCCCGGTACCGGCCTCCGGGCTCCCGCTGCCGCCCGAGGCCTGGGAGTTGTTCGCGGGCGCGGCCGAGAACCCCGAGAACCGGCGCGCGATCATGGACAACACCACCGGCGGCACGCGCCCCGACGCCTGGCTGGACCGTATGGTCCGCCGCTCGCTGGCGCGCAGCGACGCCCGCGCCTTCCGCGCCTGGCTGGACTCCTGGGCCAAGGACGACTTCCACACCGAGGTGGCGGGCTCCGCGGTGCCCGCCCTCGCCGTCGTCGGCGCCCTGGACCCGGCCCTGTCGGCCGAGGTCCAGCGCCAGACCTGGATGCGGTGGTACGTGAACGCCGAACTGGCCGAACTCCCCTCGGCGGGCCACTACGCGATGGACGAGGACCCGCTCGGACTGCTGCGGATCGTGGAGGACTTCCTGCGCGCCGACGAGACGGAGGGCCCGAGCGCCGGAGCGGGCGCCTCGGTGACGGTCGCGGCGGGTGACGGCGCGGAAGCGGGCGCGCGCGCCGGAGCAGGCGCGGGCACGGGCGCCGGAGCAGGCGCGGACGCATGACCCCGACCGGGATTCCGCAGGCCCCGCCACCGGTGCCGGACGTCTTCGACCCGCGCCGGTACGCGGCCGGGCTGCCGCACGAGGACTACCGTGTGCTGCGGGACCACCATCCCGTCGCCTGGCAGCCGGAGCCGGAAGTGCTCGGCTGGCCCGCGGGTCCCGGTTTCTGGGCGGTCACCCGGCACAGCGACGTGGTGCGGGTGCTGAAGGACCATGCGACGTACTCGTCCCATCTGGGCGCGACCCAGATCCGCGACCCCGACCCGGCGGATCTGCCGTTCATCCGGCGCATGATGCTCAACCAGGATCCGCCGGAGCAGGGGCGGCTGCGCCGACTCGTGAGCCGGGCGTTCACGCCCCGGCGCGTGGACCGGTTCGCGTCGACGGCGCGCGAGCGGGCACGCACGCTCCTCGCGGACGCCCTGCGCACGGCCCGTGAGGGGGACGGCACGGTCGACCTGGTCACCTCGGTGACCGACGACTACGCCCTGCTCAATCTCACCGACCTCCTGGGTGTCCCGCCGGGCGACCGGGGCCTGATGCTGCACTGGACCCAGCGCGTGATCGGCTACCAGGACCCGGACGAGGCCGGTCCCCCGGACCTCGGCCCCGACGGCAAACCCGTCAACCCGCGCTCGCCCTCCGCCCTGAGCGACATGTTCGCCTACGCCCGCTCGCTGGCCGAGTTCAAACGGCGCCACCCCGCCGACGACGTCCTCACGATCCTCGCCACCGACCCCGAACTCACCGGACCCGAACTGGAGATGTTCTTCTTCCTCCTGACCGTGGCCGGAAACGACACCGTCCGCTCCGCGGCCCCGGGCGGTATCAACCTGCTCGCCTCGCACCCGGACGCCTACGCCCGGCTCAGGAGGGGCCAGTCCCCAACAGCCTCGGCCGTCGAGGAGTTGCTGCGCATGCACCCGCCGGTGCTCTCCTTCCGGCGCACCGCCCGCACGGACACCGAACTCGGCGGCCGCCGAATCCGTACCGGCGAGAAGGTGGTCGTCTTCCACGCCTCCGCCAACCACGACGAGCGCGTCTTCACCGACCCGCACCACCTGGACCTCGACCGCGGCCCCAACCCCCATGTCTCCTTCGGCGACGGCCCGCACGTCTGCCTCGGCGCCCACTTCGCGCGCCTCCAACTGACCGTCCTCCACGAGGAGTTGCAGCAAGCACTGCCCGAACTCCGCCCGGCGGGACCGCCACGCAGGCTCGTCTCCAACTTCATCAACGGGCTCAAGTCGCTGCCGGTGGAGGTGGAGGTGGAGGTGGACGGGCGGGGCTGACCGCGGGCCCGTGGGCAGTTCCCGTACGCACCGCCCGTAGGCCCGAACGCAAGCCATACCCGTGTGCCCGTACGCCCCGCCCGTATACACGTACGAGCCGCCCCGCACAGGTCCGGTGCGGGCAAGCCCCGCCCCGGCGCACACCGGGCCTGGAACAATGCCGCCATGCAACTCGACGCGACCGCGGTCGCCGCCCGGCTCGGTATGCGGGAGCACCTCGGCTGGTTCATGGCCCTCGAAGACACCGGCCCGCCCGCAGAGCCCGTGGTGCTGCCCACCGCCGAGGAGGCGTACGCACTCCTCGAGGACCTGGAGGTGCCCGAACGGGACCGGGACGCGATCGTCGACTCGCTCCCCGTCCTGGCCGAGGATCCCGTACTGCGCTGGATCCTGGAGCGCGCCCACCAGACCCTGCTGACCACCATGGGCCACCAGGGCGGTCAGACCGCCCTGCACGCGCTCCCCTACGAACACAGCGACGCCGCACGCTACTTCTACGTCCACCTCTTCCTCGTGACCCTCCCCGCCACCCGCCGCTTCCACGCCGCGCACGGCATCCCGGAGGAGATCACCCGGCACACGATGACGCAGCTCGGGGAGATGGTCGCCATCCACCGGCGCAAGTTCGGCGCGGGCGGTATGAACACGCAGACCTGGCTGAGCCTCCATCTGCGGGGCGTCATCCACCGTCTGGGCAGGCTCCAGTTCGAGCTGATGCGCTGGCGCGACGAGCCGGTACTGAACGTGCACATTCCGGCCACGGGCGGTCCGATGACACCCGAGGCCTGCGACGACTCCTTCCGCCGGGCCCGCCCGTTCTTCGCCGCGCACTTCCCGGAGCACGGGGCCGAACGCGCCTTGTGCCACTCCTGGTTGCTCGATCCGCAGCTCGCGGAGTATCTGCCCGAGGACTCCAACGTCGTACGTTTCATGCGGCGTTGGGAGCGGGTGGACGAAGAACCGCGGGACGGCGACGAATCCGTCCTGGAGTTCGTCTTCCGGCGCAACGGCCAGCCACTGGACCAACTCCCCCAGCGCACCAGCCTGGAACGCGCGGCCGTCACCCACCTCCGCGCCGGACGCCACTGGCACGCGCCACACGGGCTGCTGCGACTGCCTTGAGCCGGGACGGAAACCTCGGACGAGCCGAGGGACCGGCCCGGCGGAGGGGCCGGACCACCGAGGCCCGGCCCCTCCCCCGCCTCAGACCAACGGCTCCTGAATCTCGGTGACCCACTTCTCCTGGTCGGGCGGGCACTCGAGGTAGACCTCGCGTGCGTATCCGCCCGAACGGTGGCCGTTGTCGGCGATCCAGTGGGCGAGGACCTGGGCCGTGGTCACGATGCGGGACGGCGGCCCGTGGTGCACCGCGGTCGCGGCCCGCGCGAGCGGGGGCAGGTCCACGAGTTCCAGGCCCGCGATCTGCGTGACCCCCGGGCCGACCGCCATCGCCGCGTGGCAGCGGATCCCCTCGCCGTCCGCACAGTCCTCGTAGTACGCGATCCCGGGCCCCGCCGGAGTCACCCCGGCCTTGGCGAACAGTTCATCCAGCCGCTCGAAGAGCGGGCCGACAACCGGCCCGATCTCCTCGGGCCGGAAACCGGCCGCGACAGCGCTCAGTTCGGCGACCCGTACCGCCGGAACCGCCTTGACCACTACATCCGTACTGCTCATAAGACCCTCACTCGCGATGATCCGGAGCCTCGCCTCGACCTGCCCCAGCCGTGCCGTCGCCTCGGCCACCGCGGCGGCCAGTTCCTCCCGGCGCACCCGGAGCATCGACTCCAGTTCCTCGGCGCCCAGTTGGCCGTGCAGGATGGTCTGCACCTGACCGAGCGTGAAGCCGAGGTCCTTCAGAGCGATGATCCGGTTGAGCCGGGACAACTGACCGGCCTCGTAGAAGCGGTAGCCGCTGACGGGGTCGACATGGGCGGGGCGCAGCAGTCCGAGCGCGTCGTAGTGACGCAGCATGCGAACCGACACGCGCCCGTGGCGGGCGAAATCTCCGATGCTGAACATGACGAGAACGAGTTCAAGGCCTCACACGGTGTCAGGGTCAAGGGAGCAAGCTGTCGTGCGCACCCGGGACAGTGCGGGAAGGTGGTCGACAGCTCGCATGAAAGCAGACTGGGCAGGGTTCAACGCTCCGCCTTCTCCCACGTTTTGACCCCCAGCTTTCCGGTGGTTCCGAGGTCGAGGTGCACAGTCAACGTCACCGGGTCGGCCCCGGTCTTCGCCCGGACCCGCACATGGGGCACGTTCACGGGCGTGCCGAACTCGGTGGTGTTGCGCCAGACCAGGCTCGATGTCGCCGACTCGCCGGGCCTGAGCGTGACGCGGCCGGGCTCCTTGTCCTCCCCGGCGCCGGTGGTGATCTCGCGGCTGCCGTCGAGGATCTCGACGCCCTCGACCGGCTCCAGCTTGTCGTCCAGAAGCTCCAGGAGCGGATAGCCCTCGACGGTGTAGTCGCGTGTGCCGCAGTTGTCGAGATGCAGGCCCACGACGCGCAGTCCCATGGCCGCGTCGCCCTTGTCGGCGCTGACGCGGATACCGGAGGCGGGGCACGTACCCGGTTCGGCCACCGCCTCGTCCGCGGGGACCTTTGCCACGGTGAGCACCTTGGCCCGCACCACGCGCGGCGCGGCGGGCGGCAGTTCCCCGGCCCGGACCGTGCCCCGTACGGTCTTCCCGGGGCCGACGTCGCGGACGGTCACGGTTCGGTTGGTGACGGCCCCACCGTCACCGCTGACGAAGGTGACGACGACCGAGTAGGTCAGGGCCTCGGCCGCTTCGTTGGTGATCTCGTAGGCGGCAGTGACTCCCGAGTCTCCGGGGAGTCCGTCGGCGGAAACGGAGCCGCGAGCGGGCGAGGGGGAGGCCGACGGAAGGGTCAGCGAGGTGATCCGTACGCCGTCCTTTCCCGGGTCGTCGATCTGCGTACGGGACGGCGGTTCGGACCCGTCCGCGCCGGGCCTCCCGGCACCGGCACGCTCCGCCCCGCAGGCCGTGAGCAGCAGAACGGCCGCAGCGAGAGCCGACAGGGAGGTGACGCCGCGGGCACGAGCCGGACGAGGAGAGGCGGGTCTGCGCATCCGGCCATCTGAGCAGACTGTGCACCCTGCGCATGTGACGGAGGCCATGATTCCGGTCATACGTGTGTCACAAGTCCGGGATGAACGCACAAGTCCGGGATGAGCGGGGGCGGTTGGGCATGCCCCCGGCTCCCCTTGGCGTCGTGGGCACAGTCCGGTCGCAAGCAAGGTGGCGGCGGCTCGCTCAGTCGCCCTTTGGCTCCAGCCGCAACGAAATGCTGTTGATGCAGTACCGCTGATCGGTAGGCGTCGGATACCCCTCGCCCTCGAACACGTGCCCCAAGTGGGAACCGCACGCCGCACACCGCACCTCCGTGCGGACCATGCCGTGTGAGCGGTCCTCGATCAGCTCGACGGCCTCGGTGTCCTTCGGGTCGAAGAAGCTCGGCCAGCCGCAGTGCGAGGCGAACTTGGTCCCGGAGGTGAAGAGTTCGGCGCCGCAGGCGCGGCAGGAGTAGACGCCCTCGGTCTTGGTGTCGGTGTACTCGCCGGTGAACGCGGGCTCGGTGCCGGCCTGCCGCAGTACCTGGTACTCGGCCGGGCTGAGCTCGGCACGCCACTGCTCGTCGGTCTTCTCGACCTCGTACGCCATGGGTCTCACGTCCTCACTTCGCCAGTCGGTCAAGAATCCGGGGCCCGAGGTCGGTGACGTCACCCGCGCCCATGGTGAGAACGAGATCGCCGGGGCGCACCATTCCCGCGAGCACCTCCGGGACGGAGTTCTTGTCGTGCGCCTCGGTGACCTCGGCGCCGGCGGCCCGCGCCGCCTCGCCGATCAGCGCGCTGGTCACGCCGGGGATCGGGTCCTCGCGGGCCGGGTAGATGTCGAGCAGTACCGAGGCGTCCGCGAGCGCCAGCGACTGGCCCATCTCGGTGCCGAGCTCCTGCGTACGCGAGAAGAGGTGGGGCTGGAAGACGACCAGGATGCGCCCCTCGCCCTCGCCGACCGCCGCCCGCATGGCTTCGAGGTCGGCGGTCATCTCGGTCGGGTGGTGCGCGTAGGAGTCGATGACCTGCACCCCGGCCGCCTCGCCCTTGAGCTGGAGTCGGCGGTTGACGCCCGTGTACGAGGCGAGGGCGGCGGCCAGCTCGGGCGAGGGCACACCGAGCGCGGCGCCCGCGGTGAGGGCGGCGACCGCGTTGAGGGCGTAGTGGCGGCCGGGCACCGAGACGGTGAAGGTCAGTTCCTGTCCGTCGAGGACCGCGGTGACCTCGCTCTTGAGGCCCTGGGCGGTGATGGACAGGACGCGTACGTCGGCGTCGGGCGCCTCGCCGTAGGTGACCACGCGGACGTCGCGCAGCCGTCCGGCGAGTTCCCGGGCGCCCGGGTGGTCGGCGGAGATGACCAGGGTGCCGCCGGGCAGGATGCGGTCCGCGAAGGTCTCGAAGGACTCGTAGATCTCGTCGATGGACGCGTAGTTGGCGTGGTGGTCGAGCTCGACGTTGAGGACGACGGCGAC
Source organism: Streptomyces sp. NA04227 (assembly GCF_013364195.1). Taxonomy (NCBI): domain Bacteria; kingdom Bacillati; phylum Actinomycetota; class Actinomycetes; order Kitasatosporales; family Streptomycetaceae; genus Streptomyces; species Streptomyces sp. NA04227. Next base: position 6,965,038 of record NZ_CP054918.1, on the reverse strand, counting down.
CTCGGGCGCGTACTTGTGGAAGCTGCGGTCGCTCTCGTCCGCCTCGGCGACGAAGATCTCGCCCTCGCCGTGCCGGGCGTTGGAGCCGGGGATGTCCAGGTCGCCGCCGATGGCGTACGAGGGGTCGAGCCCGAGCGTGCTCAGGGCGACCGCGAGCATCGAGGTGGTGGTCGTCTTGCCGTGGGTGCCCGCCACGGCGAGCGGGCGCAGGCCGGTCATCAGCGCGGCGAGGGCGTCGGAGCGGTGCACCGCGGGGATGCCGAGTTCGGTGGCCCGGGCCAGTTCGGGGTTGTCCGCGCGGATCGCGGAGGAGACGACGACGCAGGAGGCGTCCTCGGCGAGGTGCGCGGCGTCGTGGCCGAGGTGCACGGTCACGCCGAGGGCGCGCAGGGCTTCGGTGGTCGCCGAGTCCTTGGCGTCGCTGCCCGCCACCTTGGCGCCGCGCTGCGCGAGGATCTTGGCGATGCCCGACATCCCGGCTCCGCCGATCCCGATGAAGTGCGGTCGGTCCATGGCGGTGGGAAGGCCGGATGCCATTGCGAGTACTCCCAGTCGTGACGTGGTGCCGTGCTGTGCCGGTGGTGACGAGATGCCGACGAGGGCCGAGCGGGCCCAAGCCTATGCCCACCGCAGGCCATCGGGCTCACACGGCGGCCCCGCACGACGGAGTGGCCGCGGCGTACCGACGTGGACGGGGAACAGTCGCCCTCTCACCTGAACCGGATCACCGACGTCCCTCCGCCGGGATCATCGCCGTGGCCACCGCCATCGCCATCGCCGTGGCTATCGCCATCGGCGTCGCCGAGCGTCCACCGGCCCGCCGCGGATCCGGCCAGGACAGCACGAGTCTCCGCGCGTAGCAAGACGCGGTGACGGTAAGGGTCAGGCCTTGCTGTGGGAGAAGAGCTTGAGCACGGGGACGCCCACCCGGTGCCGGGCCCGGGAGGCCCAGTCGCGGTGGAAGAACTCCTCCACGTAGTGCGGGTCGGTCAGCACGATGACCTCGTCCGCGGAGATCTCGTCGACGAGGACCTGGAGCGCGTCCAGCGGATGGTCCTCGATGAGTCTGCCCTGGGCCTCGCAGCCCGCGTGGTGCAGTGCGGCCAGGGAGACCTCCAGCGCGCGCTCGCCCAGGGCCAGTGCCTCCTCGCCCTCCGGAGTGTCCGCCTCGCGGGCCACCTGGTCGATCTCGCCGAGGGCGACGTCGTCGATGGCGCGCAGCAGACGGTCCGCCTGATCGCCGCGGGGCTGGAGGAGGAGGTGGAAGCGCACCGGCTCGTCGCCGTGCAGGGTCGTTACGAACTCCACGTCCGCGGACGTCAGGGCCTTCTCGATCATCAGTACGCTCGTGAACACGTCGGGCGCCCTTCTATCCGGGGTCCTGCTGGGCCCTTGCGGAAACCATCCTGCCCCGTAAGCACTCACGGGTTGCCAGTTATGTCGTGCAAAACGGCGAAAATGGATGTTTGAATTCCGGTCAACATCAGTTGCGACAGTATCGGGTGAACAGGAAACCGGCCTCCTCGATCAACGAACTGAGGATGAATCGTTCCGGCACCTCCACAGTCGGGCCACCGGCAATCCGTTGCGCGTGACCCGCTGTGAGTACGGGGGCCACGCTCAGACACAGCTCGTCCAGTACGTTCGCGGCCACCAGCTGGCCGAGCAGGCTCGGTCCGCCCTCGGTGAGCAGCCGGGTCAGCCCGCGTTCGGCGAGGGCGGCGACCATCCGCGCGGGCTCCACGCCCCTGGCCGAACCGGCGATCACGATCTGTGCCCCGGCCGCCCGCGCGGCGGCGACCCGGTCCGCGGGGGCCTCGGCTCCGGTGAGCACCAGGGTCGGGGTCACGGTCTCGGTGAACAGAGGCAGCGAGAAGTCCAGGTCGAGGCTCGCGCTGACGACGGCCATCACCGGGGCGGGGTGCTGGCCCGCCGCCGCGCGCAGCGGCGCGAAGACGGCCCGCTCACGCGGCGGCCGGTACCCCTCGCTGCGTACCGTCTCGGCACCGACCACCACCGCGTCGGCGAGGCCACGCAGAGTGCCGAAGATCCGCATGTCGGCCGCGCTGGACAGGGGCTGGGAGCGACCCTCGTGCTGGGCGGCGCCGTCGAGCGAGGAGACCATGTTCGCCCGCAGCCAGGGGGTGCGGTCCGCCGGATAGGCGTAGGCCTCTGCCAGTTCGAGCAGATCCCATTCGCGGTCCACGAGGGGCCCGCGCCCCTTGTGGTCTGCTGTCTCTTCGGTCACAGGGAACAGGCGTCGCATGTCGGCCAGTGTCCCATGACGGCTAAAGTCGGTAGGCGTGTCTGCCATCACCGCCCCCGGCGCGCGTTCCATAGCGGACGCCGCCCCGCTCTCCCTGTGCGCCCGCGAGCCGCACGTTCCCGCCGAGCGCCTGGTCGCCGAGATGGTGCCGCCGCCCCGGTTCGACGGCGTCCGCTTCGCGACGTACATCCCGGACCCGAACCAGCCGAGCCAGTCCGAGGCGGTCGGCGTCCTGGAGACCTTCGCGTCGGGGCTCGGCGGCGCCCATGCCAGCGGTGCGGGCAAGCGCCGCCGCTGGTTCGGCGGGCGTGACAAGGCCGCCGCCCCGAGCGGGCCGCGCGGCGTCTACCTCGACGGCGGATACGGCGTCGGCAAGACCCACCTGCTCGCCTCCCTCTGGCACGCCACTCCCGCCGCCCCGGAGCAGAAGGCGTTCGGCACCTTCGTGGAGCTCACGAACCTGGTGGGCGCCCTCGGCTTCCAGCAGACCGTGAAGACGCTGGGCGAGCACCGGCTGCTGTGCATCGACGAGTTCGAGCTCGACGACCCGGGCGACACGGTCCTGGTCTCCTCGCTGCTCGGCAAGCTCGTCGAGGCGGGCGTGGCCCTGGCCGCGACCTCCAACACCCTGCCGGGCAAGCTCGGCGAGGGCCGGTTCGCGGCGGTCGACTTCCTGCGCGAGATCCAGGGCCTGTCCGCGCACTTCCGCACCCTGCGCATCGACGGCGAGGACTACCGGCACCGCGGTCTGCCCGAGGCGCCCGAGCCGTACTCCGACGAACAGGTGTCCAAGGTCGCGTACGCCACCGAGGGCGCCTCCCTGGACGACTTCCCGCACCTGCTCGAACACCTCTCGCGCGTCCACCCGAGCCGCTACGGCGCCCTGACGGACGGCGTGCGCGCGGTCTGCCTGACCGGGGTGCGGCCGGTGCCCGACCAGTCCACCGCGCTGCGCCTGGTGGTGCTCGCGGACCGGCTGTACGACCGTGAGGTGCCGGTACTCGCCTCGGGGCTGCCGTTCGACCGCCTGTTCAGCGAGGAGATGCTGAACGGCGGCTACCGCAAGAAGTACTTCCGTGCCATCTCGCGACTGACGGCGTTGGCGCGGGACGGCAAGGCGCTCGTCGAGAGCTGAACCGCCGTGCCCCGCAGTAGTGTTGTTCCCGGGCTGCGGGGCCCGGTCCGGTCAGCGGCGTGAACTCGCCCAGCAGGCAAGGGTGGTGGCCGTCGCGGCCGCCAACACGGCGAGCAGGAAAGGCAGTACGGGCACGATCACCTCGGCATCTCGTGAGCCCGTGACCAGCCCCGTGACGGCGGTGCGCGCCGGGGAGCCGGAGGTGACCAGGGCCAGCACCGCGCCGCCGGTGAGCGCCGTGACCGAGCGTCCGGTGGAGCGCGTCAGGGGCCAGGTGCCGAGCGCGCCCACGGCCGTGCCGAGCAGCGCGCACAGCAGCACGGCGAGCAGCCCGGCCGCCGTGGCGGGCCACCGGTCCACCGGGATCTTCCCGTTCGTACTCGCACTCTTGCTGAGCAGCGAGACCACTACGGCTGCCACGGTGCCGAGCGCCGAGGAGGCGAGGGCCGCGGTGAGCACCGCGCCGAGGTGCGCCCGCCAGGGCCCGGCCGGTGCGGCGAGACAACTGCGGGCCGCGGCGGGCTCGTTGGTGACACAGATCCGTACGGTCCAGGCGGCGACGGGCAGCAATGCCGCCGCCGTCCAGCCCAGCGAGTCGAGTATCGGTCCCCCGGAGCGCACCCCGATGGCGAGTACGGCGGCGTAGCAGAGGACGGGCGCGATCAGCCGCTGGGAGCGGATGAGCAGGGCACCGTGGTAGCGGAGCAGGGCCGGCAGGACGGTGATGGTGGTCGGCCGGGTTCGGGCGGGTGACTGTGTCATCGGGCGGTCCGTCCGACGGGGACGGTCGGTTCGGCGGGGACGGCGGGTTCGGCGGGTTCGGCGGGTTCGGCGGGTTCGGCGGATGCGTCCTCGCCGGACGGTGTGCCGTCACCGGCGGGGGTTTCCTCATCGACCGGGGTCTCCTCACCGACCGATGCGTCCTCACCGACGCGCGAGACCCGGACCACGTGCCAGGGCGGCTCGGCCGTCAGGAGTGTGCGCAGCAGGGCGTCGGAGCGGTCGGCGGTGAGGGTGAGCAGCCAAGTGCCTTCGGGGGTACGGGCCGTGTGGTCCGGCGTGCGGGGGTCGGGGCCCGAGGCGACGGCTTGCGGCGTGGGTGGGACCGCGCCGGGTGGGCCCGCGACCTCGACGGTGACCGTGGCGGGAGCGGAAGTCGTGGCGAGGGCCGACGTGGCAGGGGGCGGGGAAGCGGCGCCGGAGGAGGCCGAACTCCCCGGCCCCGTACGGCAGTCGAGACCTCCGGTCACCGTCACCGCGCACCGCAGGTCAACACGGTCGGCGAGGCGAAGGGGATCGTGGTCGACGTACACGACAGCCCCGCCGCTCGCCGTCCGTTCGTGAACGGCGAGATCGAGTTCCGCGCGGGCCGCGGTGTCCAGGCCGGTCCACGCCTCGTCCAGGACCAGGAGTTCGGGGTCGCCGAGAAGTGCCTGGGCGAGGGCCACCTTCTGGCTGCTGCCCTTGGACAGTTCGGGCATCGGGGTGTCCAGGTACGGTGCCGCGCCGAGGCGTTCCATCCACTGCTGCGAGCGCCGTGCCGCCGCCTCGGAACCCAGGCCGTGCACACGGCCGAGGTGGAGGAGGTAGCCACGGGCGGTGAACGGCAGCTGGGCGGGGAAGCGTTCGGGTACGTACGCGGTGCGCGGGCGGCCGGTGATCCGTCCCGCCGAAGGCGCGTCCAGCCCCGCGACCAGGCGCAACAGAGTGGACTTTCCGGTGCCGTTGGCGCCTTCGATCCGTATCAGAGCGCCCGGGCGCACGGTCAGGTCCACTTCGCGCAGCACCCACGCACCGCGTCGGCCGTAACGGCGCCCCACCCCGGTGAGAGTGCGCAGCGCCTCGCCGGTTCCGTACCTGTGCTGCCTCATACGCCTCATCCTCACCCGCCGGGCCTCGACGGCCAAGCCCGGCCGGAGGGTTGGCGGCCCCGGAACGGGCCGGTGAACAATGGACCGGTGAACAGCGAGAACAGCGAGTACAGCCAGGACAGCCAGGACAGCCACAACTTCGCCGTCCCCGAGTCCGTGCTCCCCCTGGTCGTCCGTATCGAACGCGCGGAACCGCCCGGTCGTACCGACGCCCTCGAAACGGCGGCCCGCGCCGTGCTCGTGCTGCTGGATGACGCACGCTCGCGGGGAGACGGCGAGTGGGCCCGGGCGGTGCACGACTGGCAGGACGCCCGGATCCGCAAGGTGGTCCGCCGGGCGCGCGGCGGACCGTGGCGCAAGGCGGAAGCGCTGCCCGGCATCACGGTGCGCGGCGAATCCGCCGAGGTGCGGGTCTTTCCGCCGGTACCGCTGGACGGCTGGCCGAAGGAGCTCTCCGTACTCCAGGTCTCCGGCACCGAACTCGACGACGACAAGCCGCCCGCCGCGCCCTCGCCCCAGGCGCCCGTACTGTGGCTGAACCCGGAGCTCACCATGTCCGCAGGCAAGACGATGGCACAGGCCGGTCACGCGGCACAGCTCGCCTGGTGGGAACTGGACGAGGACGAACGGGCCGCCTGGCGAGACAGCGGATTCGCCCTGTCGGTACGCCGGGCCGAGACGGAGCAGTGGCACGAACTCATCGCTTCCGGGCTGCCGTTGGTGCGCGACGCGGGGTTCACCGAGATCGCGCCCGGGCCGACCGTCGTAGCCGAAGGGGGACTTCGCGTCTGCCCTCTGCGACGCGAACGGCGGCCGTAGGCAAGTCCGCAAGGTCGCGCCTGCCCCAGCCCCCTCACAACGCCACGGCAGGTTCCTCCTCGTACGCCTGGTGCAGCTGCTTCACGAAGAGCGGGGCGTCCGGCAGCGGGACCGGGCCGATGCGGTGTACCGGGATGCCCGGGGTCCAGGAGTTCATGACGACCGCTCCGGCCAGGGTGGGCAGGTCGTCGAGGGTCATCTCCCGGGTGCGCTGGGGCACACCGAGGCGTTCCAACTGGCGGCGGACGATGCCCATGGTGGTACCCGTCAGCATCTCGGCGGCGGGCCACACCACGCTGTCGCCGTCCCAGAAGGCCAGGTTCCAGATGGTGGCCTCGCTCAGCCGGCCCCGCCGGTCGACGAAGGCGGCGTCGTCGAATCCACGCTCGACGGCCTGGCGGAGGCGATGGGTCTTGGCCACCTCGCCGACGTGCTTCACGGCCGGGAGGTCCCGTTCGTGCTCGATGGCCGCCAGGGACAGCGGGCCCTCGGGGCCGTTCGCGGCCGGTCCCGTACGGACCAGGAGTTCGGGCTCCACCTCGGGTCCGGCCACGGTGAACTCACCCGCCGGGGAGTACACCGTGGCGAGCAGCGAGAGGTCGGCGGGACCGGACCGCGAAGCCGTCCGCAGGTACGAAAGGACCCGGTCGTCGGGCAGCGCCCGCCCGAACATCTCCAGGGAGGCGGAGCGCAGCCGCTCCAGGTGGAGGTCGAGGCCCCGGACCCGGCCGTCCCGGACCTGGAGGGCGGTGAAGTGGGCGTAGCCCGCGAAGGCGAGCGGCGTCAGCTCCTCGGCGGTCGCCGCCCGGCCGTTACGTTGCACAACGAAAGACATCCTGTGTCACTCCACTTCGGCGTCGGTCAGTGATCCGTAGGCCCGCCAGAGCCCCGGGCGAAATGCCCGACCGGTGGCACGACGCTAAGGCTTAACATCGGTGCGAACGTCAAGACGCGCAGGTCAGACACGATGGGCGGGGCAGATGCTGATCGGAGAGTTGTCCCGGCGTACCGGGGTCGCGGCACGGTTGCTGCGGTACTACGAGGCGCAGGGTCTCCTTGAGTCCAGGCGCGAGCACAACGGCTACCGGCACTACGACGAGGACGCGGTCGTCACCGTGCGGCGGGTGCGCGCCCTGCTGGACGCGGGCCTGTCCACGAAGGTGATCCGTTCGGTGCTGCCCTGCGTCCGTGGTGAGGCGCAGGAGGCGCCCGAGTTCGACTGGTGCGCCGATCTGCGGGCCATCCTCCAGGGGGAGATGACGGCCATGGACGAGCACATCGACAACCTCCGACGCACCCGCGGCACGCTCGCCGACTACTTGGCGCAGTCGCCCGCCGGACCGGCCCGTTGAGGTGCGCGCCGCCCGGCGGCGGCCCACGGGAACCTCAAATGTAGCTCTGAACGTCCCCAGCCAGGGATTCGGCCACTGCCCCCGGGGCGAGTAAAGGGTCGTGACCGCACGGCGCCGTGCGGATGTCCATGCTCACGGCGCCTGTTGTCCGGGGTGCCGCGGGATGCGAGGGGGACGGAGAAGACATGGAGCGACTGGGGACCGGCATCGGCTGGCGGCCGGAAATCGCCGAAGCCGTGGAGGCCATGCCCGGGATCGACTGGGTGGAGACGGTGGCGGAGAATCTCTGCCCCGGCCATCTGCCCGACTCGTTGGAGCGGCTCCTCGCGCGTGGTGTCACCGTCGTCCCGCACGGGGTGGGGCTCGGGCTCGGCGGCGCCGAACGCCCCGACGAGGAGCGCCTCGAAGCACTCGCCGAGCGCGCGCAGTGCCTCGGCGCGCCCCTCGTCACGGAGCACATCGCCTTCGTACGCGCCGGGGGCGCACGCACCGCCTCCACTCCGCTGGAAGCCGGACATCTGCTGCCGGTTCCGCGTACCCGGGAATCGCTGGCCGTGCTCTGCGAGAACATCCGCATCGCCCAGGCGAACCTCCCCGTGCCGCTGGCCGTCGAGAACATCGCGGCGCTCATCTCCTGGCCCGGCGAGGAGCTGACCGAGGGGCAGTTCCTGTACGAACTGGTCGAGCGGACCGGCGTACGGCTCCTCATCGACGTGGCGAACCTGCACACCAACCACGTGAACCGGGGCGAGGACCCCGTACAGGCCCTGGACGCCCTCCCCCTGGAGGCGCTCGCCTACGTCCACGTGGCCGGCGGCTTCGAGCGCGACGGCGTCTGGCACGACTCGCACGCCCACCCGGTCCCCCGTCCCGTACTCGACATCCTGGCCGAACTCGCCGCGCGCACTGCCCCGCCCGGCGTGCTGCTCGAACGCGACGAGAACTTCCCCGAACCCGCCGAGCTGGAAGGGGAGTTGGAGGCGATCCGGGAGACGGTGGACAAGGCATCCGGGGCGGGGGACGTCGTACGGGAGCGGGAGTCCGTACAGGTCTTGAATGCCGTCGAGGCAGAGGGCATCGCGGAGGGCGAGGCACCCGAGGAGCCGACCGCCGTCCCCGAAGAGGTCCGGCAGCGGCTGGCTCTCGCACAGACCGCGCTGCTCTCCGCCCTGGTGGCCGGGACGCCGGTGCCCGAGGGCTTCGACCGGGCCAGGCTCGCGGTGCAGAGCCGGGCGCTCGCGGCCAAGCGGGCCGATGTGGTGGCCAAGGTGGCGCCCGAACTGCCGGAGATCCTGGGCGGGCGGGCCTACCGGGAGGAGTTCCTCGCCCATGCGCAGCGCCGGCCCATGACCGGCGGCTACCGGCGGGACGCCCTCGACTTCGCCGAGCGGCTGCTGCTCGCCGGGCGGCCCGTGGACGAGGCGGCCCGGGCCCGGCTGCGTGCCTGGTGGCTGGAGCGCTCTGGGCCCGCACCCCGGTCGGCCCGTCCGCTGGCCCGGCTGCGGCACCTCGGTCACACCGCCCGCCGCGTACTGGCACGGAGGTGAAGCCATGGGTGTTCTCGTACTCCTCGTCTGGCTGATCGTCCTCGGCTCGGCGATCGGCCTCACCGTCAGTCTGAACCGGGCCCGCGCCACGGCCTTCGTACCCGGCGCGCGGCCGCAGGACGTCCTGGAGGCCGCCTTTCTCGCCGGTGGCCCCGGCAGGGTCACCGACACCGCGCTCACGGCGATGTGCCTCGACGGACGGCTGGCCGTGGCCGAGCCGGGCATCGTCGCGGTGCACCGGGCGCAGGCCTGGCACCCGGTGGAGCAGGCGGTGCTCAACGCCTGCGCGAGCGCGCCGAGCGGTTCCCTGGCCTGGGTCCGTACGACGGTGATGCGCGGCCACGAGGTGCAGACGGTCGGCGACTCGCTCGCCCAACGCGGCCTGCTGGTACGACCCGAGGGCCTGCGACCGCTGCGCCAGTGGGCGATCCTGCACACCCTCGTCTGCGTGGTCGCGGTGCCGCTGTCGATCGTGCTGACCGTGTTCCAGTACGCGGGAAGCGGCGGCTCCGGCTTCCCGGTGCCGTTCTTCATCGCGGTCTTCCCCGGGCTTGTCCTCGGCATCGTCCTCGGGGTGGTCTCGGTGGTCCGCTCCCGTGGCGTGCTCAGCGTGACCGGCCGCCGGGTGCTGCGCTCCTTCGCGGCGGGCGCGGCGGCGGGCGACGCGTTGACGAGGGTCGCGGTCGGCGGCCCGCGCACCCTGCCCGACCCCGGGCTGCGCGCGGTCTTCCTGTCCGTCGCCCGCAACTCGGCCCGGCGCGGCGGCGGCACGGGCGGCGACCTGTTCCTCACGCCCGCCTTCGACGTCCCCGTCAACTGGTGCGGGGGCGGCGGCACGGGCTGCGGGGGCGGCGGCTGCGGCGGCTCCTCGTGCAGCGGGACCTCGGGCAGTTGCGGGGGATCCTCCGGGTCCTCCTGCGGGGGTTCCTCGGGCTCGTCGTGCGGCGGTGGTTCGAGCGGGGGCGGGGGCGGCTGCGGAGGGTCGTCCTAGAAGCGATGGCCGGGCCGATACGGGGTCGACCCGAGCCCTCGCGCACCGCGCCGGGTCGACGGTTGTACGCCCACCATCAGGTGTGCGAAGCCCCACATTCTGTCCGTATCCTGAATAAGCCGTGGCGCGAAGAGGGTTGTCTCGCATACAACTCGGCGCATGCTGTGGCTGCTTCTCCTGTCGCTCGCCTGTGTGGCTGCCGTCGTGTCCTGTGTCCGTCTGTGCCGGGCCGCGGTCCGTGCCGCCGCGGCCGACGCCCGCCCGGGAGCGCGGCGTGAACTGTCGCTCTACGAGGCCGCGTTCCTCTCCGGCGGGCCGTACCGCGCCGCCGAGTTCACCCTGGTCTCGATGGCCCGCGAACGCCGTGTCCTGCTCGCGCACACCGGCTGGGCCACCGTGGTCGACCCCGAGCCCAGGGACGCCATGGAGGAGGCGGTCATCGAGGCGATGGGCCCGCAGGGGCAGTCGCCGATCGCGGAAGTGCGCAAGGCGGCCGCGGCGGCGGGTCCGGTACGGGAGTTGGCCGAGGGTCTCGTCGGGGCCGGGCTCGCGGTGCCGGACAGCGCCCGTGGCACAGTCGCGGGTGCGGTGCGCCAGGTACGCGCCGTGGCCCTCGCGACACTGGCGCTCTGCCTGGCCGCGATGCTGATCCCGGGTCAGGGCGAGACCGGCACCAGCCTGCTGACCTGGTTCACGCTGCCCCTGATGCTCACCCTCACCTCGCTCGCCATCGCCCGGTACGAGACCCACCCGTACACCCGCTGGGCCTCGCTCGCGGGGCGCAGACTCCTCGCCGACCTTCCGGCGGGCGAGCGGGACCAGCGGCCCGTTCCGCTCGCGCGGGTGGCCCTGTGCGGAATAGGCGCGGCCGGAGACCCACAGCTGGAGGCGGCGTTCTCGGTGCGTTCGGCGGCACAGCGCACTCTTTGAGCGGACACCGGCCGCCGGGGTGCTTTACATCCCGGACTCCCGCCCCCGAGCATCCCTTTCGTCCGATTCACGGCTTTCGAGGGCCTGGCTCGGCGTGGAGCCCCGCGCGATGGGCATGCGACTTCGAGCCCTGAGCCCTTGGCCTTCGCCTTCGGCCGTCCGTCCTCGGAACGCCCGGGAAACGAATGGGAGGGGTTATGGCCCTGCGCCTCGGAGTCCTGGTGGCGATCACCGGTTCCCTGCTCGTGACCGTCGCCGCCACGGCACCCGCCGCCCCGGTCAAGGCCGGGGGCACGCCGGACGTCCGCGCCCTCGGCACGGCCCTGGCCGCCGAACGTGCCGCAGCCCGCGGGATCCGGTTCGGGCCCTGCCCGGAGAACCTGCACCTGGACCCGCCGACCCAGTGCGGAACCGTCCGCGTACCGCTGGACTACGCCCGCCCCGACGGCGAGCAGATCACGCTCACGGTGAGCCGGGCCCGCGCCTCGGGCGCCGACGCCGAGGGCCGCCCGGTGAAACGCCAGGGTTCGCTGGTCTTCAGGACCGGCAGCCCCGGCACCTCGGGGATCTACTTCCCGATGGTCGCCGGGCTGCGCACCTGGCAGCGCATGCACGCCGCGTACGACCTGGTCGGTTACACGCCGCGCGGCGTCGGCCGGGCCGCCCCGCTGTCCTGCCAGGACCCCGGCCGGTTCACGGCCGCGCCCACCGACGCGCCCCGCCGCCCCGACCCGTCGCAGAAGAACAAGCGCCGAGCGCAGGCGCGGGCGTACGCGCGCGGCTGTCTGTGGAACGCGGGCGAGCGGCTGCGGCACTACTCCACCCGCGACAACGCCCGCGACCTGGACGTGCTCCGCGCCGCACTCGGCGAACGGCGGCTGACCTTCATGGGCGTCTCGTACGGCGGCCAGGTCGGGGCCGTGTACGCCACCCTGTTCCCGCGTCACGTACGCCGGATGGTCTTCGACTCGGTACCCGATCCGGCGCCGGAGCAGGTCGGTTACCCCACGCTGCTGCGCCAGTCGGCCGCCTTCCAGCGGCGCTGGCAGGCGTTCCTCGGCTGGGTCGCCCGGCACGACAAGGCCTACGGCCTCGGCACCACGGCCGCCGCCGTGCAGCGCGCGTACGACGGTGTGCACGCACGGCTCACCCGCGAGGCCGCGGGCGGGATCGTCGGACCCGGGCAGCTCCAGGCGGCGTTCACCAAGGTCGTGTACTACGACGACTACTGGCCGCTGCGTGCCACCGCCCTGGCGGCCTTCGTGGACGGCGAGCCGGATTTCCTGATCCAGCAGGCCTCCCCCGTCCCCGAGGCGGCCAAGGAGCGCGAGAACACGGCCGCGGTGTCCACCGCCGTACGGTGCAACGACTCCCCTTGGCCGCGTTCCTGGACCACCTGGGACCGGGACGCGACGCGGCTCGCACGGACCGCGCCGTTCGCCGCCTGGGACCAGGTCTGGCCCCAACTCCCCTGTGCCAGCTGGCCGTTGCCCGGACAGCGGCCGGTCGACGTCCGCACCGCCCCGGGCCGGCTCCCGCCGACCCTGGTGCTTGCCGCCGAACACGACGCCGTGTCCCCGTACCCGGGCGCCCGCGAACTGCACCGCAGGATCGCCGGTTCGGTGCTCGTGACGGAGCGCGGCGCGGGCATGACCGGGGTCGGCGGCGGCCCCAACGACTGCGTCAACGGCTACCTCGACGACTACCTGGTCGAGGGCAGACTCCCCGCCGAGGACGCCCGCTGCGCCCCACACCCGCAGCCGCGCCCGCTGGCCACCGGCGGGCGGGCGGCCTTCGACGTGCGGCGCGGCGAGTGAGGGCCGCCGACGCGCCGTAGGGCGCAGGCGCCAGGAAGGTGCGGTACGCGGACGAGGGCGGGGCCACCGGATTTCCGGTGGCCCCGCCCTCGTCACGCCGCGTCCCGCCGGGGCACCGCCCGGCGCGTACGGAAGTTCGTGCCCCCGGCCGGATCAGGCCAGCCCCTCCACGAGCTCGGCCACGCTGCGGCGGCGGCCGGTGTAGAAGGGGATCTCCTCGCGTACGTGCATCCGGGCCTCGGAGGCGCGCAGGTGACGCATCAGGTCGACGATGCGGTGCAGTTCGTCGGCCTCGAAGGCGAGGATCCACTCGTAGTCGCCGAGCGAGAACGAGGCGACGGTGTTGGCGCGCACGTCGGGGTAGCCGCGGGCCATCTTGCCGTGGTCGGCGAGCATCCGGCGGCGGTCCTCGTCGGGCAGCAGGTACCAGTCGTAGGAGCGCACGAAGGGGTAGACGCTGATGTAGTCGCGGGGCGTCTCGTCGGCCAGGAAGGCCGGGATGTGCGCGCGGTTGAACTCGGCGGGGCGGTGCAGCGCCATGTTCGACCAGACCGGGACCAGGGCGCGGCCGAGCCGGGTGCGGCGGAAGAGGTTGTAGGCCTCCTGCAGCGCCTCGGCGGTCTCGGCGTGCCACCAGATCATCAGGTCGGCGTCGGCGCGCAGCCCGGACACGTCGTACGTGCCGCGCACGGTGACGTCCTTGGCGGCGAGCTGGTCGAACAGCTCCTGGACCTCGCCGGCGTACCCTGCGCGGTCGGCGTCGCCGGGCAGCACGTCGCGCAGTTTGAAGACCGACCACAGGGTGTAGCGGATGACCTCGTTGAGGTCCTTGGCCTTCTTGCCGATGTTCGGGATCTTGGCGGGTGCGTCGTCGCTCATGCGGCTATTCTCCCGCGCCGCCGTGCAAGCTCTGCACCGGGTTCCGGATGAGGTCCGTCAGACCGCGCCGGTCGCCGAGCAGCGCGTCCACGGCCGCGTGGGCGCTCGCGATACAGGCGGGCACACCGACCCCGTCGTACGCGGCCCCGCACACCGCGAGCCCCGGATGCCGCGCCACCTCGGCCCGGATCCGCGCCACCCGGGCCAGGTGCCCGACCGGATACTGCGGCAGCCCGTCCTGCCACCGGGTCACCCGCGCGGCGACGGGCCGTGCGTCGAGGCCGGTGGCCGCGCGCAGGTCCGCGCGCGAAACCTCGACGAGTTCCTCGTCGTCGCGCTCCAGAATCGCGCTCTCGCCGTACCGGCCGACCGAGGTCCGCAGCACGAGCAGGCCCGGGTCCTCCTCGCCGATCCAGCCCCATTTGCGGCTCGCGAAGGTGGCGGCCTTGATGGTGCGGCCGTCCACCGGCGGCACCAAGAACCCGCTGCCTTCGGGGAGTTGGGCCTCGGAGGTGCGGTAGGCGAGGGTGATCAGGGCCATCGACGCGTACTCGACGGCGCCGAGTTCGGCCGCGGCGGCCGGGGCCTCGGCGCCGAGCAGCCGGGCGGCGGCACCGGCGGGCACGGCGAGGACCACGGCATCGGCGTCGAGGGCCTCGGCCGGGGTCTCGATCCGCCAGGCGGCACCCGGCGCGGTACGGCGCAGCGCGGTGACCGGGGTGCCGGTGAGGATGCGGCCGCCCAGGGCCCGTACCCGCTCGGCGACGGCGAGCGGCATGGTGCCCACTCCGCCGCGCACGCCGGAGAAGACAGGGCCGGTCTGCTGCGCGCGGGCGGCGCGGCGCTGGATCTCGCCGACGCCGTCGAGCAGCGAGGCGTGCGCACGGGCCGCCGCGAAGAGCTGCGGCACCGCCGACCGCATCGAGATCCGGTACGCGTCCCCGGCGTACACCCCGCCGAGCAGGGGCTCGACCAGACGGTCCACCACCTCGCGGCCGAGGCGCGCGGCGACGTACGCGCCGACCGCGATGTCCTCGCCGACCTCGGTGGGCGGCAGTTCGCGCTCCCGGTCGGCCCGGCGCAGGCCTTCCTCGGACAGCACACCGGTCAGTACGGCCGGGTCGCCCGGTACGCCCATGACGTGGCCCTTGGGCATCGGGCGCAGGGTGCCCCGGGTCCACAGGGCGGCGGTGGCCGTGGCCGGGGGCTCCAGGCGGTCGCCGATGCCGACCTCGCGGGCGAGGTCGAGGGCCTCCGGGCGGCGGGCGAGCAGGGACTCGGCGCCCAGGTCGACCCGGACGCCCGCGATCTCGCCGGGGAGCAGCTTTCCGCCGAGCCGGTCGGTGGCCTCGACGACGGTCACCCGGTGGCCGGCGACGAGCAGCCGGTGCGCGGCGGCCAGGCCCGCGATGCCGCCGCCCACGACCACGGTGTGCGTGCCCGGACCCGCCGGACTGTCCACTGCGTGCATCTGCCCACTGTGTCAGACCGCCCGCGGCGCCGGTGAACTGCCGTGTCCCCGGGGCGGATACGGTGTGCGGTGCGGTCCCGGGCCCTCCCGGCGACCGGTCCGGCCCACGGGGCCGGAGGGTGTGCGGGCTTGGGACGTACGGCTGCCGGAGCGACGGCGGCCGGGTGGCGACTGCCGAGGAGCGGGCGATGCGGGAACGTCTTGTGGTCATCGGCGGCGACGCCACGGGGATGTCGGCGGCCTCGCAGGCCCGGCGGCTGCGCGGACCCGAAGAGCTGGAGATCCTCGCCTTCGAGCGCGGCTCCTTCGCCTCGTACTCGGCGTGCGGAATCCCGTACTGGGTGGGCGGAGTCGTCGAGGAGCGCGACGCGCTGATCGCGCGCTCCCCCGAGGAGCACCGCGCCCGGGACATCGACCTGCGGATGCGCACGGAGGTCGTGGAGATCGACCCGGCGGGCTCGCGGATCCGCGTCAGGACGCTCGACTCCGGCGCCGAGGAGTGGACTTCGTACGACAAGCTGGTGATCGCCACCGGCGCACGGCCCGTGCGCCCGCCGGTGCCGGGCATCAATGCGCCCGGCGTGCACGGCGTGCAGACCCTCGACGACGGCCAGGCGCTGCTCGACTCCCTTGCCGCCACCGAGGGCCGTCGGGCGGTCGTGGTCGGCGCCGGGTACATCGGTGTGGAGATGGCCGAGGCGCTGGTCCAGCGGGACTACGAGGTGACGGTCCTCAACCGCGCCGCACAGCCGATGGCGACCCTCGACCCCGACATGGGGCAGCAGGTCGGCGAGGCCATGACCGCCATGGGTATCGCCATGGTCAACGACGCCGCGGTCACCGAGATCCGTACCGACGACGCGGGCCGGGTCCGCGCGGTGGCGACCGCGGACGCGGAGTATCCCGCCGACGTGGTCGTCCTCGGCACCGGTGTGCGCCCCGAGACCACCCTCGCCGAGGCGGCCGGGCTGCCGCTCGGCGACCAGGGAGGGCTGCTCACGGACCTGGCCATGCGGGTACGCGGCCACGAGAACATCTGGGCGGGCGGCGACTGCGTCGAGGTGCTCGACCTGGTACTCGGCCGCGAACGGCACATCGCGCTCGGCACCCACGCCAACAAGCACGGGCAGGTCATCGGCACCAATGTGGGCGGCGGTTACGCGACGTTCCCCGGTGTGGTGGGCACGGCGGTGAGCAAGGTGTGCGACCTGGAGATCGCGCGCACCGGGCTCCGCGAGAAGGAGGCGCGCGCGGCGGGCCTGCGGTTCGTCCCGGTGACCGTCGAGTCGACGAGCCGCGCGGGCTACTACCCGGGCGCCGGGTCGATGCGGGTCAAGATGCTCGCCGAGCGCCGCACCGGACGGCTGCTCGGCGTCCAGATCGTCGGCCGCGAGGGCGCCGCGAAACGCGTCGACATCGCGGCCGTGGCCCTCACCGCCCAGATGACCGTCGAGCAGATGACCGCACTCGACCTTGGCTACGCACCGCCGTTCTCCCCCGTCTGGGACCCGGTCCTGGTGGCCGCCCGCAAGGCGGCGGTGGCGGTGCGGGAGACGGCAGGGCGGTAACCGTCGGCGCGGCGCGGACACCCCCGGCGCCGACGGCGCGGGACGCCGACACAGCGGCGGCCCGGGGTCCCCTCGGCGGCGAGAGGCCGACGCCGAGGGACAGCCCTGCGGGTCAGTACAGCCAGCGCTCAGCGCTTGGTCTGCGTGTGCACGTACTCGACGAGGCGGGTCAGCGCGTCCGGGTCGGTCGTCGGGAGCACACCGTGGCCGAGGTTGAAGACGTGGCCCTCCAACGAGGCGGCGGCGTCCAGGACTTCGCGGGTCTTGGCCTCGACCGCCCGCTCTCCTGCGAACAGTACGGCGGGGTCGAGGTTGCCCTGGAGGGCCTTGCCGGGACCGACGCGGCGGGCGGCCTCGTCGAGGGGGACCCGCCAGTCGACGCCGACCACGTCCGCGCCCGCCTCGCCGAGCAGGCCGAGGAGTTCACCGGTGCCGACGCCGAAGTGGATGCGCGGGACGCCGTACCCGGAGACCGCGTCGAAGACCTTCGCGGAGGCCGGGAGCACCGAGCGCCGGTAGTCGGCGGGCGCCAGCGCGCCCACCCAGGAGTCGAAGAGCTGCACGGCGGAGGCTCCGGCCTCGATCTGCACGCGCAGGAACGCGGCGGTGATGTCCGCGAGCCGGTCGAGCAGGTCGGCCCACAGCTCCGGGTCGCCGTACATCATCGCCTTGGTGTGCTCGTGGTTGCGCGAGGGGCCGCCCTCCACGAGGTAGCTGGCGAGCGTGAACGGCGCACCCGCGAAGCCGATCAGCGGCGTCTCGCCGAGTTCGGCCGTGAGCAGGCCGATGGCCTCGGTGACGTACGCGACGTCGTCCGGGGTGAGCGCGCGCAGCCGCGCGAGGTCGGCCCGGCTGCGGATGGGCGACTCGACCACCGGGCCCACACCGGGCTTGATGTCGAGGTCGATACCGATGGCCTTGAGCGGTACGACGATGTCGCTGAAGTAGATCGCCGCGTCGACGCGGTGGCGGCGCACCGGCTGCATGGTGATCTCGGCGACCAAGTCGGGGCGCATGCACGAGTCCAGCATCGCGATGCCCTCGCGCACCTTCAGGTACTCGGGCAGCGAGCGGCCCGCCTGTCGCATGAACCAGACCGGCGTGTGCGGCACCGGCTCACGGCGGCAGGCCCGCAGGAACGCGGAGTCGTACGTCTTCACGGGCGGCCGGCCGGTGCCGGAACTCTGCCCTGCCGCGTCGGATCCGGCAGCTCGGGGAAGGTCGTTGGCGCTCACGAACGAAAGTCTCGCATGCTGAGCGGGCCGCTCCGTCCACGGGAGGGCCCGTCCGTCCCGGCCGGAGTGCCGCCCTTCGGCCAGTACCGGCACGGGATCCGGCCGGGCGGGGCGCTAGGGGGGTGTCCCTCCGCACGCACGGGCCCGGTTCCCCTTACTCTCCTCGGCATGGCTGCGGCTCATGAACAACTGTCGGACGGCACGAACGGGGCGGACGCGATCACGGCACAGGACGACGCCCACACGGACCCTGCGGACCAGGCCCCCTGGGCCTTCCGCGCCGCGGTGCAGGCTCTGCACTCCGCGCGCCTGCGCCCCGGCATCGAGATCGAGACGGTACGCGCGCCGCGCCGCCTGGCCCCGCACGCCCACGCGATCGAGGCCTGCGTACTCGACGGGGACGAGGACCTCGCCGACGGCCGTCTGATCCTGCTGTACGACCCGGCGGGCCACGAGGCCTGGCAGGGCCGGTTCCGCCTGGTGACCCTGGTCCGGGCCGAACTGGAACCCGAGATGGCGGCCGATCCCCTGCTCCCCGACGTCTGCTGGTCCTGGCTGACCGGAGCCCTGGACGCACGCGGCCTGACCTACCACGAGGCCGGGGGCACGGTGACCCGGGCGGCCTCGCACTACTTCGGCGGCCTGTCCGAACGGCCGTCCGCGAGCCAGATCGAGATCCGCGCCTCGTGGACGCCGCACGAATCCGGCGGCGAGGTGCCGGACACCGCCGCGCATCTCCTCGCCTGGTGCGAACTGCTCTGCCAGCTCGCCGGACTGCCGCCCGCCGGCTCGGCCGACGGTTCGGTGGTGTCCCTGCCGCAGCGGCGGGGGCCGCAGACGCACTGAGCGAGCGAGCAGCGCCGGTACCCGCACGAAGCACACACACGAACACAGACTCGGGCCCTCCCTCTTACGGGAGGGCCCGTGGCATTTCCCCCGTCACCCCTTCTCCCGCTCGGCTCCTTCTTCGCTCCTTCCTCGGCCCGCCTCCCGCGCCGCGTCGGCCTACCCGCGCCGTCAGCGTGCCCGCCGTGCTGTCGAGGCGATTCCCGGCGCATTCCTGACATATTTCTGACGCCTTTTCAGCCTCTTCGCGTCCGGCTTTGGCCCTTGTTCGCGATCGGTTGGCTCTGCGACTGATCGATCGCCCGTCCGAATTGCACGAATTATTACTCACCAAATCGTGATCATTGCCTAAAGGCGGGCGAGGGTGCTGCCGAAGACGTCTGTGACCTACAAAGCACGGTTCGTCACTGCTTCTCCCCCAAGCCGACGGCCGTTCCCGCACCCCAGGAGGCCTGGTGTCCGTTCTCCTCGAGCAGCCCGCAAGCCTGGTCGCCTACCGCCCGAACAAGCCGACCGCCATGGTGGTGGTGGCCGACCCGCGGGTCCGCTCCACCGTCACCCGTCATCTGTGGGCGCTCGGAGTGCGCGACGTCATCGAGGCGTCGTCGATCGCGGAGGCCCGCCCCCGAATCGCCAACCCCCGTGACATCTGCGTCGCCGATGTCCACCTTCCCGACGGCAGCGGTCTCACGCTGCTCTCCGAGACCCGGGCCGCAGGCTGGCCCAACGGTCTGGCCCTGTCCGCCGCCGACGACATCGGCGCGGTGCGCAACGCACTCGCGGGCGGAGTCAAGGGCTACGTCGTCACCGGCACCCGTACCAACATCGGCCTGCCCACCCGGCCCGGCGCCGCGCCCATCGGTGCGGCGGCGGCACGTATGCACCGTCGCCCCCCGGGTGCCCCGAGCCACCCGGGCGGCTACCGCGAACTGTCCGGCCGGGAGGTCGAGGTGCTGCGGCTGGTGGCCGAGGGTCAGTCCAACAAGGCCATCGGCGTCTCGATGGGCCTCTCGGCGCTGACCGTGAAGTCGCACCTCGCCCGCATCGCCCGCAAGCTCGGCACGGGTGACCGCGCCGGAATGGTCGCGGTCGCCCTGCGGACCGGGATCATCCACTGACCGACCGGCCGGGCAACCGGACAGCCGAGAAGCCCGGCAACCGAGCAGCCCGGCGACTGAACAGCCGAAAGATCGCCTGTCCGTAAAGCGGACGCGCGGGCGTGGGGCCCGACGACGGAACGTTTAGTCGTCGGGCCCCACGCCGTGGTCCACCCTGCCGGGGCCGCTCTCTTCCCAGGTGGGAAGGGTTTTCTTGGGAAGGCGCAGGAAGCCGGTTCGGGTCGGCGGATACCCTTGACAGGTGACCGACGCCCGAGAGACCGCAGCAGACGCTTCACTGCGAACCACCGGAGGCGCTCCTCCGGACGACGTCGAAACGGCGCCGACCCCTTTGCTCGAGCCCCGCGAGGGCATCCCGCCGGTCACCGCGGACGAGGAGTCCCTGGCCGCGGTGATCGACGCCTTCGCCGCGGGCCACGGCCCCGTCGCCGTGGACGCCGAGCGCGCCTCCGGCTACCGCTACGGCCAGCGCGCGTATCTGGTGCAGCTGCGCCGCGAGGGTGCGGGCAGCGCGCTCGTCGACCCG
Organism: Streptomyces sp. NA04227; assembly: GCF_013364195.1. Classification (NCBI taxonomy): domain Bacteria; kingdom Bacillati; phylum Actinomycetota; class Actinomycetes; order Kitasatosporales; family Streptomycetaceae; genus Streptomyces; species Streptomyces sp. NA04227. The sequence goes on along the minus strand of NZ_CP054918.1, from coordinate 6,944,667 downwards.
GTGGCCTGCCCCGACCTCTCCGCCCTCGGCGCCGCCGTCGGGGACGCCGAGTGGGTTCTGCACGCGGCCACCCAGGACCTGCCCTGTCTGCGGGACATAGGCATGGTTCCCAGCCGGTTGTTCGACACCGAACTGGCGGGCCGTCTCGCCGGGTTCCCCCGGGTCGGGCTCGGCGCGATGGTCGAGAACGTGCTCGGCTTCGTACTGGAGAAGGGCCACTCCGCCGTGGACTGGTCCACCCGCCCGCTGCCCGAACCCTGGCTGCGGTACGCCGCGCTGGACGTCGAGCTCCTGGTGGACCTGCGCGACGCGCTGGAAAAGGAGCTGGACCGGCAGGGCAAACTCGACTGGGCGCGCCAGGAGTTCGAGGCGATCGCCGCCGCCCCGCCCCCGCCGCCGCGCAAGGACCCCTGGCGCCGCACCTCGGGCATGCACAAGGTGCGCCGCCGCCGTCAGATGGCCGTGGTGCGCGAACTCTGGCTCACCCGCGACCGGATCGCCCAGCGGCGCGACGTCTCGCCCGGCAAGGTGCTCAGCGACGCGGCCATCGTGGAGGCCGCGCTCGCCCTGCCCGCCACCGTGCAGGCACTCGGTGCGCTGCCCGGCTTCGGGCACCGGGTCGGACGCCGCCAGCTCGACCAGTGGCAGTCGGCGGTGGACCGCGCGAAGGCGCTGCCCGACTCCGAACTCCCGCAGCCGGGGCAGCCGTTGGCCGGTCCGCCGCCGCCGCGTGCCTGGGCGGACAAGGACCCGCAGGCCGCCGCCCGGCTCTCGGCCGCGCGCGCCGGGGTCACCTCACTCGCGGAGGAGCTCAACCTGCCGCAGGAGAACCTGATCACCCCGGACACTGTCCGCCGCGTCTGCTGGGAACCGCCCGCCGTGGCCGACACCGAGTCGGTGACCGCGGCCCTCGTCGCGCACGGCGCCCGCCCCTGGCAGATCGAGCTGGTGACGCCGGTACTGGTGACCGCTCTCAACGCCAAGAGCGACTGACCGCGACGTACGGGACCCGAAGACGTACGGGACGCCGAAGACGTACGACGGAACAGTGCCGTGGGCACCTGCGCGCCACACTGCGGAGGTACCTACGGCACCGTCACTTGATGTGACCTTCGCCGCTTGGGGCGGTATGACTGTGCAGCTTGGTTACTCGTAAGTAGCATGTCGGTATTCGCAGCGCGCTCTGCCTCTGAGCGGCGTGCCGCGCGGCAGTGCCACCCCGCATTCTGGAGGAGAGCCATCGTGCCTCGTACCGTGAAGGACGTCGTCTTCGTCGACGGCGTTCGTACCCCGTTCGGCAAGGCGGGCCCGAAGGGCATCTACCACGAGACGCGAGCCGACGATCTCGTGGTCAAGTCCCTCCGTGAGCTGCTTCGCCGCAACCCGAACCTGGACCCGGCGAAGATCGACGAGGTCGCGATCGCCGCGACGACCCAGACCGGTGACCAGGGCCTGACCATCGGCCGCACCGCTGGTGTCCTCGCCGGCCTGCCGCAGTCCGTGCCCGGTTACGCCATCGACCGGATGTGCGCCGGTGCGCTCACCGCCGTCACCACGGTCGCCGGTTCCATCGCCTTCGGCGCGTACGACGTCGCCGTCGCCGGTGGTGTCGAGCACATGGGCCGCCACCCGATGGGTGAGGGCGTCGACCCCAACCCGCGCTTCGTCAGCGAGAAGCTCGTCGACGACTCCGCCCTGGTGATGGGCATGACCGCGGAGAACCTGCACGACCGCCTGCCGCACATCACCAAGCTGCGCGCGGACGAGTACGCGGTGCGCTCGCAGGAGAAGGCCGCCAAGGCCTACGCGAACGGCAAGATCCAGCAGGACCTGGTGCCGATCGCCATCCGCCGCACCACCCCCGAGGGCGGCGAGCTCGGCTGGGGTCTGGCGACCCAGGACGAGCCGATGCGCCCGGGCACCACGCTGGAGTCGATCGCCAACCTGAAGACGCCCTTCCGCGTCCACGGCCGCGTCACCGCGGGCAACGCCTCCGGTCTGAACGACGGTGCCACCGCCTCGCTCATCGCCTCCGAGGACTTCGCCCGTGAGGCCGGTCTGCCGGTCCGGATGCGCCTGGTCTCCTACGCCTACGTCGGTGTCGAGCCCGAGGTCATGGGCTACGGCCCGATCCCGGCCACCGAGAAGGCGCTCGCCAAGGCCGGTCTGAGCATCGACGACATCGGCCTGTTCGAGCTGAACGAGGCCTACGCCGTCCAGGTCCTGGCCCTCCTTGACCACTACGGCATCGCGGACGACGACCCGCGCGTCAACCAGTACGGCGGCGCGATCGCCTTCGGCCACCCGCTGGCCTCCTCCGGCGTGCGTCTGCTCACGCAGCTTGCCCGTCAGTTCGAGGAGCAGCCGAACGTCCGCTACGGCCTGACGAGCATGTGCGTCGGCTTCGGCATGGGTGCGACCACCATCTGGGAGAACCCCCACTTCGACGGAGGCACCAAGTGAGCACCACCACCGCTGAGCTGCTGAAGGGCGCTGCCGAGCTCTTCCCGGACGAGGTCGTCACCTCGGCGCACGTGCGCCACCTCGACCTGCCCCTCGGTGCCGGCCGCCTCGCCGTGATCACCCTGGACAACGGCTTCGACCACACCAAGCCGACCACCTTCGGCCCCGGCTCGCTGGCGAACCTCAACGCCGCCATCGACCAGGTCGAGAAGGAGGCCGCCGAGGGCTCCATCGTCGGTGTGGGCCTGACCGGCAAGCCGTTCATCTTCGCCGTCGGCGCCGACCTCAAGGGCGTCGAGATCCTCACCAAGCACGAGGACGCGCTGGCCATCGGCAAGAGCGGCCACGAGGTCTTCAAGCGCCTGTCCGCGCTGGCCGTGCCGACCTTCGCGTACTACAACGGTGCCGCCATGGGCGGTGGCGTCGAGGTCGGTCTGCACTGCACGTACCGCACCATCGTGAAGTCGGTACCGGCGTTCTCGCTGCCCGAGGTCTTCCTCGGTCTGGTCCCGGGCTGGGGCGGCTGCGCCCTGCTGCCGAACCTGATCGGCCCCGAGAAGGCGATCTCGGTCATCATCGAGAACTCGCTGAACCAGAACAAGCAGCTCAAGGGCCAGCAGGTCGTCGACCTCGGTATCGCCGACGCGATCTTCGAGGGCGCCGACTTCCTGGAGCAGTCGCTGCTGTGGACCGCCTCGGTCCTCAAGGGCGAGACCAAGGTCGAGCGCCCCGAGATCGACCGCGGCGCCGCCTGGGACGAGGCCGTGGCCAAGGGTCGCGCGATCGCCGACAGCAAGGTGCACGGCGCCGCCCCGGCCGCCTACCGCGCTCTCGACATCATCGCGGCCGCCAAGGACGGCGACCTCCAGGCCGGTTTCGACGCCGAGGACCAGGCGCTCGCCGACCTGATCATGGGCGGTGAACTGCGCAGCGGTCTCTACGCGTTCAACCTGGTCCAGAAGCGCGCCAAGCGCCCGGCCGGCGCCCCGGACAAGAGCCTGGCCCGCCCGGTGACCAAGGTCGGCGTGGTGGGTGCGGGCCTGATGGCCTCGCAGCTCGCCCTGCTGTTCCTGCGCCGCCTCGAGGTGCCGGTCGTACTGACCGACATCGACCAGGAGCGCGTCGACAAGGGTGTGGGCTACGTCCACGCCGAGATCGACAAACTGCTGCTCAAGGGCCGCCTGAACCAGGACAAGGCCAACCGCTACAAGGCCCTGGTGACCGGTGTCCTGGACAAGGCCGAGGGCTTCTCGGACGCCGACTTCGTCATCGAGGCGGTCTTCGAGGAGATCGGCGTCAAGCAGACGGTCTTCGCCGAGGTCGAGGCGGTGGCTCCGGCGCACGCCATCTTCGCCACCAACACCTCCTCGCTGTCGGTGAGCGAGATGGCCTCGAAGCTGAAGCACCCGGAGCGGGTCGTCGGCTTCCACTTCTTCAACCCGGTCGCGATCCTCCCGCTGCTCGAGATCGTGCGCGGCGAGCAGACCGACGACGCCTCGCTGGCCACGGCCTTCGCCGTCGCCAAGAAGCTGAAGAAGACCGCGGTCCTCACCAAGGACGCCCCGGCGTTCGTCGTGAACCGCATCCTGACCCGCTTCATGGGCGAGATCCAGAACGTCATCGACGAGGGCACCCCGGTCGAGGTCGCCGAGCGCGCCGTCGAGCCGCTGGGTCTGCCGATGTCGCCGCTGGTGCTTCTGGAGCTGGTCGGCCCGGCGATCGGTCTGCACGTCTCCGAGACGCTCAACCGCGCCTTCCCGGACCGCTTCAAGGTCTCCCCCAACCTCAAGGCGGTCGTCGAGGCGAAGAAGCGCGGCTTCTACGTCTACGACTCCGGCAAGCCGGAGCTCGACCCCGAGGTCGCCGCGCTGCTCAAGCAGGGTGACGTGGTGCTGACCGAGGAGCAGGCCCGCGAGCGGGTCCTGAACGCGGTCGCCGAGGAGATCGGCATCATGCTCGACGAGGGCGTCGTGGCCGAGGCCCAGGACATCGACCTGTGCCTCATCACGGGCGCCGGCTGGCCCTTCCACCTGGGCGGCATCACGCCGTACCTGGACCGCGCGGGCGTCAGCCAGCGGGTGAACGGCAAGCCGTTCCTCGCGCCTGGTGTGGCGAGCGTCCCGGCGTAAGGTCGGCGCATGCCCGTGAACGGGCCGTACCGGATTCGATCCGGTGCGGCCCGTTCCGCTGTCCGCACCCGTGGACGGCGCGGTGTACGGCACAACGGGCCGCGACAGCGGGGGCGTTCGTACGGGAACCGGGCACCGTAGCGCCGCCGGACCACGCAGTGGAGAGGGCCCGGACCGCCATGACGGAGCCGACGACACCAATGACACCGATGACACCGATGACACCGACGACCCTGCTGATCGTGGACGCCGCGAATGTCGTCGGCTCGGTTCCCGACGGCTGGTGGCGGGACCGCAAGGGCGCCGCCGAGCGGCTGCGGGACGCGCTCGTGCCGTACGCGCAGGCGGGCGTCGAGGGGCATCCGGGCCCGCTGGAGGTCGTACTCGTGGTGGAGGGCGCGGCGCGCGGGGTGGAGTCCGTGCCGGGGGTACGGGTGGACCCGGCTCCGGGCAGCGGCGACGACCGGATGGTGGAGCTGGTGGCGCAGACCGAGGGCCCCTGTGTGGTGATCACCGCGGATCGTGAACTACGGCGCCGTGTAGGCGAGTTGGGGGCCGCCGTGCACGGACCGCGCACGGTGTACGGGGGCCGCGGGCGGGCCGGCTGAGGACGGGCCGCACCGGCCGCCCCTCCCTTCCTTGGCGGGTTTCGCGTACGCCTGCCGCCTACGCGCCGACGACGCGCCCGCGGGGGCGGAACCGGAGGAATCAGGGCAGCTCGTACCGCATGGGCGGACACGGGAGTGTGGCGCCCGGGTGAAGTTACCGACGCGTTCTTGTCGCAGACATGCCACCTCGTTAGCGTGATCGACGCCGCGCCGCCCGTGGGGCGGCAACGACCGCACGGGGAAGAGACTCGTATGTCGCCCAGACCGATCCCGCGGCGGCGCCTGACCGCCGCCCTCTCCGTCCTCACCTGCATGGGACTCGCCGCCGCCACGCCCAGCGCCCTGGCCGAGGACTCCGCGAAGTCGACGCGCGTAGCGCCCGGTTCCGCACCTTCGTCCTCCTGGTCCGTGGATCTGCGCGGCATCGATGACGACGATGTCAACGTCCGGTACGCCGACGGCGCCCTGAAGCTGCGCAGCACCGAGCTGCGTACGGCCTCCGCCCAGAGCCCGGCGGGATACGGCTCCCAACTGCTGCCCGCGCGAAGGCTGGACAAGCCCGTCGACCGGGTCACCGCCGCGCTGGACGCCTCGGTGCCCAAGGGCGCGAGCGTGGTGGTCGACGTCCGCGGCCGGACCGCAGACGGCGTGTGGACGGAGTGGCGCCGGGCCGACCGCGGCGAGGCCGCCCTGGCGAAGGCCGTCACCTCCGTGCAGGCCCGTCTCACGCTCCAGGACCCGCGCGGCACCGTACGCGTCGAGGGACTGCGGCTGACCGCCCACGAGGGCGCCGGGGAGCGCGCGGCCGCACGCGGGGCGGTGGGCGCCAACGCCCTCAGCTATCGCGTGTTCGCCACCCGCGAGGGCCTGGTCGGCGGCACCACCGCCAACGGCCATGTCATCCAGCCGAACGACCACTTCGTCGCGCTGCCCTCCCGGCGCGCCCTCTCCCCCAACGGCTCGGGCCAGTACTCCGTCCAGGTCTGCGGCCCCGCCCGCTGCGAGGTGGCGCCGGTCTGGGACGTCGGCCCGTGGAACACCCACGACGACTACTGGAACCCCTCCGCCGTACGCGAGACCTTCAAGGACCTGCCGCAGGGCAAGCCCGAGGCGCAGGCCGCGTACGAGAACGGCTACAACGGCGGGCTCGACGAGTTCGGGCGCCGGGTCGCCAACCCGGCCGGGATCGACCTGGCCGACGGCACCTTCTACAACGTCGGCCTGAACGACAACGGCTGGGTGACCGTCACCTATCTGTGGACCGGCGGCTCGGAGGGCACCAAGCCCTTCCCGACCTGGGGCAGCGACGTCCGTATCCGCAAGGAGCCGAACACCACCTCGGCCACCGTGAGCACTCTGCCGGGCCCGACCACGGTCAACGTCAAGTGCCAGGTCCACGGCGAGAGCGTCACCTACAACGGCATCACCAACGACGCCTGGTCCTTCCTGCCCGAGCTCGGCGGCTACCTCTCCAACATCTTCATCGACGTCGCCGACGCCTGGCTGCCCGGCGTACCGAACTGCTGAGTCCGGCCGCACCCGGCCCCGCTGTCCCCACCCCCCACCCCACCGACCCGGCGGATCCGCCGGAAGTCCCGGCCCCCACAAAGGAGTTGACCGGCATGCATGTCAGACGCCTGCTGCCCTGCCTCGCCATGGCGCTGCTCGCCTTCTTCGGCCTGACCGCGCCCGCCCAGGCGCAGCAGGCCCCCGAGCCCGGCCCCTCGATCGCCGCCGCCCCGAACTTCAAGGCGCCCTACCCCTGCGGCCAGAAGTGGACCTACAGCCACCACTCGGCCGAGGTACGCCGCGCCCTGGACTTCATACGCGCCGACGGCGGCAGCACCGCGGGCACGCCCGTACTGGCCTCCGCGCCGGGCCGGGCCACCCGCCACTCCCAGCCGAGCGGCGCGGGCAACTACATCGTCATCGACCACGGCGGCGGCTGGAAGACGTACTACTTTCACCTCGCCTCGTACTCCGTGCCGGACGGCGCCCAGGTCGCCCAGGGCCAGCAGATCGGTGTCACCGGTTCCACCGGCAACTCCAGCGGTGCGCACATCCACTACGAGCAGTTGCTCAACGGAGTCGGCCAGAACATCGTGATCAACGGTCAGGGCCTTGCCTACCCGGGCTCGTACCACCAGTACTACCTGACCAGCGACAACTGCGGTGGCGGCAGCAGCAACTTCAGCACCTGGGGCTCGGATGTGCGGGTCCGTGCGGACGCGTACCTCAGCTCGCCGGTGGTGACGGTGCTCGGCGGCCCGACCCAGGTCTTCGTCGAGTGCCAGAAGCAGGGCGACACGGTCAACGCGGAGGGCTACACCAACAACTGGTGGAGCAAGCTGCGCGACCAGCGCGGGTTCATCTCCAACATCTACATCGACCATCCGTCGGCGCAGTTGCCGGGGGTGCCGGTCTGTTAGCGAGCTGACGGTCGAACGGTCCTCGGCCCACGGCCGAGACAGGTGCGGCTCCCGGTTCCCCGTGCGGGGGCCGGGAGCCGTCCGTGTCAGCGGCGGCCGGCCGGCTCCCTATTCATCCGACTGTGCGAGCGCCCGTAGAGGAAGTACACGACGACGCCGATCGCCATCCAGATGCCGAACCGCAGCCAGGTCTCGGCCGGCAGGTTGAGCATCAGCCAGACCGAGGCGGCCACCGAGAGGATGGGTACCAGCGGGACCAGCGGGGTGCGGAAGGCGCGCGGCAGGTCGGGGCGGGTGCGGCGCAGGATCATGACGCCGATGGCGACCACCACGAAGGCGAAGAGGGTGCCGATGTTCACCAGGGTGGCCAGCTCGTCGATGCTGGTGAAGCCCGCGACGACGGCGATGATCCCGCCCAGCAGGACGGTCGGCCGGTACGGCGTACGGAAGCGGGGGTGGGTGACCGAGAAGAAGCGTGGCAGCAGTCCGTCGCGGCTCATGGCGAAGAACACCCGGGTCTGCCCGAGCAGCAGGATCATGCACACCGTGGTCAGACCGACGGCGGCGCCGAAGCTGATGACGCCGCCGTAGAAGGGGTGCCCGGTGGCCTTGAAGGCGTCGGCGAGCGGTGCGCTGACGGACAGTTCGCGGTAGTCCTGCATACCGGTGACGACCAGCGAGACGGCGACGTAGAGCGTGGTGCAGATGACCAGTGAGCCGAGGATGCCGCGGGGCATGTCGCGTTGCGGCAGTTTGGTCTCCTCGGCGGCCGTGGCCACCACGTCGAAGCCGATGAAGGCGAAGAAGACGATGGCCGCGGCGGTGAAGATGCCCTGCACGCCGAAGGTGGTCGGTTCGTAGCCGAAGATGAGCTGGACCATCGGGGCGTCCAGGCCGGAGCCGGAGACCTGGCCCTGCTCCTCCGGGATGAACGGCTTGTAGTTGTCGGCCTTGACGAAGAACAGACCGGCGATGATCACGATCAGTACGACGGTGACCTTGATGGCGACGACCAGCGCGGTGATCCGCGCGGACAGTTTCATGCCGACCACCAGGATCGCGGTCAGCAGCAGCACCAGGACGAAGGCCAGGATGTCGAAGCTGCCGCCCGGCGCGTCAGGTCCCTGCAGCGCCGCGGGCAGGCTCCAGTCGACGTTGTCCATCAGCGAACGCACGTACCCGGACCAGCCGACCGCGACGACGGCGGTGCCCAGGGCGAACTCCAGGACCAGGTCCCAGCCGATGATCCAGGCCGGAAGCTCGCCGAGCGAGGCGTACGAGAAGGTGTACGCCGAGCCCGCGACGGGCACCGTCGACGCGAACTCGGCATAGCACAGGGCGGCCAGCGCGCAGACCACACCGGCGGCGACGAAGGCGAGCGCGGTGGCCGGGCCCGCGGTCTCCTTGGCGACCTTGCCGGTGAGCACGAAGATGCCGGTGCCGATGATGACACCGACGCCGAACACCGTCAGGTCCCAGGCGGAGAGCGTCCTTCTGAGTCCGTGCTCGGGTTCCTCGGTGTCGCGGATCGACTGTTCGACGGACTTGGTCCGGAACATCCCGGAACCTCGTGACTGCTGGGCCGTACTCACCGGCGTACCTCCGTACCCATGGGGCTGTCCGCCCATGATCGAGAGGGGTACGGGGCAATGCCCGCCGTGGCCGGGCCATTCACACGAAAGGACCGGCCGGACCCCTCTCGGGTGGTCCGACCGGCCCAATGGCGCGGCCGCGCGGGCGGCTTGTCCGTCGCCCGCGGCTCGGCGGTCGCGGGACGCTCGTCAGTCGCGGGCGGCGACCTCGGCCGTGTCGGCGGTGTCGTCGGGGGACTCGTAGCGGCCGCCCAGCTTGGCGACCAGGCCGGTCACCTGGCGGGCGATGTCCGGTGCGGTGAGACCGATCTCGGCCATGACCTCGCCCCGGGAGGCGTGGTCGAGGAAGCGGGCCGGGATGCCGAAGTCGCGCAGCGGGACGTCGACACCGGCGTCTCGCAGGGCCTGCGAGACGGCCGAACCGACGCCGCCCGCACGGCAGTTGTCCTCGACGGTGACCACGACGCGGTGCTGCTCGGCGAGCGCGGGGAGCGCCGCGTCGACCGGCTTGACCCAGCGGGGGTCGACGACGGTGGTGGAGATGCCCTGCTTGTCGAGCAGGTCCGCGATCTCCAGGCACATCGGTGCGAGCGCGCCGACGGAGACCAGCAGCACATCGGCCCCGGTGCCCCCGATGGTCACGTTCTCGTCCGGCCTGCGCAGGACGTCCATGCCGCCGACGGTGGCCAGGGCCTCCACGGCCGGACCCACCGCACCCTTGGAGTAGCGCACCACGGTCGGGGCGTCGTCGACCTCGACGGCCTCGCGCAACTGGCGCCGCAACTGGTCGGCGTCGCGCGGGGCGGCGATCCGCAGCCCGGGCACGCACTGCAGGATCGACATGTCCCACATGCCGTTGTGCGAGGCGCCGTCGCTGCCGGTCACTCCGGCACGGTCGAGTACGAAGGTCACGCCGCACTTGTGCAGCGCCACGTCCATCAGCATCTGGTCGAAGGCCCGGTTGAGGAAGGTCGCGTAGACCGCGAAGACCGGGTGGAGTCCGCCGGTGGCCAGGCCCGCGGCGGAGACGGCGGCGTGCTGCTCGGCGATGCCGACGTCGTAGATGCGCTCGGGGAACTCCTCGGCGAACCGCTTCAGGCCGACCGGCTGGAGCATCGCCGCGGTGATCGCCACGATGTCCTCGCGCTCGCGGCCGAGCTCGACCATCTCCTCGCCGAAGACGGACGTCCAGTCCAGGCCCGCGGCCTTGGTCGGCAGGCCGGTCTCGGCGTGGATGACGCCCACCGCGTGGAAGCGGTCGGCGTCGTCCTCGACGGCGGGCTTGTAGCCGCGGCCCTTCTCGGTGATGCAGTGCACGATGACCGGGCCGCCGAAGCGCTTGGCGCGGGCGAGGGCGGATTCCAGCGCCTCGATGTCGTGGCCGTCGATCGGCCCCACGTACTTCAGGCCCAGGTCCTCGAACATGCCCTGCGGAGCGATGAAGTCCTTCAGCCCCTTCTTCGCCCCGTGCAGGGTGTCGTACAGGGGGCGTCCCACGACCGGGGTGCGCCCCAGCAGATCCTTCCCACGCGCGAGGAAGCGCTCGTAGCCGTCGGTGGTGCGCAGGGTCGCCAGGTGGTCGGCGAGACCGCCGATGGTCGGGGCGTACGAGCGCTCGTTGTCGTTGACCACGATGACCAGCGGACGGTCCTTGGCCGCTGCGATGTTGTTCAGCGCCTCCCAGGCCATGCCGCCGGTGAGGGCGCCGTCGCCGATCACGGCGACGGTGTGGTCGCGGCGGCCGAGCACCTGGTTGGCCTTGGCGAGACCGTCGGCCCAGCCGAGCACGGTGGAGGCGTGCGAGTTCTCGATGACGTCGTGCTCGGACTCGGCGCGCGAGGGGTAGCCGGACAGGCCGCCCTTGGCCCGCAGACCCGAGAAGTCCTGGCGGCCGGTGAGCAGCTTGTGTACGTAGGACTGGTGTCCGGTGTCGAAGAGGACCTTGTCCTTCGGCGAGTCGAAGACACGGTGCAGGGCGATGGTCAGCTCGACGACGCCGAGGTTCGGGCCGAGGTGGCCGCCGGTCCTGGACACCGCGTCGACCAGAAAGCTCCGGATCTCCTCGGCCAGCCGGACCAGCTCCTGCGGGCTGAGCCGGTCCAGATCGCGCGGTCCCGTGATGCGGGTCAGCAGCGGCACCCGTGCCTCCTTGCGCTAGAGCTCTTCGAGCATTGCCGGGTCCATGGAGTCTAATGTTCTGACTTCACCCTTGACGGGCAGCCCATCCTTTTCGGCCTCGCCCAGCCGGGTGCAATCGATGCACGCGGCAGCGTTGTCCGCGCCGGAGTGCGGGACGGGGCGGAGGGGGGCGCACGGCGTTCCGTCCCAGGTCGTCGCGGTGCCGGAAGCACTCGGGTGCGGCCCGCGAGCGGGGCGGCACTGCTCGGCGGGGACGCCGGAGCGCCGTTCCGGGGGGCGGATTCGGGGCGCTTTCGCTGTGGCGGTTTCGAGACACAACAGGGTGGATGGATGGGGCGAATGCTGCATCATCGCCCGATATCACCCTCTTCTTCACCTTTCGAATAAGTAGCGCGATTCTCCCCACCGGGCGTTGCGACTGCCCCGGGCGGTACGACTGCCCCGGGCTGAACGCGGACCCGCCTTCCCTGGCGGGCATCCCGTCTTGGTAGACATCCCGTGTCCGTCCGTATCAGTCCGCGTCCGGCTGCATCCGTCTGCGTCTTCTGTGTTCTCTGCATCCTCTGCGTCCCTGTGTCTGTCCGGGCGGAAACGACCCCTGGGAGAACGGCATGGCCCTCACCCGCTCCGATGCGACGACGGTCCCCGAGGACGGGACGCCGCCAGGCCCCCGTGAATGGCGCATCCTGGCGGTGGCGTTGAGTGCGGCGTTCATGGCCGTGTTCGATCTGTTCATCGTCAGCATCGCGACGCCCGCGCTCCGTGCCGATCTCGACGCGGGCGACGCCTCGCTCGAACTCGTGGTGTCGGGGTACGCGTTCGCCTACGCCGCCGGTCTGGTCACCGGTGCCCGGCTCGGTGACCGGTTCGGCTACCGCCGGATGTTCGTGCTTGGCATGAGCGCCTTCGCCGTCGCCTCGTTGCTGTGCGCGCTGGCCCTCTCGCCCGGCCAGCTCGTGGCGGCGCGGCTGCTGCAAGGGCTGACGGCGGCGGCCATGGTGCCGCAGGTGCTCTCGCTGATCACGGTCACCTTTCCGGCGTCGCACCGGGGGCGGGCGACCGCCTGGTACGGGGCGATCACCGGTCTCGGCTCGCTCGCCGGGCAGATACTCGGCGGTGTGCTCGTGGCGGCGGACGCCTTCGGGCTGGGCTGGCGGACCATCTTTCTGATCAATGTGCCCCTCGCCCTGGTGGCGGTGCTGCTCGCGCTGCGGGTCCTGCCGAAGGGGCCGCACGGCCGCACCGCCCGCTTCGACCCGGTCGGCGCGTTCGCCGTCTCCTCGGCGCTCGCCCTGGTCCTGGTGCCGCTCTCGCTCGGCCGGGAGCAGGGCTGGCCGGTGTGGGCGTGGCTCTGCGTCGGCGCGGCGGTGCCGACCGGGTTCCTGGCGATGCGCTGGCAGCGGACCCTGGCCGACCGGGGCGGCGACCCGGTGGTGAACCCCGAGCTGTTCCGCAATCGCCCGTACGCGCTGCTACTGCTCGCGGCCTCGCTCTACCAGCTGTACTTCGGCAGCTTCCTGTTCGCGGTGCCGCTGCTGGTCCAGGAGCGGCTCGGCGCCGGGGCGGACCAGGCGGCGGTGGTGTTCCTGCTCCAGGGGCTGCTGTTCACGGTGGCCTCGATGCTCGGCGGGCGGCTCGTCGCCAGGTACGGGACGCGGGTACCGACGGCCGGGGGCTCTCTGGTGGTCGCCGGGATGCTGCTGATCGTCGCCGAACTCGCGGTCAGTGAAGGGGACTTGTCGAGCTGGTGGCTGATCCCTCCGCTGGCGCTCGTCGGTATGGGCAACGGCTTCCTGCTGCCGCCGCTGCTCGGCGCCGCCCTGAGCCGGGTACGGTCCGCGCAGGCCGGTGCCGCCTCCGGCACCCTCAACACCGCCCAGCAGTTCGCGAACTCGCTCGGGGTGACCCTCGTCGGCGGGGTGTTCCTGGCCCTCGCCGGGGACGAACTGGCCGGCGCCGACACCGCGATGGAGATCCTCGCCGTCGGCTACGCGGTCGTCGCCGTGACCCTGGTCCTGCTGATCAGGGCCGCCGACCGCGCGGGAGGCCGACCCGGGCCGCGCGGGGCGGGGAACTGACCACGGCCACGGGAACAGTGAAGTGCCCGGCCCCTTCGGCGAGTTCGCGGGGCCGGGCAATTCTCCGTACGAGCCGGAGCGATTCTTGGTGCGGTCGGGCGGAGCCGTCAGGCGCGCCCGGCTGTCTTCTGGGTGCGCCGGGAGACCGAGTCGATCACGACGGCGGCGAGCAGCACCGCACCGGTGATCATGTACTGGATCTCGCTGGCCATGCCGAGCAGGTTCAGGCCCTGCTGGATGGACTGCAGGACGAGCATGCCGAGCAGCGCCGACCAGACCTTGCCGCGGCCGCCGAAGAGGCTGGTGCCGCCGATCACGGCTGCCGCGATGACCAGCATCAGGGTGTTGCCGGAGCCGAGGTTCTTGGTGGCGCCGCCCGCGGTGCTGGCGATGAACAGGCCACCGAAGGCGGCGAGCATGCCGGAGATGCTGAACACGGCGATCCGTACGAGATCGACGTTGATGCCCGCGCGGCGGGCCGCCTCGGCGTTGCCGCCGACCGCGTAGACCTGACGTCCGAAGGTGGTACGGCGGGCCACGAAGTCGGCGATCACCAGGACCGCGAGGAACAGCACCAGGGCGAGCGGCAGACCGCGGGCGCCCGAGGGCTCGTTGAGCTCGTAGGCGACGACGAAGGCGATCACCGCGACCACGGTGGTGCGCAGCAGGATCTCGCTGAACGGCCGGGTGGGCAGCGCGGCGTCGCGGCGGCGCCGGGCTTCCACGAGCAGGGAGGCCGCGTAGAGGACGACCGCGACCAGGGCGAGTGCGTACGCGGCGATCTTGTACTCGAAGAAGTAGCCGGTCAGGTCCTCGACCAGGCTGCCCTCGGGGGTGTTGATGCTGCCTTCCTTGCCCATCAGCCAGATCTGCAGGCCGCTCCAGCCGAGGAATCCGGCCAGCGTGACGACGAAGGCGGGCACGCCGACCTTGGCGAAGAAGACGCCGTGCAGGGCGCCGATGCCCGCTCCGACGAGGACGGCGAACAGGACGGCGCTCCAGTCGCTCCAGCCGTGGTTGACGCTCAGTACGGCCCAGACCGCGGCGCCCATACCGGCCACCGAACCCACCGACAGGTCGATCTCGCCGAGCAGCAGGACGAAGACGATGCCGACGGCCATGATGCCCATGCCGGAGGTGAACACGGCGATGTTGGCGAGGCTGCTCGCCGACAGGAAGCTGTCGTCCTGGGTCTGGAAGACGAGCGCGATGACGATCAGGCCCACCACGACGGGCAGCGAGCCGAGTTCACCGCCGCGGATCTTGCGGACGAACTCCGTCCAGTAGCCCCAAAAGCCCTCCTCGCGGACCAGCAGGCGCGGGTCGACGGCGGGTATCGGGGCCGCGGAGGGCTCCACGGCCGGTTCCTTCACGGCGGGTCCGGCGTCCTGTGGCCCGCCGGACCGCTCGTCGTCGGTGTTCTGCGCGAGGTCGCTCATGACGCGTCCTCCTTCGTGAGCGTGCGGGCCCGGCGGCGGGTCACGGCGTTGTCGGTGGCGCCGGTGATCGCGGCGATGATCTCTTCGTGTGTGGTGTCCGCCACGGTGAAGACACCGTTGTTACGGCCGAGGCGCAGCACCGCGACCCGGTCGGCGACGGCGCGTACGTCCTCCATGTTGTGGCTGATGAGGATGACGCCGTGGCCGCGTTCGCGCAGCCGCTCCACCAAGTCGAGTACCTGGGCGGTCTGTTCGACGCCCAGCGCGGCGGTGGGCTCGTCCAGGATGACCACGCGCGGGTCGCCGATCAGCGCGCGGGCGATGGCCACCACCTGGCGCTGGCCGCCGGAGAGCGAGGCGACCGGGATGCGCACGCTGGGGATACGGATGGAGAGGGTGTCCAGGAGTTCCTGTGCCCGCTTCTCCATGGCGATCTCGTCGAGCACCGGGCCGGTGCGCAGTTCGCTGCCGAGGAAGAGGTTGGCGACGACGTCGAGGTTGTCGCAGAGCGCGAGGTCCTGGTAGACGGTGGCGACGCCGAGGCCCTGGGCGTCCTGCGGGCGGCCGATGCGTACCGGCCTGCCCTCCCATTCGATGGCGCCCTCGTCGATCGGGTGGACCCCCGAGATCGTCTTGACGAGGGTCGACTTCCCTGCGCCGTTGTCGCCCACCAGGGCGACCACTTCACCGGCGTGGATCTCCAGTTCGACGTCCGTGAGCGCCTGGACGGCTCCGAACCGTTTGGAGACTCCGCGCAACGCCAGCACGGGCGTAGCGGACACGTGAATCATCTCCTCACGCCGCGTGGGCGGCGGACGGGCGCGCCCCGGCGGGAGCGCGTACTGCGGGTGCGGGGGGTCGTGCCCGCCCCCGGCGAACAGGGGCGGGCACCGGGGGGCGGCGGTCCACCTCGGGTGAACCGCCTTGCCCGGCAGGGCGGTTGGAGCTAGCTGATACCGGCCTCGGCGCAGTACTTCTTGTAGTCGCCCTTGCAGATCTGGGACGCCTTGTAGACCTCGTCCCGGATGATGGTGTCGGCGATGTCGTCCTTGGTGACGATCTGCGCGTCGTACAGCTTCGCGGGGATGCCCTTGAACTCGCCGCTGAGGCTGTCCACCTTGGTGTCCACCAGGGTGCCGAGCTCCTTGCCCTTGAGCAGGCTGACGGCGATGGAGGCGGTGGTCTCGGCCTCCGGCTTGATCTGCTTGTAGATGGTGAAGGCCTGCTCGCCCTTCAGGATCCGCTGGAGGCCCGCGAGTTCGGCGTCCTGGCCGCCCACGGGGACCTTGATGCCGCGTCGTTCGAGTGCGGTGATGATGCCGCCCGCCATGCCGTCGTTGCCGGAGTAGACGCCCTGGAAGCCGTCCTTGCCGAGGCTGTCGATGGCGCTGGACATCTTCCGGTTGGCCTCGTCGGGGGACCAGTCGGGGATGTCCTGCTCGTAGACGATCTCGTCGACCTTCTTGTCCAGGACGGTGTGCGCGCCCTTCTTGAAGAACGGCGCGTTGGGGTCGGTGGGCGAGCCGTTGATCATGACGACCTTGCTCGACGCGGCCTTCGGACCGAGCGCCTCGACCAGGCCCTCGCCCTGCAGACGGCCGATCTTCTCGTTGTCGTAACTGACGTACGCGGCCAGCGGACCCTCGGCGAGCCGGTCGTAGGCGACGACCTGGACGCCCTGGTCCTTGGCCTTCTTCACCCAGGACTTGGTGGCCTTGTAGTCCACCGAGTCCAGGATGATCACCTTCACACCCTGCGTCAGCAGCGCCTCGAACTGCTTCTTCTGGGTCTCGGTGTCCTGCGAGGCGTTGTTGTACTTGATCTCGCACTCGGAACACAGGGACTTGATCTTCGACTCGATGATCGGGCGGTCGAAGGTCTCGTAGCGCGTGGTCTTGTTCTCGGGCAGCAGCAGACCGATCGTCTTGCCGTCACCCTCGGAAGCCTTGTCTCCGTCACCGGCCTTGCCACAGGCGGCAGTGGCAAGTGCCATGGCAACCGCGACCGTGCCTATGACGGCGCGACGCGCCATTGCGTTCATCCGGATGCCTCCCTGACACGAGGCCGCGCCGTCGCGGCCTGAGGTGGCTGGAAGTCAACTCGGCCCCGACAACGCCGTCAAGGAGTAAATCCTTAACGAGATGACAACGGTGCCATGCGTGAACTAAGTGAAGACGGGCGCCGTCGACTGGAGCGTGCCGTCGAGCAGCGCCGAGTCGCCCATCTCGCTCAACGCGAGGGCGAGCGCGCCGAGCACCTCCGCGCGACCGCCAAGTGCCCCGGGGAGTACGGACAGTTGACGCGCGGCGCTGGGAATCGCGTACCGCCCCACGGATTCCCGGATCGGACCGAGCACCAACTCCCCCGCCTCCGCGAGGTCTCCCCCAAGCACTACCCGGCTGGGGTTCAGAAGATTGCAGAGATTGGCGACTCCGCTGCCGATGTGCCGGCCCACGTCCGCGATCACCCGGCGACAGCCCGGGTCACCGTCCTTGGCGAGCCGCACCACCCGGGCCATCGTCAGGTCGGTGCCGTGACTGGCCTCCAGGAGAGGCAGTACGTACCGGGCCGCCGTGAAGGTCTCCAGGCAGCCGCGGTTTCCGCACCGGCACACCGGCCCCGCCTCGTCCAGCGTGATGTGCCCGATCTCGCCCGCGGTGCCGCCGGGACCCCGGTAGATCTGCCCGCTGATCACCAGGCCCGCGCCGACACCGCTGGCGACCTTGATGTACGCGAGGTCGCGCACTCCGCGGCCGCTGCCCCAGACGAGTTCGCCGAGCGCGCCGAGGTTGGCGTCGTTGTCCACATGGACGGGCACACCCAGCCTGCCGCGCATCTCCTCGGCGGGCCGGGTCCCCGCCCAGCCGGGCAGGATCGAGGTGGAGCCGAGGGTGCCCGACTCCAGGTCGATCGGGCCCGGTACGCCGAGGCCGATCCCGGCGAGCTTGGAACGGTCCACCCCGGCCTGGGCGATCAGGCGGCCGACGAGTTCCTCGGCCCGGTCGAAGCCCTGCGCCGCGGAGGCGTCCACGTCGAGCGGCTCGGACTCCTCGGCGAGCACCTGGTGGGCGAGGTTGCCGAGGGCGACCCGCAGGTGCTGGTGGCCGAAGTCGATGCCGATCACGATGCCCGCGTCCCCGCTCAGCGAGACGCTGCGGGCCCGGCGGCCGCCCGCCGAGGTCGGCGTGACCTCGACCGTCCCGGCCTCCTTCAACTCGCGCACGATATTGGAGACGGTGGCCGCGGACAGGCCCGTGGTC
Source organism: Streptomyces sp. NA04227 (assembly GCF_013364195.1). Lineage (NCBI taxonomy): Bacteria > Bacillati > Actinomycetota > Actinomycetes > Kitasatosporales > Streptomycetaceae > Streptomyces > Streptomyces sp. NA04227. The sequence goes on along the minus strand of NZ_CP054918.1, from coordinate 6,926,530 downwards.
CGCGCGATCTCGGCCTGGGTGAGCGAACCGGCCAGGCGTACGGCGCGTACGACCCGCTCCAGATTCGCCCTGTGCAGCGACGACTGCGACCCCGGAGTCTCCATCGGACCATCCACTCCTGCCCCGTTGCCGGGCGCACCCCGTGCCACCCGTGACGTGGGCCGGAGCAGCCCCAAGCAGCCCGACCCCGTCGTTTACAAGTTGTGAAGACCAAGCTCGGGTCTGGAGGGTGGGGCCGTCAAGTCCTTGAGGCAATCGGACCCTTGGACTCCCCTGACCGACCTGTTGTCGCTTTCCGCGGCGCGGGGAGATGAACGGAGCGGGAGTGCCAGGTGAGACGTGCCGCTCCGGCAGCGGCGGCGGGCGCCGCACACCGTCGGCGCGAGGCGCCAGCCCGCTCGCGGAGCCGGTTGCACCGCTTTCACTCTCTGCCAACACAGCACCATCGCAAGCTCATTACAAAAAATACACGTACACCAATGGTCTTCCATGTACGTGAGTGTTCTCTCATACTGACCGGAAGCCGGTGGCCCGAGCCGCTCCACGCCACCGGTTCTGTCGGGCCATGCCCGGTCCCGGGCGAGCCCCACGCACCGGCGCCGTACGGCCCCCACCCCGGCATTCGCAGCCCTTCGGCTCGACCACAGCACTTTCGGAACATTCAGCTCGGATCGACTTGGCGGGAGCAGCAGTGACCGAAAACGAGACACCGGATGCGGAGACGCACGGTGCCGCCCACGGACGGACCTCCTACAAGCGGGCGGCGGTGCTCGCCGTGCCCGCCTTCGTCGCGATCGGCGCCATGGGAATCGCCATGGCGCAGGGCGCGATGGCCGCGACCTTCGCCGTCTCCGGCACCAACTTCAAGGTGACCTCCGGCGAACTGACCAGTGACGCGCTCGCCTCCTATGTCGAGGTCGACCGCTCGGTGGACGGCAAGGGACACCCGGTCTCCCTGCTCTCCCTCAAGCAGGCGGCGCTGTCGGACATCTGCCAGTCGACCGGTGTGAACACCCCGATAGGCAGGGTGACCTTCCGTCTGTCGGCCGGTGGTGACGCCGGAAAGGTCACCGCGGACAGCCTGGTGATCGACGCCGAGGACCTGGCCGGTGACGCCAAGTTCGGCAAGGTCGAGATCGGCCGGGACGCCTCGACCCTGGACGCCGTGCCGGGCACCCAGGGCAAGCCGGGCAGCTTCGGCCTCCAGGTCAAGGGCGTCAGCGTGTCCGGGGTCAAGTCCCACGCGTGGTCGGCGATGGGCGGCAACTTCAAGCTCAAGGGCCTGAAGATCAACGTGGGTCTGGGCGGCAAGGAATGCTTCTGAGGCGGCGGACAGGCCGGCCGGAGTCCGCGGTGGCGCGCGGCTCCGGCGGCCGTATCGACGCGCTTCTGCCCTGGCCGGGACCACGGGCGCGGCTGCGCGACTGGCGGCGCCGTCGGCCCTTCTGGGCGGGCGCGTTGCTGATGGCATCCGGAGCCGAGCTCCTCATCGTCCCGCTGTCCCCGTTCGACGTCCTGATCAACCTCGGCATCGGCGGGATCGCGGCGATCGGTATCGGTCTCGCGCTCATCGTCGCCGGGGTGTTCCTGTGGGCGGCGCCGCACGCCCATACGTACGTCAGCGTCAACGCGATGATCCTCTCGGTGCTCTCCTTCGCGGCCACCAACCTGGGCGGCTTCCTGCTCGGCACCCTGCTCGGCGTCGCGGGCAGTGCCCTCGGTTTCGGGTGGCAGGAGGGCGAAGGCGCGGGAAAAGGATCAGCGGGGCGGGGAAGGCGTCCGCGCAAGGGGTCCGGTAGCGGCACGGCCGACCGGGACCCGGGCGCGGACCCCGACGGGGAGAGCGCGACCGGCGACGGCGAGAGCGCGGACGAACCGAGCGGTGAGCGGGGCTCCGGTGCCACCGGCGGCGTCCGCGGCACCCTGGCCGTACTGCTGCCCGTAGCCCTCGCCGGCGCCACGCTCGGCCCCGCCGCGGGAGAGGCGCGGGCCGAACCCGCCGAGGTGCCGATGGTGGCGGCCACCGCCCCACAGGTCACGGCGACCCGGTTCTCCCCGCACGGTTTCACCTTCTCCGGCATCAAGGAGATCCCCACGGCCCGCGGGCCGATGAAGGTCCTGGTGCTCTCCATGCGGTCGGCCTCGCTGACCGACTACCGCCTGCAGACCCGGGACGGCGACGGACCGCAGGAGCAACTGGCCGCGGAAGACCTGCAGTTGAAGGGGAACGTCAAGCTCTACGTGAAGAAGTTCTCCGGCTGTATCGAGGGCCTGATCTGCGTGACCTTCTCCCCGGAAGGTCTGCCCACGCCGCCGATCATCCCGCCGCTCATCTTCCTCACCAAGGTCAAGGCCGAACAGGCCCTGGTGACCGCGGACGAGCTGGTGCTCGACGGGCTGCGCATCAGCACGGGCGGGGAGCCGATCCCGTTCACGAAGCTGCCCCCCGCCTGGGACGGCAAGCCCCTGGACACCTCCGGCAAGCCGGGGTCCGGCACACCCGAACCCGGCAAACCCGGGTCGGACAAGCCCGGTTCGGACAAGCCCGGGACCGACGAGCCCGGTACGGATCCCGAGGCCCCGGAGCCGGGAGAGCCCGGGGAACCCGGCGAGCCCTCCCCGCCCGCGCCCGATCCCACGCCGCCCGAGACCGCGGCCGGTCTCGAGGTCCGCGACCCGAAGCGGAACCCCGGCGACCACGTGTGGTGCGAGGACATCGCCCTCACCCTGGCCAACACCGGCGAACAGCCGGTCACCGAGGGGGAGATCGTCTTCCGTACCAAGGTGCGGGACCTGTTCGGCCTCGACCTCGGCACGGTGACCTCCGAGCCGGTCTCCTTCGGCACCGTCAAGGGCGGTGACGAGGTGACCAAGCACAGCCAGGTCTGTACGCGCCCCGCGTACGCATGGACGCTGCTGACCGGAGGGCACATGGAGCACGAGGCCGAGGTGAGCCACCGAGGCGCCGACCCCGTCCGCGTGGAGATCCCGCGCCGCGAGGACTCCTGACCGGCAGGAACGAACGGACGAGACGACCCACCCGGGCGGAAGAAGGCGGGACAGGACCGGTGGGACGCGAGGACTCCTCGCGTCCCACCGGCCACCACCCCACAGCCTCACCCCCGCAGCCGCACCCTCACGCCCACCCCGCAGCTCCCCCTCACGGCCCCACCCTCCCCGAGGAGTGCCATGCGCCGACCCGACCTCAGCCATCTGCACGGCCGGAACGTGCTCCTCACGGGCGCCGCGGGCGGCATCGGCCGGGCCACCGCCCGGCTCGCCGCGCGGGACGGCGCCCTGCTCTTCCTGACCGACCTCGACGGGCCCAAACTGGCGGCGCTGGCCTCGGAGTTGCGGGCCGAGGGCGGCCGCGTCGTACACGCCGAGAGCGCCGACCTCACCGACCGGGACGCCGTGGACGCCCTCGCCCGTCATGTGCATTCGGCCGCCGAGGGCCCGATGGACCTCGTGATCAACGCGGCGGGCGCGGCCACTTGGGGATCCGTGAGCGAACTGACCCCGGACGACTGGCGGGGCATGGTCGACGTCAACCTGATGGGCCCGGTGCACGTCATCTCCGCGTTCGTGCCGCCGATGGTGGCGGCACGCCGCGGCGGCCATCTGGTCAACGTCGCTTCCGCGGCCGGTCTGCTCGGGCTCCCCTGGCACGCGGCCTACACGGCGGGAAAGTCGGGCCTGTGCGGAGTGAGCGAGGTCCTGCGCTTCGACCTCGGGCGCCATGGCATCGGGGTCAGCCTGGTCTGCCCCGGCGCGGTCGACACCCCGCTCGTCGACACCGTACGAGTGCGCGGCATCGACGAGGACAGCAGCAGCTTCCGCCGGTTGCGGGCGGGCTTCCGTCGTACGGCGGCGGCGCCCGAGGAGGTCGCGGCCCGCATCCTCGACGCGGTCGCCCGGAACACATACCTCGTCCACACCTCCGGCGCCGTACGCGCACTGCACCTCCTGCAACGGTGGGCGCCGCCCCTCTACGCCGCCGCGATGCACGCCCTCAACCGCGCCTTCCACCGGCTGCTCGCACCGGCCCGCCACGAGCGACCGCCGCGAACCGGAGACCAGAGCCCGGCGGCAAAGCGATGAGCGCCCCGCGCATCCGCCCCGGCCGCCGCGCCGAGACCGGATTCCCCATCTGGGCCTTCAGCGCCCTGGCCGGAAGGGTGACCGGCACCGAACCACCGGCACTGTTCCGGGTCCTCGGCCGCAACCGCCGCCTGTTCTGGGGCTGGCTGCGCTTCGCCGGACGGCTGATGCCGGGCGGGCGGCTGCCCCGCCGCGAGTCGGAGCTGGTGATCCTGCGGGTGGCCCATCTGCGCGAGTGCGCCTACGAGTTCGCGCACCACGTCCGTCTCGGCCGCCGGGCGGGGGTGACGGCCGCGGACGTCGAGCGCGTGCGCAAGGGGCCCGGGGCGACCGGCTGGACGGAACGCGAGCTGAGCCTGCTGAACGCGACGGACGCGCTGCTCGGGCGGGGCGACCTCGACGAAACGGAATGGAATGCCCTGAGGGCACATCTCGACGATGCCGCTACGATCGAGCTCCTGCTGTTGGTCGGCCACTACGACATGCTGGCCACCACACTCAGAGTGCTCCGGCTGGAGCCCGACCGGACTCGCCGAGCGGAGGCACCCAAGACGTGATGAGGACCTCACGGGACGCTCCACCGGCCGGTCCGCTGCCCAGCGGCCGGCACCGGCTCTCCCGTGAGCAGGTCGTCACCTCGCAGCGCAACCGGATGATGGCCGCCATGGCCGACGCCATGCGCGAGAAGGGCTACATCGGCACCCCGGTCTCGGCGATCATCAAACGCGCGGGCGTGTCACGCGAGACCTTCTACCAGCAGTTCCGCTCCAAGGAGGACTGCTTCCTCCAGGCCCTGGACAGCGCCCTTCAGTTCATCTCCCGGCTGCCGGACTCCGTCACGGACTGGGACCGCCCGCCCGCGGACATCTTCCGGGAACTGCTGCGCAAGTATCTCCAGGCCGTGGCCGACCAGCCCGCACTGGCCCGGCTGTTCCTCGTCGAGGTCTACGCCGTGGGCCCCGAGGCCTTCGAGCGGCGCCGGGCCGCGCACATGCAGTACGCGGAAGCCATCGCGGAGATCTTCCACCGCGAGTCGGACGAGGCCCGGTTCCTCTGTGAGGCCGTGGTCTCCGCCGCGGCGCAACTGGCCACCGACAGGATCGTCGCGAACGACATCGACGGTCTGCGCGCGCTGGAGGAGCCGCTCGCGGAGATGGCCTCGCGACTGCTCGGCTGAGGCGGTCCGGCGCAGGGCGCTCAACCGGTCCGGCGCCCGAAGCTCAGCCGGTCGGGCCCCCGGCCGACCGCCCCCGGCGCGCACGGACATGATCCGACCTCCCGCCAATACCCTTGACAACAAAGGTCACTTGGGCCACAACTGATCCGGCACTACCGCCCGACAACGTTGTCCATGTGTGTCCAAGTGCTCGGAGGCCCCTACGCATGCCGTTGAAACCAAGACCCGCGACCGGGTACCGGGCCGCCGTGGGTGCGGCCGCCCTGCTGCTGCTCGCCACGGCCGAGAGCGCCGCGATCACACTGCCCGCCCAGGAACCCGCCACCGAACGGGAGTTCAGCACTTCCTTCGAGGCGGGCCAGCCCGCGCCCGACTGGGTCAGCACCGTGGAGACGGGGCCGGACGGCTCACCGCGCGCGCACGGTGTGGACGGCGGATACAGCGGCGGACTTCCCGGCGACGTCAGCGACAAGGTGGCCGAGGTCAGGGCCAGCGACGAGAACACGGCCGGTGGCGAGACCAAGGAGAACCTGCTCGACGGCGCGCCCGGCACCAAGTGGCTCACCCTGAAGCCGACCGGCTGGATCGAGTACACGCTGGAGGAACCTGCCGAGATCACCACCTACGCGCTCACCTCGGCCAACGACTTCGCCGAACGGGACCCGAGCGACTTCACGCTCCAGGGCTCCACCGACGGCAAGGACTGGAAGACGCTGGACACCCGCACCGGCGAGAAGTTCGAACAGCGTTTCCAGACAAGGAAGTTCGAGCTCGCCGAACCGGCTTCCTACCGGCACTTCCGGTTCGAGATCAGCGAGAACAACGGCGCGAAGGACGCCACCCAGCTCGCCGACCTGCGCCTGGCCACGGGCGAGACCGATGAGCCCGTACCCAAGGACATGCTGTCCCTGGTCGACCGCGGCCCCACCGGCTCCCCCACCGCCAAGGCCCGGGTGGGCTTCACCGGCAAGCGCGCGCTGCGCTACACCGGCACCCACAGGGCCAAGGGCCGGGCGTACTCGTACAACAAGGTCTTCGACGTGAACCTGGCCGTCGCGCGCGACACCGAGCTGTCGTACCGGATCTTCCCGGGCATGGCGGACGGCGACCGCGACTACGACGCCACCCACGTCAGTGTCGATCTCGCCTTCACCGACGGCAGTTACCTCAGCGATCTCGGCGCGAAGGACAGCCACGGCGGCCCGCTCACCCCGCGCGGTCAGGGCGAGGCGAAGCGGCTGTACGTGAACCAGTGGAACGCGGTCGCCTCGCACATCGGGAGTGTGGCGGCGGGCCGGACGGTGGACCGGGTTCTGGTGGCGTACGACTCCCCCGAGGGACCGGCCAAGTTCCGCGGCTGGCTGGACGACGTACGGATCGGAAAGGCACCGCGCGAGGAGCCCAAGGCGCATCTGTCGGACTACGCCGACACCCGCCGCGGCACCAACTCCTCCAACGCCTTCTCGCGCGGCAACACCTTCCCGGCGACCGCGGTGCCGCACGGCTTCAACTTCTGGACGCCGGTGACCAACGCGGGCTCCCTGAGCTGGCTGTACGACTACTCCCGCGACAACAACGCCGACAACCTGCCGACGATGGAGGCGCTCAGCGCCAGCCACGAGCCGAGCCCCTGGATGGGCGACCGCCAGACCTTCCAGCTCCTGCCGTCGGCGGCGCCCGGCTCCCCGCGTACCGCCCGCGCCGACCGTGCCCTCGCCTTCCGGCACGAGAACGAGACGGCGCGGCCGTACTACTACGGGGTGCGCTTCGAGAACGGCATCAAGGCCGAGATGGCGCCGACCGACCACGCCGCCGCGCTCCGCTTCCGCTTCCCCGGCGACGACGCGAGCGTCCTCTTCGACAACGTCTCCGAGCAGGGCGGGCTCAGCCTCGACAAGGACAAGGGCGTTGTCACCGGCTTCTCGGACGTGAAGTCGGGCCTTTCGACGGGCGCCACCCGGCTGTTCGTGTACGGCGTCTTCGACAAGCCGGTCACCGACGGGCACGCCGAGGGCGTCAAGGGACATCTGCGCTTCGACGCCGGTACCGACCGCACCGTCACCCTGCGCCTGGCCACCTCACTGATCGGCACCGAGCAGGCCAAGGCCAATCTGGAGCGGGAGATCCCCGAGGACAGGTCCTTCGAGTCGGTACGCGACGACGCCCGCGCGCAGTGGGACCGGCTGCTCGGCAAGGTCGAGGTGGAGGGCGCGAGCGAGGACCAGCGGACCACGCTGTACTCCTCCCTCTACCGGCTCTACCTCTACCCCAACTCCGGTTTCGAGAAGGTCGGTTCAACGCACAAGTACGCCTCGCCGTTCTCCCCGATGGAGCGTCCGGACACCCCGACCCACACCGGCGCCAAGATCGTCGAGGGCAAGCCGTACGTGAACAATGGCTTCTGGGACACGTATCGCACCACCTGGCCCGCGTACTCCCTGCTCACCCCCGGCAAGGCGGGTGAACTGGTGGACGGCTTCGTCCAGCAGTACAAGGACGGCGGCTGGATCTCGCGCTGGTCCTCGCCCGGCTACGCGGACCTGATGACGGGCACCTCCTCCGACGTCGCGTTCGCCGACGCGTACGTCAAGGGCGTGAAGTTCGACGCCGAGGCCGCGTACCGGGCCGCCGTGAAGAACGCCTCCGTGGTCCCGCCGACACCGGGCGTCGGCCGCAAGGGCATGCGCACCTCACCGTTCCTCGGCTACACCAGCACCGAGACCTACGAGGGCCTGTCCTGGGCGCTGGAGGGCTATCTCAACGACTACGGCATCGCGCGGATGGGCCGGGCGCTGTACGAGAAGACCGGCGAGAAGCGCTACCGCGAGGAGTCCGAGTACTTCCTGAACCGCGCCCGCGACTACGTCCATCTCTTCGACTCCGAGGCCGGGTTCTTCCAGGGCAAGGACGAGAAGGGCGGCTGGCGGCTGGACTCGAAGAAGTACGACCCGCGCGTCTGGGGCCACGACTACACCGAGACCAACGGCTGGGGCTATGCCTTCACCGCGGTCCAGGACAGCCGGGGCCTGGCCAATCTCTACGGCGGCCGTGCGGCGCTGGGCGAGAAGCTCGACACCTACTTCGCCACCCCGGAGACCGCCTCCCCCGAGTTCGCCGGTTCCTACGGCGGCATCATCCACGAGATGACCGAGGCGCGTGACGTACGGATGGGCATGTACGGCCATTCCAACCAGGTCGCCCACCACGCCACGTACATGTACGACGCGGCGGGGCAGCCGTGGAAGACCCAGGAGAAGGTGCGCGAGGTGCTGTCCCGGCTGTACACCGGGAGCGAGATCGGGCAGGGCTACCACGGCGACGAGGACAACGGCGAACAGTCGGCCTGGTACCTCTTCTCCGCGCTCGGCTTCTACCCGCTGGTGATGGGCAGCGGTGAATACGCCGTCGGCTCCCCGCTGTTCACCAAGGCGACCGTGCACCTGGACAACGGCCGTGACCTGGTGGTCAAGGCGCCCGACAACAGCGCCGAGAACGTCTATGTGCAGGGCCTGAAGGTCAACGGCAAGCGCTGGAACTCGACCGCGCTGCCGCACAAGCTGCTCGCCCGCGGCGCGGTCCTGGAGTTCGACATGGGCCCGAGACCCTCGGCCTGGGGCAGCGGTGCGCACGCGGCTCCGGAGTCGATCACCAAGGACGACCGGGTGCCCGAGCCCCGTACCGACGCCCTGCCGGTCTCGGGCCCGCTGACCGACAACACCTCGGCCACCTCGGCCCGCACCGCCACTGCCGAACTCCCGCTGCCGGGGCCGGAGCGCGCGGTGCAGTACACGCTCACCTCGGCCGACAAGGGGGCCGCACCGCGCGGCTGGACCCTTCAGGGCTCGCACGACGGGAAGCGGTTTACGAGCCTGGACCGGCGGCGCGACCAGGACTTCGACTGGACCGGCCAGACCCGGGTCTTCTCGGTTCCGCGACCGGGTACGTACCGCAGCTACCGGCTGGTGTTCGACACGCCCGCGGATGTCGCGGAGGTGGAACTGCTGCGCTGACAGGGCGAGTTCGGTGGGTGCGTGCGGCCCGGGCCGTACGCACCCACCGGGCCCCGTACGCACCCGCTCAGCCATGCGCCCCCTCCCCGGGAACGCCGAATGCGCGGCACCCCCCACAAAGGAGCCGCGCATTCGGATTCCGGACCGCCCGGCACATCGTGGTACCGGGCGCTCGGACGGACGTCGGGTTACTTCACGGCGCCCGCCGTGAGGCCCTGCACCACCTGTCGCTGGAAGATGATGTAGGCGGCGAGCACCGGCAGCATCGCCATCACCAGACCGGCGAACAGACCGGACCAGTCGCCCTTGTACCCCTGGCTGACCGCGAGTTCGACCAGACCCTGGGAGAGCACCTTCCGGTCCGGGTCCGTGTTGAGGACCGTCGGCAGCATGTACTGGTTCCACTGCCCGAGGAAGTTGAAGATGCCCACGCTGATCAGGCCCGGCTTGGCCATGGGCAGCATGATCTGGAAGAAGGTCCGGGTGTGCGAGGCACCGTCGACGAACGCCGCCTCCGCCACCGAGTTCGGCAGCGTCCGGAAGAAGGAGGTCAGGAAGAAGACCGTGAACGGCAGGGAGTAGGCGATGTACACCAGGACCAGGCCGTGCAGGGTGTTCAGCAGACCGGTGTTGTTCATGACGTAGAACAACGGCACGAGCGCCAGCATGATGGGGAAGCTCATGCCACCGATGAAGAGGTAGTAGATGAACTGCCTCCCCGGGAACTCGAACCGGGCCAGTACATAGGCCGCCATCGAGCCGAGCACCAGGGTGCCCACCAGCGAACAGGCCACCACCAGAACGGTGTTCAGGAAGTAGTCGCTCATGTGCGCGTCGGACCACGCACGCGACCAGTTCTCGAAGTGCAGCTTGTCCGGCAGCGACCACGGGGACCCGAAGATGTCCTTGTCCTTCTTGAACGAGGTCATCACGGCCCACAGCAGTGGCGAGACCACCAGGATCGCCCAGATGATCAGGACACCGTGCGAGAAGAGGTTCAGGACGCCTTCACCCGCGCCCTGCTTCTTACGGGCGGGCTCCGGGGCGGTCTTGTTCACCTGCGGCGGCTGGTCCTCCAGCGGAGCCGCGGGAGGGGTGTCGGTCGTCTTCATCAGAACTCCAGCCGCTCGCGCCGGCCCAGCCGCATCACGATCGCCGCGAAGAGCAGCGTCACGAAGAGCAGGGCGACACCGATCGTTGTCGCGTAGGCGGCCTGACCGCCCGAGAATGCCTTCTGGTACACGTACAGCGGCAGGACCGTCGTCGAGTCCGCCGGGCCTCCGGGGCCGACGGTCATGATCTGCACGACGGCGAACGCCTCCGCGCCGAGCGCCAGGATCCCCATGTAGACCCAGGCGGACTGCACGGTGTCCCACAGCAGGGGCAGGGTGATCTTGAAGAAGGTGGTGACCCGGCTCGCGCCGTCGAGGAGCGCGGCTTCGTAGAAGTCCTTCGGGATGGACGCCATGCCCGCGGAGAAGAGCACCACGAAGAATCCGACGGTGCTCCACACCAGAACGGCCGTGACGGACCACAGGGCGATGTCCGGGTCGCCCAGCCAGTTCGGTCCCTCCACCCCGACCATGTCGAGGGCGCCGTTGATGGCGCCGTTTCCGGGGTTGTAGGCGAACTGGAAAAGCAGGGCGATGATGGCGATGGACAGTACCTGCGGGAAGAAGTAGGCGATCTTGTAGAAGCCCGCCCCGCGTACACCGCCGACAGTGGAGTTCTTACGCCGCCGCCCGCCGACATTGAGCATGTAGGCGAAGAACAGCGCCAGTGAGAGCGTCACCAGCGGCAGCAACAGCGCCAAGAGGACGCTGTGCTGGAGCGCTTTCCAGAACACTTCGTCGTCGAGCATCTTCTCGTAGTTGCGGAATCCCACCATCTGGAAGTCCGAACTCAGACCGGTCCAGTCCGTGAACGAATAGTAGATCGCCTGGATGAACGGCCAGATGACGAAGACTGCATACAAGGCCAGCGGGAGTACGAGGAATCCCGCGATGAAACGGTACTTGCCGTGCTGCATGATCTACCGGTCCTGGTCTCTGCGTTGTTGCCGCCGCTGGGAACACGTACTCACGCGTGCTTGAACTTCACGATGTCGCTGTCGTTCGCGGTCTCGTCCGCGAACTTCTGGATCTTCTTGATGGCCTCGTCCGGCGTCATACGGCCGGCCATCAGCTCGCCGAGACAGCCGACGCCGATCCGCTGCTTGTTGAGCTCGACGTACCAGTCCTGCAGCCGCGGGTTGAGGACGTTGTCACCGGCCTTGTCGAGCGCGGCGACGGCCGAGGTGAGGCCGGGCGGAAGCGTCAGGCCCTCTTCACTGCCCTTGACCGAGGTGAGCGAGGAGACCTGCTTGGAGAAGTTCCGCGCGGACTCCTTGCCGAGCATGATGCGCAACTGCTCCATGCCGCCGACCGGGTTCTTGGCCTTGGCCGGGACGATGAAGGGCTCGCCGCCGCTGGCCCAGATGGTGCCGTAGGGCATCTTGTCGCTCTTGTCGAGGCTCGGGTGCGCTCCGACCGCCAGCTTGAAGTCCTTGGGCGTGGTCTTGGAGGACTCGTTCTCCACCCAGGAACCGTTCGGGATGAACAGCGCCTTGCCCTGGTTCCACGCGGTCTGGGCCTGGATGTGCGTGTAACCGGAGCTGTTCTTGAGGAGGTAGCCCTTGCGGACCAGCTCGTAGTACGCGTCGAAGGCCGCCTTGACCGCCGGGTGCTTCCAGGCGTTCGGCTCCAGGTTGTCGATCGCGTCGAGGACCTCGCGGCCACCGATCTTGCCGATGAAGGCGAAGAGCGAGAACGGCATGTAGTACGGGTAGACACCCGGGTACGTCCAGCCGGCGACGCCCTGCTTCTTCGCCTTGGCGCACAGGGCGAGCATGTCGTCCCAGGTCTCGGGGTACTCGGCGTCGAGCTTCTCGAGGTTGGTCTGGGAGTACCAGATGCCGTAGACGGTGTACGCGTAGTACATGACCCACACCGCGTCGCCGTCGAACTGGCCCATCTCCAGGACGCCGGGGCGCAGGGTGTCGCGCACCTTGACGTTCGGGTCGTCGAGGGAGGGCGCGTCCATCAGCGGGGTGATGTCGGTGAGCTGCTTCTTGCTCACCAGGACACCGAGGTCCATCTGCGCGCTGCCGGAGTTGTCGATCAGGTCCGGCGGGGTGCCGCCGTTGAAGCGCGGCTGCAGCTCGGTCTGGATCTTCTGGATGCCGCGGTGGCTGACCTTGGCCTTCGGGTAGTTCTTCTTGTAGATCGCCTCGGCGTCGATGGCGTACTGGTCACCGAAGCCACCGTCGAAGATGACCACTTCGAGGCCCGCGGTGTCGTTGACACCCAGCGGGTTCTTGGCGGACTTCTTGCCGTCCTTGACCTTGTCCTCGCCACCGCTGTCGCTGCTCGCGCAGGCGGACAGGAAACCCATCGTGGGTACGGCGATCAGGCCGAGTGCGGCGGACCGCTTGATCAGATCGCGGCGGCCGACGCCTTCGTGACTGTTGTCGGAAGTGGAACCCATGCTAAGTCCTCGCCTTCTCCAGGACTCAGGCGGTGAACCGGACCCTTCCGGCACCGCGGCGATTCGAGCGGTTGTGTTACTGGTGCTCCGTGGCCAGGGGTTCGTTGCGGACCGGAGCGACGCCCCCATGCGTACGGCTCCACCGGCCCCTGGCCGTCCCTCTGGCGGTCGACGGCCAGTTGGTGTGCCGATAGGTATAGTCCACTTGCGAAACGGGAGCAAGATCGGGTGCAGGGTTGACCGTCAGTCTTTCCCGAGTTGAGACCTCGGCAATTTTCGGCCAGACCTGCACGGAGCTCCTTTCGCCGCGCCAGTTCATCCTTCAGAAATACGTGTCCGCCCCACCCTCCGCCACCGCAGGATTCGGCCTCGCGGCGACGCGCGAAGGGTGCGTACCCCGCCGTGTGGCACACGAAAAGGGCCGCACCCCCGAATCCGGGGATGCGGCCCTCCACGTGGCTCCTGTGCCGCTCGCGCGGCGCGGGAACTAACCGCGAATCAGGTTGCGCAGCACGTATTGCATGATGCCACCGTTGCGGTAGTAATCGGCCTCACCGGGGGTGTCGATACGGACCACCGCGTCGAACTCGACACCGGTGTCGGTGGTGACCTTGACCGTGCGCGGGGTGGTGCCGTTGTTCAGCTCGGTCACTCCGGCGAAGGAGAAGGTCTCCTCACCGGTCAGGCCAAGGGCCTCGGCCGAGGCGCCCTCCGGGAACTGGAGCGGCAGTACGCCCATGCCGATGAGGTTCGAGCGGTGGATGCGCTCGTAGGACTCGGCGATGACGGCCTTGACGCCGAGCAGCGCGGTGCCCTTGGCCGCCCAGTCGCGCGAGGAACCGGAGCCGTACTCCTTACCCGCGAGGACGACCAGCGGGATGCCCTGGTCGATGTAGTTGCGCGAGGCGTCGTAGATGAAGGAGACCGGCGCACCTCCTTCACCTTCGGCGGACCGCGTGAAGTCGCGGGTGTAGCCGCCCTCGGTGCCCGGCGCGATCTGGTTGCGGAGGCGAATGTTCGCGAAGGTGCCGCGGATCATGACCTCGTGGTTGCCTCGGCGGGAGCCGTAGGAGTTGAAGTCACGACGCTCCACACCGTGCTCGGTGAGGTACGTGCCGGCCGGGGTGTCGGCCTTGATCGCACCGGCCGGGGAGATGTGGTCGGTGGTGACCGAGTCGCCCAGCTTGGCGAGCACACGGGCGCCGGAGATGTCCTTGACGGGCGCCGGCTCCATCTGCATGCCCTCGAAGTACGGGGGCTTGCGGACGTAGGTGGACTCGGCGTCCCACTCGAAGGTGTTGCCGGTCGGGATCGGCAGCGCCTGCCACTGGGCGTCGCCCGCGAAGACGTCCTGGTAGGACTTGTTGAACATGTCCTCGCCGATGGCGTTGGCGACGACGTCGTTGACCTCGGCCTCGGTCGGCCAGATGTCCGCGAGGTGGACCGGCTTGCCGTCCTGGTCGATGCCCAGGGCGTCCTTGGTGATGTCCACCTTCATGGAACCCGCGAGGGCGTACGCGACGACCAGCGGCGGGGAGGCCAGGTAGTTCATCTTGACGTCGGGGTTGATCCGGCCCTCGAAGTTGCGGTTGCCGGAGAGCACCGAGGTCACGGCCAGGTCGTGCTCGTTGACCGCCTTGGAGACCTCCTCCGGCAGCGGGCCGGAGTTGCCGATGCAGGTGGTGCAGCCGTAGCCGACCAGGTTGAAGCCGACCTTGTCGAGGTAGGGGGTCAGGCCCGCCTTGTCGAAGTAGTCGGTGACGACCTTGGAGCCGGGGGCCAGGGTGGTCTTGACCCAGGGCTTACGGGTCAGGCCCTTCTCGACCGCCTTCTTGGCGACCAGCGCGGCGGCCACCATGACGTAGGGGTTCGAGGTGTTGGTGCAGGAGGTGATCGCGGCGACGGTGACGGCGCCGTGGTCGATCTCGTAGGTCGAGCCGTCGGGGGCCGTCACCGTGGTCGGACGGGTCGGCACACCGTTGGCCGAGGCCGGGGCGTCGGAGGCCGGGAAGGACTCCTTGCCCGCCTCCTCGTCCTCGCTCACGTAGTTGCGCACGTCCTGGGCGAACTGCTGGGAGGCGTTGGCCAGAACGATGCGGTCCTGCGGACGCTTGGGACCGGCGATGGACGGGACCACCGTGGCGAGGTCCAGCTCCAGCTTCTCGGAGAAGTCCGGCTCGGCGGCCGGGTCCAGCCACAGGCCCTGCTCCTTGGCGTACGTCTCGACGAGCGCGACCTGCTGCGCGTCACGGCCGGTCAGGCGCAGGTAGTTCAGGGTCTCGTCGTCGATCGGGAAGATCGCGGCGGTGGAGCCGAACTCCGGCGACATGTTGCCGATGGTGGCGCGGTTGGCCAGCGAGGTGGCGGCGACGCCCTCGCCGTAGAACTCGACGAACTTGCCGACCACACCGTGCTTGCGGAGCATCTCGGTGATGGTGAGCACCAGGTCGGTGGCGGTGGTGCCGGGCTTGAGCTCGCCGGTCAGCTTGAAGCCGACGACGCGCGGGATCAGCATCGAGACCGGCTGGCCGAGCATCGCGGCCTCGGCCTCGATGCCGCCGACGCCCCAGCCGAGCACACCGAGGCCGTTGACCATGGTGGTGTGCGAGTCGGTGCCGACCAGGGTGTCCGGGTAGGCCTGTCCGTTGCGGACCATGACGGTGCGGGCCAGGTGCTCGATGTTGACCTGGTGGACGATGCCGGTGCCGGGCGGGACGACCTTGAACTCATCGAAGGCGGTCTGGCCCCAGCGCAGGAACTGGTAGCGCTCCTTGTTGCGGCCGTACTCCAGCTCGACGTTCTGGGTGAAGGCGTCGTTGGTGCCGAACTTGTCGGCGATGACGGAGTGGTCGATGACCAGCTCGGCCGGGGCGAGGGGGTTGATCTTCGCCGGGTCGCCGCCCAGCTCCTTGACCGCCTCGCGCATGGTGGCGAGGTCCACCACGCAGGGAACACCGGTGAAGTCCTGCATGATCACGCGGGCCGGCGTGAACTGGATCTCCTGGCTGGGCTGGGCCTGCGAGTCCCAGCCGCCGAGCGCCCGGATGTGGTCGGCGGTGATGTTCGCGCCGTCCTCGGTGCGGAGCAGGTTCTCAAGGAGAACCTTCAGGCTGTAGGGAAGGCGAGCGGAGCCCTCGACCTTGTCCAGCCTGAAGATCTCGTACGACTCGTCGCCCACGCGCAGCGTGCTGCGGGCGTCGAAGCTGTTCGCCGACACGACAGTCTCCTTCATATGTGTGCGCGTTCCACCGCATCCTGCCGTCACAGCTTCCGACTGGCTTACTGAGGCAAGACTAAGTAAGGTCACCCTTACCAAGTGGCGGCTGCGGTGTGCCTCGTAGATATCTCGATGTCGAGATAACTCTAGTACATCGCCGCCGCTCGGTCATGCGCGGACCCTCCTCGTCGCGCCGCGCGGCCCCCTCACGGCTCCCACCTCGACAAACCCCGGCCGACCCGATCTACGCAGGCGGCACAGCGGCGCCCGTCCGGCGCCGCTGTCGAGGACCACCGGTGAGCGAGCGAAACGCGTTCGCCGTCACGGGGCCGATCGGGTTGCCGCCTCTCCCGCGCCCTTGGCCGCATCCGGCGCGCCCGCCGCACTCGGCATCCCGGCCGCGCCCGGCGTTTCGCCCGGGGCCGCTTCCTTCCCGGCGACGACGACGCTCCGGGCGCTCCGCAGGCCCGGCAGGCTGACCGCGACCGCGAGCAGAGCCGCGGCCAGCGGGACGAGGAGTCCGGCCCGGTAGCCGTCGAGGAGTCCGGCCGTACTGCCCGTGTCGGTGGCCGCGACGTTGACGGCGGTGGCCGCCGAGAGGCCGAGCGCCGCGCCGAACTGGAACGAGGTGTAGAACAGCCCGCCCGCCAGACCCTGCTCCTCCTCGGCGATGCCCTCGGTGGCCACGATCGTCAGCGGCCCGTAGGTGAGCGTGAAGGACAGACCGAGCACGATCAGGCTGGGGAACATCGCCGCGTACGACCAGTCCTCGGTCACCGGCAGGAACAGCGCGTACGAGGCCGCCGCGAGCAGCAGGCCGACCACGATCACCCGGCCGTTGCCGAAGCGGGCCACCAGGCGCGGGGTGAGGGTGGGCGCCAGGATCGCGTCGACGCCGATGACGATCATCGCCAGGCTGGTCCGCAGCGTCGACCAGTCGCGCAGTTCCTGGAGGTAGAGCACGACCAGGAACTGGAAGCCGAAGAACCCGGCCGAGAACAGCAGCGCGGCGAGATTGGCCCGCACGAGCGACGCGCTGCGCAGAATTCCCAGGCGTACCAAGGGAGTTGCCGAGCGCCGCTCGACGAGCACGAAGGCGAGCAGCAGGAGCAGTCCGGCGCCGAGTACCGCCGAGGTGAGACCGAGGCCGCTGTGTGCGGCGCGTTCGACGGCGAGGACGAGCAGCACGATCGCTCCGGTGCCGGTGATCGCTCCGGCGACGTCGACGCGTCCGGCGGCGTCGGGCCGCGGCGTGCGCGGAATGCTGGCGAGCGCCGCGCACAGGATGAGGGCGGAGAGCACGACGGGCGCGAAGAAGACCCAGCGCCAGCCGAGCGAGGTGAGCAGCCCGCCGATGACCAGACCGGTGGAGAAGCCCGCCGCTCCGGTGGCCGAGTAGACGATCAGCGCGCGGTTGCGCTCGGGGCCCTCGGCGAAGCCGGTGGTGATCAGGGAGAGTCCGGCGGGCGTCATGAACGCGGCGGCGACGCCGGTGACGAAGCGGGCCAGGATCAGTGTCCAGCCCTCGTCGGCGAGACCGCCGAGGCCGGAGAAGAGCAGGAAGACGGTGAGCGAGGCGATGAAGACCGTACGTCGCCCGAACAGGTCCGCGGCCCGGCCGCCGAGCAGCATGAAGCCGCCGTAGCCGAGGACATAGGCGCTCATCACCCACTGCAACTCGCCGGTGGACAGGCCGAGATCGGCCCGGATGGAGGGCAGGGCGACGTTCAGCATAGCGACGTCGATGCCCTCCAGGAAGATCGCGCCGCACAGGACGAAGAGCACGGCCCATTGGCGTGCCGTCAGCGAGTTTCTCGAAGCAGGCGAAGTCATCGCAATTCCTCGCAGAAGTAAGGGAGTTGGCTGTGACTCCACCCTCCGGCGGCGGGCCGGGCGGAACAACGGCGAACCGCACGCTGTTCGTTCAGCCAGGCTTACCGATCGGACGCGAGGCGGAGGGTGGCCGTGGAACGCGAGGAACTCGAGTGTTTTCTGCTGCTCGCCGAGGAGTTGCACTTCGGCCGCACGGCCGAGCGGATGCGGCTGTCCCGGGCACGGGTGAGCCAGCTGGTGCAGCGCCTGGAACGGCGCGTGGGCGGGCGCCTGTTCGACCGTACGAGCCGCAGGGTCGAACTCACCGCACTGGGCGGCCAGTTGTACGCGGACCTGGCCCCGCACCACCGCGGGATCCGCTCCGCCCTCGACCGTGCCGTGGCTGCGGCACGCAGCCACAGCGGTCTGCTGCACGTCGGTTTCACGACCCCGCTCGCGGGCGAACACGCGATGCGCGCCGCCGATGTGCTGCGCGTCGAGCACCCCGGACTGCGCGTGGAGATCTGCGAGGTGCCCTTCGCCGATCCCTACGGGCCTTTGCGCAGAGGGGACTTCGACGTACAGCTCACCGACTTCCCGGCGCGGGAGGCCGACGTGGAGGGCGGCCCGGTGCTCTTCACCGAGACCCGGGCACTGGCCCTGCCATCCCAACACCCCCTGGCCCAACGCGAGTTCCTCGACCTGGAGGACCTCGGCGACCTCACCCTGCTCTCGCTGCCCGCCGACACACCCGGCCACTGGCTGGACGAGCGGATGCCCCGCCACACGCCCTCGGGCCGCCCGGTCCACCACGGCCTGGAAGTCACCAGCCTCCAGGAGGCACTGACCCTCGTCTCCGGCGGTCGCGGCGCCCTGATCGTCGCCGCCCACACGGCTGCCTACTTCGCCCGGCCCGGCGTTACGTACCTGCCGCTGGCCGATGCCGCGCCGTTCGGTTACGGACTCATGTGGCGGGCAGGCGAAGGGGGAGGCACGGTGGGACTGTTCGCCGAAACGGCCCGCCGACTGGCGCGCGCCACCCGCGACCGGGAGCCGTTGTCGGCGGCGGGTGAGATCCCGCCGAAGGCGACGGCAGCCACGGCCCGTGCCCGGTGAGCGCGCCGCCGGAGACCCGACGGAGCGTCAAAGGTGCCGCGGGCGCGACACAAGGGGCTCACCCGATCGGCCCCGCCACGCGGACGGCATCTCATATCTGAGATAGCCTGCCGTCATGGCAGACGACTACCTCGTACGCATCGGCAAGCTCATCCGTGACGCCCGGCAGCACCGGGGCTGGACCCAGTCGCAGTTGGCGGAAGCGCTCAACACAAGTCAGAGCGCGGTCAACCGGATCGAACGCGGAAACCAGAACATCAGCCTTGAGATGATCGCGCGGATCGGCGAGGCCCTGGACAGCGAGATCGTCTCGCTCGGTTACGCGGGCCCGATGCACCTGAGAGTCGTCGGCGGCCGCCGCCTCTCGGGCGCCATCGACGTCAAGACGAGCAAGAACGCCTGTGTCGCCCTGCTGTGTGCCTCGCTGCTCAACAACGGCCGGACGGTGCTGCGCCGGGTGGCCCGTATCGAGGAGGTCTACCGGCTCCTCGAAGTGCTCGGCTCGATCGGCGTGCGCACCCGCTGGATCAACGACGGGGTGGACCTGGAGATCGTCCCGCCCGCCAAGCTCGACCTCGACGCCATCGACGCGGACGCGGCCCGCCGCACCCGCTCGATCATCATGTTCCTCGGCCCGCTGCTGCACCGCCTCGACCACTTCAAGCTGCCCTACGCGGGCGGCTGCGACCTGGGCACCCGCACCATCGAACCGCACATGATCGCCCTGCGCCGGTTCGGCCTGGACATCACGGCGACCGAGGGCCTGTACCACGCCGAGGTGGAGCGCGACATCGCCCCCGGCCGCCCCATCGTGCTGACCGAGCGCGGCGACACCGTGACCGAGAACGCCCTGCTGGCCGCCGCCCGTTACGACGGCAAGACCATCATCCGCAACGCCTCCTCCAACTACATGGTCCAGGACCTGTGCTTCTTCCTGGAGGCACTCGGCGTACGCGTCGACGGCATCGGCACCACGACCCTCACCGTGCACGGCGTCGCGGAGATCGACGTGGACGTGGACTACTCCCCCTCCGAGGACCCGGTCGAGGCGATGAGCCTGCTGGCCGCCGCGGTGGTCACCGGCTCCGAACTGACCGTACGCCGGGTGCCGATCGAGTTCCTGGAGATCGAACTCGCGGTCCTGGAGGAGATGGGCCTGGACCACGACCGTTCGGCCGAGTACGTCGCGGACAACGCCCGCACCCGCCTGGTGGACCTCACCGTGCGTCCCTCCAAACTGGAGGCGCCCATCGACAAGATCCACCCGATGCCCTTCCCGGGCCTCAACATCGACAACGTCCCCTTCTTCGCGGCCATCGCCGCCGCCGCCCAGGGCCAGACCCTGATCCACGACTGGGTCTACGACAACCGCGCCATCTACCTCACCGACCTCAACCGCCTCGGTGGCAGGCTCCAGTTGCTCGACCCGCACCGCGTCCTGGTCGACGGCCCGACCCGCTGGCGCGCCGCCGAAATGATGTGCCCGCCCGCCCTGCGCCCCGCCGTGGTCGTCCTCCTCGCCATGATGGCCGCCGACGGCACCTCTGTGCTGCGCAACGTCTATGTCATCAACCGGGGTTACGAGGATCTGGCGGAGCGGCTGAACTCGGTGGGGGCACAGATCGAGATCTTTCGGGACATCTGACGGCGGATGCCGCCGCGCTCAGATGCCGCCGCACTTCGCGTGACCTGCGCCGATGCGGGTCCCGAGGGAGCGCGGCGGCCTCCTGGGACTTCTCTGGCACTTCGGGCCGGGACCGGGCGGACGGGCTCGCCTCTGGTGCCGAAAGCGTCATACGCCTTCGTCGTTGACCAGGAGAATCTTGCCGAGGTGGCCTCCGGCTTCCATGAGCCGGTGCCCCTCGGCGGCGTCGGCCATGGGCAGGGTCTTGTCGATGACGAGCCGGACGGTGCCGTTCTCGATCATCGGCCAGACGTTGTTCTGTACCTCGGCGACGATGGCGGCCTTCTGCTCCTTGGAGCGGGTACGCAGGGTGGTGCCGTACACGGAGATCCGCTTGAAGACGATCTCGGCGAGGTTGAGCTGGCCTTCGAGTCCGTTCTGCAGGCCGATGACGACCAGGCGGCCGTCGGCCGCCAGGGATCCGATGTTGCGGTCCAGGTAGGCGCCGCCGATGACGTCGAGGATCACGTCGTAGGGGCCGTGCTCGGTGAAGTCCTCGGTGCGGTAGTCGACGGCCACATCGGCACCCAACTCCCGGACCTGGGCGGCCTTCTCCGGCCCGCCGACGGTGGTGACGACACGGGCTCCCAGGGCCTTGGCAATCTGGATCGCCGAGGTGCCCACACCACCGGCGCCGCCGTGCACGAGGAGGGTCTCGCCCGCCTTCAGGCCCGCGGTCATGACGAGGTTGGACCACACCGTCGAGGCGACCTCCGGCAGACCGGCCGCCTCGACCAGGCCAACCCCCTTGGGGATGGTCAGCAGCTGCCCCGCGGGCACGGCGACCTTCTGCGCGTAGCCGCCCCCGGTCAGCAGGGCGCAGACCTCGTCGCCCATCTGCCAGCCGGTGACTCCCTCGCCCACGGCACTGATACGGCCCGAGACTTCGAGCCCCGGGTATGGGGAAGTGCCCGGCTCCAGCGGGTAGAGGCCCCACCGCTGCATGACATCTGCCCGGTTCAGGGCGCCGGCCGCCACGTCGACGACCACTTCCCCTGCGCCGGGTGTCGGGTCCTCGACGTCGATCCACTCCAGGACCTCGGGGCCACCGGGTTCCTTGATCGATACAGCCTTCATGGTTCTCCGCTCCTACGACTGGGGGTGAAGGGCTCCTACGGCGACCGGGGGCAGAGTGCTCGCGGCACGCTGCCCCGGGGCGGCCGGCGCCAACATGCGTCAAAACGCACCGTCACGCGATACCGGGCACGGCAAGAATGCCCGACTTTGGTGGCCTATACCCGAGCCGAATGTTGACGCTGCATACATTACGGGTGAAAGTATGCAGTGTCAACATTGGCGAGGGCGGAAGGGCCGCCGCCGACTGGGTCAGACCCGGACGGCGCCCATGTCCTCCGACGAGTCCTTCCGCGTGTTGCCCGCCGCGCCGGTGGCGGGTTCGGCCGGCTTCGCGGCCGGCAGCCGTGCGCCCTCGATGTCGACGTCCGGGAGCAGCCGGTCGAGCCACCCGGGCATGCTCCAGGCGCGCCGCCCGAGGAGAGCCATGGCCGCGGGCACGAGCGTCATGCGGACGACGAAGGCGTCGACGAACACGCCGAAGGCGAGTGCGAAGCCGATGGACTTGATGATCGGGTCCTCGTTGAAGATGAATCCGCCGAAGACCGCGACCATGATCAGCGCGGCGGCCACGACGACCCTTGCACTGCGCGAGACACCCTGCGCGATCGCCTCGGCGGGATCCTTGCTGTTCTCGTAGTGCTCACGCATCCGGCTGACGAGGAACACTTCGTAGTCCATGGCCAGCCCGAAGAGCACACCGATCAGCAGTACCGGTAGGAAGCTGGTGACCGGACCAGCGGCCGCCACATCCAGCGGACCGTTCAGGTGGCCCTGCTGGAAGACCCAGACCGCGGCGCCCAGGCTCGCACCGACCGAGAGCAGGAAGCCGAGCGCGGCCTTGAGCGGCACGAGCACCGACCGGAAGGCGATGGCCAGCAGGATCAGGGCCAGGAGGACGATGACGCCGATGAACAGGGGCAGTGCGTCGCCGAGCTTGCCGGCGACATCGATGGCCATGGCCGTCTGCCCGGTGACATAGAGGGCACCGCCCGCCTCGGCGACCTTGGGTGCCTGGTCGCGCATGCGGTGGACCAGGTCGGTGGTGGCCTGGGCGTCGGGGCTCGACTTCGGTACGACGGACATGACCACGATGCCGCCGGAGGGGCCGGACACCACGGGCGAGACGGCGGCCACGTTCTTGTCGGCGGCCAGCGCACCGCGCAGTTGGGTCAAGGTGGCCTGACGCTCGCCCTGCGGGATCCCGCCGGTGTCCACCACGGTGGTGAGGGTGGCGTTGAAGCCGGGTCCGAATCCCTCGGTGAGCAGGTCATAGCTCTTGTGCTGTGTGGTGGCCTCGGGCTGGGAGGCGAAGCTGGGCAGGCCGAGGCGCAGGTCGCGGGCGGGCAGGGCGAGCGCGAGCAGGCCGAGGATACCGACGAGCAGTACGACGGCGGGTGCGCGGGTGACCGTACGTGCCCAGGCCAGACCCCAGGCGCCGGGGGTACGGTCCCTGCCCTTGGCCTTCCGCTTGCGGCGCGGGCGCATCCGCTCGCCGAACACTCCGAGTACTGCCGGGAGCAGGCTGATGGCGACCAGAACGGCTATCAGTACGGTCACGGCGCCGGCCAGGCCCATGACGGTGAGGAACGGGATACCGGTGATGGCCAATGCGGCCAGCGCGATGACGACCGTGGCACCGGCGAACACGACCGCGCCGCCGGCCGTGGCGGTGGCGCGTGCGATCGACTCTTCCCAGCCGGTGTCCGGGTCGACGAGTTGCTCGCGGTGCCGGGAGATGACAAACAGCGCGTAGTCGATGCCGACTGCCAGGCCGATCATCAGCGCCAGTACGGTCGCGGTGCCCGTCATCTCCACAAAGCGGGAGACGAACATCGTGCCGAGCACGCCGACGGCCACACCCAGGAGCGCGGTCACCAGCGGCAGTCCGGCCGCCACGAGGGAGCCGAGCGCGACGGCGAGGACCACGAAGGCGATGACGACACCCACCAGTTCGGCCGGACCTCCCGCCTCCGCCTGCGGAAGCATCGCCGATCCGCCCAGCTCGACCTGCATCCCTGCTTCACGCAGGGGCTGCACCACGGTGTCCAGTTCGTCCTTGGCCTCCTCGGGCACCTCGGCGGCCTCCTCGGCGAACCGGACGTCGGAGTACGCGATGGTCCGGTCCGACGACACCGCACCGACGGATGCCGGCCGGGTGACGTTGACGACACCCGGTACCTTCGCCGCCTCGCGCAGGGCGCCGTCGAGCGCCTGCCGCTGCGCCGGGTCCGTGACGGTCCTCCCCTCGGGGGCGGCGACCACTACGCGCACGACACCGCCGGCGGCCGAGGGGAACTTCTCCTTCAGCAGGTCCTGCGCCTGCTGGGACTCCACACCGGGGACGGTGAACTCCGTGGACGTCTTTCCGTGCAAGGTCGCTCCCATGCCGCCGACGACGGCAAGAAGGAGGATCCAGGCGGCTATCACCCAGCGGCGGCGGCGAACCATCCACCGCGCCCAGGCGTACAGGCATGAGGCCATCGACGACTTCCTAACCGGTCGTGCCACGACCGAGGAGCAAAACAGGGATAAGGGAGGTAACGGAAGCAGCGGAGCAGATCGAGGCACTTCCGCAGACTTGCAGGGTAATGCATTTCTACCGTTGACTGTAAATTCACATCTGCCGGTAACTTCGCTACCGCTGGTAAACTCGCCCCATGACGGGTGACAGCCTGAGGGAACGCAGCAAGGCGCGGCGCAGGGAAGCGATCCTCACCGCCGCCTACGAGCTGTTCGCCGAGCGCGGCTTCGACGCCACGAGCATCGCGGACATCGCCGAGGCGGCCGAGGTCTCGCCGCGCACGGTGACGTTGTACTTCCCCACCAAGCTCGAACTGGCGACGGCGCACTTCAACGCTTTCGTCGACCGGCTGACCGCGGCGCTGCACGCCAGGCCCATGGGGCAGGGCATCATCGACACTCTGGAGCAGTGGCTGCGCGAACAGACGGCACCGCAGGACGAGTTCGACGTGCTCCACGACCGGATGCTCCAGTCGAACCCTCAGCTCAAGGGGCTCTGCCGAGGCCGGCTGACGGACGCCATCCAGGAGGGCACCCGCCTCCTCGCCGAGGAGCAGGGCCGGGGTCCGGACGACTTCGCCCCGCGCATCCTGGCGTCGACGGTGGCGAGCGTGATCGCCGAGTTGAGGCACCGGTCCGGTCCGGGCGACCTCGAGACCGCCATGACCTTCATCCGCGCTGCGGCGGCCACCCTGCAGCGCGGCTGATCCGGCACTCGTCCGCACGTCCGCCTGCCGCGGACCGGGCCGGGCCGGGCCGGGCCGGGCCGGGCCGGGCCGGGGTGGTCGCCGTTCGGGACGAACCGGACGCTGGGGTGAGGCGAGTGGCGATGTGCCGCCACGGGGGTGATGTTGCAGGCCATCCCGGCGGCGACGACTTCCACTTCCTCACTCCGGGAGTGGCGCCAGCCGGCGTTCGGTGCGCTTCACGGAGAGGGAATGGGCGGTGCCCCGGGCCGCCCGCGCCGAAGTTCTCCAGGAGATCCTGCGGGCCATCGACCGCGAACGCCTGACGTGGGCTTCCCCATCGAGGTGCGGTTCGTCGCCGCGGACGAGCTGTCCCACCTGAGCCCGGCCTACGGGCGCGAGACCGCCTACCTCGCCGTGCAAATGTACCGGGGCATGCCCTGGGAGCGGTACTTCCGGATCGCCCAGGACATCGCCCTGGCTTTCGAGGGCCGGCCGCACCGGGGCAAACGGCATCTGATGACGGCGGACGAACTCGACGCCCGCTACCCCGAGTGGGAACGGTTCCAGGCGATCCGATCGCGACTCGATCCGCAGGGCACCTTCACCAACGCCCACCTGCGCCGCGTGCTCGCCCGGTCAAGGGCACGCGCACCGGGCCCGGTTGCTCATGACCGGGACGGTGACAGGGCACCCACCGTCCTACGTGTCATCTCGCAGTATCGCGCGGCGAGTTCCTGGGGGGTGTGCTCACCCTCCGCGCGGTACCACTGGGAAACACCCGTGCACATGGTGACGATCGCCCTGCTGACCTCGCGCGGATAGGCGGTGGTGAAGACACCTTGCGCGACGCCGGCCGCGATCACCTGGTCCATCAGTCGCTGCTGGCGGTCACGGGCGGCGATGTAGGTGTCGCGGGCTTCTCCGTTGAGGCTGCGAATCTCGCTGGCGGCGATGAAGGCGAGGTCCCGCTGGTGGGCGTGGAACAGCACGAGGCACTCCACGAGCAGGTCCAGCCTCCCCCGGACGTCGGTTCCGGCCTCCTCCAGTGCCGCGCTGCTGCGTACCCACAGGTCGTCCATGGCGTAGGAGACGATCGCGACGAGCAGCGCCTGCTTGGAGGCGTAGTGGTGGTACAGCCCCGGCACCGAGAGTCCCGCGCGGGAGGCCACGGTGCGGATCGTGGTCCCGTGATAGCCGTGCTCCACGAAGCAGTCCAGCGCGGCGTCGAGGATCGGCGGCAGCCCGCTGCCCGAGTAGGCCCTCCAGTCCGCCCCGGCATCGGTCTTCGTCACAACGCTCCACTCCCCGCGGGCCCTCGTCGCATCGGCACAGTATGCCGCGCCGCTCCGGCCGCCGGAGTACGGACCTCTTGACATGCCCTCGGCGCACCTCTTCACTTTACCGAGCGAGCGCTCGGTAGCCGAGCGGCCGCTCGGTAGCCCTGCATCCGGGACAGATGCGGGCAGGAAGGACAGCACATGACGCTGGACGAGGAGCCGCGGCCGGACGCCCTCCCCCCGGCCGAGCCGGATACGGGGACGGGTGACGTCCACGACTCGCTCGTGGCCGCCTGGAAAGCACGGGTCGCGAACAATCCGGATGCCACGGCGCTGCGCTACTTCGACGGCGCTCTGTCCGCGCGGGAGGTGGACGCGGCGTCGGACGCCCTGGCCGCCGCATTCGAGGCCCTCGGGACCGGACGGGGTGACCGCGTCGGCGTGTACCTGCAGAGCGTCCCGCAGTACGCCCTCGTACTGCTGGCCCTGTGGAAGCTGGGGGCCACGGCACTGGGGCTCAACCCGATGTACCGGCGTCAGGAGCTGCGCCGGATCGTCGACGACGCGGGGGCGGTCGGCGTGGTCTGCGCGGACACCGACGTCGAGGAGACCCTCGGCACCCTGAGGGGCGGCACGGTCAGGTGGTTGATCAGCACCTCGGCGCTGGACTGCCAGTCGCGGAACGATCCGCGGGTCTTCGCGACGACGGAGCGCCCCGCCCCGGCTCCGGACGGCGATCTCTTCGCGCTGATCGAGGAGTTCGGCGGTTCCCGGCCCGCGCCCGTCGAACTCGGCCCCGACGACGTCGCGTTCCTGACCTACACCTCCGGCACGACAGGACCGCCGAAGGGCGCCATGAACACCCACGGCAACGTCCTCGGCGTGGTGTCCACCTACGGAGCGTGGACCGGCCTGAGCGACGGTGACGTGGTGCTCGCCGTCGCTCCGCTGTTCCACATCACCGGCGCGGTGGTCAACGCGGCGCTCTCCCTGCTCAACGACACCACGCTCGTCCTGGCGGGCCGATTCCACCCCGAAGTCGCCTTGGAGGCCATCGCCGAGCACGGGGTGACCTTCACCATCGGCTCCATCACGGCGTACAACGCGCTCTACGAGCTGCCGCAGGCCGGGGCGCACCACTTCTCGTCCGTGAAGGCCCTGTACTCCGGAGGCGCGCCGATCCCGCCGGCGACCGTCGAGCGCTTCCGGGAGCGATTCGGCCTGTACATCCACAACGTCTACGGAATGACCGAGACGACCTCCGCCGTCATCGCCGTGCCCTTGGGAGGCAGGGCGCCGGTCCACCCGCCGAGCGGAACCCTGTCGATCGGGCTGCCGCTGCCGCACCTCACAGCACGCGTCGTGGACTCGTCCGGCAGGCCGGTGCCCGACGGGGAGGAGGGCGAACTCGAACTGAGCGGGCCGCAGGTGGTGCCTGGGTACTGGGGCAAGCCCGAGGCCACGCGCCGGACGATGCCGCAGGGGCGACTGCGCACCGGTGACGTCGCCGTCATCGACGAGCGGGGCTGGGTCTTTCTGGTGGACCGGCTCAAGGACCAGATCAACGTTTCCGGGTACAAGGTCTGGCCCCGCGAGGTGGAGGACGCGCTGTACGAGCACCCGGCGGTCCATGAGGCCGCCGTCATCGGGGTGCCGGACGACTACCGCGGTGAGACGGTCGCCGCCTACGTCTCGCTCAAGGCGGGGCGGAGCGCCGGGCAGGAGGAGCTGATCGCCTTCTGCCGCGAGCGCTTGGCCGCCTACAAGTGCCCCCGGCGGATCCACCTCGTCGCCGACCTGCCCAAGACCCAGAGCGGCAAGATCCGGCGCGCCGCACTCCGCGAGAGCGGCGGCACCGGACTCCGCGAGAGCGACGGCACCGGGCCGTCCTCGCCGAAGAAGGACTGACCCTTGAACCTGGATCTGAACCTGAACCAGAACGGCCGCTGCTCGGGCCGCAGCGCCGTCGTGACCGGCGCGAGCCGGGGAATCGGCCTCGCGATCGCCGAACGGCTCGTGGCCGAGGGGGCGCGGGTGTGCCTCACCGCGCGCAAGGCCGGACCACTCGAAGAGGCCGCGGCCGCGCTGCCCCGGGGCAGCGTGATCACCGTCGCGGGCAAGGCGGACGATCCCGAGCATCGTCGCGAAGTCTTCGACACCGTCGCCCGCGAGTTCGGCGGGCTCGACGTCCTCGTGAACAACGCCGGTATCAACCCTGCCTACGGTCCCGTCGCCGAGCTGGACCTCGACGTCGCCCGCAAGGTGCTGGAGGTCAACGTCCTCGCCACGCTCGCCTGGGTCCAGGGCGCGGTGGCCCACCGGGATCTCCGGTTCGCCGAACGTCAGGGGGCCGTCGTCAATCTCTCCTCGGTGACCGGAGAGACTCCGGCGCCCGGTATCGGCCTGTACGGGGTGAGCAAGGCGGCCGTGTCCCACCTGACGAGGACTCTCGCCGTCGAACTCGGTCCGGGGATCCGCGTCAACGCGGTGGCGCCGGCCGTGGTGAAGACGCGGTTCGCCAAGGCCCTCTATGCGGGCAAGGAGGAGGCAGTCGCCGAGCAGTACCCCATGAAGCGGCTCGGTGTCCCCTCCGACGTCGCCTCCGCGGTGGCCTATCTGGCCTCGGACGACTCCTCCTGGGTCACCGGCCACATCCTCACCGTCGACGGCGGCCTCGCGGTCGCCGGTGGCACCGCGTAACGACCGGCCCGGCTCCGAAAGGCAGGACAGCCATGACCTTCACTCACCTCCCTCCCGATGTGGCCCAACTGTACGCACGCACACGCCGGTTCGTACGCGAGGTCGTCATCGACGCGGAACCCGCGCCGGGCGACCGACTCCACCGGGCCACCCGCGAGCGGCTGCAAGCAGCGGCGAAGGACGCGGGCGTCTTCGCGCCGCACGTGCCGAAGGAGTACGGCGGGCAGGGGCTGTCGATCGAGCACTGGTCCCCGGTCCTTCAGGAGGCCGGGTACTCGCCGATCGGCCCCAGTGTGCTCAACTGCATGGCTCCCGACGAGGGAAACATGCACATGCTCCATCTGATCGCGACCGAGGACCAGAAGCAGCGCCATCTCGTGCCCTTGGCCGCGGGAGACATCCGGTCCTGCTTCGCCATGACCGAGCCGCACCCGGGAGCGGGCTCCGACCCGGCGGCCCTGCGGACGAAGGCCGTCCGTACCGGTGGTGGCTGGATCATCGACGGCCACAAGCGGTTCATCAGTGGCGCCGTCGGCGCCGGATTCGTCATCGTCATGGCGCGGACCCCGGCCGTGGACGGGGCCCCCGAGGGGGCCACCATGTTCCTCGTCGACATGGCGGACCCCGGTGTCCGGGTCGGCGAGGCGATCCACACCGTCGACCGCGCCATCGACGGCGGCCACCCGCACCTCTACCTCGAAGACTGCTTCGTCCCCGACGAGGCGGTGCTCGGCGAGGTGGGACTCGGCTTCCGCTACGCCCAGGTGCGGCTGGGTCCGGCGCGGCTCACCCACTGCATGCGGTGGCTGGGACTGGCGCGGCGGTCGCTGGACATCGCCTTGGACCGGGCCGAGACGCGGGAGTTGTTCGGCGGTTCGCTCGGCTCGCTCGGTCTGGCTCAGGAACTCATCGCGGAGTCGGTGATCGACATCGAGACGTCCGACGCGATCATCACCAAGACCGCGGCACTGCTGCACGCCGATCCGAAGGCGGGGTCCGCGATGTCCTCGATCGCGAAGGTGCACTGCTCGGAGGCGATCTTCCGGGTCGTCGACCGGGCCGTCCAGATCTGCGGCGGGGACGGGGTCTCCGACGGGCTCCCGCTGGCGCAGTACCTGAGCGAGGTCCGTCCATTCCGTATCTACGACGGCCCCAACGAGACCCACAAGTGGGCGATTTCCCGCCGTGCCTCGGCCGGTCGGCGCGCGGCGGTCCAGGCCGGGGAGCGGTACCGGGGCGACGCCGTCGTCGGCCGGAGCGGGGGCGTGTGATGCGTACCGTCCCGGACGGAGTGGAGGTCGTCGCGGACCGGGAGGGGGCCCGGCAGCTGGAAAGCCCGCCGCTTCTGGTCGTCGACGCGGTCACCGGCTTCCTCGACGCGCACGGCATCGGACGCGGTCCGCTCGCATGGCAGCGCATCGGCGACGGCCACTCCAACATCACCTATCTGATCGAGCGCGGCGGCGAGTTGGCCGTCCTGCGCCGTGGTCCCCGCCCGCCGCTGCCGAAGTCGACGCACGACATGGTGCGCGAGGCCCGCATCCAGAAGATCCTCCACCGGCACGGGGTGCCGGTGCCGGAGATCCTCGCCGTCTGCGAGGACGACTCGGTCCTGGGCGTGCCCTTCTACGTCATGGCCCACCTCGACGGGACGGTCATCACCGAGACGATCCCGGCCCATCTCTCCTCCCTCGAACACCGCAGGGCCACCAGTGCGGCGGTCGTCGACGCTCTCCTCGCCCTGCACCGCATCGATGTGACCGAAGGCGAGCTCGCTTCCCTGGGCTCCCCCGACGGGTATCTCCGGCGCCAGGTCGACCGTTTCCGCGGACTGTGGGAGGTCAACGCCTCACGCGAACTCCCCGCGGTGGAACGGATAGCGGACTGGCTCGGCCGCAACCTGCCGACGAGCCAGGCGGCTTCCGTGGTCCACGGCGACTACCGCATGGGCAACCTCATGTTCGCTCCCCGGTCCACCGACCGGTCGCCCGCCGCGATCGTCGCGATCCTGGACTGGGAAATGGCCACACTGGGCGACCCGTTGGCGGACCTGGGCTATCTGACCGCCACCTACTCCGAGGAGGGCGCCCCCGCCACTCCGCTTGAACTCACCCCGGTGACCCGGGCTGCCGGCTACCTCACCAGGCTCCAGCTGGCAGAGCGCTACCGGTCGGGCACGGACCTCGATCTCACCCCGCTCCCCTGGTACCAGACTCTCGCGCTGTGGAAAGCGGCGATCTTCTGCGAAGCCATCCACACCCGCTGGCGGCGTGGCGAACGCCCGGACGACACGGTCTTCGGGCCGTCCCTGGAGGCGGGCGTCCCCCAACTCCTGGAGAGGGCCGCCCAGTACGCCGAGTGAGCGCGACCGTTCGCCGCCGACGGCGCCGAAGCACGCTCGCTCCGGCGCAGTCGGCCGGTCAGACCGTGACGAGCCCGACTTCGGCGCAGCCCTGCCGGAGTGTGTCGAGTCCGAAGGCCGCCGTGGGTCCGACGACGCCGGGTGTCACGTCAAAACCCGCCGCGATGTGGTCGGCGGCCCAGGCGATGAGTTCACCGGTGAGGCTGTACGGGTTGGGGCCTTCCAGGTGGACCTCCGCGAGCGGGGCGCTGCCCGGAACGCCGGTGGAGGCGACGGCGACCGCGTAGGAGGGAATCCGTGCCCGCAGGGCCGCGTCGGGACCGCCCGGTGGGCCGAGGAGCAGCGGGCGGGTCAGCGCGTCGGCCAGCTTGCGGCCCGCCGGAAGGCGCGTGACGGCGTTGGCGAAGGCCGAGTAAAAGGAGACAGGCCGACTGAGCCCGGAGAACCAGCCGTTGTAGACGGTGACGTCGTCGAGTGCCGGGAACTCCTGGGGCAGGAACAGCACTTCGGTGCCGGAGACGAGGAACGCGGACTTGCGGCGGCCCCGGACGGTGAAGCGGTGGACGCGTGAGGCGGTGCGCTCGTCGACCAGCCGGTGCCGGTGCCAGCGCGCCGAGGGCAGGATCATGCCGTCGCGCATGGTGGTACGGGTGCCCTGGCTGATCCCGCGCCAGATCGGGCCGGTGGAGAAGTAGCCGACATCGAGTGCGCGCGCGGCGGCTCCCGCCTCCTGGAGGGCGAGTGCACCGGCGAGGACGCCTGGGACGTAGTCGTACCCGAAGGCGGGCAGCATCACCGCGCCGGTCTCCCGGGCACGCCTGTGATGCCGGTCGTGCAGGGCCTGGACGAATCCGACCTCGCCGGTGGAGTCGATGTAGTGGGCGCCCGCATCCGCGGCGGCCTGTGCGACGGGAAAGCCGAAGCGTGCGAAGGGGCCGACGGTGGTGATGAGGACGTCGCCGCGTCGCAGGTGCTTCTTCAGGCCGTCGGAGTCGGCGGCGTCGACGACCAAGTGGTCCAGGCCGCCCGCGCGTTGGGCCACGCCCTCCACAGCGGCGGGGTTGCGTCCGGCCACCGTCGGTCGTACGCCCCTGCGCAGGAGGGAGTCGAGGACGAGGTCGCCCGTGTAGCCGGTGGCGCCGAGCAGGATGATGCGGCCGCTCATCGCTTCCTGCCCACCAGGGGGTGGGTACGGGAGACGGCCTTGGCGATGAAGGCGAAGGAGCGGGAGGTGTGCGGGGCATAGAGCAGGCGCAGTGTGTCGGGCCGCGTGGGCTTGGAGAGGACCGACTTGCGGTGGCTGAACGTGTCGAAGGACGTCTTGCCGTGGTAAGCGCCCATGCCGGACTCGCCGACACCGCCGAACGGCAGGTTCGGCGCGCCGAGGTGGATCACCGGCGCGTTGTAGACGAGTCCTCCGGAGGAGGTCTTGTCCAGGAGGGCTTGCCGGGCTTCCCTGTCGTGGGTGAACGCGTAGAGGGAGAGGGGCTTGTCCCTGGCGTTGATGAAGTCGATGGCCTCGTGGACGTCGCGCACGGTCAGCACCGGGAGGATCGGTCCGAAGATCTCCTCGGCCATGACCGCGGCGCCTTGCGGTACGTCGGCCAGCACGGTCGGCGCAAGGTAGCGCTCACCCGCGTCGGACACCCCTCCGGCGAGCAGGTCGCCCTCCGCCAGGAGGCCGGTCAGGCGCCGGAAGTGGCGGTCGTTGACGATGCGTCCGTAGTCGGCGCTGGCCCGCGGGTTGGGCCCGAACATCTCCCCGATGGCTTTGGGCAGTGCCGCAAGGAGCGAGTCGCGGGCGGCCTCGGTGACGAGGACGTAGTCCGGTGCGACGCAGGTCTGGCCGGCGTTGGTGAACTTGCCCCAGGCCAGTCGGCGCGCGGTGACGGTCATGTCGGCCGTCTCGTCGATGAAGACGGGTGATTTGCCGCCGAGTTCGAGGGTGATCGGGGTCAGGTTCTTCGCCGCGGCGGCGGCCACGATGCGGCCCACGGTGCCGTTGCCGGTGTAGAAGATGTGGTCGAAGCGCTGGGCGAGCAGCTCGGTGGTCTCCTCCACGGCTCCTTCGACGACGGCGACGGCCTCCAGGTAGCGGGGCAGCAGCTCGGCGAGCAGGGCGCTGGTGGCGGGAGCCAGCTCACTCGGTTTGACGACGGCCGCGTTCCCGGCCGACAACGCGCCGACCAGCGGGTTCAGCGTGAGTGTCAGCGGATAGTTCCAGGGCGCGATGATCAGGCACACGCCGAGGGGTTCGGGGTGGATCCGGGCCGTGGCCGGCTTCATGTTCAGGGGCACGCCGACCCGGCGCGGCCTCATCCAGCGGTCGAGGTGGCCAAGGGCGTGCTCGACCTCGGCCAGGACCTGCCCGATCTCGGTGAGGTGCGACTCGGTACGCCCCTTGCGCAGGTCGTCGTAGAGCGCTTCCTCGATGTCCGAGGTGTGGTCCGTCAACAGGCGCCGCAGGGCGCGGAGTTGGCGTCGGCGCCAGGCCGCGGGGCGGGTGACGCCCGAGTCGAAGGTGGCCCGCAGCCGATCGACGGTCTCCGGGATGTACAGGTCCTGCGGTGCGACGGGAACAGCGGTGCCGGTCATGGGTGCACGAGCCTTCCAGGCGGGGGCGGGGGCGGTGTTCGGGCCGAGGGGCGGCTAGCGTGCTTTCGACGCCGCGTTCACATCGGCGACGAGCCGCTCGGCGAGACGTTCCGAGGACGGCGGGTTCTGACCGGTGTACACATTGCGGTCGACGACGACGTACGGCCGCAGCGGCAGCCGGGCCTTCGAATACTCCGCGCCGCTCTCCCGCAGCCGGTCCTCCAGCAGCCACACCGCCTTCCGGCCGAAGCTGTTGAACTTCTCCTCCAGGTTCGACAGCCCCGTCATGCGGTAGCCCGTGAACGGCCACGACCCGTCCTCGTTCTGCGCCGCGAAAGCCGCGGCCGGCGCATGGCACAACAAGGCCAGCGGCTTGCCCGAACGCAGGACCCGTGTGATCAGCGCACCCGACACCGGGTCGACCGACAGATCCTCCATCGGGCCGTGCCCACCCGGGTAGAACACCACGTCGAAGTCGTCCGGATCGATCTCCGCCAGCACCCGGGGACTGTTCAACTCCCCCTCGATCGCCTCCAGATACGAAGCCACCTCGCGCAGCTTCGACGGCCACCCGGCGGTACGCGACATGCTCAGGCTGTCCAGCGTCGGAACCTTCCCGCCGGGCGTCGCGATCGTGGTCTCCCACCCCGCCCCGGAAAAGATCTTGTGCGGCATCGCCAGTTCCTCACCCCAGAACCCCGACGGATGCACCTCCCCGTCGCGCAGCGTCCAACGATCCGCCGCGGACACCACGAACAGCACCTTGGTCATGACGACCACTTCCTCCCGCCGGGACGTCCCCACTGCCGACGCCGGGGACAAATCGATAGAGATGTGGCGTGAGTGCCTCAAAATCATCATCGGCCCGGAGAAGGGCCCGAGCGACCGATCACCGTCGGCGACCTCGCACCTCACGTGACGACAGCATACGTCATTTCTGGCACAGACTGCCAGGACTGGCACTGATAACCTGACCACATGAGGGAGACCACCGCATCCGGCCTGCGCATGAAGACCCGCCAAGCCGTCACGGAAGCGCTGACGGACACAGCCCTCGGACTCTTCGACACCAACGGCTTCGACCAGGTCACCGTCGCCGACATCGTCGCGGCGGCCGGCATCTCCCAGCGCAGCTTCTTCCGCTACTTCACCAACAAGGAAGACGTCGTCTTCGGCGACCGCATCCCCTCCGCCCCGGAAGTCCGGGAGGCGCTGCTGGAGCACCTCGACGGGCGCCCGGTCTGGGACGCGCTGCACGCCACGTTCCGTGTGGGCGCCCTTCAGATGGACGAGGACACGGGGCACTGGAAGCGGGCCACCCGGGTCATCTGCCACACTCCCGGGCTGCGCGCGCGCTACCTGGAGAAGCACCTCGCCTGGACCGACGCCCTCGTACCGGAGATCGCGCCCCGGATCGACCCCGTGGTCCCCGACCCCGCGCTGCAGGCCCAGACGATGATCAACACGGCGCTGGGCTGCTTCGACGTCGCCCTCATGCGGTGGTCCGACAACGGCGCCGAGCATTCGCTCGTCACCCTCGTTGACGAAGTCTTCGGGTTCGTGCGGTTCCCCCACGCCTGATCGAGCACTCCCCCCAGGTACACCACCCCGCCGGGACACGACATCCCGTCTGCACACTTCTGTGACGATTTGCACCTCGCGCAGAAGGCATCACGATGGACGGGGGGGGTCGGCCCCGGCTGCATCAGAAGTAGCCGGTGAGGCCGTACGAGAGAGCACGCATCCACTCGCGACAGGGAGTGCCCATGACCGCGCCGCCGCTCGCCCCGTACCTCGAACCCGAAGCGAAGGAACTGGCCGAGGCCACCGACCCGCACCCGCGTATCTACGAAGTACCCCCGGAGCAGGGGCGCGACATCCTGCTCGGCCTGCAGACCGAGTCCGGGGTACCCCGCCCGGACGTCGACGAGGAGTGGGTCGACGTGGACGCCGGGAAGTGGGGCATGGTCCGTACCCGCATCATCCGGCCCAAGGGCGTGAAGGGACCGCTGCCGGTGGTGTTCTACATCCACGGCGCCGGCTGGGTCTTCGGCGACAACCAGACCCATGACCGCCTCTTCCGCGAACTCGCCGTCGGAGCGGGCGCGGCGGGCGTGTTCCCCGTGTACGACCGGGCACCGGAGAAGAAGTACCCGACCCAGGTCGAGCAGAACTACGCCGTGGGCCAGTGGGTCATGGAGCACGGCGCCGAGCACGGCCTGGACACCTCGCGGATCGCGGTCACCGGCGAGTCGGTCGGCGGCTGCATGTCGGCGGTGTTCGCGCTGATGAACAAGGAGCGCGGCGGGATCGACCTCAAGGCGCAGGTGCTGCTCTACCCGGTGGCCAACGCCGACTTCGACACCCCGTCCTACCTCCAGTTCGCCGAGGGCTACTACCTCACGCGCGACGGGATGAAGTGGTTCTGGGACGCCTACACCACCGACCCCGCCCAGCGCTCCGAGCCGTACGCAGCCCCGCTGCAGGCGTCCGTGGACCAGCTCCGCGGGCTGCCCACCACGCTGGTCATCACGGACGAGGCCGACGTGCTGCGCGACGAGGGCGAGCTGTACGCGAACAAGCTGCGCGAGGCCGGTGTGGACGTCACCTCGGTCCGCGTCGCCGGCATGGTCCACGACTTCCTGCTCCTGGACAGCCTGCGCGACACCCGCGCCGCCAATGTCGCCCGCAAACTCGCGGTCGACGCCCTGACCGAAGCACTGCACGACGGCTGAAACGCCCCGAGTCCAGCCCGCCGAACCCGCACACGGGTCCGGGTACGGATGCACGGCGGTCCGGGTCCACCGGCGCCCTCCGCGGCGCGGGCGGGCCCGGGCCGTTTCCGCGTTTCCGCGGCCGTCCGAAGAGCTCACCCCACCCCATTGTTGACGGTGCTTACATTCATCCCTACTCTGATGTGGTCACCGCTAACATTCGAGCCCGGGAGCCGCGCCCATGTCTTCGTCCGCGCAGGAACAGGAAACAGTCAAGTACGACCTCGGCGGTCGTACCGTCAACGTGCCGAAGGGTGGTCTGTACGACCGCTTCCGGATGGACACCGATCTCGACGAGGTCGCCCGCGATCCCCGCGTCAGTGGCGTGGACTTCTTCCGGCGGCTGCCCAAGACCAGGGTGGACTCCCCGATCGGCTCGACCCTCACGCCGAACTTCTACTACCGCGTCTCGACCGCCCGGCTCACGATGCTCGCGCCGTCCCGCGCGATCCGCAGCCGCCTGCCCGCGGAGCTGGCACCGCTGGAGGTCGCTCCGGGCCTCGGCCTGGCGTCGGTGATGTTCTTCCGCTACGACGTGTGCGACATCGACTTCTACACCGAGGCCGCGGTCGGCATCGCCGTGAAGCCCGCACGCCACGGCAGGCTCGGCTTCTTCGACCTGGTCACCGGTCTCAAGAACGAGCACCTCGACTCGTACGTGCTGTCGCTGCCGGTGAGCACGGAGATCGCCCAGGTCCGTGGCCACGACGGGTACGGCTTCCCCAAGTGGGTCACCGAACTCGACGTCGACATCGACGCACAGCGCACCGGCGCCCGCGTGGCCAACGACTCCGGCGGCACCGATGTGTCGCTGTCGGTGCCCACGCCCGTCCAGACCACCTACCGCAGTGGTGAGCGGGTCGGCTCGCTCACCTCGTACACGTCGATCAACGGTGCCTGGCACTCGACCCTGAGCCAGACCAATGTGCTGGCCGCGGGGACGGCGCGCCTTCCGCGCGAGGTCGCCCTGGAGCTCGGGGAGGGCCGCATGTCCGAGGATCTGCGCGCGCTCAAGCCGATCAGGACCGTGCAGCTCGATGTGATGACCGAGGGACAACTCGCCCTGCACATGCCCGTCCCCACCTCGGTCCAGAGCCGGAACAAGTAGCCAGGAGCCCCTGTCATGACCACCACTGACACCATCCTCCCCACCGGCCGGGGTTCCGGCCTGCCCGCCTCGCTGACCCCCGCCCGGATCGAACGGCTGGCCGCCCGAGTCTCGGCGTCGCCGGACGCCGCTCGGGTCACCACCCACGCCCCGTACACCGGGGTCCCGCTGGCCGACCTTCCGGTCTCCACACCCGACGACGTCGAGGACGCCTTCGCCCGCGCCCACACCGCCCAGAAGTCCTGGGCCGCCACACCCATCGCCCAGCGCAAGAAGATCCTGCTGCGCTTTCACGACCTCGTCCTGGCCCGCCAGGACGAGGCACTGGACCTCATGCAGGCCGAGAACGGCAAGACCCGCCGCGACGCCTTCCTCGAAGTCGTCGACATCGGGATCGTCTCCCGCTACTACGCCCGCACCGCCGCCAAGCACCTGAGCCCCAAGCGGCGTCGGGGCGCTATCCCGCTGCTGACCCACACCACCGAACTGCGCCATCCCAAGGGCGTCGTCGCGGTCGTCTCCCCGTGGAACTACCCGCTCAGCATGGCCGCCAGCGACGTCATCGCGGCGCTGATGGCCGGGAACGCCGTCGTCCAGAAGCCCGACACCCAGACCGCGCTCACCGCGCTGTGGTCGCTCGACCTCATGCACGAGGCCGGACTCCCGGCGGATGTCTGGCAGATGGTGATCGGCCGGGGCAGCTCCATAGGCGGCGCCCTGATGGACAACGCCGATTACATGATGTTCACCGGCTCCACCGCCACCGGTCGCCAGATCGCGCGCGACGCCGGTGAACGCCTCATCGGCGCCTCCCTCGAACTCGGCGGCAAGAACGCCATGCTCGTCCTCGACGACGCCGACATCGACAAGGCCGCCGACGGCGCCATCGCCGCCTGCTTCCCCTCCGCGGGCCAGCTCTGTGTCTCCATCGAGCGCCTCTACGTGGCCGAGTCCATCCGCGACAAGTTCGTCGCCGCGTTCGTCGCCCGCACCGAGAAGCTCACGATGGGCGCCGCGTACGACTACAGCGTCGACGTCGGCAGCCTCACCACCGCGTCCCAGCTGAAGACCGTCACCGAGCATGTCGACGATGCCGTCACCAAGGGCGCGACCGTACTCGCCGGGGGCAAGGCACGGCCGGACCTCGGGCCACTGTTCTACGAGCCGACCATCCTCACCGACATCACGTACGACATGACGCTCTACGACCACGAGACCTTCGGCCCCGTCGTCTCGATCTACTCCTTCCGCGACGACGAGGAGGCACTCGCCCTGGCCAACTCCACGCAGTACGGCCTCAACGCCAGCGTCTGGTCCCGCAACGCGGCCCGTGGCCGTGCGGTCGCCGCCCGTGTGCACGCGGGCACCGTCAACATCAACGAGGCCTTCGCCGCCGCCTGGGGAAGCATCGACGCACCGATGGGCGGCATGGGCGACTCCGGCCTCGGCCGCCGCCACGGCGCCGACGGCATCCTCAAGTACACCGAGGCCCAGACCGTCGCCCACCAGCGCATCCAGGGGTTCACCCCGCCCGCCCGTATCTCCCCCGAAACCTGGGCCGTGCTGCTCACCAACGCACTGAAGGTGATGAAGGCCGCCGGTATGCGCTGAACAACAACTCCCAACCGGCCAGGCCCCGATCGGGCCACGCCATGAAAAAGGAGGGCGGCCCGTCCACACGACGGGCCCGCCCTCTTCCGCGTACCTGCCCGACCGCGGCCGGGCCCACCGCCCTACGACCCCCGCGGCACTGCCGACACGGGGAAGCCGAGGACGCGGGCGAGGGCGGCTGTCACGGGAGCGCCGTGGTCCGGCACATGCTCGGAGGCCCAGACAGCCGCCAGCGCGAGGAAGTCGGCCAGGTCCTGTTCGGCCCCGGCGAGCAGGTGGCGGATCTCGGCGACGGACAGCTCGATCACCGGACTGTCGCT
The DNA here is from genome assembly GCF_013364195.1 of Streptomyces sp. NA04227. Classification (NCBI taxonomy): domain Bacteria; kingdom Bacillati; phylum Actinomycetota; class Actinomycetes; order Kitasatosporales; family Streptomycetaceae; genus Streptomyces; species Streptomyces sp. NA04227. The sequence continues at coordinate 6,886,855 of NZ_CP054918.1, read as the reverse complement.
CTGCTCGGCGTTGACGGTGAGCCGGACCGTGTCGCCGAAGCACTCCGCCACCGGCGACACGGGGTCGTGGCCGAACCCGAGCACGCTGCCGTCTTCGACGAGCCGATACCAGTCGCGCCAGTCCTCCAGCCCGTCGCAGCAACCGGGTACGAAACCGACACCCGTGGAATCGTCGACGACGCGCAGGCCGCCGGACGCGAAGGGGGCCTCGAAGGTCAGGAGACCGTGCAGGAACGAGTCGAGTGCACCGGCGGGACGGGCCGGGCGATCCCCGTCGGGGTCGATGTCGTTGCAACCGGCGATGAGCATCACCGCCGTCCTGACCTCGGCAGGAGAGAGCGCGCCGCTGAGAGGCAGGAAGCCGAACGGCTCGATCTCGGCGACAGGCCAGAGAGCGAAACCGTCAGGAACGCAGATCTCCAGGACGGGCTGCATCACTATCACCCGGCGAAGTGTGCCGCATCACCCGGCGGAGGGTGCCGCATGTCCGGCCTGACGATCGCTCCGCCCCGGCACCCACCTGCGGAGGGTCGTACAGGCCACACCGGACAGCGCCCGAGAGCCGCATGCGGAAGTGCCCGATGCCCCCGACCGAGCGGGGACACCGGGCACCTTCCGGTGACATCGTCACGAGGGCACGTTCACGGGCGCGCGGCACTCTGCGCCTTGGTCAGCCAGGCGCGGTAACCGCGCAGGGCCCGACGCTGCTTGCGCCGCTCGGAGATCAGGGCCACCGCAGGATGGGTGCCGGGCCTGGGCTTGCGTCCACGGGCGAGGCGGCGCATCTGGTACCGGACCTTCGCCATGCTCGCGGCCGAGGCGAGGGCCTTGTCGGACCAGGTGACCGGTCCCATCCGGCGGTCGGCCTCGCGGTCCTGCTTCCAGCGCTCGGGCAGGTCGGGGGTGACGGCGAGGGCCGTACCCATGCCGACGACCGCCACACCGCTGTCGAGGACCCTTTCGGCGGTGGCGCGCTGGGTGATGCCGCCGGTGAGCATCAGCGGCAGCGGGCTGGTGGCGACCAGGTCCTTGGCCAGGTCCAGGAAGTAGGCCTCGCGGGCCTGCGTGCGGCCGTCGGCGGGGCGGCCGGTCATGGCCGGGCTCTCGTAGCTGCCGCCGGACAGTTCGACCAGGTCGACGCCGAGCGGTTCGAGCATCCCGATGACCTGACGCGCGTCCTCGGCGTCGAAGCCGCCGCGCTGGAAGTCGGCGGAGTTGAGCTTCACGGCGACCGCGAAGGAGGGGGCGACGGCGGCCCGGACGGCGCGGACGACATCGAGCAGTATCCGGGCCCGGTTCTCCAGCAAGCCGCCCCACTGATCGGTTCGGTTGTTGACCAGGGGGGACAGGAACTGAGACAGCAGGTAGCCGTGCGCGGCATGGATCTCGACGCCGTCGAACCCGGCCTCTTCGGCGCGCTGCGCCGTGACGGCGAACCGGGCGACGGTGTCCTGGATCTGCCGCGGGGTCATGGCGCTCGGGCGGCCGAAGCGGCTGCTGTGCTTGCCCAGGGAGACGCCGACGTCGGAAGGCCCCCATACGACGCCGGGCATGTCGGAGGCGACCTGGCGGCCGGGGTGGTTGATCTGCATCCATATCGCACCGCCCCCGGACCTGCCCGCCTTGGCCCACTCGATGAACGGTTCGAGGGGCGCGTGCTCGTCGAGGACGACACCGGCGGGGCCGGTCAGCGCCTCGGCGTGCACCATCACATTGCCGGTGAGGAGAAGTCCGGTACCACCGGCGGCCCAGCTCCGGTACAGCGTGAAGAGCTGCTCGTCGGGAAGCTGGCCGTCGCCGGCCATGTTCTCCTCCATGGCCGCCTTCGCGATCCGATTGCGCAGCACCTGCCCGGAACTCAGGCGCAGTGGCGAGAACAACTTCCTGGTCATCCCGTCTCCCTCTTCCCTGTCGATCACCTACGATGTATGCACCACTCACATTAGGGCATGATGTAAGCATCGCAAACATTCAGGAGGGTGACCCATGGCACAGGCCAGTGCCTCGTACCATCACGGCGACCTGCGCGCGGCCTGCCTGCGCGCGGCGCGTGAGCTGCTGGAGGAGGACGGCGGCGCCGCCCTGTCGGTACGCGCGGTGGCGCGCCGGGCCGGGGTGTCGCCCACGGCCCCCTACCGCCACTACCCGGACCGCGAATCCCTGGTCTCCGCGCTCGCCGCCGAGGGCTACCGCGAACTCGCCGGATACCTGGCAGCGGCGCACCCCTCACCCGAGACCGTCGACGACCTCGCCGCCATCGCGGTCGCCTACGTCCGTTTCGCCATCGAGCATCCGGCGATGTTCCGGGTGATGTTCGCCGAGCCCTGCGACCCGAACGACGCGGAACGGGTCGCCGCGACCGCCGCCATCACCGAGTACGTCGTCGACATCGTCCGCCGCGCCTTTCCCGGCGCCGAATCAGCGGAGGCCCTGGCGACCGCGGTGTGGGCCTTCGTCCACGGCCTCGCCTTTCTGCACCTCGACGGCAAACTCGACGCCTCCACTCCCGAGCTCGTCTCCGAGCAGGTCGGCAGTGCCGTCCGCGCGCTGTTCAGTGCTTCGCCGGTGACGTCGCAGTCGGCGGCCGCGCAGACACCCCGTACCGCTCCCGCATGACCGAGAGGAAGAGCACCGCGCGATGATTCCCGATGAACTGAGGCGGGCCCGTTACGTCAGCCTGACCACGTACCGCAAGGACGGGACGCCGGTGGCCACACCGGTGTGGTCCGCCGCCGAGGGCGACGAGTTGTACGTGTGGACCAACGTCAACTCCTGGAAGGTGAAACGGCTCCGCCGCGACCCGCGCGTCGTGGTGGCCGTGTGCGACGTACGCGGCCGGATCCCGGATGGCGCGACACAACTGGCGGGCACGGGCCGACTGCTGGACGCGGACGGACTCAAGGCCGTGCGCAAGCGGCTGGCCCGCAAGTACACCTGGCAGTGGTGGTTGGCCGACTGGCCGGCGACCGTCGCCCGGCGGGGGAAACGGCCGCACGCCGGGATCGCGGTCAGGCTCTGAACAGGGCGCCGACGGCGCTCGTGTCGCCGCGTCGCTTTCCGGAGCCGGGCCCCGCTCACGACCTCACGCGCCCGCTCCCGCTTACGAGGCGTGCACCGCTTCCTGCCCGGTACGCCTGCCGAACCGCAGCGCCGCCAGACCGAAGGCCACTCCCCCGGCGATGAACCACGGGTTCCACAGGGCCAGTGTCCAGGCCCGCTGTGCCTCGCTCACGGAGCTGTCCAGGTGCGCCGTGCCGGTAAGGAGCAGCACCTCAAGGCCGATACCGCGGGCCAGGAGGCAGGCGCTGACGCCCCACCCCAGCCACCGTGCCGGCCGAGCGGGGAGAACACCCTTGATGTCGGGCCGGGCGAGCTGCCAGGCCAGCAGGGCACCGAGCAGACAGAGTGCGCCCACACCCCACAGGCCGGTCAACACGAACCAGAGGGGACGCTCGGTGGCCAACGGACCGGCGGAGACGCTCAGCCCCGCGTCTCCGCCGAGTGCCCAGTAAAAGTGCGCCGCGGCGAACACGAGCGCCCACGCGCAGGCGATCCGCCCGGCCATGGTCGGGGGTGCCTCGCTCGGTGAGGTCACTGAGGCCGCCGAGGCCACCGGCTCTGCCGAGGCCACCGAGTCTGCCGAGTCCGCCGTACGGTTCATGGTCGGCTCTCGGCGGCATCGGCACCGGCACCAGCACCAGCACCAGCACCAGCACCAGCACCAGCACCAGGCTCAGTGCGCCGATCGTGCGCTTCCTGCGGCAGCACTATGAACGCCGTGCCGTTGGTGAGGTCGATGCTGGAGCGCGGCGGCGCGCCGTCGCTCTCGTCGTCGCGTTTCAGCAACTCCACGCGTCGCTGCTCCAGTTCGGCGGCCTTGTTCCCGTTCATGACCGTGGTGATCTCGTCGAAAGCCACGCTCGACAGCGGCGGTCCCGAACGTCTGCGCAGCCACGGGAACAAGCCCAGCCCGGTGAACCATCGCCAGGCAGTCTCCACCAGGGCGAACACGGCCACCAGACACGCAAAAGCCGGGAACGACATGGCCCATACCGCCACAGTCGCCCCTCCCCCCGTAGTTCTCATCATCCTGAACACACGTTCACAGTCGGGAAAACGTGGCACGGCACGAGGTGGTTCCCGACCGATCGGACGGGATCGAAGAGTCTCTCGGAACGGTCGGAACGGTCGGAACGGGAAGTGCACCCTTCGGTGCCCGGCCGCACCCGGCCGGGCAGTCAGAAACGCCCACCTCACCAGATGAGGGTGCGCAGGACCGGAATGCTCGCCCCGGCGCTCGTCAGTCCGGCGATGACCGCGACGGCCACGGACGCGCCGCCGAGCACGGTGAGGCAGCCGATGACCAGGCCGATGACGAGCCCGGCCAGGAGGATGACCGCGGAGTGCAGCGAGAGGAAGGGCTCCGGCGGGGGCGAAGTCTCGTTCTGGACAGGCGGGTTGGCCCGCCGAGGATTCTGAGGTGTCGTCATGCTGCGACTGTGACCGTTCTCGGGCAGCCGACCTGCACGGAGGGAACGTATTCGCAGAACACCGATCAACGGCGGAACACGCCCGTACAGCCACTGTGTTCAGCCGAACGGCAAGCCAACTCGCGCATTGTTCAGGGGTGTTCGGTCAAGTTCGGCACTGTTCCGACAACGGGACGCTAGCCTGCTGCCGCAGTGGCAGGGGGAGGACGCGAACATGGCGGAACGCGACGGCACGACGGGCGTGAGCACCTACGAGGCCAGGCTCCAGGATCAGGCGAACCGCCTCAAGCAGCTCAAGGTGCAGCGCGGTGATCCCTCCCTGCGCGTCATCGAGGTGCGCGCGCGGACACTGTTCGGAGAGAACACCTCCCTGCCGATCTCGACCCAGAGCGCCGCCTTCGGCGCCAAGTACGTAAGCCTCGACAAGCTGATGCTGCTCGTGCGCACGTTGCTCTCCTGGGACGAGTACGGCGAGAAGTGCGCCCCGCCCGACCGCCGAGCCACCGAGCTGGCAGAGTGGCGCGAACAGTGGGTGGCCCTCGCAGCACTTCGACCTCCCCGTCGGCGAAACGGCGGCGCGGTGACGGCGAACGAGCCGGAAGCAAAAGGCAGTTCGGCACCCGTGACCGAGACCTCCGCGACTCCTCAGGCATCTCCCCTTGGCCACGACGGCCCGCCCCGGCAGAAACAGGAGCAGCAGGAGGAGCAGGAGCAACAGCCCACACAGCGCACGGACTTGGGGCGCAACACGGATGCTTCACCCGGGCGTATGACGTCGAATCGACTGGTGGTCGCGGTCGACCTGGCAGGCGCCGCGGACCACCACGACGGCTGGCTGGCTGCCCTGCATCAGCGTCTCGCCGAGGCTCTCGATGCTTCGACCTCAGCTCTGCAGGTCGAGCCGCACCGCATTCACCGACTGGACACGGGAGACGGGTATCTCCTGCTGTTCCCGCCCTCTGTGCCCACTCCCTACGTCATGAGTATGTGGGTCCGTCTGCTGCACGAGGAACTGCAGCGGGCCAAGGCCGACGGCCAGGGCCTCCGGCTTCGCGTCGGAGCGCGGAAAGGTGCGGTCGGCCTGTCTCGCGAGGGGGTTTCGGGCCCGGAGGGGGTTTTGGGCCGGACGGTCACCGACGCCGTACAACTGGCCGATGCCGACAGCGCCCGGAGCAGCCACTTTGAGCGCGCCGACCTCGTCCTAGGGATCTCCGAGGACCTGTACGAGGAATCCGTGCGCCCGTACAGCCTGGCCGTTCCGGAACAGTTCATCCGCTACGTGGTCCGATCGAAGGACCGAACGGCGTCCGGCTGGTTCCGCGCGATCAGCTGAGCAACTCGATTGGGCATCTCGTCTGAGCAACTCGACTAAGCAACTCGACGCCAGGGCAACGAAGTTCGGCCGACCGCGACTCAACCGCGCACCGATCTCGGGGAAGGCTCCGGGCACGCCTCGGGGGCGTTCCGGGGCGATCCCCGACGTCGTCGGCAGATGATCCCGGTTCACTGAGACCACAGGAGCGCGGGGACCGCCGCGTGGCCGAGGACCCGGGGGGGGGAATGAACATCAATGACCGATCCGATGACCGATCCGATGACCGATCTCGCGACTGATCCCACGACTGATCCCAGGCACGCGTCAAGGCGGAAAGCACGCGCCGCCAAACGGGGCGGCGCGGGACGTCGGCTCGCCGTACTGGCGTCCGTGGGCGCGCTGTTGGCGGTCGGCGCCGTGGCGGCGGTGCCGGCCACCGCCGATGACGCGGCCGACCGGTCCGGGGGCCCGCACGGGCGGCACGCCCCAACTCGGGCGGCGCTGAACGCCATTGTCGCCGAGGGCACGCCCGGCGCGCTCGCCGCCGTGCGCGAGGATCGCGAGCGGTGGTCGGGGAACGCGGGGGTGGCGGACCTCGGCACGGGCGAACGGCGTCGGCCCGCCGACCGTTTCCGGGTGGGCAGCGTCACCAAGACGTTCACCGCCACGGTGCTGCTGCAACTCGACGCACAGGGCGTCCTCTCGCTCGACGACACCGTCGAGGACTGGCTGCCGGGGCTCGTGCGGGGCAACGGCAACGACGGCCGGAAGATCACCCTGCGCCAACTGCTCAACCACACCAGCGGAATCTTCAACTACAACCGCGACGAGGGATTCCTCGGCCGGTTCACCGGCGAGTCCTTCCTCGTCCACCGCTACGACGGTGCCACCCCGCACGAGTTGGTGCGGATCGGCCTGTCCCATCCACCGCTGTTCGCGCCCGGCACGGGCTGGGCGTACTCCGACACCAACTACATCCTCGCCGGGATGGTCATCGAGCAGGCCACCGGTGACTCCTACGCCGAGCAGGTCCGGCGGCGGATCATCGGGCCGCTGAAACTCCGGTCCACCACCGTGCCCGGCTCCTCCTCCGCGGTGCCGCACCCGCACGGCCGGCACTACTCGAAGCTCTACGACGACGACCCGAACGCACCCGTGCACGACGTCACGGAGTTCAACCCCTCGGTCGCCGGTGCCGCCGGGCGGATCATCTCCAACGCCCATGACCTCAACCGCTTCTACGGCGCCCTGCTCCGAGGGAAGCTCCTCCCCCGCCCTCAGCTGCGGGAGATGCTGACCGGCGTGCCCATCGTCGAGGAGGAGGGCACCTCCCGCCGGGCGCGGACCGATGCCGGTGCCACCGCCTTCTACGGGCTGGGCATCCGGTCGGACACGCTCTCCTGCGGCGTGACCGTCTGGGGCCACGGCGGTCAGGTGCCCGGTTCCCTGTCGCGGGTGGCCGCCGCCCGCGACGGCCGCCATGTGCTGGCCCTCAACCGAAACGGCGACTGGGGCAGCCAGGCCACGGAAGACGCGGTGCTGGAGGCGGAGTTCTGCGGCTGACGGCCCCCGACGCCAGGACCGGGGTGCGGTCGGACGCCGGGGGGCCCGGGACGTAGTCGACGCGGTCTGGGAGGTGGCCGACGGGTCCGGGGGCGTGCCTGAAGAGTCAGGAGTTCCGAGCCCCCGCCAGCCGCAGCAGTTCGGTCGCGACGGCGTCCGTCACCAGGGTGCGTGCGTGGTCGGTCGTCAGGCCCCCACTGAGCCAGCGCATGCTGAGGCCCTCCACCAGGGCGGTGAGCCGTTCCGCGGCGGTGGCCAGGACGGCGGGCGAGGCGGTGGGGTGGATCTTGCCGAGCAGTGAGGCGATCTCCTGTACCCAGACGAGGGTTGCCCGTGCGAGGTCCTCGCGCAGTACCGGCTCGAAGACCGCGCTGGCCCGCAGCTCGCCCCAGGCGGAGCTGTTCTCCCTGACCTCGGGGGTGTCCTGGAGTTCGAGGAGCAGGGCCTGTTCCAGTTCCTCGTGGGGGTCAAGCGGTGCGGCGTCGAGGGCCAGGTCCTGGGTGTAGCGCGCGGCACGGTCGTTGATGAAGACCAGTGTCTGGCGCAGGATGCCGGTGCGATCCTTGAAGTGGTAGTAGATCAGTCCGGTGGACACACCCGCCTCGGCGGCGAGTTCCTCGACGCGCAGGCCGCGGACGCCACGCCGGGCGACCAGTCGTGCGGCCGCCTCCAGGATCTGGGTGCTGCGGGAAGCCATGCGTCCGCCCTCAACCTTTCGTACAGAACTGTTGTGTGTTGACTGAAACTTTAGTCCGGTTGGACGCTCCGGCGGTGTCACGGGCGTGACCGCCGAGGACGGTCACGCCCGTGCCGCGTGCGGAGCGGCCCGGTGCCTACGGCTTGGGTTCCTGCTGGGTCACGCAGTGGATGCCTCCGCCACCGGCGCCCAGATGGTCGATGTTCAGCTGCTCGACGACGCGGTCGGGGAAGAGCCGCTGGAGTGTGTCCTTGGCCGCCGCGTCGGCACGCTCGTCGCCGAACTGGGCCGAGATCACCGCACCGTTGCACACGTAGTAATTCGCGTACGAGCCAAGGAAGTCGGGGTCCTTGGAGCGGATGAGGTCGTAGTCCGGGCCCTGGAGCCGGGTGACAGTGATGCGCTCTCCCCCGGCGCCGGACGCGGCGGACAGGATCCGGTACTGCTCACGCGCGTCCTCGGGCCAGGGGCCGGTCTCGGAGTCGAGCGGCAGTTGGACGAGGCCCTCGGCCGGGGCGAGGAAGCGGGAAGTGGCGTCCACGTGGTCGTCGGTGATGTCCTCGCCGCTGATGCCGTCGAACCAGATCACCTGGGTCGCCCCGAAGGCCTCGCACATGGCGTCCGCTATCTGCTGCTCCGTCAGATCGGGGTTGCGGTTGGGGTTGACGAGGCTGCTCCTGGTGGCCATGAGCGTGCCCCTGCCGTCCGTCTCCACGGCGCCGCCCTCGCCGACGAAATCGGCCAGGGTGAAGGGCACCCCCACCTCGGCCGCGATCCGCTCCGCGACCAGGGCGTCGCGCGCATGCGTCTGCTTGTCGCCCCAGCCGTTGAAGCTCAGGCCGACGGTGTCGAGCCCGCCGGATCCGTCGGTACGGAAGACGGGGCCGCTGTCGCGCATCCAGCAGTCGTCCACCGGAATCGAGTCGATCACCGTCACCTCGGAACCGCAGGCCTCGCGCGCCTTTGCCGCCGCGTCGGGGTTGGCGCACATCGTGACGGGTTCGTACGCGGCGACGGTCCGGGCGATGAGGGCGATGTCCGCCTGCACTCCGCCCAGTTGGGGACCCCAGATGGCGCTGCTGTCGGGCCAGGCCATCCAGGTGCGGGTGTGCGGGACCGTGTCGAGCGGCACCGCGAAACCCGCGCGGGCGGACGTGCGCGGGGGCGTGCCGTGCGCGCGTTCCCTTCCGGCCACGGTCACGGCGGCACCGGCTGCCGTCAGCCCTGTCAGCGCGAGGAAGCCGCGCCTGCCGAGTCGTGGAGCGCCCGAAGTGCGGGGAGTGCGGGGGGAGTTCATCTCAGCTCTCCGATCAGTCGTACGAGATCCCGGTGGTCCTGATGACACCGGTGGTCCGGGTGGGGGGCCGTTCGCTGTGCGTGGTGCGAGATGCGTGGTACCGGGTGGGCCGACGGCTACAGGGAGCGGCGTGCCGCGGCGATGGCGTGGGGGTCCCAGCCGGGGCGGGGTACGGAGTCCAGGAGCAACCGTGTGTAGGGGTGCCCGGGTTGGGCGAGGATGCGGGCCGTGCTGCCCGACTCGACGATCGCGCCCCGCCGCATCACGACCACGTCGTCGGTGACACAGCGCACCACCCCGAGGTCGTGGGTGATGAACAGGTAACCGATGCGCTGCTCGCGGCGGATGTCGGCGAGGAGATTGAGGATCTGCGCCTGCACCGAGACGTCGAGGGCCGCGACGGCCTCGTCCAGGACGAGGACCGCGGGTTCCACGGCGAGCGCCCGGGCGATGGCGACCCGCTGGCGCTGTCCGCCCGACAGCTGCCGGGGCAGCGCGTCCGCGGCATGGGTGCCGAGTCCGACCTGGTCGAGGAGTTCGGTGAGGCGGCGTGCGGGGTCGCGGTCCGGAAAGTGGAGCCGCAGGGTCTCCCGAAGGGCCGCCGCCACGGTGATGCGCGGGTCGAGCGACTGGTACGGGTCCTGGAAGACCATCTGGACCTCGCGGGCCCGCGCGAGCCGGGCGGCGCGGCCGCGTACCCGGCCGGTGCGTTCGGTGCCGCCGACGACCACCCGGCCGGCGTCCGCGCGTTCCAGACCCACGACGATCCGGGCGGTGGTCGTCTTGCCCGAACCGGATTCGCCGACGATGCCCAGGGATCCGCCCGCGGGCAGACGGAACGAGACGTCGTCCACGGCGCGCGTCCCACCGTAGGAACGGCACAGACCGGCGACCTCAAGCACGGCCTCGGCGTGCGCGGCGGACTCGGCAGGCCCGGCGGACTCAGCGGACTCGGCGGACTCGGCGGACTCGGCAAGCTCAGCCATGAACGGTGCTCCCTTCAAGGCTCTCGCTGTGGTGGCAGGCGACCAGATGCGCGTCGGCACCGTCCCCGTCGGATGCGAAGATCCCCGCCGCATCGCGGACGGCGGGCGTCTTCTCGGCGCACAGACCGCTCGCGTACGCGCACCGGGGTGCGAACGCGCACCCCTTCAACTCCTGGCGCAGATCCGGAGGTTGGCCCTCGATCGCGGCCAGTCGGCCGGGTGCCCCGGTGAGCCGGGGCGTGGCGGCGAGCAGGGCGGCCGTATAGGGGTGGCGGGGTGTCTCGAACACGGTCGCCGCGGGGCCGGTCTCGACGATCCGGCCCGCGTACATGACGTACACCCGGTCGCTGATGGCCGCGGCGAGCCCGAGGTCGTGGGTGACGAAGAGCAGTCCGGTGCCGAAGCGCTGCCGCAGGTCCTCGAGCAGGGCCACCACCTCGGCCTGGGTGCTGACGTCGAGGGCGGTGGTGGCCTCGTCGGCCAGGAGCAGGGCGGGCTCCCCCATCAACGCGGCGGCGATCATGACGCGTTGGAGCATGCCGCCGGACAACTCGCCGGGATAGCGGCGCAGTACGGCGGCGTCGAGCCCGACCGCGTCGAGCATCTCGGCGGCGCGTTCGGTGGCACGGGCCGCGGGCATCCCGGTGTTCAGGCGCAGGCTCTCGGTCAGGAAGTCGCCGGTACGGCGCAGGGGGTTCATGGCGGCACGGGGGTCCTGGAAGATCATGGACACCGTGCTGGTGCGCAGCAGGCGCAGTTGTGCGGCGGTCATGGTGAGGACGTCGTCACCGGCCACCTCCACGCGCCCCTCGGCAGCTGCCCCCGGGGGCAGCAGACGCAGGACGCTGCGCGAGGTGAGGCTCTTGCCGGAGCCGGACTCGCCCACCAGGGCGACGGTTTCGCCGGGTCCTATGGTGAGGTCGACGCCGTCGAGTACGGGACGGGCGGTACGCGGCAGCCGTAGCCGCAGATCGTGCAGGGCGAGAATGCTCACCGGTTCCTCCCCGCTACGTGGTCGGCCCAGCGTTCGCCGACGATGTTGAACGCGACCACGGTCAGGACGAGGGCGGCGCACGGCAGGATCGCCGCGAGCGGGTAGCCCTGCTGTACCGCGCTCTGGCCGTCGTAGACCATCCGGCCCCAGTCCGGGGTGAGGGCCGGAACGCCGAGGCCGAGGAAGGAGAGACCGGCCAGATCGATCAGGGCGTAGCCGAAGTTGATGGTGGACTGGGCCAGGACGACCGGCGCGACATTGGGCAGCACATGCCGTAGACAGACCTGGAAACCGCTGTGTCCCTGCACCAACAGGGCACTGACGTAAGGGCGTTGGCGTTCGGCCGCCACCAGGGAGCGGGTCAGCCGGCTGACGTAGGGCAGATAGGCGACGGCGAGTGCGAGGACCGGGGCGAGGAGGCCCTCGCCGTACACGGCGACGATGAGGATCGCCAGGAGCATCCCGGGGAAGGCGAAGATCACCTCGGTGCAGCGGGACAGCGCCGAGTCGGCCCAGCCCCCGTTCCAGGCGGCGGTGGCGCCGATCGCGACGCCCGCCACGGTGGAGAAGACCACCACGCCGAGCGGCCCGAGCAGCGAGGTCCGCGCCCCCAGGAGCAGCCGGGAGAGGGTGTCACGGCCGGAGGCGTCGACGCCGAACGGATGGGCGGCGGATGGTCCGGCGAGGGCGTTGCCGAGGTCGACGGCGTTGGCGTCGGCCGGTGCCAGCCAGGGTGCGAGCAGCGCCGCCAGGACGACCAGGGCGGCGAACCCCAGGCTGAGCACGAACAGGGGTGCGCGGGCGGTGCGGATTCGGGTGAGACCGGGTCTGCGCAACAGGGCGGTGGTGGTCATACGGCGGGCCTCCCGCTGCCGGGTCCGACACGGGGGTCGATCAGTGGATGGATCAGGTCGACGAGGAGATTGACCGCCATGAAGAGCGCGACCATGGTCAGCGAGATGGCCTGCACGGTGGGGAAGTCCCTGGTGGTGATGGACAGTTCGAGAAGCTGGCCGATGCCGCCGACGCCGAAGGCCGACTCCACCAGGACGGTGCACACCAGCAGGGTGGCGACGATCAGCCCGACGGTGGTGAGCACGGTGCCCAGGGCATTGCGGAACACATGGCGTCCGACGGCCTTGCCACGCGGCACGCCGCGGCTGAGGGCCACGGTGACGTGCTCCTGACCGAGGACGTCGAGCATCGCGCTGCGGGTGACCCGGGCGAGCATGCCGATCAGGTACAGGGCGAGCGCCACCGCGGGCAGCGTCAGATGCCAGAGCATGTCCACGAGCCCTTCGCCGGTGCCGCCCGCCGGGAACCAGCCCAGCCGGACCGCGAACAGGCCCTGGAGCATGACCGCGGCGACGAAGGACGGGGTTCCCGCGGCGAGGGTGGTGGTGACCAGGACGGTCGCGTCGACGGTGCCTCCGCGCACGGCGGCGAGGCGCCCCAGGGCGAGTCCTGCGACCAGGACCAGCGTCAGCGCCATCCCGACGAGCAGCAGGGTGCTGGGCAGGCGGTCGGCCAGGAGGCGGGAGACGTCGGTGCGATAGGTCAGCGACCGGCCGAAGTCGCCCTGCGCGACACCGGAGAGCCAGTGCAGGTAGCGCGTCGCGAACGGCTCGTCGAGACGGTACTGCTCCCTGACCGCCTCCAGGGCGGCGGGCGAACTGGACTTGCCGGAGAGCAGAAAGCTCGCCGGGCTGCCCGGCGCCAGGTACATCGCGCCGAAGATGACGAACGAGGCGCCGAGCAGGGTGGCAAGCATTTCGGCCAGTCGCCGGGCGGCGAATCTGAGGAAGTTCACGTCGCCGCTCCCACTGCGGCCGCCCACGGGGAGTAGAGGTAGGAGATGGTGGTGGGCGCCCCGGTGATCCGCTTGTTCAGGAAGACCGCCGTGGGCCATTCGGCCACCGGTATCCAGAGCACCTCGTCGGCCGCCTTCTGCTGCAACTCGGCCGCCAGGGCCATGCGTTGGGCGGGTTTCTGCGCGGCCCGCGTCCTGTCCACCAGGCGGTCGTACGCGGGGCTGCTGTACCCGGCGTAGTTCTGCGAGGCGCCGGTGCGGAAGTTGCCGAGCAGGTCCAGGGGGTCGGTGATGGACTGGTAGTACGTCTCCGGGAACATGTCGATTCCCTTGCGTGCAGCGGGATCGGTAAACAGCGCGGTGAAGGCGTTGGGGGCGATGGTCTTGAGCCGGATGTCGAGTCCGATCCGGGTGCCCGCGTCCTGGACGGCGGTGGCCAGCAGTGACACGTCGAGACCGATCGAGCTGGTCGCCACGGTCAGCTTCTTGCCGCGCGCGCCCGCCTGCTCGACGAGGAGCTTCGCCTTCTCGATGTCCCGTTCCGTGGAAGGGAGTTGGCCGAAGGCGTCCCGCCGCGTCCGCTCCGGTGCGCTCGCCCAGGCCGCCCTGGTGGTGAGCGAGGCGGTGACGCTGCCCGCGCCGCCGAGCCCGGCCTCGACGAACCCCTGGCGGTCCAGCGCCAGGGACAGGGCGCGCCGGACACGGACGTCACCGAGCGCGCCCCGCATGCTGGTGACGTTCACGTTGACGGTGCTCAGGCCCTCGCCGAAGTAGAGGCTGCCGATGCCGCTGGCGCGCAGGGCCGCGTAGCTCTCGGTGGGGAGCAGATAGCCGCCGTCCACCTCGCCGCTGAGCATCGCCTTGGTACGGGCCGACGGGTCGGTGAGGAACACGAACTCGGCCCTGGCGGACTTGGCCCTGCTGCCCCAGTAGCCGTCGAAGCGCCGCAGTTCGACCGACTGGCCCTTGCTCCACGAGCCGAGTGCGAACGGGCCGGTGCAGCCGAGGCCGCCCGAGGTGCCGTAGTCCCGTCCCGCGGCGCGCACCGCGGATTCGCTGGCCACGACTCCGGCCGCGGTCGCCATGTACTGGGGGAACTGCGAGTCGGGGCGCTTCAGTTTCACGGTGACCTGGAGCGGGCCGGTCTTGGTGAGCGAGGCGACGTTCCGGAAGACGTCGGCCCAGGCGGATCCGCTGTCGGGGTCGCGCTGGCGGCCGAGGCTGAACAGCACGTCGTCGGCGTCCAGTACGCCGCCGCTGTGGAAGCGCACACCGGGACGCAGATCGTAGACCCAGGTCAGCGGGTCGGGGTGGGTGGCTTTGCGGGCCAGGCCCGGGGCCGTCCTGAGGTCCGGGGTCCACCGCAGCAGGCTCTCGCAGACGTTGGAGAGAATCATGTTCTGCGGGTAGTCGAAGGCGGAGACCCAGTCGAGCGTGGGGGGTTCGGCGTACAGGGCCCAGCGGAACGAGTCGATCCCGCCCGTCGCCGCCGGGGTGCCCTTCGACAGCCGGAAGTCGCCCTTGGGGCCGCCTGGTGGGGGTCCCGCGCAGGCGGAGACCAGAAGGAGGGCGGCGGCCAGGGCCGCGGAGACCAGGGCGAGCCGGTGGTGGGTTCTGGTTCTGCGTGCGGTGGGCCGGGGCGGCGGTGTGGGCATCGGCGCGGTTCCTCTCCGTACGGCGGGGGGCGGGGGCCGCCGGGACCTTGCGGGCCCGGCGGCGGGCAGGCGGGCGGCTCGGGTTAGACGTGCAGCACCGAGGCGGGTACCTGCTGGGTGATGCAGTGGACGCCGCCTCCGCCGTACGCGAGGGTGCGGGCCACGACCCCGACGACCTTGCGGTCCGGGCAGGCGGCCGCGATGACGGCCAGGGCCTCGTCGTCCTGCGGCAGACCGGCGACGGGAACCACGACGCCGCCGTTGGCCAGGTAGAAGTTGAGGTAGCCCACTTCCACCGGCTTGCCGTCCACCTCGGTGAACGCACTCTGCGGAAGGTCGACGATCTCCAGGGCGCGGCCCCGCGCGTCGCGACTGGCCTCAAGGACCGCCCTGTTGGCCCGCATCCGGGCGTGGTCGGGGTGCTCCGGATCGTCCGGGAGCTGCACCACGACCTTGCCCGGGGCGACGAAGGCGCAGACTCCGTCGACGTGCCCGTCGGTCTCGGTGTCCAGGAGACCGCCGTACGGCAGCCAGATGACCTTGCTGACGCCGAGCCGCAGCGTGAGTTCGGCCTCGATCTCCGCCCTGCTCATCCCCGGGTTGCGGTTGGGGTGCAGCAGGCACTGCTCGGTGGTGATCAGCGTGCCCTCGCCGTCCACCGTGATCGCTCCGCCCTCCAGGATCATCTCGGAGCGGATGGCCGGGTCGCCGAGGTGGTCCAGGAGCAGGGCACTGATCCGGTCGTCGGCGTCGTAGGGGTGGTGCTTGCCGCCCCAGGCGTTGAAGCGGAAGTCCACGCCCGCCCGGGTGCCGTCGGGGCCGAGCGTGAAGATGGGTGCCGAGTCCCGGAACCACGAGTCGTCCAGGGGCAGTTCGAGGATCTCGACGCCGTCACCGCACAGCGCCCGGGCGCTCTCCCCGTGTCCGGGCGGCGCGACCACGGTCACCGGCTCGAAGGCGGCGATCGCGCGCGCCACCGCCGCGTGCTCCTCCTGCAACGTGCTCAGGACGCGGCCCCACAGGTCGTGCCGGGTGGGCCAGGCCATCAGGCACCGCTCGTGCGCGGTCCACTCGGCGGGCATACGGAAAGTCATCGGAACTCGTTTCTCCGGAGGTCGTCCGGTTGTGTTCGGTGTCGGTCGAAGAGGCGCGGCGGGAGGAGTTCCGCGGGCGCAGGGGCCGGGGACGCTCTTCGCGGTCCGGGGCCGGGGCACGGTTCCGGGCCCGGTGCACCCGCATCGTGGTCCAGACTGAAAATTCAGTCAATAGCTTGAACAGGACGAGCCCGTTCCGATCCCCCCCGCCTCACCTACAGGAAATACAGACGGCTCAGGGACACCTCGTCGACGGGCTCCGAACGGATCGGCGTCCCGTCCAGGGTGACCAGGCCGCTGGAGGCGTCGACCTGGACCTCGCCAAGGCGTGCGTTGTTGACCAGGTCGGCGGGGCCGATGCCCCGGGTACCGCGTACGGCCACCCTTCGGCGCCGCGTCGCCAGCGCGTCGTAGGGCCGCCCGAACGAGGCGGACTCGGCGGCCGCGCGGCTGACGAAGGCCACCGAAAGGTCCGCCGCCGTCGCGCCGTGCGCCCCGAACAGCGGGCCGAGGACGAGGGGTTCGCACCGGTCGTTGGCCGCGTTGGGGTCGCCGGTCACGCCGTAGGCGGGGTAGCCGGCCTTCAGGACGAGCTGCGGTTTGGCGCCGAAGGACTCCGGCCGCCACAGCACGATGTCGGCGAGTTTGCCGGGTTCGATCGAGCCGACCTCGTGGGCGAGACCGTGCGCGAGGGCGGGGTTGACGGTGAGTTTGGCGATGTAGCGCAGCACCCGTGCGTTGTCGTCGCCCGGGCCGTCGCCGTCCAGCGGCCCGGACTCGGCCTTCATCTTCCCGGCCACCGCGAAGGTGCGGCGCACCGTCTCCCCCGCCCGGCCCATGCCCTGGGCGTCGGAGGAGGTGATCCCGATGACCCCGAGGTCGTGCAGTACGTCCTCGGCGCCCATGGTTCCCGCCCGGATCCGGTCCCGGGCCAGGGCGTCGTCGCCCGGCAGGTCCGTGCGCAGGGCGTGCACGGAGACGATCATCCCGTAGTGCTCGGCGACCGCGTCCCTGCCGAACGGCAGCGTCGGATTGGTGGACGAGCCGATGACGTTCGGCACCCCCGCCATCTTCAGCACGTTGGGCACGTGTCCGCCGCCGCAGCCCTCGATGTGGAAGGCGTGGATGGTGCGCCCCTCCAGCACCGACAGGGTGTCCTCGACCGAGAGGCACTCGTTCAGTCCGTCGGAGTGCAGCGCGACCTGCACGTCGTGCTCCTCGGCGACCCGCAGGGCGGTGTCCAGCGCCCTGGCGTGCGCACCGAGATCCTCGTGCACCTTGAACCCGCAGGCCCCGCCCTCGGCCAGGGCCTCCACCAGCGGAGCCCGGTCGGAGGACGAACCCCGGCCGAGGAAGCCGATGTTGACCGGCCAGGCGTCGAAGGAGTTGAAGGCGTGCCGCAGCGCCCACGGCGAGTTGACCCCCACTCCCCAACTGGGCCCGATCTCCTGCCCGATGATCGTGGTGACCCCGGAGGCCAGCGAGGCTTCCATGATGCGCGGCGACAACAGGTGCACGTGGGTGTCCACGGCGCCCGCGGTGGCGATCAGCCCTTCCCCGGAGACGATCGTGGTCCCGGTACCGACCACCACCTCCACCCCGGCGAGGGTGTCCGGGTTGCCCGCGCGCCCGACCGAGACGATGCGCCCCTGCCGGATCCCGATGGAGGTCTTGCGGATCCCCTGCGCCGCGTCGATCACCAGCACATTGCTGACCACCACGTCACAGGTGTCGCGGACGGCGGCGGCCTTCAGATGCAGCCCGTCCCGTGCCGTCTTGCCGAAACCGGCCAGGAACTCGTCCCCGGGCGCCTGCGAGTCGGACTCGACGCGGACGACGAGCCCGGTGTCGCCGAGCCGTACCCGGTCTCCGGCCCGCGGTCCGTACGTGGCCGCGTATTCGTACGCATCGATGGCACCGGCCGGACCGGTGGCCTTGCCGCACGAGTCGGCAGCACTGCGGGTCACGTCGCCCCCTCCTGTTCTTCCGCTTCTCCCATTCCCGCCGTCGCCCCGAGGTAGCCGCAGGCGGCCGCGCGGCGCAGCGCCTCGCGCTTGGCCCCCGGCGCGTCCAGCGGCCCGTCGACAAGGCCGGCGAAACCGATCGCGACCCGGTCGCCGCCGATGGCGACGAGGCCCACCTCGCGCGTCATCCCCGGGTCGAAGCGGGCCGACGACCCGGCCGGGACGGCGAGCCGCATGCCGTAGGCGGCGGCGCGGTCGAAGTGCAGCCGGGGGTTGGTCTCGAAGAAGTGGAAGTGCGAGGTCACGCTGATCGGTACCGGTGCCGTGTTGCGGACCGTCAACACCCGCTGCGGCTGGGGCACTACGGGCTCCTCGGCGCCGGGCAGCAACGCACCGGGGGCACCCGCACCGAGGCCGCCGCCGCCGAACGGGTCGCTCACCACGGCCAGCCGGGTGCCGTCGTCGAACACCGCCTCCACATGAACGTCCGTCACCACGTCGGGCACCCCCGGCAGTACGTCCGCCGCGGACAGCACCCCGCGGGCGGCCTCGATCGCCTCGGCGAGCCGGGCTCCGTCACGGGCCGCCTCGCACACCGTGTCCGCGATCAGCGCGGTCGCCTCGGGCACGTTCAGCACACATCCACGGGCCCGGCGCGCCCGGGCGAGCTCGGCCGCGCTCCGCAACAGCAGCCGGTCGCGTTCGGTCGGGGTCAGTTGCATGACCGCGACTCCGGAACACGACCCGCCGGGGCGGGAGTTCGGGTCGGTGGCCAGGTGCGCATGGGGGTCTCCTCCGGTACGGGTCTTTGCGGTGGGGGTCTTTGCGGTACGGGCTTGTGCTCGTGCGGTGCGGGCTCGTGCGGTACGGGGTTCCGGACGGGTGGGGCGAGCGGTACGTACGGTTCGGCCGGCGCCGATCAGCTGCTGCGGTAGTGGCTCACCGCGACCGTCACCGAGTCGCTGTCCGGCGCGACCTCGACCAGCCAGCCGAGGACGAGTTCACGGCCGTCGGCGCTGCGCAGACAGAAGGTGTCGCCGTTCGCGAGAGCGGCGTACGGCAACTCGGTCACCGGTTCGCTCTCGATCCCCTCGACGCACTCCTCGGGCGTCAGGTCCTCGCCCTGCCCGATGTAGGCGTCGCTGTCCTCGGGGAACTCGAAGGCGTCGGCCCCGGGCGCCAGATACCAGTCCGCGGTCGACTCCGGAGCCACCGTTCCACTGCGCAGATCGAACTCGTAACTGGCGTCGGGCGCGGTGAGTTCGGCCTCCTGATAGCCCGCACGGAACTCGGGCGGCGGCGCGGTGGTCGGCTTTCGCGAGGGCTCGGATGTCGGCTGCGGCGACGCCGAGCCCGTCCGGTCCGGGCGCGCCTCCGGTTCGTTTCCCGCGCGGGTGTGCCGGTAGGCGGCGACGCCCGCGGCGAGCAGGGCGACGACCAGCAGCGTGAGCAGGAGCCTCTTCAGCAGGCGCTTTCCGCTGCCTCGGCCGCGCTCGGCGGGCGCGGCTTCGGGATCGTGGTCGTAGGTACGCGCCTCAAGGTGGTGGGGCGTCGCGGGGGCTCCGGCGACCGGATACGGCTCGGGGTCGGCGTAGGTGCCGGGGCCTGAAGGGGGACCCGGCGTGGGGTACGCGCCCGGCCCCGACATGAGCGACCCGGCGTGCAGCGTCGCCTGCGGCGCCGCGACGGTGGGCTGGGCGTGCGGTGACTCCACCGGCTCCGGGAGTTCACCGCGCAGCGCCGTCTCGTGACGCACCGCGGGCGGCAGCCAGTCGTCCGAGAAGAGCAGCCGCCCGCCCACCGCCGGGTGACGGCGCACGGCCTCGATCAGCCCACCGGGCGTGGGCCGCTGCCCGGGGTCCTTGGCCAGACACCCCCGTATCAGCTCGCGCACCTCGTGGGGCACCCGGCCGAGCTCGGGCTCGTCGTGCACCACGCGGTACAGCGCCACCGACTCGGGACATCCCGCGCCGAACGGCGGGGAGCCGCTCGCCGCGTACACGGCGAGCGCGCCCAGGGCGAAGACATCGCTGGCGGCGGTCGCCGGCCGGCCGGTGGCCTGCTCGGGCGCCATGAACGAGGGAGTGCCGATCCGCAGCCCGGCACCGGTGAGCGCGACCGCGTCGGCGGCCCGGGCGATGCCGAAGTCGATGACGCGCGGTCCGTCCGCCGCGAGCAGGACGTTGGCGGGCTTGAGGTCTCGGTGCACCACGCCCGCGCCGTGGATCGCCTGGAGCGCCTCGGCGACACCGGCCATCAGCAGCAGTACGGCGCGCTCGGGCAGCGGACCGTGCAGCCGGACCACGTCGTGCAGCGAGGGTCCGGGCACGTAGGCGGTGGCCAGCCAGGGCGTCGCCGCCGCGGTGCTGGCGTCGACCAGTTGGGCCGTGTACAGGCCGTGGATGCGCCGGGCGCTGGCGACCTCCTGGGCGAAACGGCGCCGGAACTCCGGATCCGCGGCCAGCTCGGGACGCACCGACTTCAGCGCCACCGGCCGCCCCGCGGGCGTATAAGCCAGGTAGACGTGCCCCATTCCCCCGGAACCGAGCCGGGCGCACAGCCGGTAGCCGCCGATCTCTTGCGGATCGCCTGCGGTCAGGGCGGCGAACGGCGGCAGGCCGGTGTGCCGGTTGGGGTGGGCGGGCTGGAGGGTCACGGGGGTGCTCTTTCGCGAGACGGCGAGGGCGGTGGCGACTGGGCCGTCGGGCTCCTGGGTCGGCGGGTGTTTCAGCGCATCGTGCACCTGACTGAAGTTTCAGTCAAGAGAGCGGGATGACCGAGGTCGGGCGGAACGCGCCCCGAAACCTGGCCGGCGCCTCCTGGGCACGCGACCTCGCGATTCCGGCGACACACCGCCACTGGGCACGCCCCACCCGACGAGCGACCCCACCTTCATTTGACTGAAAATCCAGTCAGTGTCAAAGTGGATCCGAGCCGTCCACCCGCCCGGTCCGGCAGCGACTCCCCCGGCGCATCGCCGCCGGACCCTGTCGCACCTGCCGGGACCCCCGTCGGACCCCACCGAGGCCGAGCGGCCGACGCCGACGGTGGGTGGATGGACGGCGGCCTGCGCGCCGCCACCACCGAGGCAGCACCGGCGAGCAGGCTGAGCCCTCGCACACCCGACGGCTCGGCCCGCTCGACGGCCCAGCACGATGTGGAGCCCCCATGAACGAACACTCCGTGGTCAGGCGCATGTTCGACGCCGCCTTCGGTACGCGTCCCACCCCGCGGGACTCGTACCACCAAGGCGGCCACTCCGGCTGGTACGTACCGGCCGACGACGTCCCGCACACGCGGACCTGGATGTCCTGGCCGTCCCGCAGGTCGGTCTGGGGCCGGCACCTGGGCGGAGTGCAGGAGGACATCGCCCTCATCGCCCGCACCGTCGCCGCCTTCGAGCCGGTCGTCCTGTGCGCGCCCGACGCCGACACCGCCGCCGACGCCCGGGCGGCCTGCGGCTCTTCGGTCACCGTCATCGACGAGATCTGGACCGACGATCTCTGGATGCGCGACATCTGTGCCGTGTTCCGCAGCGACGACCACGGGCACCTCGACGCGGTCGGCCTGAATTTCAACGGCTGGGGCAACAAACAAAAACACGCGTACGACGCCGACGTGGCGGAGTGCGTCGCCGAATGGAACGACCTCCCTTTCCATACCGCGGAGTTCGTCGGCGAAGGCGGATCGATCGAAACCGACGGCGACGGCACGGTCATGGCCACCGAGAGCAGCTTGGTGAACAAGAACCGGAATCGCGGAATGAGTCGGCAGGAAATCGAGGACGCCGTTCTCGATGTCTATGGCGCCGAGCGGATGATCTGGGTACCGGGCGTGCGGGGAAAGGACATCACCGACAACCACATCGATGTGACCTCCCGGTTCATCCGGCCCGGCGTCGTCATGGTGCAGCTGCCGCCCGCCGACCGCAACGACGTGTGGGCACGTGACGCACGCGAGCAGTTCAGGATCCTCTCCGGGGAGACCGACGCCCGCGGACGCCGCCTCGAGGTGATGACGGTGGAGGGCCCCGACTCGGTGCGCTCACGGAAGCGGGACTTCGTCGATTCCTATATGAACTTCCATGTGGTCAACGGCGCCGTCGTCACCGCCCAGTTCGGGGACCGCGTAAAGGACGCCGCGGCCCGTCACGCCCTGGCCGGAGCATTTCCCGGCCGCGAGATCGTACAGATCGACGTCGACCGGCTCATGGCGGGCGGCGGAGGAATTCACTGCTCCACGATGCAGGAACCCCTGCCCTGATCCGACACAAACCCGCAGACAACTGAGTACGAATCAATTGCCGGATAGCTTGATCCGGGGCGGAATCCGGAAGTCCCGTCCGGAACCGCCGCTTCACCGAACCATTGGAGATTTCCGTGTCCCCTGACCCGATGTCCCGCCGCAGTGTCCTGCGTACGTTCGCCGGAGTCGGCGCGCTCGCCCTCGGTGCCGCCGCCTGCGGTCCGGAGGACGACGCCGGTGCGACGACCTCGACCTCCGCCGGTTCCCGGCACTTTGGTGCGGAATGGGACAGCCACGTCCGTACGTTCATGTCCTGGCCCGCCCTCGACTCGGTGTGGGCGGAGGACCTGCCCTACGTACGCGAGGACATCGCGCGCATCGCCCGCGCGATCGGGGAGTACGAGGAGGTCGTGGTGATGGCCCGGCCGGGCCAGGCCGACGCGGCGCAGCGGGCGTGCGGCTCCCAGGTCGAGGTGATCCCGCTGGAGGTGGACGACCTGTGGGCCCGTGACACCGTTCCGGTCTTCGTGGAGGAAGGCGGGAAGCTCGTCGGTGTCGACTTCAACTTCAACGGCTGGGGCAAGAAGCAGGTCCACAAGAACGACGCCCTGGTCGGCCGCCGTGTGCTGGCCGAGTACGACATCGCCCGCAGCAAGGCCCCGCTCATCGGTGAGGGCGGCTCGTTCGAGACGGACGGCGAGGGCACGCTCCTGGTGACCGAGAGCTCGATCGTCAACGCCAACCGGAACCCCGGCAAGAGCCGCGACCGGATCGAGGCCGAACTCAAGCGGGCCCTCGGTGTGAAGAAGGTGATCTGGCTGGCCGGAGTGCGCGGCCAGGACATCACGGACGCCCACGTCGACAGTCTCGTCCGCTTCACGGCCCCGGGCGTCGTCCTCGTCGACAAGGCCTTCCCCGGCACCCCGCCGGACGTGTGGTCCCGCTCGGCGGACCAGGCCCGCAAGGTCCTGCGCAAGGCGACCGACGCCCGCGGCAGGAAGCTGGAGGTCATCGACCTCCCGCAGCCCGACCTCGACAAGATCACCGGTGCCGGCGACGACTTCGTCTCCACCTACGCCAACTTCTACGTGGCCAACGACTCGGTGTTCATGCCCCGCTTCGGCGACGCCCGCGCCGACGACCGGGCCAAGGGCATCCTCCAGGAGCACTTCCCCGACCGCGACATCGTGCCGGTACGGATCGACACCATCGCCTCGGGCGGTGGCGGTATCCACTGCGCCACCCACGACCAGCCCGGCAAGCCCGCCGCCTGAGCCGACCCCAACTGCCGCGAGCGGAGAGCATCGTGACCCGGACCAGTCGTACGGCCTCCGTGGCACGGAAGCTCTTCGCTCCCGGCCTGGTCGCGCTCGCGGTGGCCACCGCCGTCGCGCTGGGTGTCTGGCTGCAGTACGGCGAACGCATCGGTGCCGACACCCGGCACACCGCCGGCAGCGGCGCCGCGGACCGGGTGGACATCACCACCTCGGTGCAGAAAGTGGACGCCGCCGCACGGCAGTTGACGCTGCGGGTCCTGGTCACACCCAGGGGCGGGCTGGCGGAGGCCGGGGGTCTTTCACCGGCCCGGGACCTGGTGCTGCAGACCTCCTCCGCGGTCCGCGGCGACCTGTCCTTCCCCGCGCACAGCAGAATCGCGACCGCCCAGGTTCCGGTCACCCTGACCGACGGCTCGATCACGGACTACCCGTTCGACTCCTACCGGACGGCCCTCGAGTTCAGCGCGGAGGCGGGCGGCCGGGAGGTGCCGGTCCGTATGAGCGTGTCCAACAACGACGCGCTCTTCGCGGTGAACGTACGGGCCGACACGGCGGACGGCGCCGCCGTCTTCGACCTGAACCTGGAGCGCTCCAGCAGTGTGTTCCTGTTCGCCCTCTTCATGATGGCGGCGATGTGGGCCCTGGCGGTCGGCGTCCTGGTCGCCACCTGGTTCCTGCTCAGCGGCCGCAAGGGACTGGTCTGGCCCGCCCTCGGCTGGATGGCCGCCACCCTGTTCGCCCTGGCCGCCTTCCGCAACACCGCACCCGGGGCCCCGCCCATCGGGTGCCTGCTCGACTACCTCGCCTTCCTCTGGGTCGAACCGGTCATCGCCTTCTGCGTGTTCACCGTGGTGGTCGCGGGAGTCCGGGCCGAACCGCGCGCCGAGGAGGCGGCCGGGTAGTCCCTCGCGCGCCGCCGCACCGTGCCCGCCTCCGTACGCCTACGGAGGCGGGCACTCGTACGCCGGGGCTCAGCCGTCCAGGGACGTCATGACGTGCTTGACGCGGGTGTAGTCCTCGAAGCCGTAGCCGGAGAGGTCCTTGCCGTAGCCGGACTTCTTGAAGCCGCCGTGCGGCATCTCGGCGACCAGCGGGATATGGGTGTTGATCCACACACAGCCGAAGTCGAGCAGCTTGGACAGCCGCATCGCGCGGGCGTGGTCGCGGGTCCAGACCGAGGAGGCCAGGGCGTACTCGACACCGTTGGCGAAGGCGATGGCCTCCGCCTCGTCGCGGAAGGACTGCACCGTGACGACCGGCCCGAAGACCTCCTCCTGGACGATCTCGTCGTCCTGCCTGAGGCCGGAGACGACGGTCGGGGCGTAGAAGTAGCCCTTGTCGCCGACGCGTTCACCGCCGGTCTCGACCCGTGCGTGCGCGGGCAGCCGGTCGATGAAACCGTGGACGCGGTCGAGTTGGGCGGCGCTGTTGAGGGGCCCGTAGAACACGCCGGGGCTCTCCGGGGGCCCGGTCGCGAGGCCCCTGGCCGCCTCGGTCAGCGCGGCGACGAACTCCTCGTACACGGATTCCTGTACGAGGATCCGGGTGGCGGCGGTGCAGTCCTGGCCGCCGTTGAAGAACCCGGCCTCGGCGACGGCCCGCGCGGTGGCGGCAGGATCGACGTCCTCGAAGACCACGACCGGCGCCTTGCCGCCCAGTTCGAGATGCGCGCGCTTGAGGCCGGCGGACGCGGCCGAGGCCACCTCCCGCCCGGCGCGCACCGAACCCGTGAGGGAGACCATCGCCGGTACCGGGTGCTCGATCATGGCCCGGCCCGTCTCGCGGTCGCCGCACAGCACGTTGAAGACTCCCGGCGGGAGCACCTCCGCCAGGATGCCCGCCAGCAGGACGGTCGAGGCGGGCGTGGTCTCGGCCGGTTTGAGGACCACGGTGTTGCCCGCCGCGAGCGCGGGAGCGAACTTCCACACGGCCATCAGCATCGGGTAGTTCCACGGGGTGATCTGCGCGCAGACACCGACCGGTTCCCGGCGCACGTACGAGGTCATGCCCGCCATGTACTCGCCCGCCGACCTGCCTTCCAACGCCCGTGCCGCTCCGGCGAAGAAGCGGATCTGGTCAAGGAGCGCCGGGAGTTCCTCCTCGGCGGTGGGCGCGGGCGGCTTCCCCGTGTCGCGGCACTCCACCGCGAGCAGTTCACCTGACCGTGCGGCTATCGCGTCGGCGATGTCGAGCAGCGCCTTCTGGCGCCGGGCCGGAGTCGTGTCCCGCCAGGAGGGGAAGGCCCCGGCGGCGGCCGCCATCGCCGCGGCGACGTCGGCGGTACCCGACAGCGGTGCGGTCGCGTAGACCTCACCTGTCGCGGGGTCCTCGACGTCCATGGTCCGCCCGTCCGCCGCGGGGCGGAACTCCCCGGCGATGTGGTTGCGCAGCACATACGGCTCGCTCATACGTATCTCTCCTCGTACGGGTCCCGCCGGTCGGCCTCGGCCACCGGAGGGGGTCCAAAGCAACGACTATAAGAGTCGCTCTAGACCCTCGCTGCATCGAAATCAGTTGTCAATACGGGCCATCACAACGAAATTAGTCTCTCAAGCCTTGCGTGGCAGACATGGTTCATGTTTGGCTGGAGGTGTGACAGCACGTGAGAGGAGCGGCGGTCCACCCGCCGTCGACGAGGTTTCCAAGGCGATCATCGAGCAGCTCCAGGAGGACGGCCGCCGGTCCTACGGAGCCATCGGCAAGGCCGTGGGCCTGTCGGAGGCCGCCGTCCGGCAGCGCGTCCAGCGGCTCACCGAGCAGGGCATCATGCAGATCGTCGCCGTGACCGACCCGCTGACGATCGGTTACCACCGTCAGGCCATGGTCGGTCTGAAGATCGAGGGCGACGTCGACCCGGTGGCCGAGGCGCTCGCCGAGATTCCCGAGATCGCCTACGTAGTGATGACGGCAGGCTCCTTCGACCTGCTGGTCGAGGCCGTGTGCGAGGACGACGAGGGCCTGCTCGAACTGATCAACAAACGGATCCGCACACTGCCCGGCGTTCGCTCCACCGAGAGCTTCGTCTACCTCAAACTCCGCAAGCAGACCTACACCTGGAGAACCGGATGACCGCCGCAGCAGGACTTTCGCAGCGCGCGTACGACCACCTGTGGATGCACTTCACCCGTATGTCCTCCTACGAGTCCGGCCGGGTGCCGGTGATCGTGCGGGGCGAGGGCGTGCACATCTGGGACGAGCAGGGCAGGAAGTACCTCGACGGCCTCGCGGGCCTCTTCGTGGTCCAAGCAGGCCACGGGCGACGGGAGTTGGCCGAGACGGCCGCCCGGCAGGCCGGCGAACTGGCCTTCTTCCCGGTCTGGTCCTACGCCCACCCCAAGGCGATCGAACTCGCCGAACGGCTCGCCTCGCACGCCCCCGGTGACCTCAACAAGGTCTTCTTCACCACCGGCGGCGGCGAGGCCGTGGAGACGGCCTGGAAACTGGCCAAGCAGTACCACAAGCTGACCGGCAACCCGACCAAGTACAAGGTGATCTCCCGCGCCGTCGCCTACCACGGCACCCCGCAGGGAGCACTCTCCATCACCGGCCTGCCCGCGCTCAAGGCACCCTTCGAGCCCCTGGTTCCCGGCGCCCGCAAGGTCCCCAACACCAACTTCTACCGGGCCCCGTTGCACGGCGACGACCCGGAGGCCTTCGGCCGCTGGGCGGCCGACCAGATCGAGCAGCAGATCCTGTTCGAGGGCCCTGAGACGGTCGCCGCTGTCTTCCTCGAACCCGTACAGAACGCCGGTGGCTGCTTCCCGCCCCCGCCCGGCTACTTCCAGCGCGTACGCGAGATCTGCGACCGGCACGACGTCCTGCTGGTCTCCGACGAGGTCATCTGCGCCTTCGGCCGCCTCGGCACCCTCTTCGCCTGCGACAAACTCGGCTACGTCCCCGACATCATCACCTGCGCCAAGGGCATGACCTCGGGCTACTCCCCCATCGGCGCGACCGTCGTGTCCGACCGCGTCGCCGAGCCCTTCTACCGCGGCGACAACACCTTCCTGCACGGCTACACCTTCGGCGGGCACCCGGTCTCCTGCGCCGTGGCCCTGGCCAACCTCGACCTCTTCGAGCGCGAGGCCCTGTGCGACCACGTGCTCAAGAACGAGGAGCCCTTCGCCCGCACCCTCGACAAGCTCCGCGACCTGCCGATCGTCGGTGACGTCCGCGGCGACGGATTCTTCCGCGGTATCGAACTCGTCAAGGACAAGGCGACGAAGGAGACCTTCACCGACGAGGAGTCCGAACGCATCCTCTACGGCTTCGTCTCCAAGGCCCTCTTCGACAACGGCCTCTACTGCCGGGCCGACGACCGCGGCGACCCGGTCATCCAGCTCGCCCCGCCGCTGATCGCCGACCAGGCCGTGTTCGACGAGATGGAGGAGATCATCCGGCATGTGCTCGTCGAGGCGTGGAGCAAGCTCTGAGGAGCTGACGCGCGGCAGTGAGCCGTCGGGCCGCCGTCAGTACGACGACGTCAGCACGACCACGTCCTCCTCGTGAAGGCTCCCCGCCACCACCGTCCCCTCGTACTCGGCGACGCCGGTGACGAAGCCGTACGAGCCGTCGTCCGTGCGGCGGTCCTGGACCAGGCGGCCGTCCAGGTCGTAGGCCATGACCCAGGCGATCGGGACCGGCTTGGGGCGGATGGCCTCGGGGAGGTTCCACAGCAAGGTGCGCGGGAGGCCGGGGAGCGGCAGGAGCCTGTCCAGGAGGGCGTTGCGCGGGGCCGCCACGGCGACCCGTACGAGGCCGTCGCTGCCGAGGCTCATGTTGTCCGGCAGCCCCGCGAGGTTCTCGGCGAACGGCTCAAGAGTGTCCGCCTTGGGACCGGTGAGCCAGTAGCGGCGCACCCGGTAGCCGCCGGTCTCGGCGACCAGCAGATGTGAGGCGTCCGGGGCGAGGACGAGGCCGTTGGCGAATTTGAGGTCGTCGAGGAGGACGGTGACGGTGCCGTCGGGGTCGCGCCGTACGAGCATGCCCGTACACGAGTGCTCGATGATGTCGCCGATGTGGTGCTCCAGGTCCCAGCGCGTGGTGGACACGGTGAACCAGAGGGTTCCGTCCGGGGCCCGCACCACATTGCTGGCGAAGGTGAGCGGCTTCCCCGCGAGGGTGTCCACCAGCACCCGGACCGAGCCGTCGGCGGACATGTGCAGCAGCCCCCGGTCGTGGTCGCAGACCAACACACCGCCGTCGGGGCAGGCTTCGAGCCCCAGAGGCCGCCCGCCGGTGTTCCCCACCACGGTGCGCGAGCCGGTGTCCGGGTCGATGCGCACCACGCTGCCGTCGGCGAGGCCGGTGAGCAGCGCGCCGTGCCGGTCGAAGACGACGTCCTCGGGGCCGTGACCGCCCGTCGCGAGCCGGCGGTCGACGGTGAAGGGGCCGGTCACAGCCGTACGGCCACTGTCGGCCGGGGCCGGGGGCGGGCTCCAGCGGCGAGGGGACAGCAGGCGGCGGTTGAGGGGCACGGTGGGCTCCTTACCTGGGCGTCGGTGAAGCCGGGGTGCGGGCTGGGGGGCAGGCCTTTCGCAGCCCGGCCCCGTGCGGTGTGAGCTCCCCGTCGTCGCCCCACGGGGAGCGCGACGACGGGGAGCTCGCACCGCACGCACGTCGAGTAGGGCATACCCCTCTCAGGCGGAGGAACGACCTGTTCCCCGCGCGGCGGAGCAGGCACCGACCCCACCCACACACCTCCACGCTCCCCTTCTCACTCTCCTGGTCAACTCCGGCCCCCACCCGCCCCGCTCACGAGAGAGCCGACGGCCGGCGCGGCGGCGGGATGCGGTCCAGGAGTTCCCACAGCGGTCTGGAACCCGCCGCCCACGTCCCGAGTACGCGACGGTCGACCAGGTGGATGCGGTGTTCCCTGCCCCAGGGCACCGCCTTCGAGGAGAAGCGGCCGTTGGTCAGGACCACCGCGACGTCCGCGCCGTGGATCTGCCGGGCAGTGCCGTTGACCTGCTGGAGGACGCCCACGCCCACGGCCGAGCCCTCATCGCCGTCCCGCCGGTGCTTGCACTGGATCGCCCAGACCCGGCCCGCCGGATCGACGGCCCGTACGTCGCAGGCGTTGTCGCCCGCGCCGCCCAGTTGCTCCGCGTCGCAGCCGTCCCGGCGCATCAGGTCCCGTATCGCGAACTCGAAGGACCGGTGGTCCAGCGAGTCCAGTTCCGCGATGCGCAGCCGCAGCGCCCTCGCCCGTACGCGTTCCCACTCCGCGCGCCGACGGGCTGTGCGCACCCGGAGCGCGGCCGCTGCCGCTGCGACCGCGCCGACACCGACGAGCACCCACACATGCGTGAGCAGCCACTGCACCAGCACCAGAGTCGCGCCCGCCCCCGCCGCCACCGGCAACCACAACGGAGACTTCTGGTTCCGCTTCCCGCCCCTGCGGACGGGACTGCGCCGGGGTGCACGGCGCACCGGGCGGCGGCCGCTCACCGCGCGTCCGTCCTCATCGTCGAAGCAGACGTGAACCTCGTGGCCGACATGGCAGAACTACCCCTCTTCACAAGCCGATTGGCATATCCCCGTGCAGGTCGTATGAGAGCACGAGGCAGTGACAACCCGTAGGTGAGACGTCACTTGAAGTAAGGGATTTTCGGACAGCGGGAGCCGCGCCCAGGACAATCGAGCCGCCGCCGACCTGGAGGTTCGCCCTCCACCCCGTCAACTTCGGCCGTTCTGACGCCGAAACACTCCAAGGGCCCGCGGACTGGGAGCTCGATCACTTCACCCACGTCTTGCCACATTCACTATGTTTACGCAAACATACTAGGGCGGAACTCCTTCCCGCCTTTGCGCCCGACCGGCGCGCCCCCGCAATCAGCACAGGAGCACCAGCACATGCCCCTTCTTCAGATCGACGACGGGTTCCGGCTCGACGGTGAACCCTTCCGGCTCCTGTCCGGAGGGCTGCACTACTTCCGGGTGCACCCGGAGCAGTGGGCGGACCGGCTCCGGAAGGCCCGGCTGATGGGTCTCAACACCGTCGAGACCTATGTGCCCTGGAACCTTCACCAGCCCCGGCCCGACGAGTTCCGGATGGACGGCGCGCTCGACCTGCCCGCCTTCCTCGATCTCGCCTCGGCCGAGGGCCTGCACGTACTGCTCCGCCCCGGGCCCTACATATGCGCCGAGTGGGAGGGCGGTGGTCTGCCCTCCTGGCTGCTCGCCGAGCCGGACATCCGGCTGCGCTCGCGCGACCCCCGCTATCTCGCCGCGGTCGACGACTACTTCACGCGGCTGCTCACGCCGCTGCAGCCGTACCTCGCCACCCGTGGCGGTCCGATTCTCGCGGTGCAGGTGGAGAACGAGTACGGGGCCTACGGTGACGACCGCGGCTATCTGGAGCACCTCGCCGCCTCGCTCCGCGAGAACGGCGTCGATGTGCCGCTGTTCACCTGCGACCAGCCCGCGGACCTCGCGCGCGGCCGCCTGCCGGGCACGCTGGCCACGGCCAACTTCGGCAGCCGCTCCGTCACGAACCTCGCGGCGCTCCGTGCCGAGCAGCCCCAAGGGCCGCTGCTCTGCACGGAGTTCTGGATCGGCTGGTTCGACCGCTGGGGCAGCCACCATGTGGTCCGCGAGCCGGACCTGGCGGCGCAGGAGCTCGACGATCTGCTGGCGGCGGGCGCGTCCGTCAACTTCTACATGTTCCACGGCGGGACCAACTTCGGCTTCACCAACGGCGCCAACGACAAGCACACCTACCGGCCCACCGTCACCTCCTACGACTACGACGCCCCGCTCGACGAGGCCGGTGACCCGACCGAGAAGTTCTGGGCCTTCCGCAAGGTCATCGCCAAGTACGCACCGGTTCCGACGGAGCCCGTCCCGCCGAGGGCAGGCAAACTCACCCTGGAGAACCTGGAGTTGACGCACAGCGCGGATCTCCGCGAGTCCGCTGCCGTGCTCGGCGAGGCCGTCGCGGGGCCCCGGCCCCTGACCATGGAGCAGCTCGGACAGGACTTCGGGTTCGTCCTCTACGAGACGGTCCTGAACGCCGAGGGCCCGGTGCTGCTCGAAGTCGAACAGGTCCGTGACCGGGCCCAGTTCTTCCTCGACGGCCAGCCCGTCGGAGTGCTGGAGCGCGAGAACCACGAGCGCGCCCTCGCGTTCACGGTGCCGCGCGCGGGCTGTGTCCTGTCGGTGCTCGTGGAGAACCAGGGTCGCGTCAACTACGGGCCCGGCATCCACGACCGCAAGGGACTGCCCGGACAAGTCCTGCTGGACGGCGTCGAGTTGGCCGATTGGACCAGTCGGCCACTGCGACTGGACAGCCTGGACGGGCTGGACTTCACCGCCACCGCGGCCCCCCGCACCGGCCCCGCCTTCCACCGCGGCACCTTCGAACTCACCGCGACCGCCGACACCTTCCTGCACCTCGACGGCTGGACCAAGGGCAACGCCTGGGTCAACGGCTTCGCCCTGGGCCGGTACTGGTCCCGCGGACCCCAGCGGTCCCTGTACGTACCCGCTCCGGTACTGCGCACGGGCACCAACGAACTCGTCGTACTGGAACTGCACGCGGCCCCCCGCGCGCGCTCGGTGGACTTCCGCGAGTCGCACGACCTCGGGCCCACGGAGGAGTAGGACGCCTGGCGTTTGGCGCCTGGCGTTTGGCGTCCGCCGTCCGGCGCACGCCAGACGCCAAACGACAGGCGCCGAACGGCAGACATGCAGCGGCCGGGCACCGATCCTAGGATCGGTGCCCGGCCCTTTGAGGTCGCCCTGCTTACGGCCTTCGAGTCAGGGCCTTCGGCTCACGGCTCGCTACCGCTTCCGGGACCCGGCGCTCGGCAGTGACCAGGACTGGTTGTTGCCGGTCGTGGGCCGGTAGACGCCGACCGCGGCGCCGTCGTGTGTGGCCTCGTTGATGACGTCGAGCAGTTCGCCGGTGGCCTTGTTGACCAGGGTCTGATGGCCGTTTCCGGTGGTCGAGCGCAGCCACTGCTGTTCCGCGGAGCTACCCGGCTCGGCGAAGGTGAGGGCGCCCGAGGACACCGAAAGCGCCTTGCCGGTCTTCTTGTTGGTGACGCGGTACGTGGCGGTGTTGCCCCAGTCGTCGGCGGACAGCTTGGTGAAGGTCCACTGCTGCGACGGGTCGTCCGGGTTCGCGTTGCGCTGGGTGGGTGTGACGGTCCCGTCGGCCTCGGACGCCGTGAGCGCCATGCCGCTGTGGTCGCTGACGATCTGGCGCGGCGCGCCCACGGGGGCGGTGGCGGTCTCGGGGTTCACCCCGTCGACGCCGGGGAGGACGAAGGTCGTGACCGATCCGGGGCCGACGACTGCCTTGAGTGTCCTGCCCTCGGTCTTGAGGTCGCTGTCGCGGTGCAGATTCTTCTCACCGTCGGTGGTCCAGCGCTCGACGGGAGCGTCACCGACGTTCTGGAAGCCCTCCAGATCGAGGGTGATCTCCCGTTCGGAGTCGGTGGGGTTGGTGTGCACGACGACGGTCCCCGCTCCCTCGGGCCGGATCGCGGCCAGGGTTTCCGGGTCGTCGGTGTTGATGACACGGGCGCCGGGACGGATGAAGCGGCTGTAGTTGCCCATGGCCCAGTACTTCTTGTTCTTGCGCAGCGGCTCCTTGGCCGCGTCGGCCGGGGTGAAGTCGGTCTGGATCAGGCCCCAGTTGGAGTTCTCGTGCTCCGGGGTCATGTTCTCGTAGTCCTCGATCGCCTGCCACAACACCCAGGCGCTCGGCTCCAGTTCCCTGATGTCGTCGTTGATGTGACGGGCCAGGTCCAGGGCCGGACTCATGTCGGTGAAGCTCTGTGGTGCGCTGCCGCCCAGGTCGACTTCGGACATCCACAGCGGGGTGTCCTCGCCCTTGGCGATGTCGCGTGCGCCGGTGCGTCCGCCGGTGCCGTAGGTGTGTGTGTTGAGCCGGCCGACGGCGTCCCGGACGGAGCTCTCGTAACTTTCCCAATTGCTGCGGAACAAGCCGGAGTTGGTCTCGTCCATCGCCGCGATGCCGGTGGGCAGGCCCTCCTTGTCGAGGGTGGCGCGCAGGGTGGAGACCATGCGGGCCTGGGAGGCCGGGTCCCAGTGCGAGCCTTCCTGGCGTCCGCCCGCGCGCCAGTAGTCGGTGCCCGGTTCGTTGACCGGCGAGAGGGAGTCGAAGGTGACGCCCGTGGAGTTTTGCGCGCGCTTCATCGCGCCGGTGAGGTACTGGGCGAACCTCTCGTACTGGTCGGACCGCAGGTTGTCCTTCCAGGGGTCGTTGTGGCCGGAGACCAGACCGCTCTCGGTCATGAAGTACGGGGCCGAGTTGGAGAAGGCCTCGAAGGTCTTCGCGCCGCGCTCCTTGGCCGCCTTGAGCCACCAGCGCTGGTTGGCGTCGGCCTCGGGGTTCCAGTGCTCGGGGTTGGCCGGGTCCCACCAGTTCGGCGACTCCTCGCCGGGCCGGTTCCAGTAGCCGGGTACGGCACCGCCCGCGCGCATGTAGGGCTGGGTCTCGGGGCTGTCGCCGCCGCCGATGTTGTAGCGGGCGATGGTGAAGCCGAGCCCGTCCTTGCCGTAGAGGTCGTCGGCAAGGCGCTCGCGCTGGGCGTCCGGCCAGCCGCCGGTGACATTGGCGAACCAGGCCAGGGCGGTTCCCCAGCCCTGGAACGGCTGTTGCTGATAACTCGGATCGAGCCGGACGGTCAGGGCCGCGGCCGAGGTCTCGGCCCCGGCGTGGGGCGCTGCGACCCCGGCGGCGGTGACGGCCGCCACGGCGGTGAGGGCCGCCGCGGTGCGGCGGGTCACCGATGGTCTGCGGATGGCGAACACGTGCTGCTCCAATTCGGGTTCGGGTGAGGGGGCGACGTACGGCGGCGGGTGGCCGGGCGGTCCGGGGAGGGGGCGCCGACTTGGGGCCGCAGAGGTGTGCCCCGCGCGGGAAGCGCGCGGGGCACTTGGGCGCGTACGCCGTGGTGAGCGCCTGGTGAGGGGCGGGGTGGTGAGCGCCGATGGTGGGCGCGAGGGCCAGGACGCGTACGCGCCGACCGTTCAGATGGCCGAGTTGCTCAGGCGGCCGAGTGCTCCCACTTCTGGTTGTCGCCGTTGCCGCAGGTCCACTGCTGAAGAGCGGCGCCGTCGGCCGTCGACTCGTTCACGACGTCCAGGCACTTGCCACTGTGCTTGGCGATCAGCCGGACATAGCCGTCGGTGTCGGTCTGCTCGACCTTCCACTGCTGGGACTCCCTGCCGTCGCAGGTGTTCTGCACGGCATAGGCGCCGTCCTCGGTGGCGGCGTCCTTCACGTCGAGGCACTTGCCACTGTGCCTGGCCATGATCTGCACGTGGTCCGAGTCGAGCTTCTTGAACCAGTAGTGCTGGTTGACGCCCCAACCGCAGCCCCACTGCACGAACTGGGCCCCGTCGTTGGTGTCGAAGCTGCTCACGTCGGCGCACTTTCCGCTCTTGCGCGAGGTGAGCTTCTCCCAGGTGACGTCCATGCCGGAGACGGAGCCCGCCTCGGTGTCCACCGTGAGGTTCGGCGAGTAGTCCATGGTCATGGTGGTCTTGGTGGGGAACTCCAGCGGCAGCCAGACGTACTTGGAGTCGTTGACCATGCCGCCCATGGAGTTGCCCCAGCGGTCTCCCATGTACATGTAGTCGGTGCCCTTGGTGCCCTGCACCGGCAGCACGTACGCGGTCTGGCTGCGGTAGGTGGTGTTGTCGCCGATGTCCTGCAGCCCGCTCCACTCGCCGGTGACGCTGCTCGCGGTGGCGTACTTCTGCTGGTTCGGCCCCCAGCCGGTGGCTCCCGAGGTGAGCAGGAAGTACACGCCGTCACGCTTGAACATGGCCGGTGCCTCGCGGGACTGGCCCGCCCACAGCTTCTGGACCTGTTCCTCGATCTTGGTGTAGTCGGAGTTCAGCCGGTACACGTGCAGGTCGCGGTTCTCGTTCGCGGCCGAGATCATGTAAGCGGTGCCGTCGTCGTCCACGAACGTGGTGATGTCACGGGACATGTGCTCGTCGAACGGGCGGAAGCTGCCCTTCCAGCTGTAGTCCCCGTCCACCGTGTCCGACACCGCCACCGCGGCGCGCGCCTCGGAGTAGTCGGTGGGGCTGCCCTCCTTGTGCATCCACATCACGAACTTGCCGGTGCTCTTGTTGAACATGACCTTGGGCCGCTCGATGTTGGCGCCCTTCAGCTCCGGGTCGGTCTCCTGGGTCAGTACGTGCTTGCGGAACTCCCAGGTCTTCAGGTCGGTGGAGCGGTAGGCGGAGACATAGCGGAAACTGTTGTCCGCGTTCCGGTTCTCGCCGAACCAGTAGTAGTACTCCCCCACCTTCACCACGCCGCCGCCGTGGGCGTGGACGGGCTCGCCGTTCGGATCGGTGAACTGCGTCCCGTTGGGGACGGTGACGGGTTCCGCCTGGGCGGTACCGGTGGTGCCGAGGAATCCCAGCACGAGGGCGGAGAGAACGGCCAAGGTCCGTGCGGTACCTGGTGGATTGCTGCGCATGGTCGGGTGTCCCTTGCTGTCTGTCGGGCAGTGTGGGCTGCCGTCTGTCGGGCAGTGCGGGTCGGCGCCGGAGTTCCGGGTGTCCCGGGGGAGCGGGCACGCGGTCCGAGCCGGGGAAAGCCCGGGCCCTACGAGGGGCGCGGAGACGCGTCGTCGTGTTACGCGAACGGGACAACTGTTTAATGTTTGCGTAAACAACGGCGCTTGGGGAGAGTGTGGGAGTACCCCAAGTGAGTGTCAAGAGCTTGGGCAGGGATACCTCCCCCGCTTGACCCGCCAGTGATGTTTACGCCAACATTCGCAGGGCGCCCGTGCAGCGCCCACCCACTGCCGCCGGACGCGGGAAGGACCCATGACGACGGACAAGAGGGGCAGGTCCCTGCGTTCACGGCCGCCCAAACAGTGGCCGTCGATGGCGGACGTCGCCGAGTTGGCGGGCGTCTCCTCGCAGACCGTCTCCCGGGTCGCCAACAACCGGGAGAACGTGGAAGCGGGCACCCGGGAGAAAGTGCTCTCGGCGATGCGGACGCTCGGCTATCGCCCCAACACGGCCGCCCGCGCGCTGGTCACCGGCAGATTCGGCGCCCTCGGCGTGATCAGCTTCGACGTGGGCGCCCACGGCAACGCCCGTACCCTCGGCGCCATCGCGGACGCCGCCCGCGAGGCCGACTTCTCCGTGAACTTCATGGGCATACGCGCACAGACCGAGGCGGCCGTGCAGCACGCGTTCCGGCATCTGATGCTGCAGTCCGTGGACGGCATCGTGCTGGTCGAGTCACAGATGCTGGACACCCCGTCGCTGCACCTGCCGCCCGCGATGCCGGTGGTCGTCGCCGACGGGGACACCGGGCACAGCTACTCCAACGTCGACTTCGACCAGGCGCTCGGCGCCCGTAGCGCCGTCCGTCATCTGCTGGATCTCGGCCACCGCACGGTCTGGCACCTGGCGGGCCCCGCGGACTCCTTCGCCGCGCAGCGGCGGGCGGACTCCTGGCGGCAGACGCTCGATGCGGCCGGAGCCCCGGTACCCGCCGCGCTGCACGGCGACTGGACCGCGGAATCGGGGTACCGGGCCGGGCAGCGGCTGGCCCGGCTGCCCGAACTGACGGCCGTGTTCGCCGCCAACGACCAGATGGCGCTCGGCCTGGTACGCGCCCTGCACGAGGCGGGACGCCGGGTGCCCGAGGACGTGAGTGTCGTCGGCTTCGACGACATGGCGGAAGCGGCCTTCTTCCCGCCGCCGCTCACCACCGTCCGCCAGGACTTCGACCTGGTGGGGCAGCACTGCGTGACACTGCTCCTCGACCAGATCAACAACCGCAGCGACCGGGCACGCCGGATGGCCGTGGAGCCCGTCCTGGTGGTGCGCTCCAGTACGGCACCGCCAGCGCCCGGGGCCTCGGCCTGAGGTAAGAGCAGCTCGGCCTCAATTCTGGGCGGGTCGCCTGAAGCCCGGGCAGGTCGGCCCGAGGTCAGGGCTGGCGCCGCGCACCTCCCCCACCGCGCTCCGGAACTCACCTCACGCAGCTCCGCAGCCACCGGATGACGCCACCGAACCCGCCAACTCCCGCCCGCCCAGGGCTACTTCCGTGCCTTCTTCGCCGCGCGCGGCGGCGGCGCCGTACTCTCCCGGACCACCAGCCGGGTCGGTACCAGCCGCGCGCCCTCGGCGACGGTCTCTCCGCGCAGTTCCCTCAGGACGGTCTCCACGCACAGCTCCCCCACCTTGGAGAAGTCCTGGTGGACCGTGGTCAGGGGCGGGGTGAAGGCGGTGCCTTCCTGGATGTCGTCGAATCCGACGATGCTCACGTCCTCGGGCACCCGGCGCCCGCTCTCGTGCAGGGCGCGCAGGACACCGAGGGCCATCTGGTCGTTGGCCACGAACACCGCCGTGCACTGCGGATCCCGGGCCAGCTCGAGCCCGGCCCGGTAGCCGGACTCGGGTGTCCAGTCGCCGCGCAGCAGCTCCGGTACCGGACGGCCCTCCATGCGCAGGGTCTCCTCCCAGGCCGTGGCGCGGCGGCCCGCCGCGAACGACTCCTCGGGACCGGCCACATGGCGGACGGTGCGGTGGCCGAGGTCCAGGAGGTGGCGTACCGCTAGCTCGGCACCCTGGCGCTGGTCGGTGTCCACCACGGGGAAGCGGTCACCGGCGTCGGAGTCGACCACGACGACCTTCACATGGGGCGGGAGCGTGAGCGCCTGTCTGTCCAGGAGATGGACTTCCATGATGAGGACGGCGGCGTCCACCGCGAGCTCGCCGAGGCGGGTGAAGGCGCCCCGCACGTTGTCCTGGGTCGGGGTGTCGAGGGGCATCAGCGTCACCGCGTACCCGGCGTGGGACGCGCACTTCGCGATGGCCTCCAGCGTCCGGACGTTGCCGGTGCTGGAGAGGTCCATGGTGATGACGCCTATCGTCCTGAACTCGCCCCGCTTGAGGGCGCGCGCGGCGCTGTTGGGGCGGTAGCCCAGCTCCTCCATGGCGGCGAGGACCTTGAGCCGCGTCTTCTCGACGACCGCCGAGTCCCCGTTGGACACCCGGGAGACCGTCTGCGACGAGACACCCGCGAGGCGTGCGACATCGGCCATCGACACCCGGGATCCGGCCCGCTTTCCGCCACCGCGCCGACCGCCGCCGCCGGGCTCCGCCTCGGCAGCCCTGTCCCTCTCCGTCACCGAAATCCCTTCTTTTCACCATCACCTCGTGCTTGACGCCCCACAGTGTGAGTGCCACCATCACGCTACCGATGATTACGTAAACATTCCTCATCGGTCCAGCCCCTGATCGGCCGCTTCCGGCCTGAGGCCCCTCCATTCCCCAGACCGGTCGGTCACCGACACAAGGATTCAACATGACGCTCATGCCGACGTCGGCGAAGGCCATGCCGCCGCCTCGACCACGCCGTCCCCGTTTCCGTCGGCAGGCGCTCACCGGATGGGGCTTCGCCGGACCGTTCGTCGCGGTCTTCGCGCTGGTGTTCCTCGCTCCCATCGGCTACGCGATCCACCTCAGCCTCTACCGCGACCGACTCATCGGCGGGACGTCCTTCGTCGGCCTCGACAACTACGAGGCGGCGCTGACCGATACCCGGTTCTGGGAGGGCCTGACCAGGGTCGGACTCTTCCTGGCGATCCAGGTACCGATCATGCTCGGTATCGCCCTGCTCGTGGCCCTGGCCATCGACAGCGGGCGGCTGTACGGCAAGTCCTTCTTCCGCGTCTCGATCTTCCTCCCGTACGCGGTCCCCGCCGTGGTGGCCAGCCTCATGTGGGGCTTCATGTACGGCACCCGGTTCGGTCTGGTCGGCAACATCAACGACACCTTCGGCACCGAACTGCCCGACCCGCTCTCCCCCGACCTCGTACTCGCCTCCATCGGCAACATCGTGACCTGGGAGTTCGTCGGCTACAACATGCTGATCTTCTACTCCGCGCTGAAGGTCGTACCGCGTTCCCTCTACGAGGCCGCCGCGATCGACGGCGCGGGCGAGTGGCGGATCATCGCCTCGGTGAAGCTGCCCGCCATCCGCAGCGCGCTGATCATCGCCACGATCTTCTCGATCATCGGCAGCTTCCAGCTCTTCAACGAGCCGAGCATCCTGCAGAAGCTGGCGCCGAACGCGATCACCACCGACTTCACCCCGAACCTGTACACCTTCTCGCTGTCCTTCTCCGGCCAGCAGCACAACTACGCCGCGACGGTGGCGATCGTCATGGGTGTCATCACCGCGATCATCGCCTACGCCGTCCAGCTTCGCGGCATGCGGAAGGGCTGAGCCATGACGACCCACATCGCCGGTGCCACCGCCGACTCCACCGAGCCGGCCACGCCCAACGAGCCGCCGGCCCGCGCGCACACCGCGGTCGCCGCCCGCGCCGCTCGCCCCCGCCGCAGGCCGCACACCCCGCTCAACCCCCGACCCAGCATTCCCCTGACGCTGGTGACCGGCCTGGTCCTGCTCTACACGCTGCTCCCGCTGGCCTGGCTGGTGATCAACGCGAGCAAGAACCAGAAGGACCTGATGGACTCCTTCGGCCTCTGGTTCGGCGAGGACTTCGAGCTCTGGGACAACATCACCCGGACCCTGACCTACGACGACGGCGTCTTCGTGCGCTGGCTGCTCAACACCCTGCTGTACGTGGCCGCGGGAGCGGGCGGCGCCACGGTGCTCGCCGTGCTCGGGGGTTACGCGCTGGCGAAGTACGAATTCCCCGGGCGGCGCGCGGTGTTCGCGGTCGTCATCGGCGCGGTCGCGGTACCCGGTACCGCCCTGGCCGTACCCACCTTCCTGATGTTCAGCGAGCTGGGCCTGACCAACACCCCCTGGGCCGTCATCATCCCCTCGCTCATCTCCCCCTTCGGCCTGTACCTGATGTGGGTCTTCGCCTCCGAGGCGGTACCGACCGAACTCCTCGAAGCGGCCCGCATCGACGGCTCCGGCGAACTGCGCACCTTCTTCACGGTCGCGCTGCCGCTGCTGATGCCGGGCACCGTGACCGTGCTGCTCTTCTCCATGGTCGCGACCTGGAACAACTACTTCCTGCCGCTGATCATGATCAAGGACCCGGACTGGTACCCGCTCACCCTCGGGCTCGACTCCTGGAGCGCCCAGGCCCGCACCGCGGGCGGCGAGGCCGTCTTCGACCTCATCATCACGGGCTCCCTGCTCACCATCGTCCCGATCGTCGCGGTCTTCCTGCTGCTCCAGCGGTACTGGCAATCGGGCCTGTCCGCGGGAAGCGTCAAGGAATGAACCCGGCGGCGCGACCCGCCGCCCGCCCGCGCCCCGTGCCCTCTCCGCTCTCCCCGCTCTCCCCGCACTCCCTGCTCTCCCTGCTCTCCCTGCTCTCCCTGCTCTCCCGCACACCGAACCAGGAGCACCACTCATGAGAACGAACAGCACCCGGCGGCTGATCGCCGCGGCCGT
Source organism: Streptomyces sp. NA04227 (assembly GCF_013364195.1). NCBI lineage: Bacteria > Bacillati > Actinomycetota > Actinomycetes > Kitasatosporales > Streptomycetaceae > Streptomyces > Streptomyces sp. NA04227. The sequence continues at coordinate 6,846,067 of NZ_CP054918.1, read as the reverse complement.
CACGGTCTGTGCCATGGCCGTCGGCACCACCGCCTGCGGCTCCTCCGAGCCCTCCGCCGACGGCAGCCCGGACGATGTCGCCGCAGCACTGGAGAAGGGCGGCAAGGTCACCGTCTGGGCCTGGGAGCCCACCCTGAAGAAGGCGGCCGAGGAGTTCGAGGAGAAGCACCCGAAGGTCGACATCGAACTCGTCAACGCGGGCACCGGCGACAAGCAGTACACCGCCCTGCAGAACGCCATATCGGCCGGCTCCGGCGCACCCGACGTGGCACAGGTCGAGTACTACGCCCTCGGACAGTTCGCCATCGGCGAGAACGTCGAGAACCTCGCCGGGTACGGCGCCGCCGACCACGCCAAGAAGTTCACCAACGGCCCCTGGAACGCGGTCAAGTACGACAAGGCCGTGTACGCCCTGCCCATGGACTCCGGCCCGATGGCGCTGTTCTACAACAAGAAGGTCTTCGACAAGCACCGCATCGAAGTCCCCACCACCTGGGACGAGTACGTCGAGGCGGCGCGGAAGCTGCACAAGGCCGACCCCAAGGTGTTCATCACCAACGACACCGGCGACGCGGGCGCGACCACCAGCCTCATCTGGCAGGCGGGCGGCCGCCCCTACAAGTCCGAGGGCACCGACGTCGACATCGACTTCCGGGACGCGGGCAGCAAGAAGTACACCAGCACCTGGCAGAAGCTCCTGGACGACGACCTTCTCGCGCCCGTCAGTTCCTGGAGCGACGAGTGGTACAAGGGCCTGGCCGACGGCAGCATCGCCACCCTGTCCATCGGCGCCTGGATGCCCGCCAACTTCGCCTCGGGCGTCGCCTCCGCCTCCGGCGACTGGCGCGTGGCCCCGCTCCCGCAGTGGACCAAGGGCGACAAGTCCAGCGCCGAGAACGGCGGCAGCTCCCTCGCCGTCCCCAAGGGCGCGAAGAACAAGGCGCTCGCATACGCCTTCATCGAGTACGCGACGACCGGTGCCGGTGCCGCCGCCCGCGTGGCCGACGGTGCTTTCCCGGCCACCCGCGCCGACCTGGAGTCGCAGGAATTCCAGAAGAAGGAATTCCCGTACTTCGGCGGGCAGCAGGCCAACAGAATCTTCGCCGATTCCGCCCGCAATGTCGGCACGGGCTGGTCGTACCTGCCCTACCAGGTGTACGCCAACTCCATTTTCAACGACACCGCAGGAAAGGCGTACGTCTCCTCGAAGCCACTCGCCGAGGCGCTGAAGTCCTGGCAGGACGCCAGCGTCAAGTACGGCACGGAACAAGGCTTTACCGTCAACAAGTAGAGCGGGTTTTCCGGGTGGCTGAGCACCCCTGATCCCGTGTGCCGTCGGCCGGTTCGACCTGGCCGGTCGGCGGCACACGGAGCCCGGTGACCTACCGAGTTCCGTCCCCCTCCACACCAAGACCGACCGTCCTCACCCGAGTTGCATTCCGCGTTTTGTGCACAAGCTCGTGAGGGCGGATTTCGGCATGCCTTCGGCCGGGCGCATATCGCGCGGCAGGTATTTTCTCCCGAATAACTCTCGGCACCCTCACCGCACTTGACATTTCCCGTATGCGTGAGTGCCAATATGACCCACACACGTGAACGTGCTGTTTCTGTTCCGGATGTTTTGAGCGCTCGAGGCCACCCTTTCCTTCCGGCCGCTCGCACCGGTCACCCGCAGTTCCTCGCCACGCGACTCGCCCGCGCTCGGGCCCAAGTGTCGCGGCCTCGCTCAAAGGAGTCCGAGATGTTCCGTACGTCCCGTCAACGCGCAGCCGCCGCAGGCCTGTTGCTCACCCTCGGACTGACCACGGCCTGTTCCTCCGGCAAGGAGAGCACCGGGGACGACTCCGTCGACAAGGTGGAGGGCAAGATCTCCCTCACCTATCTGCAGAAGCAGGGCGACCAGGAGTACTTCGTCGGTGAGGCCGCCGGGGCCAAGGCCAAGGCGAAGGAGCTGGGGGTGGACCTCAAGGTGGTCAACCTCGGCAACGACGCCAACAAGACCATCAGCGAGATGCAGTCGGCCATCGCGCAGAAGACCCACGGCGTCATCGTCGTCGTCCCGGACCCGGCGGTCGGGCCGCAGGTCGTGCAGACCGCGCGGGAGGCCGAGGTCGCGCTGCTCACCTCGGACGACCAGATCTGCATCACCGGTCCCGACCCGGCAGACTGCGAGAAGCAGGACCTGGTGCCCCGTATCGGCTTCAGCGGCGAGCAGATGGGCCGGGAGGTCGGCATGCGCGCCGCCAAGGAGTTCCGCAAGGCGGGCTGGAAGGCCGGGGAGACCCGGGTCGTCTCCGCCTGGAAGCAGGACGTGACGGTGTGCGGTGACCGCGTGAAGGCCGCCGAGAAGGCGTTCCGTGCCGAGGTCGAGGGCGTGAAGGTGATCGACGTCCCGACCGACAACACCCCGACCGGCGCGCAGGACAAGGTCGCCGCGACGGCCACCGCCAACCCGAAGGTCAAGAACTGGGTGGTCTGGGGCTGCAACGACGAGAACGCCATGGGCGGCGTGACCGCCCTGGAGAACTCCGGCATCGCTTCCTCCCGCATCATCGGCGTCGGCCTCGGCGGCTATCTGGCGTGCAAGGAGTGGGGCACGGACGCGTCGACGGGAATGAAGGCCGCGCTGTTCATCAACGGCCGTGACGTCGGCGCCCTGGCGGTGCAGACCATGTACGACAAGCTCAAGAACGGCAAGGAGTTCCCCGCCGAGGGCTTCGCCCCGACGACCATGGTCGACCGCACCAACTGGAAGTCGTCCGGCCTGAGTTGCCACTGAGCATCGCTCTCGGTCGCCACTGAGCACCGCTCGCCCGGCGGCGGCATGCAGCCCGCCGCCGACCGACCATCCCCCCGCCGACGGCCGTCAACCCCACGGGCGGCCCTCGGCCCGGCGGCCCCGGCACCCTGCCCCCCTGCCGGGGCCGCCGCCACCAACACCCCCGCCCGACTGCTTCGAGGTGAACCGACATGACCAGAGCCCCCGATCCGCCCACCGGCTCGGGCCCGCCGTCCGCACCGCACGGCGCCCCCGCCCCCCAAGGCGCGGTCGGCGTCCACGGGATCACCAAGCGGTTCGGTCCGGTACAGGCCCTGAGCGGTGTCACCCTCGACTTCCCCAGCGGGCAGGTCACCGCCCTGATGGGGGAGAACGGGGCGGGAAAGTCCACCCTGTTGAAGATCCTCACCGGCGACCACCGGCCGACCGAGGGCCACCTCACCGTCGACGGCGAACGTATCGACCTGGGCTCCCCCGCGGACGCCCGGGCCGCGGGGATCCGGATCATCCCGCAGGAACCCGAGATCATCCCGCATGTGTCCGTGGCGGAGAACGTCTACGCGGGCTCGCTTCCCCGCAAACGCGGACGCGTCCTGAACCGGGCGGAACTGCACCGCCGGATCACCGAGGACCTGGCACGGCTCGGCTTCGCCGAGGTCCTCGACCCCCGCCTGCTCGGCTCCCGGCTCACCCCCGCCCAGCGTCAACTCGTCGAGATCATGCGCGCGTTGACCGGTGACACGCCGCCCCGTCTGATCGCCTTCGACGAACCGACCTCCTCGCTCTCCGAACACGAGGTGGAGGCGCTCTTCGCGCTCATCCGCCGCCTGCGCGACGAGGGCATCGCCCTGGTCTACGTGTCCCACCGCATGCAGGAGATCTTCCGGCTCGCCGACCGCATCGCCGTACTGCGCGACGGGCGCCTCGTCGGCGTGCAGGAAGCGGCCGCCACCAACGAACGCGAGCTGGTCCGCCTGATGGTGGGGCGCGACCTCGCCGGGATGTTCGTACGGCAGCGGGTGGCCACCGACCGCGTCGTACTCGACGTCAAGAACGTCACCACCGACGCGGTGACGGACATTTCCCTGCAGGTCCGGGCCGGTGAAGTCGTCGGTCTGGCGGGGCTCGTCGGGGCGGGGCGTTCCGAACTCGCCTTGGCGCTCGCGGGAGATCTGCCCGTGCGCGGCGGCACCGTCACGCTCGACGGACAGTCCCTCCCCGGCGGACGTCCCGGCGCCGCGATCCGGGCCGGGCTCGGCCTGGCCCCCGAGGAGCGCAAGGCGCAGGCCCTGTTCCTCCAGCAGTCGATCCGCGACAACACCTCGCTGGTCGTACTCGACCGGCTGCGGCGCTTTCGCTTCGTCCGGCGTACGGCGGAGCGGGAACTGGCGCAGCAGTACAGCGACCGGCTTCGCGTACGCGCCCCGTCGATCCGCCACGAGGTGCGCAAGCTCTCCGGCGGAAACCAGCAGAAGGTCGTCCTCGCGCGCTGGCTCGCCCACCGGCCGAAGGTGCTGATCCTGGACGAGCCCACCCGCGGTATCGACGTCGGCGCCAAGGCCGAGATCTACCAGATCATCGCCGACCTCGCGGAAGAGGGCGTGGCGCTGCTCGTCATCTCCTCCGAACTGCCCGAACTCCTCGGCCTGGCGGACCGGGTGGTCGTCATGCAGGGCGGGCGGATCACCGGCGAACTCGACCGCGGCGAAGCCGACGAAGCATCCATCCTCGAACTGGCCATGGCAGACGACCTGGCCAAGGCCGCCCCTGGAGCCACGTCATGACCCTCACCAGCACTCCTCCCCCGGCCTTGAACAAGCCGACGGGCGGCGCCCGTTCGCTCGACGTACCGAGACTGCTCAGCGGCATCGGCGGGCAGAACCTCTCTCTCGTCGGCGCACTGGTCGCCGTACTGGCCCTGTTCGGGATCCTCAACGACAACTATCTGAGCCTGGACAACATGCAGGTCGTCGCCGAGGCGGCCACCATCACCGGTCTGCTCGCCATCGTCCAGACCGTGGTGATCATCTGCGGCGGCCTGGACATCTCGGTCGGCTCGCAGGTCGGCGTCGCCTCGGTGGTCAGCGCCATGGTCTTCACCAGCACCGGCTCCAACGCCCTGCTCGGCATGGCCGCCGCGGCGGGCGTCGGCATCCTGATCGGGGTGCTGAACGGCCTGATCATCGTGTACGGACGGGTCAACCCGACCATCGCCACCCTCGCGGGCCTGGCCGCCTACAAGGGTGTCGCCCAGCTCTTCTCCGGCGGCCGCGCACAGGGCTATGTCCTCAACGACGACGTCTTCGTCTTCCTCGGCCGCGGAAAGATCGCGGGGCTCCCGGTGATGGTGTGGATTCTGGTCGTCGTCGCGGTCGGTGTGCACCTGCTGCTCAAGTACACCGACATCGGCCGCAACCTGTACGCCATCGGCGGCAACGACACCGCCGCCCGCCTCGCCGGAATCAAGATCAACAAGTATCTGATCTGTGTCTACGCCCTGATCGGGGTGGTGGCCGCGATCGCCGGAATCCTGCTGACCGCGCGTACCGGATCGGGCCAGCCGGTCTCCGGCAGTGAAGGTCTCGAACTCAAGGCGATCACCGCGGCCGCGCTCGGCGGCGCCGCGCTCAAGGGCGGCAAGGGCGGTATCGGCGGCACCCTGCTGGCGGTCGCGCTGCTCGGCTGCCTGGAGAACGGGCTCACCGTCGAGGGCATCAACTCCTTCTGGCAGAACGTCGCCCAGGGCGCGCTCCTCGTCGCGGCTGTCGCCATCCAGCAGCGGCGCAGCGGCGAACGGGCCGTGGGACTGCCGCACTGACCCGCGCCCCCTCCCGACCCGGCCGGCCCCGACCAATCCGGCCGCAGGCCCGGCGGCCGTCCCGCACGGACGGCCGCCGGGCACTTTGTGCGGCGGGCACCTGGCGCGGGGCAGGGCGGCGCAGGGCGCGGCCATCCGGTATTTCCGGGGCTTCTGGGCACATCCGGGTGGGGAACACTTCGCTACCTTCGCCCCGAAACAGCTCAAAGAGATAGAAATGCCATATGGGTGGATATCTGGCTCCTGTGTACCGTCGCCTGATCCGGTGGCCCAAAAGATCCGCCGCGTCGAAACCGGCACCACTCGACGGCGCCGGCGACGACGCCCGCTCGTCCGACCCTGACCCCGGCCCCGGATCCGGCAGCAGCCCCGGCAGCGGCCCGGCGCACTGGATGTCCTGGCTGACCAGAGGCAGCGTCGCCCGCGAGGTGTTCCTCCTCCAACTGGTGCTCGTGATCCTGCTCGTCGCGGCCGCCCTGCTGGCCCTGGTCGTCCAGGCCCGCCGCAACACCATGACGGACGCCCGGCACCGGACCGTCGCGGCAGCCCAGTCCTTCGCCCACGCCCCCGGGATCGTGGAAGCCCTGAACAGCGACAACCCCACCAAGCGGCTGCAACCGCTCGCCGAGGAGGCCCGCAAGGCCTCGGGCGTCGACGCGCTGATCGTGTACAAGCTCGACGGCATCACCCTCACCCACAGCGACACCAGCCAGCTCGGCAAGCACGTCATCGGCCCGTACGCCGAGGCCGCCGGGGGCAAGTCCTTCACCAGGACCTTCGACGGCGCCCTCGGCCGGTCCGTGATCTCCGCGGCACCGGTCAAGGACTCCTCGGGAAACGTCGTCGCCATCGTCTCGGCGCCCGTCACCGTGGAGAAGGTGGAGAGCTCGGTCAACCAGCAGGTGCCGCTCTTCCTGGCCAGCGCGGCCGGGGCGCTGGCCCTCAGCGCGGGCGGGACGGGACTGGTGAGCCGTCGGCTCCGGCGCCAGACCCATGGCCTGGGACCGGCCGAGATGACACGTATGTACGAGCATCACGACGCGGTCCTGCACGCGGTACGCGAGGGCGTCCTGATCATCGGCCGGGACGAGCGGCTGCTCCTCGCCAACGACGAGGCGCGCAGACTGCTCGACCTGCCGCCGGACGCGGAGGGACGGCCGGTGACCGATGTGGGACTGGACGCCGGTACCGCAGGGTTCCTCACCTCGGACCGGCTGGCCACCGACGAGGTCCACCTGGCGGGCGAGCGGCTGCTGGCCCTCAACAAGCGCTCCACCACTCCCTTCGGCGGCCATCCGGGATCCGTGGTGACCCTGCGTGACACCACCGAGCTGCGGTCCCTGTCCGGCCGCGCCGAGGTGGCCCGGGAACGTCTGAAGCTCCTCTACGACGCCGGTACCCAGGTCGGCACCACGCTGGACGTGGTGCGCACGGCCGAGGAGCTGGCGCGGGTGGCGGCTCCCCGGTTCGCCGACGTCGTCACCGTGGAACTCCTGGACCCGGTCCTGCGCGGCGAGGAGCCGACCGGCACCAGCACCGAGATGCGGCGGACGGCGATCTCCGGTCTGACCGAACGCCATCCCCTCTACCCGGTCGGCGAACTGATCCGCTTCAGGCCCGGCACCCCCATGGCCCTGAGCGCCGAGGGCGGCCGCTCCACGCTGGAGCCGGAACTCGCCTCGGCCGGGCGCTGGCAGGCCCAGGACCCGGAACGCGCCCGCCGCATCCTGGAGTACGGAATCCACTCCCTGGCCGTGGTCCCCGTACAGGCCCGCGGCGTGGTGCTCGGCCTGGTCGACTTCTGGCGCGCGGAGGGTTCACCTGCGTTCGACGAGGAGGACCTGTCCTTCGCCGAGGAGCTGGTCAGCCGTGCCGCGGTGTGTATCGACAACGCCCGTCGCTACACGCGCGAGCACGCGATGGCGGTCACCCTGCAACGCAATCTGATGCCGCGCGGCCTGCCCCAGCAGGACGCCCTGGAGGTGGCCTCTCGTTATCTGCCCGCTCAGGCGGGCGTCGGCGGGGACTGGTTCGACGTCATCCCGCTGCCGGGAGCGCGGGTGGCCCTGGTCGTCGGCGACGTGGTCGGCCACGGGCTGCACGCGGCGGCCACGATGGGGCGGCTGCGTATCGCCGTGCACAACTTCTCGGCCCTGGACCTGTCCCCCGACGAGCTGCTGAGCAATCTGGACGAACTCGTGGCACGGATCGACGCCCAGGACGAGAGCCCCGAAGGCGCGGGCCCGGGGATCACCGGCGCCACCTGTCTGTACCTCGTCTACGACTCGGTGTCCGGCAAGGCGGCCGTCGCCACGGCGGGCCATCTGCCCCCGGCCGTGGTCCACCCGGACGGCTCGGTGGAGTTGTGGCGCCCGCCGGTCTCGCCGCCGCTGGGCCTCGGCGCCGGTCTGCCCTTCGAGACCGCGCAGCTGACCCTCCCCGAGAACTCCCGGCTGGTGCTCTACACGGACGGGCTGATCGAGAACCGCGAGCGCGACCTCGACGCGGGCTTCGACGCACTGTGCGCGGCACTCGCCGGAGGGCGGCGTACGCCGGAAGCCCTCTGCGCCGGGGTGATCGAGGAGCTGCTGCCCGACAAGCCCGCCGACGACGTGGCCCTCCTGGTGGCCGGAACCCTGCGGCTCGACCCCTCGCGCGTGGCCGAATGGGACGTCCCCCGCGACCCCGCGGCCGTGGGCCCGGTACGCAGGGCCTGCGCCCGTGCCCTGTCGGAGTGGGGCCTCGACCACCTGACGTTCGGCACCGAGCTCATCCTGAGCGAACTGATCACCAACGCGGTCCGCTACGGCGCGGAGCCCCTCCACGTACGTCTGCTGCACACCGGCACCCTGGTCTGCGAGGTCTCCGACGGCAGCAGCACCTCGCCCTATCTGCGCCGGGCCGAGGACACCGACGAAGGGGGCCGCGGCCTCTATCTGGTGGCCCAGTACGCGGAGCACTGGGGCACCCGCTACTCCCCCAGGGGCAAGACCATCTGGACCTCGCAGTCGTACGGCTTGGAGGTGACGCCCGCCGCGGACGAGTCGGCCGACGACGTGCTCAGCAAGTGGGACGACCTGGAGCCGTGACGCGCCCGCGGTGCGCGCACGCTCCCCCGCCTGCCCGGCCCGGTCCGCTCCCGGCGGAAATGTACGCATTCGCCGAGTACGCTGGCCCTTACCTGACTGCGAAGAACGGTCCCGCCAGGATCCCAGTGGCGGTGTCCACGGCCTGCGTCACGTGCCCCGCGCACGGCCACCGGCCTTCCTGGAGGCGTCGTGTCCGCACCACACCGGGCCCGGGCGACCGCCCTGCGCTGCGTCGCCGCTCTGCTCGCACTCGGTCTCGGGGCCTGCTCGGAGGACGACGCCCCACGGCGCGTGGGTCCCGCCGAGGCGACCTCGGTGAGCGAAGTGGGCGGTATGGACGCCCTGGTCCGGGCGGCGAAGAAGGAAGGCCGCCTCAACGCCCCCACCCTGCTGCCCCGCTGGGCCAACTACGGGGGCCTGATCAAGGGCTTCGAGAAGAAGTACGGCATCGATGTCGTCGTCGACATGCCCTACGGCTCCAGCCAGGACGAGATCGACAGTATGAAACGGAACCGGGGCAAGAAGAGCGCTCCGGATGTGCTCGACCTCGGTGACTCCTTCGCCCAGTCCGCGGCCCGCCAGGACCTGCTCGCCCCGTACCGCGTGCGCGGCTACGACCGCATCCCCGACAGCCAGAAGGACGCCGAGGCCCGCTGGTACAACAGCTACGGCGGCTACGTAGCCATCGGCTGCGACACCCGGCGCGTCAAGCCCTGCCCGGTGTCCTTCGCGGACCTGCTCAAGCCGCGCTACCGGGGCATGGTCGCCCTCAACGGCAATCCCACCACGGCCGGTTCGGCCTTCGCCGCCGTGTACGCCGCGGCCCTCGCGAACGGCGGCTCGTTCGACGACATCGGGCCCGGAATCGAGTTCTTCGACCGGCTGGAGCGGGTGGGCAACTTCAATGCCGGCAACCCCAACACCGCCGCGATCGCCAGGGGCGACACCCCGATCAGCATCGAGTGGGACTTCCTCAACCTGAAGCACGTCGACGAGCTGCGCGGAACCCGGGTGGACTGGAAGGTCTCGATCCCCTTCGACGGCAGCTTCTCGCAGTACTACGCGCAGGCGATCAACAAGGACGCTCCACATCCGGCCGCCGCCCGCCTGTGGGAGGAGTACCTGTACACCGACCACGCCCAGAACCTGCGCCTCGTGGACTACGCCCGCCCCGTCCTGATGGACGTGATGGCCGAGGACGGCACCCTCGACAAGGCCCGCGCCGCCCGCCTGCCGACGGTCGAGGGTGCGCCGCACTTCCCCTCGGAATCCGAGCTGAACGAGGCGCTGCGGGTGGTACGGGAGGACTGGGCCACGTCCGGACCCAACTGAGCACGGCCGGACCGGACCGAGCGCGACGGACCGGCTGAGCACCGCCCACCCACCGGCGCGGGCCCCACTACTTCCCGGCCGTCCGGTTTCCGCCCCGCCCGCGTGAGGCCCTGGCACGGCTGACGGAGCCGAAGAGTTCGCGGTTGTTGAGGAAGCCCTCCAGCGCGAAGGTCGCCGCACCACGGCTGACCGCGTTCTCCGGCAGGGTGCTGAGGCGCAGGTCCACCGCGCGCAGCGGCTGCGCCAGCGCATGGCGGTCGACGGCGGCGCGCGTTCTCGCCAGCAGCGGCTCGCCGAGCTGCTCGGCGACCTGGTTGCCCAGGACCAGCACCTCGGGGTTGAGCAGGTTCACCAGGTTCGCGACCGCCGCCCCGAGATACCGGCCGGTCCGCTCCACGACCTCCTCGGCCACCGGCTCACCGTCGGCGGCCCGCCGGGCGAGCGCCCGCAGCACACCGGCCCCGTCCGGGGTGTCGAGCAACGGGTCGTCCGGGGCCACCGCCCGCAAGGTCTCGACGACCCCTCTGGTCCCTACGTACGCCTCGACGCAACCGCGACTGCCGCACCGGCAGAGCCGGCCGTCCAGTTCCAGGCAGGTGTGGCCCCACTCCCCCGCGCTGTTGGTGAAGCCCCGGTACAGCGCGCCGCCGACGGCGAAGCCCGCCCCGACGCCCGTCCGCAGTGTCACCACGACCAGGTCGTCGACCTCGCGTCCGGCGCCGAACCACATCTCCGCGACCGTGCTGGCCTTGAGCGGATTGTCGAGGTACAGCGGAATGCCGACGTGCTCGGCGAGCAGTGCGCGCAGCGGCACCTGCCGCCAGGCCCAGTACGGCGAGTACGCGGAGACTCCGCCCTCGCGCTCCACCAGACCGGGCACGCTGACTCCGGCACCGAGTACGTGCTCGGCAGGCGTGTCCGTCGCGGCGAGGACCGCGTCGATGCCCGCCGCGATCTCCTGGACCACCTGGGCGGGTTCGACGAGGTCCGGGGGCAACGGCCGTTCCTGGACGTGCAGTTCGCGCAGGGCGAGGTCGAAGAGTTCGACCCGCACCGAGGCCTCGGCCACGTCGACGCCGATCAGCGCGCCGCGTTCGGCGTTGAGGGTGAGCAGGGCGCGCGGCCGGCCGCCGCCCGAGCCCGCTCTGCCCGCCTCCACGAGGACCCCTGCCTCCAGGAGCTCCGAGGTCAGATTCGCGACGGTCGCGAAGGACAGACCGGTCGCGGTGGCCAGCTCCTGCCGCGACCGTGCCTCGTCCCCTCCGTAGAGGTGCCGGAGCACCTCGAAACGGTTCAGGCACCTGATGTCCTGTGACGTGCGACTGACCACCCGTGCCACTCCTCCGCCGTGCTCCGTCGTTGTCCGTCTCCTTGCCGCCCCGATCTTATTCGAACCCCTGGAAAATCCCTGCCGAGCGTATTTACAAGGGTTAGACGAATGGTTAGCGTGAGCGTCACGGAACGAGGAGACGACACATGCGCCACCTGAAGGCCCTTGCCTGCAGTCCGGATCCGGGGAGCCTCACCGAAGGACCGGTCTGGGACTGTCCGCGCCAGGAACTGCTCTGGGTCGACATCACCGCGGGCCTGGTGCACCGCGGCTCGCTGGTGCCGCGCGGCGACGGCGGCGGAATACCGGACGTGCTCAAGCGCGCCACGTACGCGCTCGGCGCCCCGGCGGGCGCGGTCCACCCCGGCCGCGACGGCGAGTTGGTGATCCCCGCCGGCACCGCGGTCCTGACCATGGGCTCGGACGGCTCCCTGGTGGAGATCGCCGCCCTGCCGGACGACTCCGACGGTGTCCGCAGACGGTTCAACGACGCGAAGTGCGACCCCCGCGGCCGGCTGTTCGCCGGGACCATGGCCTTCGACGCGACCCCGGGCGCGGGCACGCTGTACCGGCTCGACGACCACGGCCTGACCCCCGTCGAGAAGTCGGTGACCATCTCCAACGGCCTCGCCTGGAGCCCGGACGGCAGCCTCCTCTACTACGCGGACAGCGCGACCGGGCGGGTGGACGTCTACGACTACGACCAGGACACCGCGACGCCGAGCGGGCGTCGCCCCTTCGCCACGGTCGACGGAGGCGTGCCCGACGGGCTGACCGTCGACCGCGAGGGCAATGTCTGGGTGGCCGTCTGGGGCGCGGGAGAGGTACGCGCCTACGGCAGGGACGGCCGCGCGCACACGGTCGTCTCCGTCCCAGCCGCCCATGTTTCCAGCGTCACCTTCGCGGGCCCGCGCCTGGACACCCTCCTCATCACCACCGCCACCGAGGAACTGACCTCGGCGCAGCGGCTCCAACAGCCCGACGCGGGACGCCTGTTCGTGTGCCGCCCCGGCATCCGCGGCCTCTCGGCCGTCCCCTTCGACGGCAGCACGGCATTCGACGGCAGCACAGCAAAGGAACCCGTATGACCACGCTCGCATCCGCGCTGACCGCCACCCCGGTGGTCGCCATCCTGCGCGCCTCCTCCGCGGCCCGCTTCCCGGAAGTGGCCGACACCCTGCGCGAAGAAGGCGTCCGCGCCGTCGAGTTCACGCTCACCACCCCCGGCGCGCTGGACGCACTACGGGAGTACGCGCAGGGCCTGCCGGCCGGAGTGGCCCTCGGCGCCGGTACGGTCACCACGCCCCGGGAGGCCCAGGACGCCGTGGCCGCCGGAGCGGAGTACCTGATCACCCCCGCCACCTCGACGGAGGTCATCGCCGAGGCCAAGCGGCTCGACGTGCCCGTACTGCCCGGCGCGCTCACCCCGACCGAGATCTTCACCGCATGGCAGGCGGGCGCCACCATGGTGAAACTGTTCCCCGCCTCGGTCGGCGGCCCGTCCTACCTGCGCGCCGTCCGCGCGCCCTTCCCGCAAATCCCGCTGGTGCCCACCGGCGGCATCGCACTGGACGAGGCGCCGGCCTATCTCGCCGCCGGAGCCAAGGCCCTGGGTATGGGCGGTCCCCTGGTGGGCGACGCCTGCGAGGGCGGCGATCTGGTGGCGCTGCGCGAGCGGGCGGCCCGGCTGACCGCACTGGTGTCGGGGGCGGGCCGATGACCGGACTCGTGACCCTCGGCGAGGCGATGGCCGTGGTGGCCTCGACCGAGCCGGGCCCGCTCGCCCCGCGGACGGCGGCGCGGATCTCCTTCGCCGGGGCGGAGGCCACGGTCGCCATCGGGGTCAGCCGCCTCGGGCACCCCGCGTCCTGGATCGGTACGGTCGGCTCCGACGCGGCGGGCGCGATGATCCTCGGCGGTCTGCGCGCCGAGGGCGTCGACGTCGGATGCGCACGCCAGGAGCAGGGCCTGCCCACCGGCCTCATGCTGCGCGAGCGCCGTACCGCCGATCGCACCCTCGCCGCCTACTACCGCAGGGGGCTCGCCGGGTCACGCCTCGGGCCCGCCGACGTGGACGAGCAACTCGTCGCCGGGGCAAGGCTGTTGCACGTCACCGGGATCACGCCCGCGCTGAGCGCATCCGCGCGCGACGCCGTCCGGCACGCCGTGCGGATCGCGCGCGCGGCAAAGGTCGCCGTCTCCCTCGACGTCAACTACCGCTCGCTGCTGTGGTCCCGGGAGGAGGCCGCCGAGGAACTGCGGCCGCTGGTGGCCGAGGCGGATGTGGTCTTCGCGGGTACCGACGAGGCCTCGCTCTTCTCCACCGCCAGCACCCCGGAAGGACTCGCCGGGGCACTGGCCGCACTCGGGCCCTCCCAGGCGGTGATCAAACTCGGTGCGCAGGGCGCCCTCGCCCAGGTCGACGGCGAGGTGCACGTCCAGGACGTCGTACCGGTCACCGCCGTCGATCCCATCGGCGCCGGAGACGCCTTCGTCGCGGGATATCTGGCGGCCCAACTGAGCGGCGCCGCACCGCGCGAGCGGCTGCGCACCGCGGCGACCTGTGGCGCGTTCGCCGTCGCGGTACACGGCGACTGGGAGGGCCTGCCCCGCCGCGAGGAGCTCACCCTGCTCGCCGGTGACGACGTGCGCCGCTGACGCCCGGGTGCCCTTCCGGTCCCGTTGCCTCCGTCAATGCCGCCGCCCCGTCGCCCCGTCCGGCCGTCCGGTCGACGGAATCCCCCAACTCCCAGAACAGGGACGTCCCATGGAACGCTTCACGGGCAAGACCGCCCTTGTCACCGGTGCCGCGTCCGGTATCGGAGCAGCCACCGCCCGGCGCCTGGCCGCCGAGGGCGCGCACGTCGTCCTCTCCGACATCGCGGACGAGCCGGGCGAGACCGTGGCCGAGAAGATACGTGCCGCGGGAGGCCTCGCCACCTACGTCCACTGCGACGTCGCCGAGGAAGCCGACTGGCAGACCCTGTACGAGCGGGCGCGTGCCGTCGCCGGTCCGGTGAGTGTCGTCCACAGCAACGCCTTCATGCATCTGTCCGCGGCGGCGCACGACCTGGCACCCGTCGGGTGGGACCGCGAGATCGCGATCAACCTCACGGCGCTCCACTTCGCCGTGCGCACCTTCCTCGGCGATCTGCGCGCCACCCGCGGCTGCTTCGTCGCCACCTCCAGCGTGCACGCCAACTTCGGCCTGCCCGGCTATCCCGCCTACGCGGCGGCCAAGGGCGGCACCTGCGCCATGATCCGCCAACTCGCCGTCGAGTACGGGCCGGACGTCCGTTTCAACTGCGTACTGCCGGGCCCGATCCTCACCGAATCCTGGGACCGCGTACCGGAAGCCGACCGCCGGATGTCCGCCCGGGCAACCGCGCTCGCCAGGCTCGGCGCCGCCGAGGAAGTGGCCTCCGCGGTCGCCTTCCTGGCGTCCGACGACGCCTCGTACATCACCGGCGCCGACCTCGTCGTCGACGGCGGTTGGTCCGTCAAGAAGGAGTCCAAGTGAAGATCACGTCCCTGCGTACCCATCTCGTCGCGCCGCGCTGGTGCTTCCTGCGCATCGACACGGACGAGGGCGTCACCGGCTGGGGCGAGCCGGTCGTCGAGGGACGCGCGCACACCGTGGCGGCCGCGGTCGACGAGCTCGCCGACTATCTGATCGGCCAGGACCCGCTGCGTATCGAGGACCACTGGCAGGTCCTCACCAAGGGCGGCTTCTACCGGGGCGGGCCCATACTCTCCAGCGCGGTCGCCGGGATCGACCAGGCCCTGTGGGACATCAAGGGCAAGGTCCTGGGCGTCCCCGTCTGGCAGTTGCTCGGCGGCAACGTCCGTGACCGCGCCCGTGTCTACAGCTGGATCGGCGGCGACCGGCCCTCCGAGGTCGCCCAGGAAGCGCTGGCCCGCAAGTCCGAGGGCTTCACCGCCATCAAGATGAACGCCTCCCCGCACCTGGAGTTCATCGACACCCCGGAGGCGGTGCACGGCATCGTCGAGCGTGTCGCGAACGTACGGGAGGCCGTTGGCGACCGGTTCGACGTCGCGGTCGACTTCCACGGGCGCCTCACGCTGCCGATGGCCCGCCGGGTGCTGCCACTCCTTGAGCCGTATCTGCCGCTGTTCGTCGAGGAGCCGGTCGTCCCGGAGCTGAGTGACCACCTCGGCGAGATCGTGCGTTCCACCAGCATTCCCATCGCGACCGGCGAACGCCTCTACTCCCGCTGGGACTTCAAGAACGTCCTCACCCAGGGCGTCGCGGTCGCCCAGCCCGACCTCTCGCACGCCGGCGGCATCTCCGAGGTCCGCCGTATCGCCGCGATGGCCGAGGCCTACGACACGGCCCTCGCCCCGCACTGCCCGCTCGGCCCGATCGCCCTCGCGGCCTGCCTCCAGGTCGGCTTCGCCTCCCCCAACCTGCTGATCCAGGAACAGAGTCTGGGCATCCACTACAACACCGGCTCCGACCTGCTCGACTACCTGGTGGACCCCTCGGTCTTCCGGTACGAGGACGGGCACGTGGCACTGCTCACCGAGCCGGGCCTGGGCATCCAGGTGGACGAGAAGGCGGTGGAACGGGCGGCGGAGCTCGGCCATCGCTGGCGCAACCCGATCTGGCGGCGCAAGGACGGCTCCCTCGCGGAGTGGTGAGCCGCGCAGCACCGCACGGGCCCGGCCGGGAACGACCGCAGACGCGGCGTCCCCGGCCGGGCTCGCGCCGTATACGGAAGGCGCGCGCGCCAGGCCGCCCCGAGCCTCCGTCTCCTGCCGTGACTCCCGTGGATTCCGCGGCCGCTCATCTGCTGCACGGCTATTGACGCTGCCCTGAACGCCATGCTGAACTACGCGGAATGGTTACGTAACCATTTCGTATTTGACCTTGTTTCACCGGGATTGGTCGCGGCGTACGAGCCCCTACTGATGTGCGCCCGCCCCGAGGCCGAACCTCCCTCCCCCCTCCCCCCCTCCCCCAGTGTTCGGAGACAACGCGATGAGCCTGCCTGGCGCACCCCTGGGACGCAGACACTTCCTGACGGCCGCGGCCCTGACCGTCGGCGCGGCCACGCTGCCCGGCGGCCTGCTCCGCAGCCGGTCCGCTGCCGCCGCCCCGGCCCCAACCGCCCTTCCGGAGCGGGGAATTCACGACACCTCGGCCGCCGACGACTGGTCCGACGGTTTCGTCACCGGCAACGGTGAGTACGGCGCGCTGCTCTACGGAGCCCCCGCGCTGGAGAAGACCGTCCTCACCCACCACCGCTTCGTGCTCCCCAACGGCACCCACAACGTGAAGGCGCCCGAACTCGCGGGACGCCTGGCGGAGGTGCAGGACAAGGCGCTGGCCGGGGACTACTCCGGGGCCGCCGCCACCTTCGCGGGCGACTGGTCGCTGCGCTGGACGCAGGCCTTCCACCCCGGGTACGAACTGCGGCTGAGCACACCCGGATTCGACGCCGTCGACGACTACGTCCGCACCACCGACTTCCGCACCGGCGAGGTCACCCACTCCTGGGCCGACGGCTCGGGCACCTGGCAGCGCAGGGTCTTCGTCTCCCGCGCCGACAAGGTCGTCGTCCATCAACTGCTCCCCGCGAGCGGCGCCACCCTCGACACCACCATCGCGGTCGGCACGGACCTCCCCGACGCGCCGGACAGCGTCACCTACGAAACCCTCGCCTCGGTCACCGACGGGGACGGCTACCTCAACCTGCGCGGCACCTACCCCTCGGGCCAGGGCGCCCACGGCTACGAGGGCGTGACCCGGGTCGTGGTCACCGGCGACGGCGCCAAGGTCGCCGCCGCCGACTCCACCCTGGTCGTCACCAAGGCCGCCTCGGTCCTGCTGCTCACCAAGCTCGACCGGTACGAGAAGTCCGGCGAGTGGGACGCGGGGCCCCTGCACAAGCAACTGGCCACGCTGTCGGCCGACTACGCGGCGCTGCTCGCCCGGCACACTCCGCAGCACCGGGAACTGTTCGACGGCAGCAGCCTGGACCTCGGCGTGAGCGACGCCGACCGGAAGCTGCCGACGAGCGAACTGCTCGCGCGCCAGAACGGCAACCGCTCCACCGTCGACGTCGCCCTCCTGGAGCGGATGTACGACTCGGGCCGCTACCTGTTCGTCAGCTCCAGCGGCGTACTGCCGCCACGCCTGACCGGCCTGTGGACCGGCGCCTGGAACGGGGCCTGGGCCGACGACTTCACCACCGACGCCAACGTCAACCTCCAGGTCGCGGGCGGCAACATCCTGCACGACGGCAAGGCCATGCAGGGCTACTTCGACCTGATCCTCGGGCAGCTCGACGACTGGCGCACCAACGCGAAGAACCTCTACGGCGCCCGCGGCTTCCTCGCCCCGAGCCGCACCGACGGCGAGCACGGCCACATGCTGCACTTCAACGGCGGCGACTTCCCCGGCCAATGCTGGACCGGCGGCGCGGACTGGCTGCTCTACCCCCTTCTGGAGCACTACGAGATCACCGGCGACGCCGCGTTCCTCAAGGACAAGCTCGGCCCCGCGCTGACCGAACTCGCCCTGTTCTACGAGGACTTCCTCACCCGCACCGACTCCGACGGGAAGAAGGTGTTCGTCCCGTCCTTCTCCATGGAGAACTCGCCCTCCAACACCGGCCAGATGCTCTCCGTCAACGCCACGGGCGACATCATGGCCGCGCGGCACGCCCTGGAAGCCGCCGTCGACGCCGCGAAGACACTCAACGTCGAACAGGGTGCGGGGCAGGGTGTCTCCCGCTGGAACGCGCTCCTGGCCGACCTGCCCGACTACACGGTCAACGGCGACGGAGCACTCGCGGAGTGGTCCTGGCCCGGCCTCGACGAGCGCTACAACCACCGGCACGTACAGCACCTGTACGGCGCCTGGCCGCTGCACGAGATCAACCCCGAGGACGAGCCGGACCTGGTGGACGCCGCCGCCAAGGCCCTCGACCTGCGCGGCGACGAGAACTACTCGGCCCACGGCAGCCTGCACCGCGCGCTGGCCCGGGCCCGCCTCAAGGACGGGGCAGGCGTCTACGACAACCTGCGCAAGGTCCTCGGCAGCAACATGGTGTGGCGTTCACTGATGACGTCGCACAACCCCGACCTGCACATCTACAACAGCGACGCGGCCAACTCGCTGCCCGCGATCCTCGCCGAGGCCCTCCTCTACACCCGACCCGGCATCCTGGAACTCCTGCCCGCCCTCCCGGGCCAGTTCGCCAAGGGCGCCATCAAGGGCGTACGCGGCCGCAACCGCACCCTGGTCGAGGAGTTGAGCTGGGACACCGCGGCCCGCACCGCGACGGTCACCCTCACCTCGGACATCACCCAGGAGCTCACCCTGGTCTGCCGTCACGGCATGGCTTCCGTGTCCACGACGGTGCCGGTGGCCGCATCCCCGCTGGGACGGCACGCCAGAAAGATCTCTCTGACCGCCGGCAAGAGCACCCGGATCACCGTGGGCCTGCTGACCGGCACCGTCCGCCTGACCAACCGGGCCAGCGGCAAGGTCCTGGACGTGTCGAACGCCTCGACCCACGACGGTGCCCAGGTCATCCAGTGGCCCTGGTCCGGCGGCGGCAACCAGCGCTGGACGCTGCTCCCCAACCACGACGGCTCCTTCCGCCTGCTCAACGTCCACAGCGGCAAGGTCCTCGACAACCCGGCCGCCTCCACCACCCACGGCCAGGCACTGGACCAGTGGTCGGACACCCGCGCCCCCAACCAGTGGTGGAATCTCGTACCCGCCGAGACCGAGGGCTGCTACCAACTGGTCAATGTCTCCAGCGAGTTGTACCTGGACGTGGAGGGTGCCTCCGAGGACGACGGGGCGAAGGTCGTGCAGATGCCCGCGTCGGGCAAGGCGAGTCAGGAGTGGCGGCTGGAGGTCGGGGACTGACCCCGCCTCGGTCGCCTCGGCGCTGCGGGGCGACCAGACGGTCGGCCCCGCAGCGCTGTGACCTCCTGACCTCGGGTCGGGCGGTCACCGCGGCGGACACCGGCTTGCCCCGCCGGTGTCCGAACACAGGTGTTCTCGGACGGTGAGACCGAGCCGGTCCTCTGCGCCCCGACGCCGGGCGGCCGCCCCCGCCCGTTGCGGCTCCCCCGCCACCGCGAGACGATCACACAGTGGACGTTCCTTCCGGCGCCGGGACCCGGACTCGGCCGTGAGCGGCCCGCGCGGACCGGCTGCCGGTGGGCGTGGGAAGACCTTGGCGGGGCCGCTGACGCCGACCGGTGATCCGCTCCTGGCCACCCGGTTCCGCATTCCGGTACCGCCGGAGACGTTCCTGCGCCGGGCGCGGCTGCTCGAACGGCTCGACGAAGGGGTGCGGCGGCCCCTGACGCTGGTCAGCGGGGCGGCGGGAGCGGGCAAGACACTGCTCGTGGCCGACTGGGCGGGCACCGTGACCGCACGGAACACCGTGGCCTGGCTGTCCGTGGAGCCCGAGGACACCGCGCCGGGCGTGTTCTGGACGTACGTACTGGAGGCACTGCGCCGCCAGGCGGCGGTGAGGTACGCGGACCTCGCGGGGGGCTTCGACGACGCGGACAGCCCGGACCGCTTCGACGACGTCGGCAGTCCCGCCCGCTCCGACAAGGTGGACCACTCCCTGCTCGCGCGGCTCGCTGCGCTGCTGAACCGGCGGGCCGAGCCCGTCGTTCTCGTACTGGACGAGTTCGACCACGTCGTCTCCTCGGCGGAGATCGCGGAGGCACTGCACTTCGTGCTCCGGCACGCGGGCGGCGGACTGCGGCTGGTGATCACCAGCCGTACGGAGCCGCTGCTGCCGCTGCACCGCTACCGCGCCGCCGACGAGGCCACCGACATCCGCGACCGCGACCTCGCCTTCCGCCCCGCCGAGACGGCCGAACTGCTGCGGCGGCACGGGATCCGGCTGTCGGGGGCGGGACTCGACACGGTGGCCGAGCGGACCGGGGGCTGGGCCGCGGGGCTGCGGCTGTGCATTCTGGCGGCGCAGCGGGCCGACGACCCGGAGTCCTATCTGAAGGGCTTCGAGGCGGGGCAGAGCCGGCTCGCGGACTTCCTGCTCGCGGAGGTACTCGACGCCCAGCCCTCGGAGACCCAGGATCTGCTGCTGCGCAGCAGCGTGCTGGAACGGGTCCACCCCGGGCTGGCCGACGCGCTCACCGGCCGGGCCGACGGAGCGCCCGTCCTCGCCGGGCTCCAGCGGGCGAACGCCTTCGTCGAGGCCATCGGTGACTCCTGGTACCGGCTGCACCCGCTGTTCGCCGAGATCCTCCGGGCCCATCTGCGGGTCCGCAGCCCCGGCCTGGAACCCGAGCTGCATCACCGGGCGGCCCGGTGGCTGGGCGGGGCGGGCCTGGTCACCGAGGCGCTGCCGCACGCCGTGGACGTCGCCGACTGGGAGCTGCTCGCGCACCGCTTCGTCGACGACCTGGCGCTCGGACGGCTGCTCACGGGCGTGGACGCCGCACGGCTCGACGAGCTCTTCTCCCGTATGCCGCACGCGGCCGCGGGGCCCGCGCCGGACCTGGTGCGGGCCGCGCGCGAACTGGCCCGGCACAACGTCGGCCGGGGCCTCGGCCACCTGCGCAGGGTGCGGGAGCGGCTGCGCGCGGACGGCTCGCGCGCGTCGGCGACGGTACGGCTCGGCTGCGCGCTGCTGAGCGTCCTCGCCGCGCGGATGACGGGTGCCGCGGACCGGGCCGAGGCCGCGGCGCGGGAGATGGAGGCGGCACGGCGGGACCTGCCCGAGGAGCGTCTGGCGCGGCACCCGGAGCTGACGGCGCTGATGCTCACGGATCTCGGCTCGGCGCAGTTGTGGGCGGGTCGTTTCGAGGCGGCTCGTCGGTCCCTGGTGGCAGCGGCCCGTGTCGATGTCGCGCCCGCGACCGCGTATCCGCACCACGAGTGCCTGAGCAGACTGGCCCTGATCGATTTCCTGCGCGGCTGGCCGCGCCGCGCCGAGGCGCACGCCCTGGAGGCGGTCGCACAGGCGGAGCGTTCCGGTCTGCAGCCCGCCGCGCGGACCGGGCTCGCCGAGCTGGTCCGGGCGGCCGTCGCCATCGACCGGGACGAACTCGTTGCCGCCGGTGCCCATCTCGACCGGGCCGCGGCCTCCGCCGCAGCGCCGCACGACCCCATCGTGACCGCCGAACTGCCGCTGTTGCGCTCGCGGCTGCGCCTGGCGCAGGGCGATCCGCGCGGGGCGCTGCACGCGCTGGATGTGCTGGAGCAGCCCTCGCCGGTGGTCCGGCGCTCACCGTGGGTGGAGGACCGGATCGCGCTCGCCACGTTCACGGCGCACCGTGCCGGGGGCCGCCGGGAGGCCGCGGCGCGGGTCCTGCACGGCGGCGCGGCCGGACCGCAGACGGCCCTGGCCGCCGCCCACGCCGGTCTCGGCGACGGCGAACGCGAGGAGGCCCTGCGGCTGCTCGACTCGATCCCCTCGGAACCGGGGCAGGGGCCGAAGGTCACCGTGGCGACACTGCTCGTACGGGCGCGGGCGGCCGACGCGCTGGACGACGAGTACACGGCCGGGCGGCTCGTCGCACGAGCCCTCGCACTGGCCCGGCCCGAACGGCTGCGGCGCCCCTTCCTCGACGCGGGCCCCTGGCTGGTACGGCTGATGCGCCGAAGCCCCTCCCTCGGCCAAGGGCACGACTGGCTGCCGGAGTCGGTCACGGGGCACCCTCCCCGGAGCACACCGGGAAGCCGCGAAGAGAGCGTCCCCACCGAGACCCTCACCCCACGCGAACACGAAGTGCTGTGTCTGCTGGCCCGGTTGCTGTCGGTCGAGGAGATCGCCGCCGAACTGCATCTGTCGGTCAACACGGTCAAGACGCACCTCAAGAACGTCTACCGGAAGCTCGCCGCGACCCGGCGCAACGAGGCCGTACGCCGAGCCCGCGAGCTGGACCTGCTGTAGGCCGCCTCCGCGAAGTCCCGTACCGGCGACCACCGCACACCTCACTCGGCGAGCTGCCGCAGTTCCACCACGCGCAGCCCCAGCGAACGACAGCGGTTGAGCAGGCCGTACAGATGGGCCTCGTCGATGATCTGGCCGACGAGCACCGTCTGGTCCGGTTCGACGAAGCGGCGCAGCTCCGGGAAGGCCTGGGCCAACGTGTCGGACATGACCCCGTCGATACGGATCTCGTACCGCATACGTCGACTCCCCTCACGGTCCCCGAGGCCCCGCCCGCGTGGCCCTCAGGCGGCCAGGACTCGCGACTTGGCCTTCTCGTACTCGGTGTCCGTCAGATGGCCGTGATCGTGCAGCCCGGCGAGCTGGGCGAGTTCCTCCGCCTGTGTGGGGCCGCCGGCCCCCTCTGCGGCCGCCTCTTGTATGTAGGTGCGCAACGCCCGCTCATTGGCCTGCACCTCGCGCGCCTCGCGGCGGCCCATGCCCTTCCCCCGCGCGCCCAGGTAGACGAAGGCGCCCAGGAACGGCAGCACACAGACGAAGAGCATCCAGCCCGCCTTGCCCCAGCCGCTGAGCCTGTCGTCCCGGACGATGTCGGCGATCACGCGGAACAGGAGCATGAACCACAGGATCCACAGAAAGAACCAGAGCATGGTCAGGAATCCGTTGAGCAGGGGATAGTCGTCCATGACGGCCTCCGCTTCACGAGCCCGCCCACCCGGGTGCCGCTCGGGCACCGGCTTCGGTGTGCGGGGGTAGGGGTCGGTGGTTGACGAGGTCAGCGTGCGCCGGGCGGGAGCGCCGGGGGCTCACCCGGCACGGGTGAGGCGCCGCTGCCGGGCGACCGGGGTGCCTCCGCGACCGGCGCGGAGGCACTGCGGAGCGGTAGCGGTCTGTGCCCTCAGGCCAGGATGAGCACGATGAAGACGAGCGCGACCACGATGTTGATCAGCCAGCTGTGCCCGTACATCCAATCCCTGATCCTCGGCATGGCGTGCTCCGCGCGGCGCCGGAAGAGCAGGTAGGCCAGGAGCGGCAGTGCGGCGATGAGGACGGTCAGGCCGATCAGCGGGAGCGCCTCGGCGAAGTTCGCGTCGGCCTGTTCCAGGTGAACGCCGACGGTCGCCATCACCACCAGGTCCGAGGGCATCAGCAGGATGACCATCAGGCCGATCTCGAACGCCCGCCGGGGCGAGGCGTTCATCAACGTGCCGAGCCAGGCCGGGGGCTTCGCCGTCGCACGTCCGCGCCAGTTCCGGATCGCCATCAGGACCAGGAGGCCGACAAGCACGTACTGCACGATGTGCCCCACCGACCCCGCGTCCGAGGAGCCGCCGAGGTCCACGGCCGAGCCCAGCAGGGACGCGAGGCCGCGCATGACCGCGAGGCCCGCCGTGGTGGCCAGGGCGACGCCGAGCAGGAAGGCCAGGGAGACCCGGACCGCTCGGCGCACGGTCACGAAGATGATCGCCGAGACGATCTGCGGTCCCATCATCATCGTGACCGCGAGCGGCAGAGTCCTCAGCCCGTCCATGGTCGCGCCGACCCGTCAGGAGTCCGAGGGCCGGACCACACAGAGCGCCCAGATGACGAACGCGTAAATGGCCATCAGCGCCAGTGACCACACCGGGTAGTACGGAATGGACAGGAAGCTGGCGATGAGCAGCAACGCCGCCAGGCCCACGGCCAGGACTCTGGCCCAGGTGGCCAGCGAGAACAGCCCCAGGCTCACGATCACGGCGAGTGCGCCGAGAATGAGCTGGATCCAGCCCCAGCCGGTGAGGTCGAACTGGAAGACATAGTCGGGGGTGCTCACGAAGACCTTGTCCTCGGCGATGGCCATGATGCCGCGGAGAAGGTCGAGGACACCCGCGACGAACAGCATCACGGCGGCGAACAGGGTCAGCCCGAAGGCGGCTGGGCTGCCCGAATGCTGGTGCGGCTTGGCAGTGGCGGTCATGGAGGCACCTCCAGTCGCTTCGGCTGCCGGAACACAGCCTCTCGGGACCAAGGCTCGCCGCCCCGGGCGGTCCGCGTCCTCACCCGGGGCGGGTGAGCGCGCAGGCGCGCACCGGGGGCGAGCGCCGATCGCCCGGGCCGCGGGCGGCGGGCTGTCCCGTACGGCTCACCACGGCGGCGGACAGGGCGCGGCCGCTGGAGCGACGCAGGTCAGCCCAGGCGGCGGAGTGCCTTGGACCAAGGGGCGGGGCGCACGCGGAGCACCCGGCGCAGAGTCTTCACAATCGCGCGCCCGCGTTCACGCCCCGCACATTCGCCAATATCTGGCAATGACCCCACCGGGCGCTTTAACAATTCCCCGCCCATGAGTTAGGCCACTGAGCATTCATTTCCTCTTCAATATTTCGTTGCAAAATTTATCGCGAGATTTGTCATATCGTCCGACTCTTCACGAACAGACAACGCATTCTGCTTGCGAAACGCCGCTGACCAGCAAGTTTGCGTAGGAGAGTGAAACCTTGTGAACCGCCCGTGACCGCACAGCATTTACGTCCGTTTCACACGGCGTCAGAGCCTCGGGCGGGGCAAGCCGCCTGAGGACCCAGGAAAGGAAAAGCATGAACGCGATCACCTTCGAGGAGCTGGACGGCCTTACCGGCGAGCTCCTGCCCGAGCGCGCTGTCCTGTCCACCGTCATTCCGTTCAACAACGTTGGCGGCGGCGCGGACGGCGGCTCGAGCTCCAGCGCTGCTGCCGTTGGCGGCGGCCACGGCGACGGCGGCGGCGCCATCTCCACCTCGGCGTGCCAGGCTCAGCAGGTTCACGGAACCCCGGGCCTCATCGGCGCCCTGGGCCTCGGCTCGAACAACCCGAGCAACAGCCTCACCTGCGTGCCGGCCGCCACGGCCACGCACTGACGGTCCTCTTGAAACCGGGGAAGGCACGACGGCGACGTCGGGCCTTCCCCGGCCCCGTTGGGACCGACTTCGGTCCCAACACCTCATGACCCACTGGAATCAGAGGAACTCCACATGACCGCCGTGAGCTACGGAGAACTCGAGTCGCTGGACTGCGAGTTGCTCCCCCCGCGGGTTCTTCTCTCACTTGTCGACCTGGGCTTCGACGGCCCCGGCCACGCCACGCCCGGCTCCGACTCGCCGACGCCGGAAGGAGGTGGCCAGGGCGACACCAACACCACGGTGTCCTACGCCTGCCAGGCGACCACCACTCAGGGCACCGGCGGTCTCATCGGGGCCCTGGGTCTCGGCCAGCCGCCGAGCAGCACCATCACCTGTGTACCCGCAGCAGTAACCAGCAACTGACGGTTGCTCACCGGCCCCCGCGGCGATGAACGCGGGCCTGACAGCATGTAGTTGACGGCGTCCGTCGACCCCGCACCGAGCAGCGCCTCGGGCCACGGGTCGTAACGGACCCGGGGGCCGGATCGCATGCGCTTGCCCGAAGCCCCCTTCCTTCCGAGGCGTGAGGCTCTTCACCGGGGCCCGTTCGCGTCGATGCCGTGTGCGCGCCCGCGTCTGCGCCGACCCACCGTTACCGTTGGAGATCGCCATCGCCACGCGAGCGCCCAGTCCCCCGAACACGCGGCCCGCCGCCCTTCCTGTACCGGGACTGACCGAAGGCACCGAACTGGTCGGCGAGTTCACCGGTTCCGGGTACCGCGTCCCGCCCCATCTGGTGCACCGTTTCGACGGGCAGGTCATTCATCTGCCGCCGCTGCTGTACCAGGTCACCAAACTGATCGGGCGCGAGGAACGGCGGCACCTGCGGACGGGCTCGGGCGACGGGCGTACGGCGATGGCGCAGGTGGCCGCTCAGCTCGGCCGGGCCACGGGGCGCGAGTTCACCGCCGACCACATCGTCTTCCTGATGGACAAGAAGTTGGCGCCGTTGGGGATCACGCGGTACAGCGACGGTTCGCCGCCGGAGATTCCGAAGGCGAACAGTTTCCTGACCCTGCGGTTCCGTAAAGCGGTGCTCTCCGAGCGGGCGACGTGGTTCATCGCGGGCCTGTTCGCCTGGCTGTTCACACCACTGGTACTGATGGCGGTCGTGGCCACGGTCTTGGTCGGCGAGGTGTGGGTGTTCCTCTCCCAGGACGTCGGCACCGCGGTCGCGACCTCGATGGCCAGCCCCAACTCCGTACTCATCGTGGTCACCCTGACCCTGACCTCCTCCGCCTTCCACGAATGCGGCCACGCCGCCGCCTGCCGCTACGGCAAAGTCAAACCCGGCGTCATGGGCTGCGGCATCTACCTCGTCTGGCCCGCCTTCTACACCGACGTCACCAACTCCTACCGCCTGGGCCGCGCCGGACGCCTACGCACCGACCTCGGCGGCGTCTACTTCAACGGGATCTTCGTCCTCGCCCTCATCGCCGCCTACCTCAACACCCACAACCCCGTCATCCTCGCCGCCATCCTCTTCACCAACCTCGAGATGGCCCAACAACTCCTGCCCACCCTCCGCTTCGACGGCTACTACATCGTCTCCGACCTCGTCGGCATCCCCGACCTCTTCAAATACATCGGCCCCATCCTCAAACACGCCGTCCTGCGCAAACCCGCCGACGCCCGCCTCGACGCCCTCAAACGCTGGCCCCAAATCGTCGTCACCGTCTGGGTCCTCACCGTCCTGCCCGCCCTCGCCGTCCAACTCGCCATCGTCCTCACCCGCCTGCCCCAATGGACAGCCTCAGCCCTGGACTCCACCCACAACCTCGCCGACGAAGCACTCAACAACCCCCACCCCGTCCTCGGCGTCGCCTCCGCCCTCCTGCAGATCATCCTGCTCCTGCTCCCCCTCGTCGGCGTCCTCCTCATCTGCTGGCAACTCCTCAGCTCCCTCCTCGGCTTCCTCATCCGCCGCTACGTCCCCGAGAAGACCCGGGCCGCGTTCGCCGCACGCCTCACCCGCCGACGCCGCCGCGCCGCCTTCCTCACCCTGGCCCTCGCCGCCGCCCTCGCCCTCATCGCCTGGGCCCTGATCCCCTCACCACAGCCGACCACCGCACACCGCCCCACCCGCACCACCACCCCCACACCCGCACCCAGCCCCACCCACCCCCACGACACCAAACCCGCACCCCAGGACGGCAAGGCCGCTCCGGCCACCGCCTCTCCCTCGCCGGAAGCCGCCGAGGAAGCGGCCACGGACGATGACGGGGCCCACCGGGAGAAGGGACGGAGCGGTCCCCAGTCCCGTACGGAGCCCTCCGAGCCGTCCGACGACAGGCCCGCCGACTCGGCGCCGCCCCGCGACGAGAACACCGACACGGAATCGGACCGGCCCGCGAACCCGGACCAGGGCAAGGGCGAGCGCAAGGGTGAGCACAAGGACGCCGACAAGGGTGACGGCACGGGCGACGGCAAGTCCGGCGAGAAGCCCTGTACGACGGTGCTCGACCTGCCGCTCGGCCCGCTGCTCTGCCGCTGACCCGCTGACCCGCTGCCGCCGTCAGCCCGCCCCGCCCTCCGGGTCGTCTTCCGAGGTGTCCTCCGGAATGCTCTGCTCGGTCCAGATGGTCTTGCCCGAGTCGCCGTAGCGGCTGCCCCACCGGTGGGTGAGCTGGGCGACGAGGAACAGGCCGCGGCCGCCCTCGTCCGTACTGCGTGCCTGGCGCAACCGGGGCTGGCTGTTGCTGGTGTCGGTGACCTCGCAGACGAGGACCTGGTCGCGGATGAGGCGCAGACCGACGGGGCCCTCCGCGTGGCGGACGACATTGGTGACCAGTTCGCTGACGACCAGTTCGGTGCTGAACGCGAGTGCGTTCAGTCCCCAGACGTCGAGTTGCCCGAGCGCCGCCTCCCGGGCCTCGGCGACGGCGACGGGCTCCGGCGGGAACTGCCAGGCAGCGGTGTCCTGTTGGCGGATCCGGCGGGTGCGCGCGAGCAGCAGGGTCACATCGTCCTGGCGGCGGGTGGCCGCGCGTACCGGGGCGAGGAGGCGGTCCCCGATCTCCCGCAGGGACCGCTCGTGACCGTCCGCGGCGGCCAGCTGACTCAGCAGGTCGGCGCCGCCGGGTCCGGGCCGTCCGTGCAGGTAGTCGGTGAATCCGTCGCTGTACATCATGAGCACGCTGCCCGGGGCGAGTTCGGCCTCCGTGACCTCGAAGGGCATACCGCCGACGCCGAGGGTCGGCCCTGGTTCGACGTCGAGCAGGCGCACCGTTCCGTCGGGGGCGACGGCCGCGGGCGCGGGGTGTCCGGCGCTCGCCAGCCGGCAGCGGCCGGTGGCCGGGTCGTAGACGACGTAGAGGCAGGAGGCGCCGACGGTGTCGGAGTGCTCGGCCTCCTCCGCGATGCGGGCCATCAAGTCGTCGACTCTGACGAGCAGTTCGTCGGGGTGCAGGTCGAGGTCGGACAGTGTCTGCACGGCCGTACGGACCCGGGCCATGGTGGCGGTGGCGGCGAGGCCGTGCCCGATCACGTCGCCCACCACGAAGGCGGTACGGAGCGAGGACAGCGGCAGTACGTCGAACCAGTCGCCGCCGACGCTGGCGGTTCCGGCCGCGGGCAGGTAGCTGCCCGCGGTGTCGGCGGCGGGTGTGCTGGAGGTGACGGGCGGCAGCAGGCTCTGCTGGAGCAGCACGGCGAGGTTGTGTTCACGGGTGTAGCGGCGGGCGGTGTCCATGCTCAGGGCGGCCCGCGCGACGATGTCGAGGAAGAGCCGGGCGTCCTCCTCCTCGAAGCCGAGCGGGGTACGGGTGCGCTGCACCTGGACGTAACCGAGCAGGCGCCCGCGCGCCAGCAGAACGGCGCCCATCCCGGTGTGCATGTCCGCGGGGATCATGCCCGCGCTCTCCGCGGTTCCGCCGAGGAGCTCGACATGCTCGGCGCGGCTGCGCGTGATCAGCGCTTCGCCCGCCTCCATCTCGCGCAGCGCGGGGCCCGATACGAGGCGTGGCAGGCGCTCGCCCGGCTGCAGCAGTTCGGTCGGCCAGGGTCCGAAGGCGTGGGCCACGGCGATCCGGCGTACCTGGATGTCGGTGCCGATCGCGCGGGCGGGCGGCTCGGCGCCACGGGCCACGGCATCCACGATCTCCACGCTTGCCAGGTCGGCGAGTTCGGGCACCAGGACGTCGACCAGGTCCTGGGCGGTCCGGTCCAGGTCGAGGGAACTGCCCATGCCGCGGGCCGCGCGGTGGAGATGGTCCAGACGGCGGCGGGCCCGGAACCGTCCGGTGACGTCGACGAGTGAGGTGGTGACGCCGGTGGCGCGGCCCGCGTGGTCGTCGAGCCGGACGGCGGTCAGCGAGAAGTAGCGGTCCGCCTCACCGGGCCGGTTCGCGAGCAGCACCCCGGCGTCCACCACCGGCTCGCCGCTGGTCACGAGCCCGTGCAGCAGGTCACCGACGGTGCCCTCCCGCTCCAGGGCGCCGACCTCGCAGATCGGGTCCGTCTCCGCCGTCGGTGTCCGGCCCGCGCGGCGCGCCTGCGGGCTGGACTGCCGGATCCGCAGATCCAGGTCGTGCACGGCGACCTGCCAACTGTCCTGGGTGAGCAGGGCGCGGCCGGTCGCGGTCTCGTCGCTCCACCGGGCCGTCTGCTCCTCGGTGAGCCCGAGCACCAGCGTGCCCGCCCCGCCCGCGAGCGGTATCGGCAGGGCCCAGATCCCCACCGCGGCGCCGGTGCGGTGCCGCAGCCACAGATGACGCAGCCCCGGCGGGCCGCCGTCCGGCCGCTGGTGCCCGGGTGGCCGGGGCAGCAGCAGACGGCGGGCCGGCATGCCGCCGAGTTCCTCGTCCGGGTAGCCGAGCAGTTCGGCGGCCGAGGCGGTCCACTGCCTGAGGCAGCCCCAGGCGTCGACGAGCACCGCGCCCGCGCCATTGAGCGGCGCCGGCGGCCCGGGCGCATCGGCTGCGGAACTGCGGCTCATGCGATCACTCCTGAACAGGCGGGCACGCCGCTACAGGCGCCGCAGCGCGGGCAGCAGTTCGCGGCGGGCCCAGTCGAGGAAGGCGGGCTGTGTGTCACCCCCGATCTGAATCAGGGCGACCTCGGTGAACCCGGCCCGGACGTACGGGCGTACGGCCTCCACAAAGAGATCCACGTCGTCGCCGCAGGGGATGGACTTCGCGACGTCCTCCTCACGTACGAATTGGGTGGCCCCCGCGAAGGCTTCCGTGGTGGGCAGTTCGGAGTTGACCTTCCAGCCGCCACCGAACCAGCGGAACTGTGCGTGGGCGCGCTTGACGGCGGTGTCCCGGTCGGGGTCGTAGGCGATCGGCAGCTGACCGACTCGCGGCTTGCCCTCGCCGCCGAACCGCTCGAAGGCGCGCACGAGTTCGGGCTTCGGCTCGACCGCGATCAGCAAGTCGCCGAGTTCACCGGCCAGTTCGCAGGAGGCGTTGCCGGAGGCCGCGATGCCGATCGGGGGCGGCTCCTCGGGGCGGTCCCACAGGGTCGCGGACTCCACGTCGTAGTGCGGGCCGTGGTGGTTGAGGGTGCCGCCCGCGAAGAGCTGCCGGATGATCTGTACGGCCTCGGCGAGTTTCTCCTGTCGCTCCACGACACCGGGCCAACCTCCGCCCACCACATGCTCGTTGAGGTTCTCGCCGGAGCCGAGCCCGAGGCGGAACCGGCCCTGGGAGAGGAGTTGGAGGGTGGCGGCCTTCTGTGCCACGACGGCGGGGTGGTAACGCGTGGTCGGGCAGGTCACGTAGGTCATCAGCGGCAGGCGTGAGGTGGCCTGCGCGGCGGCGCCGAGGACGGTCCAGGCGTAGGGGGCGTGTCCCTGCTCGGCGAGCCAGGGTGAGTAGTGGTCGGAGGTGACGGAGAAGTCGAATCCGGCCTCCTCGGCCTGTACCGCGTGCGCGACGAGCTCACGCGGCCCGGCCTGCTCGGTCAGCATCGTGTAGCCAAAGTCCGCCATGTCCCTCTCCAGAAGTCCGTACGGTCGTTGACGTGCAGCCCGTCGCTCTCCTCGATGGCCGCCGTGGTCGGCGCGGCCAACTCCAGCGCCTCACCCAGGAGTTCCTCGCCGCGCAGCGCCGTCTCCCCGAGCAGCGCCACCACTTCCGGATCGGCGCCCCGGGTCTGTATGTGCGCCGGTGGGCCGAAGGCCGGTTGGTCCTCGTCGCGGTACCGGTTGAGCGCTTCGAACACCGGGGCCCTGCGGTGGTCCATCGTCTTGGCCGCCGCTGTCGGCTCCGTCGTCGTCATCAACTCCTTGGACTTCGTCATCTTCCTCGTCTCGTCGTCTCGTCGTCTTCGTCGTCTCGTCGTCTTCGTCGCCTGTGTCGCCTGTGTCGCCTTCAATTGCCGTTGTCGTTGTGGCCGGTCCGGTACGGGCGGGGGGCAGGTGGCGGCGAGGGCGGTTTCTCGGGTGGCGGGACCGGCCCCGGGTCGGGGTCCGGTCCCGGCGGTACCGGATGGGGGTCGGGGCGCGGCGGCCCCGTACCCGGGTCCGGGGTGGGCAACGGGCCCGGGCCTGGCCCCGGCTCGGGCCCGTCGGGCACCGGTTTCGGCGGTGACGGCGGTGTCGGCTCGGGCCGGGTGGGCCCGGGGCGGCCGGGACGGTGCGGAGTCGGTGCTTGTCCTTCCGGCACGTGTCCTCCAGGAGCTCTGCGGCGGGCCGTTGGGGCCGTGGGCGGCAGCCACTGCGGGACCGACGGGCATCGGCGGACGCCCGGGACCCGCGCCGAAGGCCTCCTTTCCACCGTCGCATGCCCGTCCGGCCCTCGCAGTCGGGCGGGCGCGGGACGGCGGGGCCGTGGAGCGGGACAACCGCCCCCGCCTGCACGTCGGCAGAGAACACCGGATTCGCCGTGCGAGGGCGGCCCCCGGTCCTGCACCATCGAAGGGCGGGTACGACACGACGGGTACGACAACAACGGTCCGGCAGGGCGGACCCGGGCGCGCCCCCGCCCGGCGCACACGGGGTTGCCGCGGAGGCTCTCCGCCCGGCGCGTGCGCCGTGGACGCGGGTGCCCTCCGCCCGGGCTCGGGAGGTGGTCAGGTGAACGCCGACGGAGTACGTCACCCAGGGCGCGGCAATCCGCCGCGGGCAGCGGTCTTCGATGTGGACGGCACCCTGGTGGACAGCAACCACCTGCACACGGTGGCCTGGTGGGAGGCCTTCCGGCAGTACGGGCATCAGGTGCCGATGTCCGCCATCCACCACTGCGTCGGCCTGCCGTCGGGCCGTCTGACGGCACGCCTGGTCGGGCCGAAGTGCGCCGACGAGCAGGGCGACGCGATCTCCACGGCCCACTCCGTCGTCTACGCCCAGTGGCACGAGCGGCTCCAGGCCCTGGACGGCGCCGCGGCCCTGTTGCGCACCCTGGCCGGACGCGGCTGGCGCATCTACCTCGCCACCTCGGCCAAGGGCGGTGAACTGACCGCCCTGCGCCGCGCGATCAACGCCGACGACGCGATCCTCGGCGCCACCACCGCCGAGGACGTCAGCGAGGGCAAGCCCGCACCCGAGCCGATCGAGGCCGCGCTCGACGCGGCGGGGGTGCGGCCCGAGCATGCCCGCTTCGTGGGCGATTCCATCTGGGACGTGGAGGCGGCGGAGCGGGCCGGGGTGGAGTGCGTGGCCCTGCTGTCCGGCGGCAACAGCCAGGCCGAACTCGTCGAGGCGGGCGCCGTCGCGGTGTACGAGAACCCGGCCCGGCTGCTCGCGGCACTGGACAGCAGCCCGCTGCGGGACTGAGCGGGGCGGCGCCGGTGCGGCTCCTCGTGGCCGGGACCGGGAGAGGGGGCGGTGTGGATGTTTGCGTACGCGCCCGGACACGGTGCGTGGCGGGAGCCGGAGCCGCGACATGTGAGCCGGACCACCAAACCCGGCCGATGGCGCGGCACGGCGGCCGGACCACCGCCGCGACCGTACGCCGCTCGTCAGGGCGTTCTGACCGTGTGTGCCGTACCGGCGACGAGCAGTCGGGGACGGAGGGACCAAAGTCCCGGCGAGTGTGTGACGGGAGCCTCTCCCCGCCCTTTCGGCGGGGTTCGTAAGGTGGGCGAAGGTTTGCCCGTACCAGAAATGTTTTCTTCCTGATCGGACCCATGGCCTTGTACGAACTCACCAGCCCGCCCTCGTGGCGCGTCGAGCTGCCGCACACCGCCGCCGCGGTGCCGGTCGCTCGCTCCCTGGTGCGCAAGGCGCTGGCGCAGCTCGATCACGGCGCCGACTGCGACACCGCGGAACTGCTCACGGCCGAGCTCGTGGCCAACGCGGTGGAGCACACCACCGGGGACGCCCCCATCGAACTCGTCGTGGAGGTCCTGCCCACCGGCTGCCAGGTGGAGGTCCACGACCGCAATCCCGAGCCGCCCGGCGACATGTCCCGGCCCGGCCCGGCCGAGGAGCCCGATCCCTGGCTCGAACACGGCCGCGGCCTGCTCCTGATCCGCACCCTGAGCCTGTCCTGCGGACACCGCCCCACCGACTCCGGCAAGGCGGTGTGGTTCACGCTGCCCGCGATCCCGCATCAGCGGCAGCCGCTGATCTGAGCGGTCGGTCGATTCGAGCCGTCGGCCCTACCGACCGCCGCCGAGCGTGGCCACCAGTACCGCCTTGATCGTGTGCAGCCGGTTCTCCGCCTCGTCGAACACCACCGAGTGCGCCGACTCGAACACCTCGTCCGTGACCTCCAGCGAGGTCAGCCCGTGCCGTGCGTGGATGTCGCGGCCCACCGCCGTACCGAGGTCGTGGAAGGCGGGCAGGCAGTGCAGGAACTTCACGTCCGGCTTTCCGGTGGCCCGCAGCACGTCCATGGTCACCGCGTACGGTGCCAGGTCGGCGATCCGCTCGTCCCAGATCTCCTTCGGCTCACCCATCGACACCCAGACGTCGGTGGCCACGAAGTCGGCGCCGCGTACGCCCTCGGTCACGTCCTCGGTGAGTGTGAGGCGGGCGCCGCTGCGCTCGGCGAGGGCGCGCGCCGTGGCGACGACCTCGGCCGAGGGCCAGTACGCCTCGGGCGCGACGATACGGACGTCCATGCCGAGCAGCGCCCCGGTGACCAGGTAGGAGTTGCCCATGTTGAAGCGGGCGTCGCCGAGGTAGGCGAACGCGGTCTCGTCCAGCGGCCGGGGGCTGTGCTCGGTCATCGTGAGCACGTCGGCCAGCATCTGGGTGGGGTGCCAGTCGTCGGTGAGGCCGTTGTAGACCGGGACCCCGGCATGCCTGGCCAGCTCCTCGACCTTGGCCTGGCTGTCCCCGCGGTACTGGATCGCGTCGAACATCCGCCCGAGCACCCGGGCCGTGTCCTTCACCGACTCCTTGTGCCCGATCTGCGAGCCCGAGGGATCCAGGTACGTGGTGGAGGCGCCCTGGTCGGCCGCGGCGACCTCGAAGGCGCACCGGGTACGCGTGGACGTCTTCTCGAAGATCAACGCGATGTTCCGGCCCGTCAGCGCGCGCTCCTCCCTGCCCGCGCGCTTCGCCGCCTTCAGCTCGGCGGCCAGCGAGACCAGGGCGCGGAACTCCGTCGCGTCGTGGTCCAGCTCCTTGAGGAAGTGGCGGCCGACGAGGTCGGGCAGAGCAGTCGCCATCGGGCGCTCCTGGGTCGCGTGACTGAGGACCCTGGAATTCTATACAGGGATCCACATTTCTATTCATCAACGCTCGCGTGACCGTCGTCACGCCATTCCCAGAGTCGCAGCCCGGCCCCGCTGCCGCCGCCCGGCCGGCGGCCGGTGTGCGGCGGCAGCAGGGCGGTGCGCGGCGGCAGCAGGCTGGTATGTGCGGCGGTCAGTGGTCCCGGTCGCCGCCGTCGCGTCGGCGCCGTAGCGCCGTCACCGCCGTTGCCTTCCTCGACGCCGTCGCCTTCCTCACCGCCGTCGCTGTTCTCGCCGTTCCGTCAGACGACGGCCTCCCGCTCAACCGGGCAGCTCATGCAGCGCGGGCCGCCACGGCCCCGGCCGAGTTCGCTGCCGGGGATCTCGATCACCTCGATGCCCTGCTTGCGCAGATGGGTGTTGGTGGTCGCGTTGCGCTCGTAGGCGACGACCACCCCGGGCTCGACCGCGAGCACATTGCAGCCGTCGTCCCACTGCTCGCGTTCGGCGGCGTGCACGTCCTGAGTCGCCGTGAGCACCCGGATCTCGCTGAGGCCGAGCGCCGCCGCTATGGCGCGGTGCATGTGCTCCGGCGGGTGGTCGGTGACCTTCAACTCCTTGGCGTCGGCGCCCGGTTCGATGGTGTAGGAGCGCAGCATGCCGAGTCCGGCGTACTGCGTGAAGGTGTCGCCGTCGACCATCGTCATCACGGTGTCCAGGTGCATGAAGGCACGGCGCTTGGGCATGTCCAGCGCGACGATCGTGTGCGCCGAACCGGCCGCGAAGAGCTTGTGCGCGAGCATCTCCACCGCCTGCGGTGTGGTCCGCTCACTCATGCCGATCAGCACCGCACCGTTGCCGATCACCAGGACGTCGCCGCCCTCGATCGTCGAGGGATAGTCCGCCTGCCCCTCCGACCACGTCTGGAAGGGGTCGGCCTGCGCGCCGCTAAACAGCGGGTGGTGCCGATAGATCGCCTCGAAGTGCACCGTCTCGCGCTGACGGGCGGGCCAGCGCATGGCGTTGATGGAGACCCCGTCGTAGATCCAGGCCGAGGTGTCGCGGGTGAACAGGTGGTTGGGCAGCGGGCCGAGCAGGAAGTCGTCCAGTTCCATGGCGTGGAAGCGCACCGAGGTGGGTTCGGGGTGCTGCTCCAGGAACTCACGCTTCGTCATCCCGCCGACCAGCACCTCGGCCAGCTCCGCCGGGGCCATCGTCTCGAAGGCCGCCCGCAGATGGTCCGTGGCCAGCGGACCGTACTCCTTCTCGTCGAAGACCCGGTCCAGGACCAGACCGCGCGCCGCGGGCAGCGCGACGGTCTCGCGGAGCAGATCACCGAAGAGGTGTACGGTCACGCCCCGGTCGCGCAGCACATCGGCGAAGCCGTCGTGCTCCTGCCGCGCCCGACGCACCCACAGGACGTCGTCGAAGAGCAGGGCGTCCTTGTTGCTGGGCGTGAGCCGTTTCAGCTCCAGATCCGGTCGGTGCAGGATGACGCGGCTCAGCCGCCCTGTCTCGGAGTCGACGTGAAATCCCATGGCTCCATATTCCCCGCCTGAACCCGCCCCGTGCAGGCTTCCGACGGAAACTTCCGGGTCAGACCCCGGAAATCACGGGTGTCCGACGGGTCACGGGGAGTCTCACCGCAAGTCTTCCGTCTCACCGACGCAGACTCCGTAAGCGCCGAACCACGGCCGCCGCGTTCGCGACCCGGCGAACGCATCGAACGAGACCGCGCCGTGCGATCGGTTCCGGCCAGCACGCCGCCTGAGAGGATGCGGTGGACCGATGACCAAGAAGGGGGACGACCATGACTCTGCTCGTACTGTCCGCTGTTCTCGTACTCGCCGTCGGAGGATGCGTCTGCGTCGTGTGGGCGTCCCGAGGCGGGCCACGCTGGGTGCGTGCGGTGGCCGGGGCGACCCTGGCGGCGGGCGAGTTGGCTCGCGCGGCGGGACGTGGCCGCCGCAGCGGCCGGGGTGGACAGGACAGCTCGGACGACTAGCTCGATTGTTCCAGGCGAATCAGCTCCGGAGTCACGGGAGTGATACGGAGTCACAGTGTGTACTTTCGCGGGCACACTATGACCTTGCCGGACCATTACCGCTCGCCGCGACAGCCCACGCTCCCGAGAGCACCCTGTGGTGTGAACTCCTGCCCACCCGGCTCCAGTTCAGGGCTGTCACCAGCCGATACGGCTCTTACGCCACCTTTTGGGCGGGACTCCCGGAGTCGGATTTCGAGGTCGGCACCCCAGGTCGGGATAGGGGGCGGGATTCGGGGTCGGCATTCGAGGTCGGCACCGACCCGAGCGGCCCGCGGGAACCACCCCCCGCGACCGCCCGGGCGAGAACACCGGTGAATCGGGCAGACGCGAAGGCGCTTACCCCAACTGCGACTGAACCTGACCCGCGATCAGTTCAAGGTGGTCCAGGTCGTCGAGGTCCAGGATCTGGAGGTAGATCCGCTGCGAGCCCGCCTCCGCGTACCGGCCGATCTTGTCGACCACTTGGGCCGGTGAGCCCGCGAGCCCATTGGCCTTGAGCTCGTCGACCTGGCGGCCGATCCGTGCGGCGCGGCGGGCGACCTCGGCGTCGTCCTTGCCGACGCAGGCGACGAGGGCATTGGAGTACGTCATCTCGGTGGCGGCTCGGCCCGCCTCGGCGACCGCCTTCCGCACCCGGCCGAACTGGCGCTCGGTGTCCTCGATCGAGGCGAAGGGGATGTTGAACTCGTCGGCGTACCGGGCCGCGAGCAGCGGAGTGCGCTTGGCGCCGTGGCCGCCGATCAGTACCGGGACCTTGGGCTGCGCGGGCTTGGGCAGCCCCGGCGAGTCGCTGAGCCGGTAGTGGGTGCCGTCGTAGTGGAACTTCTCGCCGATCTCGGTGCCCCACAGGCCGGTCACGATGGCCAGCTGCTCCTCCAGCCTGGCAAACTTCTCCTTCGGGAACGGGATCCCGTACGCCGTGTGCTCCGCCTCGAACCAGCCGGTGCCCAGGCCGAGTTCGACGCGGCCGCCCGACATCTGGTCGACCTGTGCGACCTGGATCGCCAGTACTCCGGGGAGCCGGAAGGTGCCCGCCGTCATCAGGGTGCCGAGCCGGATCCGCTCGGTCTCACGGGCGAGTCCCGCGAGCGTGATCCAGGCGTCGGTGGGCCCCGGCAGACCGTCGGAGTCGCCCATGCTCAGGTAGTGGTCGGAACGGAAGAAGGCGTCGAATCCGAGAGCCTCGGTCGCCTTGGCCACCGTGAGAAGAGTGTCGTAGGTGGCGCCTTGCTGCGGTTCGGTGAAGATGCGGAGATCCATACCTCCATCCTGCACTCCGGCGCCCGCCGCCCCGGGGCCGTGAACCGGCGCGTGGCGCGGTGTCCCTCAACTCACCCAGTCCCGCTCGGCACTTGGCCGTATGTCCATCACCGCCCCCATTTCCACCTCCACCGCCTCCTCGCGTTCCGGTGCCGCGCCGCGGGCGCGCCCGCGGCGCCCGCCGTCACCGGGCAGCCGCCCCGAGACGGTCCGCACCCCGGAGACGAACCGCGGCCCCTCTCCCGGCTCGGGACCGGACTTCGTCATCGACTGCTCGCGGTCCGTCAGACGGCGCAGCATCTCCAGGACCCGGTCCCGGCATTCGTCGGCGGCGTCGATGGCCTCCATGCACTGCCAGTACATCCGCTCCTCGTCGGCGGTCGAGGCGACCTGGACCAGTGCGATGCCCACGTCACCGAGCAGCCCGCCGAGGCCGGTGAGCGTCTCCCGGGGGTCCGAGATCTCCGAGAGCTGGGCCGCGCGTATCTGATCGACGCCGAACAGCGGCGAGGTGAGAGCCCCGCAGCCGCGCCCGCCGATCTCGCTCAACCCCAGTGCCTCGCCGCGCAGTTCCGGCGGTCCGGCCACCGCCAGTCTGCTTCCGATGGCCTGTGCCAGCGATTGCGCCTGCCAGGCCTCCACCATGATGTCCGGCGCCTCGTGGCTCTCAGCCAGGGCACGCCTGCCCACTCCAATGAGCCGCACCGCGTCCATGTGCCTTGCCCCGTCTCTCCCTGTCCGCATGCTTACTGAGCGTTTACCCGAACTCGCCCTGCCACTACCCAGAGTGAGAGCTCATTCGGCAAAAAGCCAGAGCTCGTCCTAAATCTGTGGACAGAATCTTGCTTGTGGACAACTTTGTGACTCCGGAGAGTGACATATATTGACTACTCTCCGTTGCCGAATGTGGTAAGAACCCCTGCCCACAAGGCAGTTGGGATCCGGCCAGGCCCGGC
Source organism: Streptomyces sp. NA04227 (assembly GCF_013364195.1). Taxonomy (NCBI): domain Bacteria; kingdom Bacillati; phylum Actinomycetota; class Actinomycetes; order Kitasatosporales; family Streptomycetaceae; genus Streptomyces; species Streptomyces sp. NA04227. The sequence continues at coordinate 6,807,052 of NZ_CP054918.1, read as the reverse complement.
CGACAGCGGCCTCCGCCCACCGGAGACCACCCCCGACCTGCCCGGAACCCGCGGCCTTCGCGCTCCGGAACACGCACGAACCAACCGGCAACCCACCGGCGACCGACCAGCGGCCGGACGCCGCTCCGGCCCTACGCGCCCGGCTCCTCCACCGGAAAGCGCTCCTCGTTCCGCTCGATCTTCGCTTCGAGCGCGGCGAGCACGTCGATGCCGAGCACCTCGCAGAACTGGAGCAGATAGGCGAGCACATCGGCCACCTCGTCGCGGACCCGGTGGGCGGAGCCGGGGTCCCGCATGACGTCGCGGGACTCCTCCGCCGTCAGCCACTGGAAGATCTCCAGGAGTTCGGAGGCTTCGACACTGAGCGCGGCGGCGAGGTTCTTGGGCGTGTGGAAGGGCTCCCAGTCGCGCCGGGCGGCGAACTCGGCCAGTCTACGCTGCAGTTCGGGCAGGCCCGGCCCGGTCGGTGTCTCGGATGCGCTCACCGCCCCAGGTCTACCACGGCGATCCCCCCGGCCCTCGGCTCGCCCGCCCCGGCGGCCGCCCACGAGGTGTCGGTGACCGTGGCGAGCAGCCGGATGTGGCCGCGTGCGACGGTCTGCAGGGCCAGGTCGCGCAGCAGGGCGAACTGCCGCCGGTCCAGGCCCCGGTCGAATCCGTCGGCGAGCACGGTGAGCGTCTGAAGGGCCTCGGGCACCTCGGCCGCGGGGTCGACGTCCAGTACGCCGGGGCCGGTGAGCAGGACGAGGGCGAGGGCCAGGAAGCGCAGTTCGCCGTCGCCGAGGCGCTCCACCGGCGTGCGGATGCCTTCGCCCCGGTCCAGGAGGGCCCGCACCAGGCCGTCGCCGAGTTCCTCGGTGAGCACGTTCACGGTGCGGCCCGCGCATCCGGAGTCCACGGCCTTGACGAGGATGCCGTACCGGATGGCGCACTCGCTGTGAGTGCGGCGCAGGACCTCGGCGAGGTTGTCGCAGCCGGGCAGGAGGCGGCCGGGCCCGAGCGGGACGACCCGCCGCATCCGCCGCGGCAACGGGTCGCAGGGGAAGAGCGACCGCAGGGCGACCACCACCTGTTCGGCCGCGGCGAGCACGGTGCGCTGGCCCGCGGTCTTTCCGGCCACCCGTAACGGCAGGAGCGCGGTGCCGAGGAGGTCGTCGGGCAGTGGTCCGCGCGTGACCGGCGCGGAGCCCGCGGTGTGCCAGGCGGCCTGGACCGAGCGGCGTCCCGGGTCGCGCAGGGCGGTCTCCAGGAGGGTGAGCGGTCCGCGGCTGAGGCGTTCGCCGACGATGCGAAGTTCGGGTTCGGCCTGTACGGCGAGGTCGAGGCGGACCGGCCCGGCGGGGCCGTCGACCGTGCAGCCGATCCGGAATCCGCGGCGGCCACCGGCGTCGGCGCGGGCGGTTTCCGGCACACAGGCGCCCGGGTCCGCGAAGACCTCGGCGAGTTCGGTGCCGGAGGCGAGTTGGGCCAGGGCGGCGCAGGCGCGCAGCGCGCTGGTCTTGCCGCTGCCGCTGGGACCGGCGAGGAAGGTGAGGGGCGCGAGGGGGATGGTGGTGCGCCGGTGACCGGCGAAAGCGGACAGCCGCAGCTCGGTGAGCGTGGGCCGGTCCGCTCGCGTCGCCTGTGGCGGCACGGCCGGTGGGGGCGGCGCGAGGGAGGTGGGGGTCGAGGTCATGCCCGGACGGTAGGCGTGGCGCGGCGAGGCGAACCGTTTTGCCCTCGTTGCGTCCCACGAAGAGGCGACAGCCCGGTGTTCTGTGCGGAACCCGCTCCCGCGCGAAAGCCGTTCACGCGTGCGCACCGGCGCGACCTCGGGCGGGCACACAGCTCCAACCCCCGGCGCACAAGCGGCACTTCACGCCGGTCCCGCACGCCTCGCGCCCAACCTGCGCGCCTTACGCCCAGCCCTCGCGCCTCACACCACGCCGCCGGGCGCGGCATCCACCGCGACACCGATGCCCCGGCACCGACGGCCTCACTCGCCCGGCGCGCTCGCGTCATCGATCAGCCCCTGCACCTCGGTGCCCGCCGGGGACAACAGGAAGACATTGCGGTCGACGCGGTGCATGCCACAGCCCAGACCGAAGACGACACCGCTGCTGAAGTCGAGGACGCGGCGCGCCACCGCGGTCTCCGCGCCGGACAGATCGAGCAGCACCGGGATCTGCGCCATGAGGGTCTGCGCGACGTCGCGGGCATCTGAGAAAACGTTCACCCGCAGGACGACGAACTTGCGCCGCAGTTCGGTGTCCCGGCCCGGGTCGACGAGTGCGGGGTGCCCGGGCCACGAAGGCCAGTCGCCGCCGTTGCGCAGCGGCACCACCTGGGCGAGGCCCTCCCACTGTTCGTCGGTGACGTCGTGACCGTTCACTTCCCCACCCCGTCCTGGCTCGTCCCGGTTGTCTGCACGGCGCAATTCTTACGCGTACTCACCCGATCGGCCCAACTGCGACACGGAGCCGGGTCGTGTCATGCACCACTCCAAGCCGTTCGGTACGGACCGGCGGCCGTCGTGGAGCGACGTGTGAACGCTCCGTACGCGGGCGCCGACCTGCCGTACTCGGCTCTCCCCAGGCCCGGTTCCGCGCCGGGTCGACGGCGCCCCGCGGAACTTTCCCCGCGCGAACACGTGAGGCGGGCACCAGGCTGGGAAGGCGTACCCGTCACACGTTCGCGAGGGGAAGGGCGCGACCCCGATGAGTGAGGCCACCACCACGTATCTGTCCGAGGACGAGCTGTCGGTCCTCATGCGCTACTGGCGGGCGGCGAACTACCTGACCGTCGGCCAGATCTACCTGCTCGCCAATCCGCTGCTGCGCGAGCCGCTGACGAGCGGCGACATCAAGCCACGGCTGCTCGGTCACTGGGGCACCAGTCCGGGCCTGAACCTTCTCTACGCACACCTCAACCGGGTCGTCTCGGCGCGCGACCTCGACCTGATCCACATCACGGGCCCGGGCCACGGCGGCCCGGCCACGGTGGCCTGCTGCTGGCTCGACGGCAGTTACAGCGAGGTCTACCCGGACGTGTCCCGGGACGGGGCGGGGATGGCGCGGCTGTTCAGGCAGTTCTCGTTTCCGGGCGGGATCCCGAGCCATGTCGCGCCCGAGACCCCCGGTTCGATCCACGAGGGCGGCGAGCTGGGCTACTCGCTCGGCCACGCCTACGGCGCCGCCTTCGACAACCCGTCCCTGGTGGTCGCCGCGATCGTCGGCGACGGCGAGGCGGAGACCGGACCGCTGGCCACGGGCTGGCACGGCAACAAGTTCCTCGACCCGGTGCACGACGGCGCGGTGCTGCCGATCCTCCACCTCAACGGCTACAAGATCGCCAATCCCACCGTGCTCGCCCGGCTGCCGCACGAGGAGCTGGACCACCTCCTGCGCGGATACGGGCACGAGCCGGTGTATGTGAGCGGCGACGACCCCGTGCGGGTTCATCACGCGCTGGCCGCCGCCCTGGACCACTGCCTGGACACCATCGCGGCGTACCAGCGCGCGGCCAGGGAGGAAGGCGTCACCGAGCGCCCCCGGTGGCCGATGATCGTGCTGCGCACCCCCAAGGGCTGGACCGGCCCGCGGAAGGTGGACGGGAAGCCGGTCGAGAACACCTGGCGGTCCCACCAGGTGCCGTTGTCCGCGGTACGCGACGACCCCGGTCATCTCGCCCAGCTGGAGGAGTGGCTGCGCGGCTACCGGCCCGAGGAGCTCTTCGACGAGGACGGCCGCCCCCGCCCCGGCCTGCTGACCCAAGTCCCGCACGGCGACCGGAGGTTGGGCTCGAACCCGCACACCAACGGCGGCCGCCTGGTGCGCAGCCTGCCGGTCCCCGAGATCGCGGAGTACGCGGTGCCGGTCGCCGCGCGCGGGGTGACGGTGCACGAGCCGACCCGCGTGCTCGGCGGCCTCCTGCGCGATCTGCTCGAACTCACCGCCGAGCGCAGGGACTTCCGGCTCTTCGGCCCCGACGAGACCGCCTCCAACCGGCTCCAGGACGTGTACGCGGCGACCGGCAAGGGCTGGCAGGAGGAGTTCCTCGGCACGGACGAGAACCTGAGCCGCGACGGCCGAGTCCTGGAGATGCTCTCGGAGCACAACTGCCAGGGCTGGCTGGAGGGTTACCTGCTCACCGGCAGGCACGGCCTGTTCTCCTCGTACGAGGCGTTCATCCACATCGTGACCTCGATGGCGAACCAGCACGCCAAGTGGCTCAAGGTTTCCAGGGAGTTGCCGTGGCGGCTGCCCATCCCCTCGCTGAACTACCTGCTCACCTCGCATGTGTGGCGCCAGGACCACAACGGCTTCTCGCACCAGGACCCGGGGTTCGTCGACCACATGGTCAACAAGGACCCGGCGACCATCCGTGTCTATCTGCCGCCGGACGCCAACTCACTGCTCGCGGTGGCCCAACGCACCCTTGACTCAAGGGACTTGATCAACCTCGTCGTCGCGGGCAAACAGCCCACCTTCGACTGGCTCGGCATCGACGACGCGGTCCACCACGTGGAACGCGGGATCAGCGTCTGGGACTGGGCCGGTACGGACACGGGGCGGGCGCCGGACGTGGTGCTCGCGGCGGCGGGCGACGTACCCACCACCGAGGTGATGGCGGCGGCCAAGCTGCTGCGCGCGGAACTGCCGGGCCTCGCGGTCCGGGTGGTGAACGTCGTCGATCTGATGCGGCTGCTGCCACCCGACCAGCACCCGCACGGCCTGTCCGACCGCGGTTTCGACGCCGTGTTCACCGCGGACCGGCCGGTGATCTTCGCCTACCACGGCTATCCGTGGCTGATCCACCGGCTCGCCTACCGCCGCCACGGCCACGACAACCTGCACGTCCGGGGCTACAAGGAGGAGGGCACCACGACCACGCCGTTCGACATGGTCGTCCGCAACGACATGGACCGCTATCAGCTGGTCATGGACGTCATCGACCGTGTCCCCGGACTCGCCGAGTCGGCCATCTCCGTACGGCAGCGGATGCGCGACAAGCGCGCCGAGCACCGCGCGTACGTCGTCCGGTACGGCCAGGACATGCCCGAGGTCCGCGACTGGACGTGGACCTGAGCAGCCCCGCCACCGCTGGACCGCGCATCCCCAACAGCCCTCGGACCAGACGTACTTGAAGGACCGCACACCACGGCACACACCGAAGGACAGGAGCCCTCTCATGCGGAATCGGGACGGTTCGACCACACCGGGCCGCGACGAGACCCCCGAGGAACGGGCCGACCGGCGCTGGGGCGAACTGCTCCAGGAGGTCCGGGTGGCGCAGACCGGCGTACAGATCCTGCTCGGCTTCCTGCTGACGGTGGCGTTCACGCCGCGCTTTCCCGAGCTGTCCACCTTCGACCGGAACCTGTACGTCACCACGGCGCTCCTGGGCGCCGCCTCGACCGGGGCGCTGATCGGCCCGGTCTCCTTCCACCGGCTCCTCACGGGCAGACAGCTCAAGCCGCAGACGGTGATCTGGGCCTCCCGGATGACCATCGCGGGACTCGTCCTGCTGCTCTGCACGCTCACCGCGGCGATGCTGCTGATCCTGCGAGTGGCCCTGCACAACGACGCGGTCCCCTACATCGCGACCGGAGTCGCCCTCATGTTCGTCCTCACCTGGTTCGCCCTGCCCGCCTGGGCCCGGCGGCGCTACGACACCCGCGGCTCCCGTGACACGGACGCCGGTTCGTGACCCGGTCCGCACGACCGGGCTCGTGAGAACGCGCTCGTGAGAAGCGAGTTGGTGAGGGCTCGATTTCCCCTACGGCAAGCACCGCACATGTTCCGACAAGGAGTTCCGGAGGAGTTCCGCATGACACCACCCAGGATCCTGATCATCGGCGGCGGTTTCGCCGGCGTGGAGTGCGCGCGCCGGCTGGAACGCAGGCTCGGGCACGCGGAGGCCCGGATCACCCTGGCCACGCCCTTCGGCTACCAGCTCTATCTGCCGCTGCTGCCGCAGGTCGCCTCCGGCATGCTCACTCCGCAGTCGGTCGCGGTCTCGCTGCGGCGGGGGCTGCGCCGGACCCGGATCATCCCCGGCGGCTGCATCGGAGTGGACACGGCGGCCAAGGTCTGTGTGCTCCGCAAGATCACCGACGAGATCGTCACCGAACCCTACGACCAGCTCGTCCTCGCGCCCGGCAGCATCACCCGTACCCTCGACATCCCCGGCCTGGCCGAACACGCACTGGGCATGAAGACGCTCGCCGAGGCCGCCTATCTGCGCGACCGGGTCATCGCCCAGCTCGATCTCGCCGCGTCCACCCCGGACGCGCGCGAGCGGGAGTCGCGGCTGCGGTTCATCGTGGTGGGCGGCGGCTACGCGGGCACCGAGACGGCGGCCTGTCTGCAGCGGATCACCGCGGCGGCCGCGGCCCGTTACCCGCGGCTCGATCCGCGGCAGATCAAGTGGCACGTCGTCGACATCGCCCCGCAGCTCATGCCCGAACTCGGCGAGAAACTGGGCGCGGACGCGCTGGCCCTGCTGCGCGCGCGGGGCATCGAGGTCTCGCTCGGCGTCTCCGTCGAGAAGGTGGAGGCCGAGCAGGTCAGCCTCACCGACGGCCGGGTACTGCCCTGCCGCACCCTGGTGTGGACGGCGGGCGTCGCCGCCAGCCCCCTCATCGGCACCCTGGACGCCGAGACCCACAAGGGCCGCCTGGTCGTCGCGGACACCATGGCGGTGCCGAAACGGGACGGTGTCTTCGCGCTCGGCGACGCGGCCGCGGTACCGGACCTGGCCCAGGGCAAGGACGCGGTCTGCCCGCCGACCGCCCAGCACGCCCAGCGGCAGGGCAGGGCGGTGGCCGACAACGTCCTCGCGCGACTGCGCGGCCGGTCCCTGCGGCCTTACGTGCACCGGGACTTGGGGCTCGTCGTCGACCTCGGCGGCAAGGACGCGGTGTCCAAACCGCTCGGCATCCAGCTCACCGGCCTGCCCGCGCAGGCGGTGGCCCGTGGCTACCACCTGATGGCGCTGCGCACCGGCGTCGCCAAGGTCCGCACCCTGACCAACTGGCTCCTGAACGCCACCGCCGGTGACGACTACGTCCGCATCGGCTTCCAGGCCCGCTCCCCCGCACGGCTGCGCGACTTCGAGTTCACCGACGCCTATCTGACGCCCGAGCAGGTGAGGGAGCACGTCGCGGCCTCGGCCATTGGGAGTTGAGCCGGGCCGAACAGGGTTGATCAGTACGGCAGTTCGCCGGGGTCGCGCAGTGCGCGGGCCGGGGCGTCGGCCTTGAGCAGCATCTCGTCGTACTCCTCGCCGGGATCGGAGTCCAGGACGAGGGCGCCGCCCGCGCCGAGCAGCCAGCGGCCGCGTGTGAGGACCAGGGTGCGGATGACGATGTTCAGGTCCGCGCTGCCGTTGCAGGCGAGGTAGCCGAGCGAGCCGGAGTAGATGCCCCGGGCGCGCTCTTCGAGCGAGTCGATGATCTCCAGGGTGCGCAGTTTGGGCGCGCCGGTCATGGAGCCGCCGGGGAAACAGGCCCGTACGCAGTCGACGGCGTGCGCCCCGTCCTTGAGCCTGCCGCGGACCGTGGAGACGAGTTGGTGCACGGTGGCGTAGCTTTCCGCCGCCATCAGCGCGGGCACCTCGACGCTGCCGACCTCGCAGACCCGGCCGAGGTCGTTGCGCAGCAGGTCGACGATCATCAGGTTCTCGGCGCGGGTCTTGGCCCCGGAGACGAGCCCGGCACGCGCCGCCTCGTCCTCGGCCGGGGTCGCCCCGCGGGGCGCGGTGCCCTTGATGGGCCGCGCCTCGGCGTCCCCCTCAGGGCCGATCCTGAGGAACCGCTCGGGCGAGGAGCAGGCCACCTCCACCTCGCCGAGCCGCAAATAGGCCGCGTGCGGCGCCGAGTTGAGCCTGCGCAGCCTGCGGTACGTGTCCCAGCCGCTGTCGGTCGCGGGGATCTCGGCCGTGGTGGTGAGGCAGATCTCGTAGCTCTCGCCCATGCGAAGGAAGTCCTGCGCGGCGGCCACTCGCTTGGTGTACGCCGCCCGGTCGAGCGCCAGATACGGCTCGGCGGACAGGGTGCCGTCGAGGTTCGGGGCTCCAGTGGCCGGGGCAGTGCCGAGGTCGCGAAGTCCGGAGGCCGTCCTGTCGAGCCAGGAGAGGGCGGCTGCCTCGGTGCCGTCCGCGTCGTCACTCAAGTGGCCCGCCCCGTCGGCCTGTTGGGCGCCGTAGCCGTCTTCGCGGCTCAGCGCCAGGACGTACATACGCCCCTGCTCGTGGTCGACCGCGAGGAAGCGGTCGGCGAACAGCCAGACGGCGTCCGGGGTTTCGGCGCTGTGGTGCTCCAACGCGCCGCAGTCCGCCTTGAGTTCGTAGCCGAAGTAGCCGACGTAGCCACCGGTGAACGCGAACGGCAGCGGCGGGGCGGCGATCTCGCGCCGCTCCAACTCCCGTTTGAGGTAGTCGAATACGGACTCTGGGTGGCTGGACACGGGCTCACGGCCACCTGCCCCCGTGGCCGACGAAGACGGCGCGGACGTCTCCACGCGCACCACGCCCTCGCCCACGCGGTAACGCACCGTCTCGGCGAGCGGACCCGCCGCGTCCCCGAGGAAGGAGAACCGGGAACGCCCGCCCTCGATGTGCGCACCGTCCAGCCAGAAGGCGTGACGCGAGTCCCCGTACAGCGCCGCGAACGCCGCTTCGGTGTCCACGGCACCGTCGATCTCCCGTACGTGAAGCCGGTAACGGAGCTTCGGAGAAAGGGAGTTGGCCACCGTAGACGCGTTACGAGACGGAGCGGTCCCGGTTCCGGTGTGCGCCGCCGGGCGGGGAACGACCACGCGCCCCGCGCCGCCCCGCTCGGCGCGCGTGAGATCACGGAAGTTCGCCATCATCCGCAGCCCGTGCTCGGTCTCCACGGACTCGGGGTGGAACTGCACGCCCCAGCGCGGCAGTCGGCGGTGCCGCAGTGCCTGGATCACGCCGTCCTCGGAACGGGCGATCGCCACCAGGTCGCGCGGCAGCGGCTCGGTGACGCACAGCGAGTGGTAGCGCACGGCGCCGAAGGACTCGGGTATGCCCGCGAAGAGGGCGTCGCCGTCGTGGCGGACGGTGCTCACGTGTCCGTGCCGCGCGCGGGGGGCCTGCACCACCTCGCCGCCCTCCGAGACGGCCAGACCCTGATGGCCGAGGCACACGCCGAGGACGGGCAGGTCGGTCTTGCGCAGCACGTCCATCGAGATGCCGAAGTCGCGGGGGCGGGCCGGGTGTCCAGGGCCCGGCGAGATGACGACATTGTCGTACGCGTCGAAGTCGGGCAGGTCCGGAGCGTCGTTGCGGAGCACCTCCGGCTCCTCGCCGTTGACCTGTCCGAGTAGGTGGAACAGGTTGTAGGTGTAGGAGTCGTAGTTGTCGATCAGCAGAGTGCGCACGCCGTACTCACCTGGTCACCGACTCACTTCGCACTCCGGGAAGCCCTGCGTGGACCGGGACGAGTCCACCGAGCTGTGTCGGCGCCGACCCTAAGGGGCGCGACGGCACGGAGCAACAAATGTCGCGCTCGTCACAGCGTCTGTGCGTTGCGCGCGCCAAAGCTGCCTTACAGCGGACCGCTTCCTCAAGTGGCCACTCACATCTCGGAGTTGTTCCCGGACTCCGAGCTCGTGGTCCAGCCGGGGGCGGGGCACTACCCGTGGCTGGACGACCCGGCCGGTTTCACCACAACCGTCGGCGGCTTTCTCGGTGCGGGCGCGGTGGCCGGACAGGGACCGGGCACCGCCTGACCCGGCGGCTTGCCGGACAGTCGCGGCAGCATGATCTGCCAGTAGCCGTCCAGGACCCGGGGCGAGGACCAGGCGGCGTCCCGGCGGCCGAGCACCTCGAATCCGACCACCGCGGCGGTCACCGCGAAGACGGTGTCCTCCAGGTCCACGTCGACGGCGAGACGGCCCTCGTGCCGGGCGCGGACCAGGACGGATCTGACCCAGTCGCGCCAGATCTCCCAGAGCAGCGACTCGGAGTGCCAGGTCGCGTCCACGCCGAGGCAGAACCCGGCGCGCAGAACGACGTCGTCGACCAGTAGGTCGGCCAGCCGCTGCGAGGTCTCCGCCAGTCGCGCCAGGGACGGCGAACCGCCGCGCGAGGCCGCGGTGAGGAGTTGCCGCAGTGTGCTCGCGGCCTTCTCCTCGACGGCCTGCCCGAGTTCGCGCTTGCTCCTGAAGTGGAAGTGCAGGGCCCCCGTGCTGACCCCCGACCTGGCGCTGATCCCGTTCAGCGAGGCCAGGGCGAAACCGCCCTGGAGAAAAGTCTCGGCAGCGGAGCGGATCAACTCCTGACGGGTACGGACTGCACGGTCCTGCTTGGCCATTGACGCTCCGTGAGTGGTCAGGTACGCGGAAACCTCCGGCTGGTTCCGGGCATGCTACCCACCGGGGAAGGGCACTTCCCGCTTGCGAGCGTTGCAGTTGACTCAAACTTGCTCGCAGCCCCCTGGACGGGTGGCATCGTCGCAGCTCATCCCCAATTTCCTTACCCATTAAGGAAGTTGAACGGGTCTGAGAAAAGGCGCTTTGCAGCGGCCCGGAAGCCGGGGAGCGGAGCAATCCGGCCGTCTGGATTGTGCCGGGGCGCGGAGGGCGTGCGGCGCGGCGCACGCCGGTAGTACGAAGCCCTGTCACCACCCGAAGACCCCCGTCCGCGCCTTCGCTTCGGGGCCTCGGCCGCGCCCGCCCGTGGAGCGTGATCGTGTCGTATGCCCCGGGCCCGCGCCACCGCTCCCGGCGGCGCGTGACAATCATCACCGTCACCTGCCACCCGGTGCGCCCACCAGGTGGAACACTGGCGGGCATGGGAGAGCTCGACGGGGGGCCGGTGAGCACCGACGCGCTGGCGTCGCTCGCGCTGACCGGTTACGGCCACTTCACCACCATGCGGGTCGAGAACGGCGCCGTACGCGGACTCGGTCTGCATCTCGACCGTCTGGCGCGGGACTGCCGGGCGGTCTTCGGCACCGCACTCGACCTCGACGCGGTACGCGCGCATCTGCGGCACGCCCTGCCGGACGCCGAGGGCACGGTGATCGCCCGGGTCACGGTCTTCGACCCCGCGCTCGGCCTCGCCCATCCGGCGGCGCCCGCCCACCCGCGCGTCCTGGTCACCACCCGCCCCGCACCCGAGGTGCCCCAACCCCCTTTGCGGGTACGGCCGGTGACCTATCTGCGCCAGGTCGCCGCCGTCAAGCACACCGGACTCTTCGAGTCCCTGCATCTGCGCAGGGCCGCACAGCTGGAGGGCTTCGACGACGCGCTGTTCGTCTCCCCGGACGGAGAGATCAGCGAGGGCGCCACCTGGAACATCGGGTTCCACGACGGGGAACGGGTGCTCTGGCCGCAGGCCGAGCAACTCCCCGGGACCACCCGGGAACTGCTGAGCCGCACCACGGTGGTGCAGCACACCGGCCCGGTGACCCTCGCCCAACTCCCCTCCCTGCGCGCCGCGTTCGCGACCAACGCCGCCGTCGGCGTCCGCCCGCTGGCCGCCATCGGGTCCGTACGCTTCCCGGCCGACCACCCCGCGGTGACCGAACTCCAGGACGCGTACGCCCGGATCGCCCCCGAGGCACTCCGGTGACCGCCAAACCGCCACTGTCCGCCCCGACCCGGACGGCGGGGCGCCGCACCGCACGGAAGGAAATGCCCACCTCATGACGGCCACCGAGAAGACCGACGAGCTGTGGATACGCCGTTACCACCCAGCCGATCCCGGCGCGCCCAAACTGGTGGTCCTGCCGCACGCGGGCGGCAGCGGCACCTTCTACTTCCCGATGTCCCGGGCACTGGCCCCGCGCGTCGAGGTCCTCGCGATCCAGTACCCGGGCAGGCAGGACCGCCGCTCCGAGAAGCTCCTCGAATCGGTCGACGAACTGGCCGACCAGCTCTTCCCGTTGCTCCTCGACCGGCTCGAGGGCCCCTTCGCCCTGTTCGGGCACAGCATGGGCGCCTCCCTCGCCTTCGAAGTGGCCCGCCGTCTGGAGGAGGCCGGTCGGGCGCCCCGGGCGCTGTTCGCCTCGGCCCGTCCCGCGCCGTCCCGGCAGCGCGAGGGCGGCACGGTGCACCTCGGCACGGACGACGAACTCATCGCGCTGATCAAGGGGTTGAGCGGCACCGACTCCCAGGTCCTGGAAGACGAGGAACTGCTGCGGCTGACCCTGCCGGCGGTGCGCGGCGACTACAAGGCCGCCGAGACCTACCGCTACCGTCCCGGTCGCTCGCTGACCTGCCCGGTGTACGCGCTGACCGGCGACGACGACCCGATGGTGACCGAGGACGAGGCCCGCGCCTGGGGTGAGCACACCAGCGGCCCGTTCGCCCTCGACGTCTACCGCGGCGGCCACTTCTACCTGGTCAACCATCAGGCGGCGATCAACAAGAGCGTCACCGAGCGGCTTCTGTCGGCCTGAGCCTGAGCCCCGGCCCCCACAACAGCAGGGACGCCGCCCGACCGGAGGCGGCGTCCATACCGGCGAAAGGAGCCCAGGACCTTTCGTTTGGATCTGGTTGGTGTGGCCAACAGCACTCTATGTCCAACCCGAGCGGGGTCTGGTGCGTGCAGCTGCAAGGCGGAGGATTGAATCATGGCGGAGCCATGGTGATTGACGACAACGCCGCTGGGGGCACCTCCCGGCCGAAGGCTGGGGGAGTGCGTGCCAGACCCCGCGACCCCCAACAAGATCCAAACGAGAGGTCCTAGTGCCCGGAGGAAAACTGCTCGCGGTCAGCGACCAGCACGTCACCCATGCGGAGAACCGCCGGATCACCGAGTCCATGCGGCCCGAGTCGGACGAGGACTGGCTGATCGTGGCCGGTGATGTCGCCGAGAAGTTCGCCGACATCGAATGGGCGCTGACGCTGCTCGCCGACCGATTCGCCAAGGTGATCTGGTCGCCCGGAAACCACGAACTGTGGACACACCCCCAGGACCCGGTCACCGTGCGCGGCGTGGAGCGCTACGACGCCCTGGTCGAGATGTGCCGCCGGGTGGGCGTGGTGACCCCCGAGGACCCGTACCCGGTCTGGGAGGGCGGCGCGTTCCCGGTGACCGTGGCCCCGCTGTTCACCCTGTACGACTACTCCTTCCTCGCCCCCGGGGCGCGGAACAAGGAGGAGTCGCTGAAGATCGCCCACGACTCGGGGGTCGTGTGCACCGACGAGTACCTGCTGCACCCGGACCCGTATCCGAGCCGCGAGGCGTGGTGCGAGGACCGGATCGCGCTGACCGAGAAGCGGCTCGGCGCCATCGATCCGGAGCACCGCACGGTCCTGGTCAACCACTATCCCCTGGTCCGCGAGCCCACCCGGATCCTGCGCTTCCCGCAGTTCGCGCAGTGGTGCGGCACCGAGCGGACCGCCGACTGGCATGTCCGCTTCCGCGCCGCGGCGATGGTCTACGGACACCTGCACATCCCCCGGGTCACCTGGCACGACGGGGTGCGCTTCGAGGAGGTGTCCATCGGCTATCCGCGCGAGTGGCGCCCCAGGCCGCCGCGCAAGCCGCTGCGGCAGATTCTGCCCGAGCCCGCGTGAGGAGGCGGCGGACATGATCGAGGACATCCTGCCCGGAAAAGTGGCCTGCGCCTCGTCGCTGGGCGACCTGGCCGACGAGGCGCCCGGGACCCTGTTCCCGGCCGAGGAGGCCGTGATCACCAGGGCGGTCGCCAAGCGGCGCCAGGAGTTCACCACGGTACGGATCTGCGCGCGGCGCGCCCTGAAGCAACTGGGCGTCGAACCGGTGCCGTTGGTGCCGGGCAAGCGCGGCGCCACCGCCTGGCCGTCCGGGGTGGTGGGCAGCATGACCCACTGCGCCGGGTTCCGGGCCGCGGCCGTCGCCCGGGCCGAGGACGTCACCTCGCTCGGCATCGACGCGGAGCCCAACCTGCCCTTGCCCGAGGGCGTTCTCGAGGTCGTCACGCGTCCGGCCGAGGCACGGCAGCTCGCCCGGCTGGCCGAGCTGCGGCCCGAAGTGTCCTGGGACCGGCTGCTGTTCAGCGCCAAGGAGTCGGTCTTCAAGACCTGGTACCCGCTCACCGGCGAGGAGCTCGACTTCGACGAGGCCGAACTCGACATCGATCCGGACACGGGCACCTTCAGCGCACGGCTCCTGGTGCCGGGGCCGCTGGTGACAGGCGAACGGGTCGGCGTGTTCCACGGCCGGTGGCTGGTGCGCGGCGGCTTCGTGGTGTCCGGCATCGTCCTGGAGGCGGCGGCCGGTAGCGACGCGGAGCGCTGAACGGCCGGACACAGTAAGGGAGTTGAGCGGACGGAGAGGCGAGCGGGGGTGCGGTTCCGGCTGACGGAACCGCACCCCCGCTTTTGCAGGCCCTCGTAGTCCGGTCCTCGCAGTCGGGCCGTCGCAGTCGGGCCCTCGTAGTCCGATCGTCGCAGTCGGGCCCTCGTATCAGCCGAGCGGTTCTGCCAGCACGGCCCGGAACTCGGCGAGTTCCTCGCGGCCCGGGCCCGGCCCGCCGCCCACCAAGTCCTTGAGCGGGCGGAAGGCACGCGGACGGTTGGCGCAGACGGCGCTGACCAGCCGGTCACCGCGCCACAGCAGGGCGGCGAAGTCCAACTCCTCGATGCTTCCGGTGACTTGGATCCGGTCGGCGAGCTGCGGGTACCCGGCCACCTGGAGATTCAGGCCGTAGTGGTGGGTCCAGTACCAGGGCACCGCCGTGTACGGGACGCCCTTGCCGAGCATGTTGCGGGCGACCGCGGCACCCTGGTCCTGTGCGGGAGTCCAGTTCTCGGCGCGGCAGGTTCCCTCGCCGAACGGGTGCGGGCGGCGGGCCACGTCACCGGCGGCGTGGATGTACGGGTCACTGGTGGCCCCGTACGCGTCCACCAGAATGCCGTCGTCCACGGCCAGTCCGGCGCGCTCGGCGAGTGCGGTGTCCGGACTAGTGCCGACCGCGACGACGACCCGGTCGGCCTTGTGGAACAGGTCCTGCCCCAGGTAGGCGGCCACGCCCTGCTCGTGGGCCTCGAAGCGGTCGAGAAGGACTCCGGTGCGTACCTCAACCCCGTGCGAGGCGTGCAGGGCGGTCACCGCGCGGGCGAGCCGGGCAGGCAGCACACGGCCGAGCGGCTCGGGCGCGGTCTCGGCGACGGTGACCTCCCAGCCCGACTCCCTTGCCACGGCGGCGACTTCGAGGCCGATGAGGCCCGCGCCGACCACGAGCAGCGAGCCGCCGCCCGTCAGCGCGTCGCGCAGGGCGAGCGCGTCGGCGAGGGTGCGCAACTGGTGTACGCCGTCGATCCCTTCGGCGGCGGCCACCCGGCGGACCCGGCCGCCGGTGGCCAACAACAGCCGCTCGTACGGCAGTTCACCGCCACCTTCGAGGACGAGGGTCCGGGCGGCGGGGTCGAGGCGGGTCACCGTGGTCCCGGTGCGCACCTCGATGCCCTGCTCGGCCCAGGCGGTCGCGGGCCGCAGCGCGGTGCGCTCGGCGGACTGCTTGCCGCGCAGCACGTCCTTGGACAACGGCGGCCTGCGGTAAGGGAGTTCGGGGTCCTGGCCGATCAGGACGAGGGGGCCGGTATAGCCCTCGGCGCGCAGGGTCAGGGCGGCGGTGGCACCGGCCACGCCCGAGCCCACGACGACCAGGGGCCGGTCACCGTCCGTATGCGTCGGGGAACCCGGAGCGGGCTCAGGCATGCGTGACCTCGGTCATCTCGAAGTCGGCCTTGGCCGCGCCGCAGTCGGGGCAGGACCAGTCGTCCGGGATGTCCTCCCAGCGGGTCCCGGGGGCGATGCCCTCCTCCGGCCAGCCCTCGGCCTCGTCGTAGATGAACCCGCACACCAGGCACTGCCACTTCTTCATCTGGTCCTCAGCCGTTCTCTGGTTCGAAGTCGATCTTCTCGCGCACCCCGCAGTCGGGGCAGCACCAGTCGTCGGGGATCGCACTCCAGCCGGTACCCGCGGGGAACCCCTCGTGGGGAGCGCCGCTCTCCTCGTCGTACACGTAGTCGCAGACCGGGCAGACGAACCGGCTCATACCGCGGATCCGTACCGGGCGAGCAGCGCTTCACGCTTGGACGGGTGGATGTTAGCGCGCCGGACGTCGCCGTCGTAGTGGGCGATCACGCGGTGATCCATCACCCTGCGCCACAGCGGCGGGAAGTAGGCGAGCACGATCATCCCGGCGTATCCGGTGGGCAGTTCGGGTGCTTCCTCGAAGTGGCGCAGGGCCTGGTAGCGGCGGGTCGGGTTGGCGTGGTGGTCGCTGTGCCGCTGGAGGTGGTAGAGGAAGACGTTGGTGGCGAGGTTGTCGCTGTTCCAGCTGTGCCGCGGGGCGCAGCGTTCGTAGCGTCCGCTCTCGGTGCGCCGGCGCAACAGGCCGTAGTGCTCGGTGTAGTTGATGACTTCGAGCAGCGTGAAGCCGAACACCGCCTGGTAGAGCAGCCACGGCAGCAGCTCGGGTCCGAAGGCCACGGTGAGCGCGCCGAACAGGACCAGGGACATGAGCCAGGAGTTGAGTACGTCGTTCCGCAGCGACCAGGGGCTCTTGCCGAGGCGCTCCATCCGCTTGCGCTCCAGGCCCCAGGCCGAGCTCAGGCTGCCGCGGACGGTACGTGGCCAGAAGGCCCAGAAGCTCTCCCCCAGACGTGCGCTCGCGGGGTCCTCCGGAGTGGCGACCCGTACGTGGTGGCCGCGGTTGTGCTCGATGAAGAAGTGGCCGTAACACGTCTGCGCCAGGCCGATCTTGGAGAGCCAGCGTTCGACGGACTCCTTCTTGTGGCCGAGTTCGTGCGCGGTGTTGATACCGATGCCCGCGACGCCACCGAGGGTGGTCGCGACGGCGAGCTTGTCCACGAAGGACAGATCCCCGTTGGTCAGCAGCCAGCAGCCGAAGACGAGTCCCCCGTACTGGACGGGCAGGTACGCGAAGGTGCACCAGCGGTAGTAGCGGTCCTGTTCCAGCCAGGCCAGCGCGGCCTCCGGCGGGTTCTCGCTGTCCTTGCCGATCACGAGGTCGATGACCGGGAAGATCACGTAGAGCAGGATGATGCCGCTCCACCAGAAGATTCCCCAGCCGGTGGCCTCGACCGCGGCCCAGGCGAGGAACGGGAACAGGGGGACGATGAGCCCCAGGAGCCAGAGATAGCGCTTGGGATCGCGCCAGGTGGCCTCGGCCGTGGCACCCGTACCACTGGTCGTTGACATGTCCGCCTCACCTTCATTGGACACTTCACAGGGGGAGTGTCCAGAAGGTAGGCACAGTCGAGAAGACCGTCAATACTTTTGACAAGGCTCCGATCGATAGGGTGGGAACACGATGACTACCTTTCGGGAGAACGTCCGATCCCTCCTCCGAGAGCGGGTGTTGGACGCGGCGTACGCACTCGTGACCGCCCAGGGCTGGGCGGGTCTCAAGCTTGCGGGCATCGCACGCGAGGCGGGCATCAGCCGGCAGACCCTCTACAACGAGTTCGGATCCAAGGAAGCCATCGGCCGCGCACTGGTGGAGCGCGAGGCCGAGCGCTTCCTGGTGGGCATCGAGCGCGAACTGCGCCCCCACGCCAACGACCTCCAGGCGGCCGCCACGGCCGGCGTCGGATTCACCCTCCGCGAGGCCGCGGACAACGCCCTGATCAAGGCGATCCTCACCTACGCCAGGGGCGGCGACGAGGAACTGCTCTCCTATCTGACGACCCGGCCCGAGCCGGTCTTCAACACCGCCACCGCGATGCTCGAGGCCTATGCGCTCGAATACTGGCCCGAGGTCGAGGCCCAGTGGCGCAGCCTCGCGGTGGAGACGATCGTGCGACTCACCGTGAGCCACATCGTGCTCCCGGTGGACTCCCCGGAGGAGTCCGCCCGCCGTATCGCCCGGATCACCGCACGGGTCGCCGGTTTCCCCGTCGACTGACCCGGCCCCCCACCCCGCTCACCTGGCACAGAACCTCGCTCCCGGCCCACGAAGAGCCGGTCCACGCCGCTCGCAGTAGCATCGACAAACGGTGACATCATGCCGATACCGGGCAACCTTCACCCCGAGCGACGACCGCGAGGTGCAGTGAGATGCCGGAAGCCGAGAACGCGCGCAGCAAGGTACGGCCCCTGCCGGACACTCCCCCCGGATACGCGGCGCATCCCCCGCGCAGGGTCGTGATCACCGGTCTCGGCGCCATGACCCCGCTGGGCGCGACGGTCGCCGAGCTCTGGCAGGGCATGCTCAAGGGCCACTGCGGAGTGCACACCCTGCTCGACGAGGAGTTCGCCGAGCAGCCCGTACGGATCGCCGCCACCGCACCCGACCCGGCGTCGCGGCTGCCGCGCTCGCGGGCGCGGCGGATGAACCGGGCCGCGCAGTTCGCGGTGCTTGCCGCCCAAGAGGCGTGGCAGGACGCCGGTTTCGACCCGGCGGGGACGGTGCCGAGCGGGCTGGCACCGGACCGGGTCGGCGTCAGCATGGGCACCATCATCGGCGGCACACCGGTCATGGTGGCCAGCGACCGCACGCTGCGCGCGAAGGGCCCGCGCGGGGTCTCGCCGCTGACCAATCCGATGACCGTGCCCTCGCAGGCCGCCTCCCAGATCTCCCTCGATCTGCACATCACCGGCGAGGCCCGCACCGTGACCAGCGCCTGCGCCTCCGGCACCGAGGCCATCGGCCAGGCCATCGACCGGATCCGCCACGGACACCTCGACGTCGTCCTGGCCGGCGGCGCCGAGGCCGTCATCACCCCGGTGGTCATGGCCGCCTTCGCCGCCATGCGGGCCCTGTCCACCCGCAACGACGACCCGGCGAGCGCCTCCCGCCCCTTCGACCGCAACCGCGACGGCTTCGTCTGCGGGGAGGGCGCCGGAGTGCTGGTCCTGGAGTCGGAGGAGCACGCCCGCGCCCGCGGTGCGCGCGTCTACTGCGAGGCCGCCGGCTGGGGACTCTCCGCGGACGCCCACCACATCGCGGCCCCCGACGCGACCGGCGCCGGGATCGCGCTCGCCCTGCGCCACGCCCTGGCCGACGCGGGCGCCCCCGCCGCCTCGGTCGCGCACGTGAACGCCCACGCGACGGCGACCGTCGAGGGCGACCGCGCCGAAGCCCTCGCGATGTGCGAAGTCCTCGACGGCCAGACCTCCTACGGGCCCGTCCCGGTGACCGCCAGCAAGGGCCACTTCGGCCACATGCAGGGCGCCGCCGGAGGTGTGGAGGCCATCGTCACCGCACTGACCCTCAGCGAGGCCCTGATCCCGCCCACCCTCGGCTGCGACGACCCGGAGGAGGGGCTCGGCCTGGACATCGTCACCGGGGCCCCGCGTCCGCTGCCGCCTGCGGATGTCGCGCTGAGCAGTTCGTTCGGGTTCGGGGGACACAATGCGGTACTGGCATTGCGGCGCTGTTCCTGAACGCCTGGCGCACCTCGCCTCCTTGACCGCCCGTACCGGGAAATCGACAAAGTCGTCCGGCTGGAATTGCGGGGGGCCACCGGCACAGACCGACCCCGGATTCACAAATTGATCGTGGGGAGATTCTCGCAAGGTGGCTGAGAAGTGCTTGGTCGGTGACTTCAGCAACTTTACGCTGTATCAGGCGCCACGGAAGCCTCAATGCGCTTCCGTGGGAGCACAGTTGATCTCTAACGGGTGGGGGGATCGGCCGTTGTCCAGGCCTTCATTCAGTGTGCGCGGGACGCGCATGGTTGCCTGTGGTCGGCACGGTGCGGCGCGGTCGTGCCGTGCGGCAGGGCCGACGGCACCGGCAGGACAGGTGACCGCGGCAGCGGACAGATCGCTGTCGCCCCTTCACCTTTCCGTTCCGGGGCCCGGCTGACACCACATCCGCGGATACGGCCGCAGCCGAGACGAGGGCGCCGACGAGGACCCGGACGCATGCCCGGATCCGGTCCCGCCCGCGCCCCGACCTCCACAATCCACCGGCGCCCGCGAAGCCGAAGTCCGCCCGCATGCCCTCACGCGCGGGCGGGCCGGCTGCCGGCCGCCACGAGATCCGAGGATTACCGCACGTGGACATCAAACCGCACGTGGACATCAAGAAGAAGCAGATGGCTATCGCGGCAGAAGCGGCCTCCGGCGGCGAGTGGGCCTACGTACACAAATTGTTCGCCGTACTGGCCAAAAAGTGGTCGGTCAGCATTCTCCTCACGCTCTTCCCCGGCCAGCTCAGATTCTCCGAGATCCAGAAAGAGATGCAGTGTACGAACACCAAGACGTTGACACTGACTCTCAAACTTCTCGAGGAAGAGGGGCTGATAGGCCGTGAAGTTCTCGACACACGACCACCCGGCGTCCAATACGGACTCACGGAATCCGGTCGCAGTCTTGCCGAGCAGCTCTATCCGCTGTGGAAGTGGATCAACGACAGATGCGACTGAAGGGTTCTTCGCCGAGGGAACCCGGTCGCGCACGTAAGACACACCCTGCGCGACCGGCCGGGCCCCCTGTACCCAACTCCCGTGATCACGGACTCGCTCACCAGACGCGGTTTGACCTGCTGGAAGAAGTCGGTCACGCCTCACGCCCCACGGCTCTGGACGCGGGTCGCGCGGACGATCGCGGAGGCGATGACCGCCGCGACGAGGGAGCACACGGCGAGAGCGGTCCAGGCCACCCCGATGCCGTGGGACTCGGCGACGGTCCGTGCTGTTCCGTCGTCGTGCTCACTGCTGCCGATGTACGCGGCGAGGGGCGCGACGATGGCGAGACCCATGCCCGCGCCCGCCTCGTTGAAGGTGTTGAGCAGCCCGGATCCGGTTCCGCTGTGCTCTGCGGGGATCTCGGCGGCCCCGAAGGTGTAGAGCGGTACGAACATCGACGGCAGTCCGAGGCCGAAGACGCCGAGCACCACGATCACGACGGCGACGGGGACCGACTCGTCGGCACTCCAGGCGAGGGCGGCGAGTACAACACTGCACACGAGCTGGACCACGACACCCGACAGATAGATCTTCGGCATGCCGATCCTGCCTGCCAGATGCGGGATCCCGAAGGCGGAGACCAGCGACCCCAGACACAGCGGGAGCAGGGCGAAGCCCGTCTCCAGCGGCGAGAGTTCGGCCGCCCGCTGGAAGTAGTTGCTCCCCAGGTAGATGGAGCCGAGCAGCAGCGTCGCGGCCATCACCATGCCCGCGCAGGCCAGGCCGTAGGTCTTGATCTTCATCAGGAACAGCGGCAACAGGGGGTCCTCGGCGCGACGTTCGAAACGGATCACGACGGCGAGGAGCACGATCCCGGCGGCCAGGAAGATCCAGGAGGTCAGGTCGTCGAACCCTTCCTGCATACCGATGAAGGAGTAGGAGACACAGCTCAGAGCGATCGTCACCAGGGCCGCGGTGGGCAGGCGCAGCGACAGGGCGGGGGCGCCGGACTGCCGCGCCATCGGCGCGACCACACGGATCGCGGCCAGGGTGAGGGCGGCTCCGATCGGGAGGTTGATCAGGAACACCCAGCGCCAGGAGACGTACTCCACGATGACACCGCCCGCGATGACGCCGATGCCCGCCCCGATGACACCGAGTCCGCTCCACGCGGTGAGTGCGATCTTCATCTGACGTTCCGACCGGTACGTCGCGATGATGATCGACAGGGCCGCCGCCGAGAGGACCGCGGTACCGACGCCCTGCGTCACGCGCGACATGACAAGGACGGCGCCGTTCCCGGCCAGGCCCGCGACGAAGGAGGCGAGGGAGAAGATCGCGACGCCGAGAAGGAACATCGCGCGCCGGCCTCGGACATCGGCGAGGCGCCCTCCGAAGAGCAGCAGGGAACCGTAGGTGAGGACGTATCCGCTGATCGTCCACTGCAAGGCCTTGGCGCCCGCGTCGATGTCGTCGCCGATCGACGGTAACGCCACGTTGACCACGGTCGAGTCGAGCATGACCAGCATCTGCGCGAGGCCGACGACCGCCAGCGCGCTCCACGGCTGATCCGGTACACGGTCGGGCGCGTCCTGTGTGAGCGACCGGGTGTCTTCCTCAGGTTCCACCGACATCAGACTCTCCATTCACATCCGCACCACGAAGCCAACTACATACCCGCGCATGGAACTCCATGCCCGAGCATACTACTCATGGGGCCACCTGTACCGGGGCGAGTTGGCGGTATCCTTGGCGTCAATGCGCGGCACACCCAGCGCGTAAGGAGGTCGCCATGGAGTCACAGGATGAGGCGTATGAGGCGCTCGGCCGCTGGAAGGCGATTGTCAGGCCGATCGAGCAGCTGAACGCCCGCATCGAGAACGAACTCACCCTGCGCCACTCGCTCTGCATCACCGGTTATGAAGTCCTCTATCTCCTGGCGTCCCAGCGCGGGAGGACCCCTCTGACACAGCTCTGCAAGGACATCGACAGGTCGCAGCCACGCGTCTCCCGGCTCGTCAGCCAGCTGGAGGAGCGCGGGATGGTCGAGCGGCACCGCGCCGACTCCGACGGCCGCGCCTACCAGATCGCCATTACGCGCAAGGGCCGTCGAGCGCTGCACGCGTCGGCCGACACCCTGCTCGGCATCCTCGAGGAGCAGGACATGCCGGGCGGTCCGGGCGGCACGTCACATGCCAAGGACAAGCAGGCGATCGGAAAGGCGTAGGGCCTCTCGTTTGGATCTCGCCGGGGGTCGCGGGGTCTGGCCCGGCCTGCCGATCGAGCACAACGGGCCCTGCTCCGCGAGGCGTTGAGCCCCACACGAGTGCAGGAGCCGTCCGCGGTCGACGGCTCCTGCACCGGTGGAGGGAGGACGGCCCGAACCGGTCCGAAACCGGCCCGGGCCGATCCTCCGTCACCCGTGTGACGAACGCTCCCGGCTGCGCAGCATGCGCCCTTGGACGATGTCGCCCCTGACACGGCGCAGATCCTTGGTGACGAAGCAGCGCCTGAGCCACCGGTCGGACCCGTCGTAGCGGGGGACGAACCCCGTCCTGCCGTGCACGGCCGCGTTGTTGTCGACGATCAGCAGCGAGCCCGCCTGCAGAACCCCTCCCAGAAGGTTGTCCTCCAGTGCCCTTCTGAGCCGGTCCAGCGCGAGGACCGCCGTCTCGTCCACACCGATCATTCCGTGCAGGTCGACGCAGAGGTCGGGATCGTCCTCCGGGCCCCTGAGCACGGGGACCGGATGCGTCCACCGTGTCGCGTTGTCCACGGTGAAGGAGCTGCTGAAGAACAGCTTGAACCGCGGCTGGCGCAACACCGTCCGGATCTCCGCGGGCAGAGTGCTGAGCACCCTGCGGATCCCGCATCCGACCGTGGCGGCACGGCCTTCGTGATCGGGCCGCATGCACAGCAGCGACACATAGTCCGGAGGACTCAGCAAGAACCCGTCCTCGGTGTGCAGTTCGAGCAGCACCGAGCCGGAGTTCTCCTGCCGCTCCTCGAAACCGGCCTTCGGATAGACGTCCTGGATGAGCCTGCCGGACTTCTCCTCCGCGTAGCTGATCGGGGCGCCGAGCATGGTCATGATCGACAGCTGCACCAGGGAGGCCACCGGCACGGTCGTCCAGCCGGGTTCGTCGCGGGGGCCGTGCGGGGTCGCCACCCCCTGGTCGACGGGCAAGCCCTCGATGACGAGCACCCCGTCGACCGTACTGCGGTCACGGATTCCCCGGATGCTCTGTACCACCCGGCTGGGAAGGCGACGGGCGAGGTCTTCCGCCGCGTAGATCAGCGCGTCGTCGTGCAGGTCGTGCACCGCGAAACGGTCGGCGACGGCCAGACACTCGCCGCGCACCCGCTCACGCTCGGGCCCGGTCAGTTCGACGACGTCCCTGATGTCCGAGTACGAGAGTTCGCGGCTTATGTCACCGAGAGTCTTGCCCGACATTCCCAAACGCCTTCCTCGAACTTGTCGGCCGGAGAAACGAATGCGCGGGTATGAACGACTCCCCCGCCCGCGACCAGCCCATCGTCTGCACGAGTTTGGCGAAACCGAACGGCTTTCCCATGCTCTGCAGCATGCGTTCGGGGAGCCGGCTGGTGCACCGGTGGACGTTCACCGGGACATTGCGGGGGATCCTCTTCCCGGTGATCGAGCGCACCGCCATATGGCAGGCCAGTGACCCGAACTGCCAGGCGGCCTCCGGTAGTTGGGGGACGCTGTACTCGGGGTCGGCGATGTGGGACGCCAACTCGAACAGCATGGAGGTGGGGATGTGCCGCATGGGGGCGATACGGAAGATCGCCTCCCAGATGTCGAGCGAGTCCAGCTCCGACGGTTCGATCGCCCCGTCGAAGATCCGCTGGAGCTCCCGGTAGTCAAAGTACTGCGCGCACATCACCCCGGCCAGGTCCCAGCCGGTGATGAGCGGCTTCCGCTGGAGCAGGGCGGCCTCGTGCAGGGCCAGCTTCGCGGAGAGCCCCGACCGGGTGGTGACGTCCACCCCGTCGACGATGACGTCCACGTCCTGGACCAGGGCCCGCGCGTTCTCGGCCGTGACCCCCTCGGGGAACACCACCACCTGGGCGTGCGGGTTGATGCGATGCACCGCGTCGGCGCCGACCTCGGCCTTGTTCCTGCCCAGGTCGTCCAGGAACGCCAGTTGCCGGTTCAGGTTGTTCAGCTCGTAGCTGCCCGAGTCCGCGAACCGGAAGTCCTTGAACCCGATACGGGCCAGGGGCTGGATCGCCGCACCGCCGACGGAGCCACAACCGGCGACGAGGACCTTGGCCTCGCGGATCCGCTGCTGCACATGGGGGTGGACAAGCCCCTTGTTGCGGCGGATCAGATGCCGGTAGTAGGGCTCGGCCTCCAGACTTCGGGCCTCGTCGACAGTTTCGATGTCCGTCATGCCTGCCTCCACGCCGCCAGCGTTTCCCGAACCGACAGTCCCTGATTGCCTTGCAGGAATTCCTCGACTCCGCGCAGATGTTCGCCCTGGCCCTCCCTGTTCTCGCAGATGTACGGAACGGGAACGGTGCGCTGTCGCCACATGGGGCCGTACCGGCCGTCCACATTGGTGACCCTGGGCTTCACGTCCAGGCGGTGCACATCGAAGCCGAGGAGCTCGAAGATCCTGGGGCTGCCGTCCGGTGCGCCGTCCGCGACGAACGCGTCCAGATGCCCGCGCTTGTGCAGAGCCCCGATGGCCTGCGACATTCCGAGCATGGCCCACCACGGAGAATTCCGGGCCATGCTCGACCAGGGCATCCCGACCCGGCGCACCAGCCGTTTCGCCTCCCAGACCCGCGCCCGCTCAAGGCCCTTGCCGATGGTCTCGCCCACGGTGAGGTCGTACTCCTTCTCCAGGGCGAAGGGAGCGCCTGCGGAGTCGGGGTCGGGAATCGCCAGGTACACGTACGCGGCGGCGCGCCCCGAATGCCGGTCCAGGACGATCGTGTGGAACTCCCGGTCCGGCGGATATCCCACGAGCTCGTCGCAGTAGACATCGATGTCGACCTGGTGTGCGTCCAGGAATCCCAGTCGCCAGTACTGGGAGAACCGGAACGCGTGCATGGCCCTGCGGTACCGGGCCGGTATGTGGTCGCCCCGCGCCACGAGGGTGAGCGTGCCGTCGCACCCGGCCGACAGGAACACCGGAGGCGCGGTCAGGCTCGCGTCCAACTTGGCGAAGGAGAAGGCGGAGGCCTGTTCCGCTGTCTCGTCGAGTGAGTGAGTGCTCATGTCAGCCGCGCGCGATCTGTTCCGTGATCGTCATGGCCAGCGCCTCGGGCGAACCCTCGTAGATCCGCGGCCCGAGCGAGTCGCGCACGATGCGCTCCATGTCGTCGTTCCGCTGGAACCCCTGGGCACCGAGCAGCGAGGCGGCCGCGTTCGCGTTGAAGACCGAAGCCTCGTCGGCGACCAACTTGGCCAGTGCGGGCTCGAGTTCGGGGACCGGGAGGGTGACGTCCGCCATGCGTGCCGCCTCGGTCCACAGCGCCCGGGCAGAAGCGACCCGCGCGGCCATGTCCGCGAGCTTTCGCGCCGACATCTGGTGCTGATAGAGCGTCTTGCCCGTCTGCCGGCGCTCGGTGGACCACTGCAGGGCGTGCTGCAGTGCATGGCGGGCGATGCCCGTCGAGATCGCGGCACAGGTGATGCGGCAGAGATTTCCCTGCGTGATGTTCAGGTCCCAGCCGCCGAGGACGTCGCCGATGACGTTCTCCTTGGGCACACGGACACCGTTGAAGACCAGTTCGCCGGCGGGGGCGGCACGATAGCCGACCTTGTCGTGCGTTTCGCCGCGGCCGACCCCGTCCCATTCGAGGTCGATGACGAAGCAGGTCATGCCGGTCGAGCCCGGGTTTCCCTCGACGTTCGCCATCACGGTGGCGAAGCGGGACACCGGGGCGTTCGTGATGTATTTCTTCTTGCCGCGCACGACGAAGTGGTCCCCCGCATCACGCGCGACCGTGAAGTCCGTGGCGAATTCGGCGTGTTCGCGACGCACTACGTCCATCCCGTTGAGCTCTTCCGCGACCGCGTTGCTGCCGAGGAGAGGCGTGTCACCGGTGAAGGGGACGAGGTAGGTCTCACTGAGACGCTTGTCGCCGCTGAGGATCAGCGGGGTGTGGAACAGGCCCGTCGCACCGAGGATGAGCGCGAAGCCCGGGTCCGCTGCGGCGAACTCCTCCAGGATGTGGCCGAGGGCCAGGTTTCCGAGGCCCAGCCCGCCGAGCGTTTCCGGAATGCCCATCCGCAGGCCGCCGAGTGCCTGGGCCTCCGCGACGAGGTCCCAGTCCACGGTGCCGAGGGGGGCGCTGTCGCGGCGGCGGGCGGTCGGTGCGACGCGGTCGCGTGCGAACTCACCGAGCTGGACCACCGCTTTGTGCGCGGTCGGGTCGAGGCCTTCGAGCGTCGTCAGATCGGGCAGACAGAGGGTATGCACGGTTCAGACCTCCTCGTTGCTGAGCTGGCTGAGCGACCGGACCACGCCGATCGACTGGAAGATCGGCCCCTCGGCCGCCACCCGGCCGGAGGTGATGCTCCGGATCACGGACAGACCGCCCGCGATGATCGCGGCCGCGTCTTCGCCCGAGATGCGGACGGTGAGGTCGGGGGCGGCTTCGTCCGTCGTCGTCCGGACACTGCCGTCCTCGTTGAGAACGATCTCCCGAGAGCTGTCGATGACGAATCGGGTGGAGGCGCCGACGGCCTTGTATGCCTCGGCGGCTGTCGGTGAATCGGAAAGTCGGCTGATGAGTCGACAGACCTGATCGGTGTTCACGGAAAACCCCTTTTCGGTACGGTATTCGTCTCGCGAATATTCCGAGGGTGCACTTCCCGGCCCGTGGTTCCATCACCAGTAATACATGTGGCCGAAGTTCGGGAGCAAGCCAACTCATGTACGGTGAAACAGGTGGTGTTCTCCGTGACACCATCCCGCCCACGCCCCGTCACAAGCACAGCGCCCGCGGTGCTCCCCCCGGGTAGTCGCCTCAACGCAGTGGCTGACCTGGGCTGTTGCTCGTCGAGCCGACGTCCCCGCCCAGCCGTCGACCGGCGGCGACGCCGCTCCCCTCTACGGTCCGCTGCTCGCCGCCACGGATACGATTCGGCACCCGTGCGCACCGCCGCACTCGGCCTCGGACAGCACCGAACACCGCTCGCACAGTGAAGAGTTCGTACGCCATACCCGTTAGCAGAACTGCGTCCCCGCCCGCGAAAATCTGCGGAAAAACTCCCGCGCGGACCGCATGATCGGACCATGCAGCCCAACTCCCCATGGCGGATACCCGACTTCCGCACCCTGTTCACCGCGACCGCGCTCAGCCAGCTGGCGACCAACGTCGGTCATGTCGCCGTTCCGCTCATCGCGGTCGCCGAGCTGGACGCGAGTCCGGGTCAGGTGGGAGCGCTCGCCACCCTGAGCACCCTTGCCTTTCTGCTCATCGGGCTGCCCGCGGGCGCGTGGGTGGACCGGATGCGCCAGCGCGGTGTGCTGATCGGGGCGGATCTGGGCCGTGCGCTGCTGTTCTGTTCGGTGCCGCTGGCCTGGTGGCTGGACGTGCTGACGCTGGAGCAGCTGTACGTGGTGGTGCTCCTCAACGGGTGCGCGACGGTCTTCTTCGATGTCGCCTCGCAGAGTGTGCTGCCCCAACTCGTGGGCAGGGACGGCCTGGTACGGGCCAACAGTGCCGTGGTGACGCTGATGGCCGCGGGCAATGTGGCGGGGCGGGGCGCCGGTGGTGGGGTGGTCCAACTGCTCACCGCGCCGGTCGCCGTCGCCTGTACGGCCGTGGGCTATCTGGCCTCGGCCCTGCGGCTCACCGCGCTCCGGCATGTTCCGGCGCCCGTCACGAAGACGACGGGCGCGGCGGCCGGGCTCGGCGCCCAGATCCGTGAGGGGCTGCGGCATGTGCTCGGCAACGCCGAGCTGCGGGCGCTGGCGCTCACCGCCTCGCTCACCAATCTGGGACTCCAGCTCATCAACACCATGCTCCCGCTGCTGTTCGTGCGCGAACTCGGCCTGTCCCCAGGCGTGTTGGGGCTGTTCTGGGCGAGTGGCGGGCTGGGGCTGCTGCTCGGCGCACGATGCGCGCGGCCCGTCTCCGCACGGCTCGGGTTCGGCCGCACTCTCGGCCTGGCGGGGCTGTGCATGGCTCCGGCGGGGCTGCTCGTTCCGCTGGTCGACGGCGGAGTGTGGCTCTATGTCGCGGGTGCGGGCTATCTGCTGACACTGTTCAAGACGGGCATGGACAACGTCCTCGGGGTGAGCCTGCGCCAGCGTATGACGCCGGACGCGCTCCTCGGCCGGATGAACGCCACCTTCCGCTTCCTGCTCACCGGGGCCCTCGCCATCGGCGCCGCGCTGTCCGGCCTGATCGGTGAACTGGCCTCCGCCCAGGTCACGTTGTGGGTCGGCGGCGCCCTGCTTTCGCTGGCCTTCCTGCCGGTCTTCCTCTCCCCCGTACGTCACCGGCGCGAGCTGCCGCGTGAGCAGGCCGCGCCCGCGCCCTCCGGGGCGGCGCCGTCCCCGGGGGAGGCGCCGCCCTCGCCGGGACGGGAATCGGGGGCGGGCGCCAGGTCGTCCTGAACAGGACGGCACCTCGCGCCCGAACCCGATCGGGGCATCAGGCCTTGAGTCTGCGCGCGTTCCGCAACGCCTCGGCCAGGGACTGGAGTACGGGCGTGTAGCCGAGGTAGCTGTAGCGCTCTTCCATGGCCCACGGCACGGTCTGCCGGGCCTTGACGGCGGGCAGCTCGCGCCAGGTGGGATGACGGCGCAGGTCCTGCGGCGACTGGGCGGTGGAGCGGTTGTCGATGATGATCAGGTCGGCGTGGTACTTGTCCGCGTTCTCCCAGCTGAGGAACTCCCAGAAGCCCCACTCGTCGCTCTTGCGGCCCTCGACGAACTCGACCCCGAGTTCCTTGAAGTACCGCAGGTCGCAGTAGGAGTCGGGCACCGCCACGTACATCTGCTCGTCGTCACCCGTCATGGCGAGCACCTTGAGGCCGCCGTTGTCGCGCGCCGCGGTGCGGACCGCCTCGGCCGCCTTCTCGAAGTCCGCCTTGGCGCGGGTGACGTCGGGGGCGGAGAGGTCGGCGCCGAGGCTTTCGGCGAGTTCCGCGGTGCGGCGCAGCGGCTGCGGCAGAGAGGTACGGGCGACGCTGATGCCCACGGTCTTCGCCAGCGACTCGATCTTCTCGCGGCTCTCCTCGGGGACGAACCACAGGTCGGGCGGCGGGAACATATTGCTGATGAGCAGGTTCGGCCGGAGCGCCGCGTACTTCTCGACGTTGAACTGCCCGTAGCTCTCGCCGAGGCTGGTCAGTTTCTCCATCGGGAGCCTGCCCGCCTGGGGATTGGGCTTGCCGCGCACCGGGCTGCTGGGTCCGAAGACGCCCTTGCACTCGATGCCGTAGTCGTAGAGCGCGGCCGCCGTACTGATGAAGGCGACGAGGTTCTCCGGACGCTCGGGAAGGCGGACCAGCCGTCCCCGGTCGTCCTTGAACTGCCAGGCGCCGCCCGTCTGTTCACCCTTCCCGTCCGAGGAACCCTCGTCCTCGTCGCTGCCACAGGCGGTGAGCGGGGCGGTGACGGCGAGCGCACCGGCGCCTGCCAGCACGCCGCGCCGGGAGAGCGAACGAGGGTGCTGCGGGCCACGGTTCGCCGCGGGGCCGGTGGTCGCCGCGCCGGGCAGGCGGGTGGGTGACATCGGGACAACTCCTTGCTGGTACTGGGGTTTTGGGGACTGCGCGGGGACGTACGCGCCGGGGCCGGGCGGGCGTCTCAGGGGCAGGCGTCTCGGGGGCGGTCGTCTCAGGGGCGAGTGCCGAGCAGGCGTACGAGCCCGTCCGCGAGTGCGCCGCGCCAACAGGCGTAGTCGTGGCCGCCGTTGAACTCGCCCAGCGAGACCTCGTGGCCGCGCTCACGCAGCACCGCGTACAGGGCGCGGGTGTCCTCGACCACGGCGCCTTCGTGCAGGCCGACGTCCAAGTGCACGGTGACGGGCCTCGGTTCGGCCTCCGCGAACCGGGACACCAGCCACGGCACCGTGCCCGTCGCGGCCGTCGCGACGCCGGGTGCCAGGCCCGGCCGCCACCACAGGGCGCACGACTGGGCGAGGACCCGGCCGAAGCGATCGGGCCGCAGGAGCGCGGCGTACAACGATGTCATCGCCCCGAGGCCCTGCCCGGCGACCACGGTACGGACCGGGTCGGTGGTGACCGGCCAGCGTCCGGCCGCCCAGGGCAGCAACTCGTCGGCGAGGAAACGGACATGGGGTTCGCGTGCGCCCAGTTCCCGGGAGCGGGTTGCGTCGTCCACCGCGTCGGGGGCGAGCACCGCGAGCGGGGGCACGGCACCGTCCGCGATCAGGGCGTCCAGCGTGTCCTGGAAGCCGAGCCTGCCGAACCACATGTCCCCGTCGCACAGCACCAGTACGGGCAGTTCGGCGGGCTCGCGCACGGGGAGCCCGGAGGGTGCGGCCGACGGCGGCAGGTACACCCACACGTCGCGGTCCGTGCCGAGCGCGGCACTGGTGAACCGGTGCCGCACGACCTCGCCCCGGGGGGCTCCCGCCCGGCGGGCCGCCCAGGGCTGGGGCGGGGCCTTGGGCAGCGCGTAGACCGAGGTGTCGGAGGCGCGCCAGCGGCTGGGCATGGGGTGGAGGTTGAGCGGGTCGGCGGCGGCGTGGGCGGTCAGGGCGAGCAGCCGCTGCTGCAACCTGCCCGGTTCGGTGGGGAGTTCACCGGGGGACAGATCGGCGGCCATCTTGTAGGAACCGCGGTGATCGGCACGCAGCCGGTAGGAGCGGTACCAGACCTCGGTGTCCGAGAGCCGGTTGAGCAGCGAGCGCGCCAACTGCCCGCGGTCCATCAGCCGGTTGGCGAGCAGCAGTACCTGCCGGGTGGCCCGGTGGCCGCGCCACAGAAAGGTCACCACACGGTGCTCGGGGTCGCCCTCGATCTCCTCGACGAGGGGCGTGCCGCGCCGGGCCGCCTCCGCCCAGAACTCGGCGAGCACCACCTCGCGGCGTGCCGGGTCGGCCCCGGTCAGCCGGGCCGCCAGGCGCTCGACGCAGGGACCGACGGTGGGGACGGCGGCGATGCCGGACCCGTCCGGGGTGCTGTGGGTGCGAGGTGTCGCGGTGCGCACCATGGTCACGCTCACCGCGGTCCCGCGCCGGACCTGGCGACCCGCGCCCGCGCGACGGTGCGTACCGCCGCGCAGGACAGTGGGACGGGCGGACCGGCGAACGGACCGGCGAACAGAACACGCATGATTCCCCGCTTTCCTGGCTGACGCCTCGCCATCTGCCGTACGGGCGGCGCGCGTTGGGCACGGCGACCGCCATGAGGCACCGACGGCCGGACTCGGACACCCCTCGTCAGTGAAAGTTAGCTTAGCCTAAGCTAACTTCATGCATACGGGATCTCCTCGCCCCACACCCGGAAACCCGGACGGGTCCGCCCTCCACATGTGCCGCCGGCGCTCTCGACGTCCGGCGACCGCCGGCACGCGCTGCTCCGACGCCCCGTCCCGCACACACGGTGCGAGGTGGGGGCGGTGAGCGGCTGGCTGGTGACCGGTGCGGGCGGTGTGGTGGGCCGGGAGCTGTGCGAGGTGCTGCGCGCCGCCGGACAGCCGGTGCTCGCACTGGGCCGCAGCGACCTGGACCTCACGGACACCGTCGCCCTGCGCAGCGCACTCGGGCGCGCACGCCCGCGCGTCGTGGTCAACTGCGCCGCGTACACGGACCTCGACGGCGCCGAGCGCGACCCGGCCACCGCCCATCGCGTCAACGCCGAGGCCGTACGAGAGCTGGCCCGCGCCTGCGCGCGCACCGGCGCGCGACTGCTGCACCTGTCGACCGCCCGGGTCTTCGACGGCAAGGCCGACCTCGTACGACCCGAGAGCGCCTCCCCCACTCCGCACACCGCCTACGGCCGCAGCAGGCTCGCCGGTGAACGCGCCGTACTGGAGGAACTCCCACGCCGCGGCACGGTGGTACGTACCTCCTGGGTCTACGGCACGTACGGCGACGACTTCGTCACCGGCCTCGCCTCCCGGGCCACAGCGGGCGCCCCCACACACATGAGCGACGAGGAGCACGGCCAGCCGACCTGGGCCCGGGACGTCGCACAACGCCTCCATCTCTTGGGCAGCCTGCCGCCGAGCCGCGCCGCGGGCCTCTTCCACGCCACCTGCACCGGACGCACCACCCGGTACGGGCTCGCCCGCGAGGTCTACCGGCTCATGGGCGCCGACCCCGCGCTGGTACGTCCCCTTGTCACCGCGCCGCCCGCGCGCCCGGCGTTCACCCTCCTCGGCCACAACCGGTGGGCGTCCGCCGGACTGACGCCGCTGCGCCCGTGGCCCGAGGCACTCGCGGAGGCGCTGACCGAGAGGCTCGCCGAGGGCGGTTCTCCCGATGCCCGCCGCGCCTCGCACACCGCTTAGCGGGTCCCCCCGTACGAAGTCCCGGCGGGCCGTCCATAAACCCCGCCGGATGACCCCGGATTACCCCCGGATTTTCTTCACTGCGTGCGAAATCCGGGGAACGGAAAGTGAGGGGTCAAGGGCCCGAATGTGAGCCCCGACATATAACCCACGTCACGTACGAACCCACCTAGTGGCCACACCCCCCAAAACCACCGAGCACCCAGGACAGTCCCGGGACTTTCGACCACCCCAGTCCCCACTAAACACCTTCGTAGCTCACACCTTTGCCAACCACAAAACCCGCCCCTAAAACTGGTTCACGTCGCTCGGCGCCACTGGGAAAACACCCCAGGCCGTTTACGCCGGAACCGTCCCCCGGACTGAGAGCGACCTCCTCCGCACCACAGAAGAGGTCACCCCCATGCCCAAGAACACGACGATTCACGGTCTCGGAAAGCACTTCACCAAGGCCACCACCTACACCCAGGACAAGGCACGCCAGGCCACCACGGCCACCACCGCCTACGCCCGGGACCTCTCCACGGCCCAGAAGTACACCATGACCGGCCTCGCCACCCTCGGCGCCGCAGCCCTCACCCTCGGCCTCACCACCACCGGCGGCAACACCACCACCGACGCCGCCCCCGCCGCCAGCACCAAGGTCGCCACCACCAAGACCGTCGACACCCACACCAGCACCACCGGCCCCCACGCCACCGACGACCAGAAGATCAACAGCGTCGCCGAAAAGCTCGGCGTCAAGACCGACGACGCCAAGAAGGACGCCGCACAGAAGAAGGCCGCCGCCGCCAAGAAGGAAAAGGCCGAGAAGGCTGAGAAGGCCGAGAAGGCCGCCGCCAAGGCCAAGGCCGAACGAGGCAAGAAGCAGGCCGCCAACCGCTCCACCCACCGCACCTACGCCAACAACCTCGACGGCTGGATCCGCGAATCCCTCGCCATCATGAAGGAAAAGGGAATACCCGGCTCCTACGAAGGCCTCCACCGCAACATCCTCCGCGAGTCCTCCGGCAACCCCAAGGCCATCAACGACTGGGACATCAACGCCCAGAACGGAATCCCCTCCAAGGGACTCCTCCAGGTCATCCCCCCGACCTTCGAGGCCTACCACGTCGAAGGCACCCCCAAGAACATCTACGACCCCGTCGCCAACATCACCGCCGCCGCCAACTACGCCGCCGACAAGTACGGCTCCATGGACAACGTCGACAGCGCCTACTAAGGCACACCGACACCACCCCACGGCAGCCACACGGCACGGCACCACGCGACACAGCAACACAGCGACACACACCGAAGGCCGACACCCCACCAGGTGTCGGCCTTCGGCCATGCCATGCATGCACGCATGTATGCCTGCCGGGAAAAGTCGCGGCGGCGCCGCGCTCGCCATCCCCGCCTTCCGGGGCCTGGCTCAGTGCACCGCCCCCACCGCGTTCTCCGTACCGCACGGCCCGCCGCCCACGCTCTCCGCGAGGGAGAGGTCCTCGCCCGCGAGGGAGAGCGGGCGGTAGTAGCGGCTGATGCTGACGGTGGAGCGCGGGGCGTAGTGGCAGATGAAGGAGCGGCGGAAGCGGTCCGTGGTGGAGTTGGGCTCGGATCCGTGGACCAGGCTGCCGTTGAAGAACAGGACGTCGCCGGGGTTCATGTCGACCGGCACCCGCTCCAGGCCGGGCGGCGGCGGCACGTACTCCTTGGTGAAGTAGGTGCCCGGGTCCGCCTCCTCCGGGCAGAAGAGGTCCATCCGGTGGGTGCCGGGGACGACTTCGAGTCCGCCGTTGGCCCGGTCGACGCGGTCGAGGGCGATCCAGGCCGCGACGCAGGTGCCCGGCTCGACCCGGAGATAGAAGTTGTCCTGGTGCAGCGCCTGCCCCCGGGCGCCGGGCGGCTTGAAGTAGAACATGCTCTGTGCTGCTATCGGCTCCTCGCCGAGGAGTTCGGTCACGATGCTCCCGAGGCGCTCGTCCAGGAGCATGCGCCGGGCCGGGTCGTTGATCTCGTGGGGGTTCATGACCCGGGGGTAGTCACCCAGCGGGTCGTACGGTCGCGAGGGGTCCTGCGGGCGGGGTTCGAAGTGGCCCGGCACTCGCCCACCGGCGGGGAGAGCCATGAACTCGGCGAGCAGCGCCGCCACTTCGTCCGGTGCCAGGAGTCCCGGTACGAGGGTGTGTCCGGTCCGGTGAAACAGGCTGGTGTCCATGACTCGAACGTAGGCGGGCGGCGCCGTGCCAGGCTATGACCGTGACTTCCGAGAACATGCCTGATTCTGCTGCCGACCACGGTGAGTCGCCGCCGCCCGAGCTACTGATCGCGGGCCGCTACGCCCAGCTCCCCGGGTACGCCGTGCACCGCGCGCAGGGCGCCCGGAGCTGGCTGCTCCTGTGGACGGAGGGCGGCGCGGGACGAATCCGCCAGGGCGCCGCAGAGGTGCGTACCGAGGAAGGCGAGCTGGTGGCGCTGGCCCCCGGTGTACGGCAGGACTACCGGGTGGCACCTGACGCCGACTGCTGGCACTTCTGGTGGGTGCACTGCCGGGCCCGGCCCGCGTGGGAGGCGTGGCTTCGCCCGCACGCGCGCGGCGACGGCTGTTTCGCGGTCGGCCCGGTGCCCACCGCCGCACGGCCCCGGATCGGCGCCGAACTGCGACGGCTGCACGCCGACGCCCGGTGGACCGGCGAGGGCGCGCCGCCGCTGCCGGTCGCCGCCCACCGCAGGGCCGCGCCCGCCGTGGCCGCCTCGCTGCCGCGCGCCCACGAGCTGGCCATGAACGGCGTCGAACGCGTACTGCTCCTGACGACGTCCTCGGGGTACTCGGGCGGCGCCCCGGAGGCGGGCGGCGGTGCCGACAGCCGGGTGCGGCGCGTGGAGGCCCTCATCGCGGCGGATCCGGCGGCGCCGCACACGGTGGCCTCGCTCGCCGAGGCGGTCCGGCTGTCCCCCTCGCGCCTGGCCCATCTGTTCACCGAGCAGACCGGGCGTACGCCGATGCGGGCGCTGCGCGAGGCCAGACTCCAGCACGCGGCCCGACTCCTGGAGACCACCGCGCTGGACGTCGGCCATGTCGCCGCCGCCTCAGGATTCGCCAGCCCCTTCCACTTCAGCCGCGCCTTCCGGACCCGCTTCGGAGTGCCGCCCCGGCAGTACCGAGGCTGACCCGCGACGGATGCGCCGCCGCCCCACCCAATGCCCCACTCACCGCCCCGCAGCCGGTTCCGGAAGCGCCTGCTCCGCCCAGATGATCTTGCCCTGCGGTGAGTACCGGGTCCCCCACCGCCGGGCGAGCTGCGCGATCATGAACAGTCCGCGGCCGCCCTCGTCGGTGGTACGGGCGTGCCGCAGCCGGGGCGAGGTGCTGGTGCCGTCGGTGACCTCGCAGGTGAGTACGGTCTGCCGGATCAGCCGGAGCCGGATCGGCTCGGCCGCGTACCGGATGGCGTTGGTGACCAGCTCGCTGACCACGAGTTCGGTGGTGAAGACGAGGTCGTCCAGGCCCCAGGCGTGCAGGGTGTCGGCGGCCAGCGAACGGGCCCTGGCCACCTCGGACGGTTCGGCGCGCAGCTGCCAGGTGACCATCTGCTCGTCGCCGAGCCCGTGCGGGCGCGCGAGCAGCAGGGCCACGTCGTCGTCGCGCGCGCGGACGCCCATCCCGGCGAGTACGTCGTCGGCCGCTTCCTGCAGGTCCGCACCGGTGTCCGCGAGCACCCGCCGCAGCCGTTCGGCGGCCGCGTCCATGTCGTGACCGGTGCCGGTCAGGAGCCCGTCCGTGTAGAGGACGAGGGTGCTGCCCTCGGCGAGCGGGAACTCGACCGCCTCGAAGGGCAGCGCCCCGATGCCGAGCGGCGGCCCGGCGGGCAGTTCGGGGAAGTCGACGGCGCCCTCCGGTGTGATCAGGGCGGGCGGCAGATGTCCGGCCGTGGCCATCGTGCAGTGGCGGGTCGCGGGGTCGTGGACCACGTACAGGCAGCGCGCCCCCACCGCGGCGGCGGCCGCCCCCGCCGCCTCGGGTCCTTCGGCCTGCTCCTCGGCCAGCCGCAGTACCAAGTCGTCGAGATGGGCGAGGAGTTCGTCCGGCGGCAGGTCCATGTCGGCGAGCGAGTGCACCGCCGTACGCAGCCGTCCCATCGCCGCGACCGCGTGGATGCCGTGCCCGACCACGTCCCCGACGACCAGGGCCACCCGCGCCCCGGACAGCCGGATCACGTCGAACCAGTCCCCGCCGACCCCTTCGTGGGAGGTGGCGGGAACGTAGCGGTGGGCCACCTCGACGGACGGCGGCGCGGCGATGACCTGGGGCAGCAGGCTGCGTTGGAGGCCGAGGGCGGTGCGGTGCTCGCGGGTGTAGCGGCGCGCGTTGTCCAGGCAGACGGCGGCCCGGGAGACGAAGTCCTCGGCCATCGACAGGTCGGCCGGTTCGAAGTGTTCCCGGCCCGCGAACCGGGAGAAGACGGCAAGGCCGAGCACCTTGCCCCGGGCCCGCACCGGCACCGCGAGCAGGGAACCCACGCCTTCGTCCGGCTCCGGCCACTCGTCCGGCGAGCCGGGTGCGGCGTCTCCGGCCAGGGGCCCGGGCGCGAGCACGGCCCGGCCCGCGAGCAGGGCGCGCACCATCGGGGAGTCGGCCGGGTAGTCGGGGGAACTGCCGATCGGGACGGCGGTGTGGCCGACGAGCTCCGGGCGCATGCACAGCCGGGCCATCCTGCGCAGGCGGCGCCCGGTGTCCGGGCCGACGGTCCCGGTGGGTTCCTCGGTGCGCAGTACGGGCTCCAGGAGGTCGACCACCGCCAGGTCGGCCATCCGGGGAACGGCCACCTCGGTCACTTCCTCGGCCGTACGCCGCAGGTCCAGCGTGGTGCCGAGGCGCCCGCCGGACTCCATCAGGAAGTCCACCCGCTGCCGGGTGCGCCAGCGTTCGGTGATGTCGACGCCGGTGTAGCAGACGCCGAGCACCCGGCCGTCGGCGTCCTCAAGGCGCAGGCACGAGGAGGAGAAGGCGCGCTCGCGGTGCGGCTCGGAGGGGACGAATCCGTGGTACTCGAAGTGCTTCACGGGCTCGCCGGTACGCAGCACGTAGCGCAGCCGTTCCTCCAGGCGGTGCGGCGAGAGGCGGGGCAGGATCTCGCTGATCGGCCGCCCGATGCGCTCGCGCAGCGGCACTCCGGAGAAGTTCTCCAGGCCCCGGTTGACCCAGACGAAGTTGAGGTCGCGGTCGAGCACCCCGATGCCGAAGGGCGCGTTCATCAGGAACCGCTCGACCACCGAGTGGCTCTGGCTCCACCACGGGGTCGCGGCCAGGTCCACGGCGGACAGGTGCCACTGGGGGCCCGAGGCGGTGGTGAGCGGGACGCCTCGTACGCCGAGGGTGAGCGTGCCCCGTTCGGGGTGCAGTACCTGGGCCAGCCGTGCGGTCTCCTCGTCCGGGCCGGGCGAGAACCGGAGCACTCCGAGGAGTGCGGCCGGGTCCTCCCCCGGCGCGAGGAGGTCGCCCAGCGAGGTGCCGAGCACCTCCTCCGCGCCCCGTCCCAGCAGTTCGGCGGCGGCCTGCGACCAGCCGGTGATCACACCGTTCTCGTCGCAGGCGGCGCTCGCCGTCCTGGGCAGATCGAAGGGGGCGGCCCGCTCGCCGCCGCCCTCGAGTTCGGGCATGGGCAAGCCTTCCGCCGGAGGTGTGTCAATTCTCGGGTGCGGCGGCCGGGCCTGCCACCGGCCGTCCCCTCAGGCGGACCGCACCGCCTCCTCCCTGCTCACCGCGTGGGCGAACGGCCGCCCTCGCGTATACCGCTCCAGTTCGTCGGCGGCGGCCGCCGCCATCCGGTGGAGTTCGTTGCCCAGCGATCCGGCCACGTGCGGGGTGAGCAGCACATTGGGCAGGTCGTAGAGCGGGGAGTCGGCGGGCAGTACCTCGGGGACCGTCACGTCGAGCACGGCGTCCAGACGGCCCGTGACGAGTTCCTCGGTCAGGGCCCGCTGGTCGATCAGGGAACCGCGGGAGGTGTTGATCAGGGTGGCGCCGTCGTGCATCAGGGCCAGCCTGCGGCGGTCGACGAGGTGGCGGGTCTCGGGCAGCTCCGGGGCGTGCACGCTGACCACGTCCGCGGTGGCACAGAGCTCGTCGAGGTCGACGGCCCGTGCGCCGAGCCGGGCCGCCTCCGTCTCGTCGACGTACGGATCGTGCAGCAGCAGGTCGAGATCGTAGGGGCGCAGCAGTTCCAGGACGCGGCGGCCGATCCGGGAGGCGCCGACGATGCCGACGATGCGCCGGTAGTTGCCCGCCGCGCGGTAGCCGTCCTGCCAGTCGTACGGGGTCCTCAGACGCCGGTAGTCCTCGCGCATCCGCAGGACCCGCTTGCCCGCGAGCAGGACGGCGGCGACGGTGTACTCGGCCACCGGCAGGGCGTTCGCCGAGGCGGCGGAGGTGACATCGATGCCGCGCCGCCAGCAGGCGTCGGTGATGTGGTGCCGCAGCGACCCGGCGGCGTGGATGACGGCACGCAGCCGGGGCGCCGCGGCGAGGACCTCCTCGTCGAGCGGCGGGCAGCCCCAGCAGCTCACGATGACCTCGGTCTCGCGCAGCGCGGCCGCGGCCCGCGGGGTGCGGAAGTCGTCCACCACCAGGTCCGGGTCGAGTTCGGCGAGGGTGGTGAGCCGTTCCCTCGTCTCGGCGTCGATCAGTCGGTCGGCGAGATCGGCGTGCATGGCGAGCAGTGCGCGCGGGCGCCGGGGGGCGGTGCCCCCGGCGGTGGGCGCGGGGACGGGCAGGGGGCTGTGCACGGGGGTCTCCCGGTGTGCTTCGTGGGGCTGCGCGCCCGGCCGGTCGTGGGGGACTAGCGGTTCGTACGGCAGCAAGGGCGCGTACGACGGACGGGTCTCGTACGGCTCGTGGGTGGCGGTCATTTCACGCTGCCCGCGGTGAGCCCGGCCTTCCAGAACCGCTGGAGGGCGACGAAGGCGACCACGAGCGGGACGACGGCGAGCAGCGAGCCGGTGACCACCAGCGGGTAGTACTCGGGGAAGGCGTGGGTCTGGGTGTTCCACGAGAACAGGCCGAGGCTGACCGGGAAGAGCTCGGTGTCGGACAGCATCACGAGCGGCAGGAAGAAGTTGTTCCAGATGGCCGTGAACTGGAACAGGAAGATCGTCACGAAGCCGGGCATCACCATGCGCAGGCCGATCGACCAGAAGGTGCGCAGTTCCCCGGCGCCGTCCATCCGTGCCGCCTCCAGGACCTCGCCGGGTACGTAGCCCGCGCAGAAGACCCGGGCCAGGTAGACGCCGAAGGGGTTGACCAGGGAGGGCAGGAACACGGCCCAGAAGGTGTTGACGACACCGACCTTGGTGGCGAGCAGGTACATCGGCAGGGCGAGCGCGGTCGTCGGGACGAGCACCCCGAGCAGGACCAGGCCGAACAGGCTCTCCTTGCCCGGGAAGTCGTAGACGTGGAAGGCGTATCCGGCGGCCACACAGATCAGCGCGCACAGTGCGGCGCCGACTCCCGCGTACAGGAGCGAGTTGGCGTACCAGCGGAAGTAGATGCCGTCCGACTGGGAGAGCAGGTTGCCGAGGTTCTCGCCGAGGTGCCAGCGCGAGGGGGAGATGGTGCGGCCGCCGAGCAGGTCGCCGGTGTTCTTGGCGGCGGCGGTCAGCAGCCACAGGAGCGGGAAGAGGGTGTAGACGGTGGCCAGGAGCAGGGCTCCGTTGACGGCCGTCTTCG
The DNA here is from genome assembly GCF_013364195.1 of Streptomyces sp. NA04227. Classification (NCBI taxonomy): domain Bacteria; kingdom Bacillati; phylum Actinomycetota; class Actinomycetes; order Kitasatosporales; family Streptomycetaceae; genus Streptomyces; species Streptomyces sp. NA04227. The sequence continues at coordinate 6,766,540 of NZ_CP054918.1, read as the reverse complement.
ACAGCGACCAGGGCCGGCGGGGCTTGCCCGCGGCCGGGGCCGGGGCCCTGCCGGGGCGGGCCGCGGGCTTGTCGACGGGTGCGACGGTGCTCATCCGGCGGCCTCCTCGCGCTTGCGGGACCGGCTGCCGGACAGCCGGGTGACGGCGAACGACAGCAGGGCGGCGGCCAGGGCGAGCAGCACCGAGGCCGCGGCGGCGAGGCCGTAGTCGTTGCGTTCGAAGGCCGCGGTGTAGGCGTACATGTTGGGGGTCCAGGTGGTGACGACTTCGGGTGCGGCGCCGTGCAGGATCATCGGCTCGGTGAACAGCTGGAGCGAGCCGATCACGGTGAACAGGCCGACCATGGTCAACGAGGCGCGGATCAGCGGCACTTTGATGTTCAGGGCGACGCGCAGCGGCCCGGCGCCGTCGACCACCGCGGCCTCCAGGACCTCGCGCGGGATGGCCTGGAGCGCGGCGTAGAAGATGACCAGGTTGTAGCCGGTCCACTCCCACAGCGCGATGTTGACGACGGCGGGTACCGGGTTGCCGAGCAGGTTCGCGGGCAGCCCCGCGGAGTCCAGGAAGTCGATGACGGGGCTGACGCCGGGTGTGTAGAGGTACATCCACAGCAGCGCGGCGATGATGCCGGGCACCGCGTGCGGCAGGAACAGCGCGAGTTGGAAGAAGCGCCGGGCGCGGGCGAGCGTGGAGTCGAGCAGCAGCGCCAGGGCCAGCGAGAGGCCCATCATCAGCGGGATGTACAGGACGCAGTACTGGGCCAGGGTGAGGAAGCCGTCGCGGAAGGCGTCGTCCTCGAGGGCCCGGGTGTAGTTGCCGAACCCGTTGAACACCCGTTCCGTGCCGCCGAATCCGAGTCCGGAGCGGCTCTCCCGGTACAGGCTGAGCCGTACCGCGTTGCCGAGCGGCACCAGCGTGCACGCGATGAACAGCAGGAAGAACGGCAGCAGGAGCAGGGCGGGGGCCCCGAGCCGTCCGCGGCGGCGCGGCGCGCGGGCGCCGGTGCCGGCGCCGCGGACGGACTCGGTCTTGCCGGGGGCGGTCATCGGCCGGACACCTCGATGCCGCGGTTCTTCAGCTCGGACCGGGTGTCCTGCTGGGCCTTGCGGACGCTGCCCAGGATGTCGCCGTCGCCCGAGCCGAGCTTCGCGAAGGAGTCCCGCAGCGCGTTGTTGGTGACGCCCATGACCGGGCCCCAGGTCCAGTCCTCGTTGATGGAGCGGGCGGCGTCCTCGTAGTCGGCGTAGACGTCCTGGCCGCCGAGGAAGTCGGTCTTGAACGCCTTGCGCGCGACCGGGACCAGGGCCGGGGCGGCCGGGTAGGCGGAGGAGGTGCCGGTGGCGATACGTGCCTTGATGCCCGCCTCGGTGGTGGTGGCCCACTTGGCGAACTCGACCGCGGCCTCGGTCTTCTCGCTGTCCTTGGAGACGGCGAAGGTGGTGCCGCCGAGCATGCCGCTGGCGGGCTTGCCGTCGGCGGTCGGCATCGGTGCGGCGGCCCACTTGCCCTTCTGGTCGGGCAGGGTGGTGCCGAGCACGCCGCCGCCCCAGGCGGCGCCGAGGTAACCGGCCGTCCGTCCCTTCTGCAGGGAGTTGGTCCACTGCTGGGAGAAGGAGGGGGTGACGTGCACGAGGTCGTCGTCGATCATCTTCTGCCAGTAGGCGGCGGTCTCGCGGGTGGCGTTGTCGTCGAAGTTGACGTCCCAGGCCTTCTCACCGGCCTTGAACCAGCGGCCGCCCGCCTGCCAGACCATGGCCTCGAAGGTGCTCGGGTCGTCCGGGAAGAACGTGGCGATCCGGGACTTCGGATCGGCCTTCTTGATCTTCTCGGCGTCCGTGCGGAACTCGTCCCAGGTCTTCGGCGGTGTCTTGATGCCCGCCTTCTCGAACAGGTCCTTGCGGTAGTAGAAGGTCTGCGGGGAGGCGTCGAGCGGCAGCGCCCACTTGGCGCCGCCCAGGGTGACCAGGTCGATGGCCTGCGGCAGGTACTGGCCTTCCAGGGCCGGGTCGACCTGGTCGCTGATGTCCTTGACGGCGCCCTGGCTGACGAAGTCCGGCAGCTGCGGGTACTCGACGTTGAACAGGTCGGGAGCGTTGCCCGCCTTCACCGCGTTGGAGATCTTGGCGTAGCCGCCCGCGACCCCGGAGGGGATCTCCTTGTACGAGACCTTGATGTCCTTGTGGGAGGCGTTGAAGGCGTCCACGACCTCCTTGGTGCCCTTGGCCCAGCCCCAGAAGGTCAGGGTGACCGGCTTGCCGTCGGCGCCGGTCCCCGAATCCGAGTCGTCGGAACAGCCGGTGAGAAGTCCCAGGCACAGGGCGCTCGCGGCACCGATGGCGATCCCGAGGGTGGTGCGGCGGCGGGAAACTGATGAGGTCATGGCTCGGCTCCTGTGAGGTCCACGAACGCCGGTCCCACAACGCCCCAGCTAGCGGTGTCCGGCGTGAATTAGGCGCCATCCTGAGGGGTGGATCGATCGGAGTCAAGGTTTTTCGATCACATGATCTGAATTGATCAGACGGAAGGAGGGCGAACAAGGCCACCGAGACCCCACCGGAGACGCTCTGACGGCCAAAAAGCCCGGAGTTCCGCACTTATCAGCCAGACAGGAGCCTGATAGCGTCAGCTCGATCTGATCGTTCGATCGCATGCTCACTCGCTCACCCGCACCGAGCGGCCGCGGCTCCCGCGCCGCCGCTCGTACTCCACGAGTTCCTCTGCCTTCCCCCGAGTTCTCGCGCGTTCTGACGAGTACTCCCGTTTTCTTCTGACTTGTTCCGATTCCCGTCCCCCGCGCCCGCGGCCGGGGCCATTCCGCCGAAGGATTGCCGTCATGCAGCTCCCGCCCGAGGACCGTGCGCTCAGCCCGTACACCGGCTGGACCCGATCCCACTGGGAATCGGCCGCCGACGCCCTGCTCACCGCGGTCCAGCCCTACGCGGGGCCCGGCCACGCCCTGATCAACCTGCCGAACGCGCGCCCGAGTTGGTCCGGCAACCGCTCGGACGGCCTGGAGGGTTACGCCCGTACGTTCCTGCTCGCCGCCCTGCGCGTGGCCGGGGCGGGCGGCGCGGATCCGGGCAATCTCCTGGAGCGGTACGCCGCGGGGCTCGACGCCGGAACGCGGGCCCCGAGCGAGGAGCGGGACCTGGCCGACGGCGACCTCTCCTCCTGGTGCCGCATCACCGACCGCGGCCAGGCCATGGTCGAGTCCGCCTCGATCGCGGCCGCCCTGCGGCTGACCCGCCCCTGGCTGTGGGACCGGCTCGACGACGGCGTACGCGAACGCGCGGGCGCTTGGCTCGCCCAAGCGCTGCACCGGGCGCCCAACGACAACAACTGGTGGCTGTTCCCGCTCACCGTCGGGGGCTTCCTGGCCGAGGCCGGGATCGAGACCACCGCCGCCCGCGCGGCCGTGGAACGGGGACTCGCCAAGATCGACCAGTGGTACCGCGGCGACGGCTGGTACACCGACGGCCGCCCCCACGCCTTCGACCACTACAACGGCTGGGCCATGCACTTCTACCCGATGCTGCACGCCCACCTGGCCGGTGACACCGCCCTGCTCGCCCGCTACGGCGACCGCCTCGCCGCCCATCTCGACGGCTACGCCCTGACCTTCGGCGCCGACGGCGCACCGATGCACCAGGGCCGCTCGCTGATCTACCGGTTCGCCGCCGCGGCGCCCCTGTGGACCGGCGCCCTGACCGGCCGCACTCCGCTCTCCCCCGGCACCACCCGGCGGCTGGCCTCCGGAGCCCTGCGCTACTTCCTCGACCGCGGCGCGACGGACCCCGAGGGCCTGCTCACCCTGGGCTGGCACGGCCCCTACCCACCGCTCGTCCAGACCTACTCGGGACCGGCCTCGCCGTACTGGTCGGCCAGCGGCTTCCTCGGCCTGCTGCTGCCGCCCGAGCACCCGGTGTGGACCGACCGCGAGGAGCCCGCACCCGCCGAACGCACCGATGCCCTACGGGAGTTGGCGGGCCCGGGCTGGCTCGTGCAGGCGACGGCGGCCGACGGTGTCGTACGACTGCACAACCACGGCAGCGACGACCAGCCCGCCGACGAGGTCGCCCCCGACAACCCGCTCTACGCACGTCTGGCCCACTCCACGGCCACCGGCCCCGCCCGGGAACTGCCCGACAACCACTTCGGCCTGGAGGACGGCGGCGAGTACAGCGAACGCGGCCGGATCACTCCCCTCGGCACCGGCCCCGGCTGGGCCGCCTCCACCCATCGCCCACGCCTGCGCGGCCAGGAGGTCCCCGGAGTACGCGTCACCTCGCTGACCCTGGCCCACGGCGCGGACGAGCTACGGATCCACCTGCTTTCCGGTGCCACGCCCGGCACCCGGATCGTGCACGGCGGGTGGGCGCTCGCGGGGCGCCGTGTGGAGGGCACCGTCCTGGGGACGGCCGTATCGGCGTGGACCGTGGAGGGCGCGGGCATGGAGAGCCCAGGCGCGGAGGGCGGCCTGCGGACGGAGGCTCGCGGTCTGCGCGGGTTCACGTCGGCGGACCTCGAACACAGCGCGCGCGGCAACGCGTTCGGCCCGGCAGTGTCCGTTCCCGTACTGCGCGGGAGCGCGGAGGCGCAGAGCGCGCTGTTCGCGTGTGCGCTGCGGCTGATGGGCCCCTCGCGCGCGCTTGGTACCGGTGGTCCGGAGGTCGGCGCCGAGGAGAGGGCTACGCATCCCGTCGCCGCCACCGACCCTGGCGTCAGCCGTGTCGTGGAGGCCCTCGCCCCGTTCCCTGACGTCGAGTTCGAGCCCTCGGCGCCCGAGGCGCGCCAGGGTCAGGACTCGTCGGTCACACAGGGCTGGACGGTGAGCGTGCGCTGGCCGGACGGCTCACGGCACCGGGCGCGCCTGTCGTCCGGGGCGGTCGACGTCGAGGCGGTACCTGCCGACTGACCGTCAGCCAGGCGGCGTGAGCGGGGACCACATGCCGAGCCACTGCTCGGCACCGTAGGCCTCGAACAGCTCCACCTCGGTGAACCCCAGCTTCTCCGCCAAGCGCATCGACCGGGTGTTGGCGGTCTGGGTGGCGAGTACGACGGGTTCGCCGGGGAGTGCGTCGGCGAACCAGTCGAGTACGGCCGCGCACGCCTCGGCGGCGTATCCGTGGCCCCACGCCTCCGGCAGGAAGAGGTAGCCGAGATCGACTTTCCCCGCAGCAGCGGGGCAAAGGTGCTCCGTTGCTCGCCTGAGCACAAGCTGGCCGATCATCGCCCCGTCGAGATCAACGACGAAATTCCCGGGCCACGGCTTGGGCGCCCCGGGCATCGCACGCTCGATCTCGTCACGCGGTCGCGAGCCGCCGAGGTAGGTGTGCACTTCCGGCGAGGTCAGCAACTCGATGAACGCCGCACGGTCCCGGGCCTCGGGCGCACGGAGCACGAGCCGCTCGGTCCGGATCGGGGCAGGTGGCCAGGCGACGGGTCCAAGATCGGTCATACCGGCCACCAAACCAGCAGGCTCGGCAGCGATCAAGACTCGGGCGACGATCAGGCCACCGGCCCGGCCCCACCCACTCGACAGCTCAACGCGCAGGCCCCGCCCACCCGTTGCTCAGGCCCCGCCGCCGTTCCCGCCCCCGCAGGACGACCGCACCTTCAGGCTGGGCTGCAGTTCCGTGTGGTGGACGGGCAGCTCGGGACCGGCGGCGATGCGGCGGACGAGCAGTTCCAGCGCGCCCGCGCCCACGGCCCGCTTGGGCGGTGCGACCGCGGTCAGCGGTGGTGCGGAGAGCGCGGCGAAGGTGTCGTCGTACGAGATGAGGGCCATGTCCTCGGGGACGCCGAGGCCGAAGGTGCGCAGCAGCGGCGGGAGTTGGATGGCGTCCTGGTCGTTGTGGACCAGGACCGCACGGGCTCCGGCACGGGCCGCCGCCGCGATCTGCTCGGCGACCGCCGCGGCGCCGCCGCCTGCCCGGGGCACGTCGACGACCGGGAGTTCGGTGAGGCCGAGCAGCTTCACCGCCTCCGCGTATCCGGCGCGGACCTCGTGGGCCGTCCGTGTGTCGTCACGGGCGGCCAGGAGCACCGAGCGGTGACCGAGCCGGGCCAGGTGGTGCAGCGCGAGCAGGACGCCGTGGCGGTGGTCGGAGCAGACGGCATCGAGTCCGGCCGCGGGGCTCGCGGGTGCCGCCCTGCGCTCCACGAGCACGGCGGGCACGGGGAGTTCGGCGAGCCAGTCGCTCTCCACGATGCCCTCGCCGGGGCGCCAGTTCGGTACCAGGAGCAGCCCGTCGACGTCGGACTCCAGCAGGCGCTCGACCTGGGAACGGTCGTCGCTCGCCTCGTACGGTGCGATGCCGAGGATGAGCCGGGCGCCCGCCGCTGCCGCCGCGGCACTGGCCCCGGCGACCACCTCGTCGAAGTAGCCGCCGACGGTGGGGACGAGCATGCCGAGGACGCGCTCGGCGCCGTCGGCGCCCCGGCCCGCCTCCTCGTCGGGCAGGGCCACCGAGCCGTGGGTGCGCAGCAGCCTTCCCTCCTGGGCGAGCGCGGCCACATCCCTGCGCACCGTGACCGCGGGGAAGCCGAGGCTCTCGGCCAGGTCCACGACCCGGACGCTGCCGAGGGCGCGGACGGTCTCGAGGATGCGTGCGCGACGTTCCTGCGCCGAACTGGTCATCGACTGCCTTCCCTGCGGTTCTGCGTGCGGTGCCGATCCTGGCACCTGACGGCCGGGGCGCCGACCGGTTGCCTCGAAGATACCCGATCATTTACCCGTCGTTTGATCGAATGACGATCGACTTGGTCAGAACCGTTGACTCGATCGAGTGGCTGATTCTACGTTGTCGCCCACATTCACCCCTCGCCCTTCCCCTGTCCTCACGCTTCCTCCCCGCTCCACCCCGCTCTTCCTCTCCCTCCTCTCCCTCCTCTCCTTCCCCTCCTTCCTCCTCTTCCTGCCTTTCTGGAGCCGCACCATGTCTCTGTCGTTCAGACGGCTCGCACTGGCGTCGATAGTCGTCGCCGGGGCCGTGTCCCTCCCGGCCGGGTCCGCCTCGGCCGACCCGGGCACCGCGTACTACCTGGACTGTTCCGCGAGTTCGGGCGGCGACGGCACTGCCAACGCCCCGTGGCACAGCCTCGCCGAGGCCAACGCGCACACCTTCGGGCCCGGCGACAGCCTGCTGCTCAAGCGTGGCGCGGTGTGCGACGGAACCCTGAAGCCCAAGGGCTCGGGCTCGGCCACCGCCCCCATCCGGCTCGCGCCGTACGGCACGGGCACCGCCCGCCCGGTGGTGGCAGGTGACCCGGCCACTGCCGAGAAGGCGGCCGTGCACCTGTACAACGTCGAGCAGTGGGAGATCTCGGGCATCGAGATGACCTACCGGGACAGCGCGGCCACCAAGCGCGAGCGCAACGGTCTCCTGGTGGAGGTCGCGGACCTGCCCGACGGCGTCGGCACCCACTACAAGGTCGACGACGTCCATGTGCACCACGTCAACGGCGACGCGTCGAAGTGGAGCAACGGCATCCAGTTCCGCGTCAGCGGCAGCACGACGCCCACCAACTTCGACGACGTACTCGTGCAGAACTCCCGTATCTCCTCGGTGGACCGCGAGGGCCTGACCAACCGCAGCACCTGGATGTGCCGTCCGGAGTACGGCACCGGCGACGACTGCGGCACCAAGAAGAACTGGCGGGCCAACACCCGCCTGGTGTTCCGCGGCAACACGATCAACGACACCGGCGGCGACGGCATCGTGGTACGCGCCGCCGACAAGGCGCTGGTCGAACACAACACCGCGTACGACATCGCGATGCGGCCGATGGGCGCCAACGCCGGTATCTGGACGATCAATTCGGACGACACCACGATCCAGTACAACGAGGTCCACCACGTCCGGCGGCTGCCGGACAACAACGACGGCATGGCCTTCGACGCGGACTACGGCAACAACAACGCCCTCTTCCAGTACAACTACAGCCACGACAACGAGGGCGGCTTCATGCTCTTCTGCGGGGCCTGCGGCGCCGGTTCGAGCGCCACCGGCACCGTGGTCCGCAACAACCTGAGCGTGGCCGACAAGAGCCGCTGGCTGTTCGCGGTCGGTGAGAAGTCGGCCCGGGTGTACAACAACACGGCCTATCTGCCGGAGGGTTCGACCGCCGCGATCATCGAGCAGGGCTCGGGCACCTCACGCACCGAGCTGAGCGGCAACATCTTCCACAACCTCGGTTCCGGGGGCTACCGCGGCTTCGGCAACAACACCTACCGGCCGGGGGACTTCACCTGGCGGTCCAACCTCTTCTCCGGCAACCACCCGGCCAACGAGCCCACCGACCCGGAGAAGATCACCGCCGCGCCCCGCTTCGTGAACCAGGACGGCAGGAAGGCCGCCGACTACAAGCTGGCGGCGGACTCCCCCGCCCGCGGCATGGGCCCGCTGCTCGGTGACCTCGCGGGCAAGGACTACTTCGGCACCGTACGGCCGAAGGTCTGCCGCACCGACATCGGCTTCCACCAGGTGAGCCCCGTGCAGGACAGCGACTGCGCCCCGGGTGACCTGGTACGCAACGGCGGCTTCGAGTCCGGCGCGCTGCTGCCCTGGACCACCTACGGCGGCGTCGCGCTCGCGGCCGGACAGGGCAACGAGGGCGGCACCGCGGTACGGGTCGGCCCCTCCCCCGCCGCCGCCGAGCAGGTGATCGCGGTCGAGCCGAACACCACCTACCAGCTCCGCGGCTACGGCAAGGTCTCCGCCGCGGGCACCGAACTCTCCCTGGGCGCGAAGCAGTTCGACGACAAGGGCACTGCGGTGCGGGCCGCGTTCACCGGCACCTCGTACACCCGGGGCACCGCCACCTTCACCACCGGTGACAAGGCGACGAGCGTGCGTGTCTACTGCTACGCCCGCAGCGGCGGCGGTCAGGGCTACTGCGACGGGGTCACGCTCGTGAAGCAGTGACGCCCAGTACCGCGGAGGCCAAGGGGTTCCGGGCATCAACTGCCCGGAACCCCTTGGTTGTTGACGGCACGTCATGGGTGAGGAGTAACCCGCCGCGGACGGCAAAGGGCCCGGATGTCCGCCCCCACGCGGTCACCCGGGCCCCGCACGTCGCGCTCGGGCATCAGATGCCCCGGTCGAGCGCCACGCGGTCACTGGAAGTGCGCACGATACCGTTCCACGGTCTCGGCCAGGACGGCGCCCCCGTCCCGCTCCCACTGCCGCTCGTTGAAGATCTCCACTTCCACCGGGCCGGTCCAGCCCGCTTCGGCCACCCGGTCGCGGAACCACCGGAAGTCCACGCTGCCGTCCCCGATCTGACCGCGCCCGAGGAGCACCCCGGCGGGCAACGGCGTTACCCAGTCGGCGAGTTGGAAGGCGGCGATGCGGTTCTGGGCTCCGGCCCTGGTCAGGCCCTCCGCCAAGGTGTCGTCCCACCACAGGTGGTACGTGTCGATGACGACGCCGACGTGTTCGGACGGGAAGCGTTCGGCGAGGTCGAGCGCCTGGGACAGGGTCGAGACCACGCAGCGGTCGGCCGCGTACATGGGGTGCAGCGGCTCGATGGCCAGGCGTACCTCGGCGGTGGCCGCGTACGGGACGAGCTCGGCGAGGGCGTCGGCGATCCGCTCACGGGCGCCGTGCAGATCGCGGCTGCCGGCGGGCAGTCCACCGCAGACCAGGACCAGGGTGTCGGTGCCGAGGGCGGCCGCCTCGTCTACGGCCTCACGGTTGCTGTCCAACGCCTTGGCGCGCGCGGCCGGTTCGATGTCCGTGAGGAAGCCGCCCCGGCACAGGCTGGTGACCTTCAGGCCCGCGTCGCGTACCAGCCGTGCGGCGGCCTCGACACCGTACTTCTGCACGGGCGCGCGCCACAGTCCGACACCGGGGACGTCCGCCGCCACGCAGCCCTCGACGAGTTCGGGCAGCGACCACTGTCGGATGGTCTCCTGGTTGAGGCTCAGCCGGGCGAGGTCGGTCATTGGGCTACTCCGTAGACGGTGAGCAGGGAGCGCATCCGCGACTCGGCGAGCTGCGGATCGGGGAACAGGCCGACGGCGTCGGCGAGTTCGTAGGCCCGGGCCAGATGCGGCAGCGAGCGGGCCGACTGGAGTCCGCCCGCCATCGCGAAGTGCGACTGGTGGCCGGAGAGCCAGGCGAGCAGCACCACACCGGTCTTGTAGAAGCGGGTGGGGCGCTCGAAGAGGTGGCGCGCGAGCGGGACGGTGGGGTCGAGCAGGTCGTGGAAGCGCTCGGTGTGCCCGGTGTCCAGGGCCCGTACGGCCTCGGCGGCCAGCGGCGCGAGCGGGTCGAAGACGCCGAGCAGGGCGTGGCTGAAGCCCCGTTCGTCGCCCGCGATCAGCTCCGGGTAGTGGAAGTCGTCGCCGGTGTAGCAGCGCACGCCGTTGGGCAGGCGCCGGCGCAGGGCGACCTCGCGCCCGGCGTCCAGGAGCGAGACCTTGACGCCGTCGACCTTGTCCGGGTGCCGGGCGATGATCTCCAGGAAGGTCTCGGTGGCGGTGTCCAGGTCCTCGCTGCCCCAGTAGCCGAGGAGCTGGGGGTCGAACATCGGGCCGAGCCAGTGCAGGATCACCGGTTCGGTGGCCTGCCGGAGCAGGGACGCGTACAGCTCCACGTAGTCCTCGGGCCCCCGGGCCGCCGCGGCGAGCGCGCGCGAGGCCATCAGGATCGCGCGGGCGCCACTCGCCTCGACGACGCCGAGCTGTTCCTCGTACGCGGCCGCCACCTCGGCCAAGGTGTGTGCCCCGGGCCCGAGTTGGTCGGTGCCCGCGCCGCAGGCGATGGTGCCGCCCACGGCGCGCGCCTCGGCCGCCGAGCGCTGGATGAGCTCCTTCGCGCCGGGCCAGTCCAGGCCCATGCCGCGCTGTGCGGTGTCCATGGCCTCGGCGACCGCGAGTCCCTGCTCCCACAGATGGCGGCGGAAGGCGAGGGTGGCGTCCCAGTCCACGGCGGGCGGCTCGTCGGGGCTGGTGTCCCGCCGGGGGTCGACGACCACATGGGCCGCCGCGTACACCAGGCGGGAGGCGAGCGGCGGACCGCCGGCCGTCGCCGCGAGCGCGCGACCGCTGGGCCGGTACTCGCGCAGGGTGCCGTCGAGTGCGGGGATCGTCAGGGTCACAGCGTCAGCTCCGGTACGTCCAGGCGGCGGCCCTCGGCGGCCGAGCGCAGGCCGAGTTCGGCGAGCTGCACACCGCGGGCACCGGCGAGCAGGTCCCAGGAGTAGGGCTCGTCCAGCACGACATGGCGCAGGAACAGCTCCCACTGGGCGCGGAAGCCATTGGTGAACTCGGCGTTGTCGGGGACCTCCTGCCACTGGTCGCGGAACGACTCGGTGACCGGCAGGTCCGGGTTCCACACCGGCTTGGGCGTGGCCGAACGGTGCTGTACGCGGCAGTTGCGCAGCCCCGCGACCGCCGAGCCGTGGGTCCCGTCGACCTGGAACTCCACCAGCTCGTCGCGGTTGACCCGTACCGTCCAGGAGGAGTTGATCTGCGCGATCGCCCCGCTCTCCAACTGGAAGATCCCGTACGCGGCGTCGTCGGCCGTGGCCGGATAGGCGGCGCCCCGCTCGTCCCGGCGCTCGGGGATGTGGGTGGCCGTCAGGGCCTGCACGGTGCGCACCCGGCCGAACAGCTCGTGCAGCACGTACTCCCAGTGCGGGAACATGTCGACGACGATGCCGCCGCCGTCCTCGGCCCGGTAGTTCCAGCTCGGGCGCTGCGCCTCCTGCCAGTCGCCCTCGAAGACCCAGTAGCCGAACTCGCCCCGTACGGACAGGATTTCACCGAAGAACCCGCCCTCGATCAGGCGCCGCAGCTTGAGCAGGCCCGGCAGGAAGAGCTTGTCCTGCACGACGCCGTGCTTGATGCCCGCCGCCGTGGCCCGCTTGGCGAGGTCCAGGGCTCCGGCGAGCGAGGTGGCCGTCGGCTTCTCGGTGTAGATGTGCTTGCCCGCCGCGATGGCCTTGCCGAGCGCCTCCTCGCGGGCCGAGGTGACCTGGGCGTCGAAGTAGATCTCGACACTGTCGTCGGCGAGCACCGCGTCGAGGTCGGTCGACCAGTGCTCCAGGCCGTGCCGCTCGGCCAGGTCGCGCAGGGCGTGCTCGCGGCGGCCGAGGAGCACCGGCTCGGGCCACAGCACATCGCCGTCCCCGAGCGGGAGCCCGCCGTCCTCCCGGATCGCGAGGAGCGAGCGGACCAGGTGCTGGCGGTAGCCCATCCGTCCGGTGACGCCGTTCAGGGCGATGCGGATTGTCTTACGTGCCACGTCGGGCCTCTCCTCGGGATCGGGGATAGAAAGCGCTTTCTATGATGTGTTCGCGAGGTTAACCCCTGGCCCGGGCGACGGACAAGCCTCGCGTCCCGAGCGGCGGTGGACGCGGGACGGTCGAGAGACGGCCGAGGGGATGGGAGGGCGGTAATCGCGGGGTTGCGCGGGCAGACGTGTACGCGGAGGTGCGGCGGGTGAGCGGCGCGACATGAGGGCGGCGTGGGGGCGAGGTGGCTTGCGCGGACGGCGTGGGCGAGCGGCGGCGGGCGGTGCACGCGTCCACGGTGGCCCGCCGCCGGGGACGGTGGCGAAGGCGCGCCGGGCGACGGCACCCGCACCCACCGCACGCGGATCTACCCGGCCGTCACGGGCGGACCCGCTCGGCCGCCCTGCGTCGAGCAGCGGACCCGCACGTACCGCCCCGGCTCCCCCGTGAGGGCCCTACTCGACCCCGAGGAACCGCCCCGCCCCACCCAGCTACTGGGCGATATCCTGCTCCGCCCAGACCACCTTGCCCTCGGCCGTACGGCAGGAACCCCAGCTGCGGCAGAGCATGTTGATGAGCTGAAGGCCGCGGCCGCCCTCGTCGCTGACGTCGGCGTGCTGGATCTGTGGCAGGTCGGGCCCTGTGTCGGACACCTCGACGGTCAGCCGCTCGCCGCGCAGCAGGCGCAGCCGACCGGGGCCCTTGCCGTAGCGCAGGGCGTTGCCGACAAGTTCGCTCACCACGAGTTCGGTGATGTCGGCGTGCTCGGCGAGGTCCCAGCGGGCGAGCTGTCCGGTCACCAGGCCGCGCGCGACCGAGGCGGCGGTGCCGTCCGGCGGGAGGTCCCAGATCCGCAGATCGGCGCCGAGATCGGCGGACCGCGCGGCGACCATGAGCACCGCCTCGTCGAACCGGGCGTCCCCGCTCGGCGCGCAGGACAACAGGGCGCCCGCGTCGAGCCGTTCGGGGACCAGACCGCCCACCGTGGCGCGCAGCCGGTCGAGTTGGACGTCCATGTCCCGGTCGCGGCGCTTGACCAGTCCGTCGGTGTAGAGCACGAGCCGGCTGCCCTCGGGCACCGAAATCCGCAGCGGGTCGTACGGAATGACGCCCGCCCCGAGCGGCGCGCCCGTCGACACCCCGATGTACGAGGTCTCGCCCGAGGCGTCGAGCAGCAGCGGCGGCGGGTGTCCGGCGCTGGCGAACGTATAGCTGGCGTCGGCCGGGTCGTAGACCGCGCACAGACAGGTGGCGACCTGCTCGTCCTCCAGGTCACGGGTCGCCAGGTCCAGCCGGGCGAGCACCCGCTCCGGCGCCATGTCGAGCATCATCAGCGTGCGGGCCACCGCCCGCAGCCTGCCCATGGTCGCCGCGGCGGGCAGCCCGTGCCCCATCACGTCGCCCACCATCAGCGCCGTACGGCCGCTCGGCAGCGCCATCACGTCGTACCAGTCACCGCCGACGCCGTGCGCGTCCACGGCCGGGGCGTAGTGCGCGTTCACGCCGAGGCCGGGAGTGTGCGGAGTGGCCCGCGGCAGGAGGCTGCGCTGGAGCGTGACCACATGCTCGCGTTCGCGTCCGTACAGCCGTGCGTTGTCGATGAACACCGCTGCCTTGGAAGCGAGTTGCTCGGCGAGGGCGAGATCGGTGGTGGTGAAGGGCGGGCCGGATCCGGCGCGTACGAAGTCGGCGGTGCCGAGCAGCACGCCGCGCGCGATCAGCGGTACGGCCAGGTAGCTGTGCACTCCCGTGACGCGCATCTTGTCGGCGGCGCTGTCGGTGGGCGCCACCCGGTCGAAGTCCTCCTCGGACATCCTGCTGACCAGTACCGGCTTGCCCTGGCGCAGGCAGAAGCGGTGCAGCAGGGTGACGCGCGGCAGTTCGGAGCGGATTATCGTCTCGCCGACCGGGGTGGGTTCCAGCGAGGACAGCTCCGGTACGGCGCACACCGCCATCGCGCGCATGTCGGGCAGGCCGGTGCCCGTCCAGCGTGAGCCCTCCTCGCCGCGGAGCACCGATTCGAGCAGGTCCACGGCCGCGGCGTCGGCGAACCGCGGCACCGTGAACTCGGCGAGTTCCTGGGCGGTGCGCTCCAGGTCGAGGGTGGTACCGATGCGGGTGCTCGCGGAATTCAGCCAGGCGAGGCGGCTGCGGGTGGTGAAGTGTTCGGAACGCTGGCCGTGGCCGCGGCGGAACCGCAGCCTGCGTCCTGTGGGCCGGGGTGCATCGGCGTTCTGCGAGGCGAGTCGACTGGTCAGGCGCCTGTTGCGGCTGCCGCCGTTCACCGTTCTGGCCTCCCCGCCACGTACTCGGACGCCTGTCCCTGACCCGCCCCTCGCGGGACACGCACACCGCGCGGCCCCCTGGAGGAGCCGATGGCCTGCGGACAAGCCATGTTAGCCGGGTACCCGCCAAGTGATCCCCTTGCTGCAACAGGGGAATTGAACGGACTTGTACTCCCACGGGACCGGGACCGGCGGGTTTGACCAGGCTCTGACACGGCTCTGACGCGAGAGTGGCCGTTCGGCCACGGTGGCGCGAGGGTGGCGGTTCGGCCACGGCGGGCGTGTCGCAGTCCGCGCCCGCACCGGCAGGCGACCGGGGCGGGCGGCGACGACCGATGCCGACGGCGAAGCGAGGGCGACGGCGACGGCGACGGCGACGGATACAGCGACGGCCGGTGCGGAGAGCACCGACCGTCGCGAAGAGCGAAGAAAGCGGGCCGGGTCAGGCGTTCTGCGGCTCGCCCTCCAACTCCTCCTTCAGACGGCGCAGCGTGACCTTCATGGTCTCGCGGTTGTGGGTGACCCGGTCCTTCACGCCGGTGGCCAGCGTGCCGATCCACGTCATCAGCGGTCCCCGCTGATCGATCCAGGTCTCGGTGATCCGGGTCTGGCTGCCGCCCTCGGCCGGTTCGAGGGTGTAGCTCCACACGGCGACCCGCATTCCGGCCGCCTTCACCTCGAAGGCGAACCGCTCACCGGGATCGGCCACGGTGACCGTGCACGCCGTGGACCAGGGGCGGCCCTTCTCGCCGCGGTTGCGTCCGGTGAACCGGGTGCCGACGCGGACCTCGGCGTCCGGGCCGCCCTTGACGTCGGCCCCGGTGCACTCCGGGCTCCAGCGGCCCATCCCGGCCACATCGGCCACCGCCGCGTACACGGCGGCGGGCGGAGCGGCGATCTGCGTCGTCTCCGAGACTGTCTGCGTCATGGGCTGCCCTTCCGAGCTGTTGCGGCTGTGCCTACGGCCTGTTCGGCTGATCACGAACGTTTCCGTACGCAGAATCGGCCATCCACCCGTCCGGCGGCAAGGCCGGAAGCTTACGGGGCCGTATCACTTACCCCGTGGGCGTTCCCAGATGGCCGTTCCCGGACGAAGCCAAGAGCACAAATGCCAACCCCCGCCGTACCCGGTACGACGGGGGCGATCAGCGCGGGACCAGGACGGCTCGGATCAGACGGAGACGCCCTCACCCTTGACTGCGGCGACGAACGACGACCAGGCCGAGGACTCGAAGGTGAGCGACGGACCACTCGGGTTCTTGGAGTCACGGACGGGGACCACGCCATGCGCGGCAACGAGGTTGCCCGCGACCTCTATGCACTGGCCGCCGTTGTTGCTGTACGAGGACTTGCACCAAAGGGGGGATTCGGTCGTCACTGGCTGCCCTTTCGCAACTGGCTGATCAAGACCACGGATTCGGCCTGCGAGCAGGCTTCTGCCTGTAGTTGATGGTAGTTCGCCATCACCGGCAGGACGAACTTCCCGTCCCGCTCCAGATGCCCTCGCTGGGCGGACTCCGCGTACGACATCAGAGCGCGGTCCGCCATCGTAAGGATGGTGACCGGCAGATCGAACGGGCGACAGGCTCCCATGCTGAACGGAGCGAGCTGGAGCACGGTGTTCGGCAGCTCGGCGAATTCGATCAGCCGCGCCAACTGGGCGTCCATCACGGCTGGTTCACCGACGGGCCGACGCAGGCAGCTCTCGTCGAGAACAACGGAGATCAGCGGCGCGGGCTTGCGGACAAGTGCCTGCTGCCGCTCCGCGACCAGCGTGATCCGCTCGTGCGCCTGGTCCTCGGTGATCGCGCCTCGCTTGACGTGGCTCTGGGCCAGGACCGTCGCGTACTCCGGTGTCTGCAACAGACCGGGTACGACCCCGACTTCGTACAGCCGGATCTCCGCCGCACGCGCCTCGTACTCGACGAACTGGGGGAAGCCCTCCAGGAAGCTGCCGTGGCGGATCTCGCGGTACTGGCGCTCGAACGTGTCCTCGGTGTCCGTGATGCCGAAGGCGCTGTCCGTACTACGCGAGAAGCGGAGGGTTGGAGGCTTGCGGCCATTTTCGACGGCGGAGACGTGCACGCTGGAATATCCCGTGCGTTCGCCGAGTGCTTCCTGGGTCCAGCCGCGAGTCTCGCGCAGACTGCGTAAACGCGCTCCGAAGGCCGCTTCGGGAGAGGAATCCGGGTCCAACTCGTTCTTGTTCATGGCGCGTTCAACCACCTTCCGTCCCACGCCGACACGTTGAACAGTCCTCGACCGTAGTCCACTCTGAACGCTCTTGGTAGCGAAACCGCTACAGAGAGGAGCGACCGCACATGAGTGATCAGCCGACCGCAACCGAGGAGATCCGAGAAGCCGAGCTGGCGCGCGAGGAGCTGGACGCCGCGGTCAGAGCAGCGGGTGTGACCCTTCCGTCCCTGACGCTCGACCCCCTCTCGTTCGCCGGTTCGCGCCCTCTCCCGCTGATCAGCCTGGGGCGCTGCAACCTGGCGACCGCTCGGGCCCTCGCGGCCGCCGTGCTGCCCCGTACCGGAGAGGCGGACCAGTGACCGAACAGACCCCGGCCGTCGGGGACACCGTGCGCGACACCCGGCGCGGGCGCGTCGGCACCGTCATGGGTCACGTCGGTGGACGCATCCAACTGCGCCCACTCACAGGTGGGTTGGAGTGGGAGGCGCGTCCGGATCAGGTGCGGCACATCACGCAGACGGAGTTGCTCAGTGCCCGCGTGTCCGAGATCAACCGTCGCAGCAACGGGAGTTGCCCGTGACACCACACGTTTTCGCCTCGGTCGACTGGAACATCTCCGCAGAGCGGCACAAGGGCATGGCAGAGGTCGACTACCAGATGCAGTGCCGTACTTGCGGGGCCGCGTCCGGCAACAAACCCGACAGAGCCTCGGGGAAGTGCTGGGCCATGGTTCACACCGGCGACAACCCCGCACACCGGCAGTACGTACAACTCGCCCGGACATTCTGGCGAGCGACCCCCGGGCCCAGCAACCCGGAGTGGCAGGGAGGCACATGAGAGCGCGCACGGCTGGGCCGCTCCCCGCGCCGGGCCTCGCGCCGCTACCCGCGCGGTTTCTCGCCCCGCCCCCTGCGGCAGAGCTCGGCCAGTGAGGTCGCCGGGTGGCCGGTCAGGCGGGGAATCGCGTCGCTGACGGGGGCGAGTTCGCCGCCGGCGATGGCGGTGTACGTGGACACCCAGGCGTCGAGCTGCCAGTCGGGGGCGCCGTATCCGGCGCGGGAGGCGTAGGCCTCGTCGACCGTCTCGGGCCGGTAGCCGACCCGGCGCCCGGTGGTCTCGGTCAGGATCGACGCGACCTCGGCGAGGGTGAGGGCCTGCGGTCCGGTCAGGTCGTAGGTGGCGCCGGTGTGTGCGGTGGCCCCGAGGAGTACGGCGGTGGCGGCGTCCGCGATGTCGTCCTGCGCCACGACGGCGGCCCGTCCGTTGCCCGCGGGACCGCGGATCACCCCGTCGTCGCCGACCAGTCCGGGCATGAAGTCGGCGTACAGGTTGTCCCGCAGAAAGGTGAAGCCGACGCCCGAGGCGCGGATGTGCTGTTCGGTGGCCCAGTGGTCCCGGGCGAGCGTGAACGTGGCGTCCGGGGCGGCCCCCTGGAACGAGATGTACACCAGGTGCCCGACACCCGCCTCCACGGCCGCGTCCACGAAGGCGCGGTGCTGCTCCACACGGTCGGCGGACTCGGCGGCCGACACCATCAGCACCCGCTCCACCCCGGTCAGCGCCGCACGCACCGCGTCCCGGTCGCCGAAGCTGCCCCGTACCGCCCTGGCGCCCGGCAGCTCGGGGGCGCGCGCCGGATCACGTACCACCAGCGTCTGCTCCAGGCCCGCGTCGGCGACGCGGCGGGCGACGCGGCCGCCGAGCCTGCCGGTCGCGCCGGTGACCGCGAGCGTGGCTTCAGGTTTGTCGAGTGCCATGGGCGGGCCTTCCCTCAAAGCGCCGGTGGTGGACGCGGGTCATTCGCCTTTCGGCCCCTCCGACCCTAGAGCGGCCATGGCCCGCCGTCCTGCGCAGCGTTCGGGTTCGTTCGCTGCCGTACGACTGCGCGGGCGCCGGGCCTCGCTGGTCCGCCCGGGTCCGCCCGGGTTCGCCCGGGTCCGCTCAGGCCGTCGTGACCGTCCGGCTCCCGCCCGGCGGCGCGGCCGGTGTCCGCCGTACCCAGCCGAGCAGCACCACCGAGCACACGGCGGCGAAGGCGCACCAGGTGGAGATGAACTCCAGGCGCCACAGCGCGGCACAGATCGCCGCGCCGATGGCGGCCAGCACACCGAGCAGGACGAGATGCCGGTCGGCGGAGAGCAGGAGGGCGCCGATGGTCGCGAGGAGGTATCCGGCCAGGAGCAGTTCGGGGTACGGCAGCCCGATGGCGTACGCCATGGTGTGGCCGCGGACCTCGGCGCGGACCGTGTGGGTGGTGAGGGTCCAGGCCAGGACGGCCGCCGTCGCGATTCCGGCGGCGCACAGGGGCAGCAGACGCAGCCGGGCCCGCGCGGGCGCGACGGCGAGGACGCCCAGCGGCACCCAGAACGGCAGCAGGGGAAGCGCGATCACCGCCCAGGCCAGCGGCGCGGCTCCGGTCCCGCCGCCGTCGTGCCAGATCACCGACTCGATGATCTGGTGGGCGCCGAAGAGCAACGGCAGCGCGGCGAGCGGCAGGTCACGCACGCGCTGGGTGCGCAGTACGCACACGGCGCCCACCGCCCCGATGGCACTGCCCGCCACGAGGTCGGCGTTCGCGCTCCAGCACATGGCAGCTCCGTGGTCTCGTAGGTCCCCGTGGCCCGGGATGCTCGGCCCCGGCCGTCCCGGCGCCGCTCGGAAGGATCCCCCCGTCACCCTAAGAACTCCTGACGAAACGGGGATGCTGAGCGGAACCCGCGCCGAGGGGCAGTCTCGTCGGCGCCTCGCGCGGAGTGGTTTGCGCCAGATGCGGCATGTGCCAGGGGGCCAGAGGGCCAGTAGGCAAGGAGCACATCACCTCGCCTCACACCGAGGTGATGTCCTGCTCGGCCCACACCACCTTGCCCGAGGTGGTGCGGCAGGAACCCCAGCTGCGGCAGAGCATGTTGATGAGCTGGAGGCCTCGCCCGCCCTCGTCGCTGAGTTCCGCGTGCTGGATCTGCGGCAGGTCGGGGCCGCGGTCGGAGACCTCGACCATGAGGCGCTCGCCGCGCAGCAGGCGCAGCTGGCCGGGGCCGTGGCCGTAGCGCAGGGCGTTGCCCACGAGTTCGCTGACGACGAGTTCGGTGACGTCGGTCAGGTCGGAAAGGCCCCACTCGCCGAGCTGCCCGGAGACCAGCGAGCGGGCGCGGGCTGCGGCGTTGCCGTCCTCGGTCAGCTCCCAGATGCTCAGTTCGGCGCCGGGCAGTCCGGCCGCGACCAGCCACACCGCCTCGTCGAACCGGGCCTTGCCGTCCTGCGGCGTGAACAGCAGCCCGCCGCCGTCCAGTTGGTCCGCGGACATGGCGGCCGCCGCCTCGCGCAACTGGTCCACCTGTGCGTCGATGTCCACCCGGCGCGACTTGATGAGCCCGTCGGTGTACAGCACCAGTCTGGTGCCGGGCGTGGCCGTGACCCTCAGCCGGTCGTACGGGATGACGCCCGCGCCGAGCGGTGCCCCGACCGGGACCTCCAGGAGGCGCACCGTGTTGCCGGTCGGTCCGGGCTCGACGAGGAGCGGGGGCGGATGTCCGGCACTGGCGAACGTGTAGCTGGAGTCGGCCGGGTCGTAGACCGCGCACAGGCAGGTGGCGACCTGTTCGTCCTCCAGGTCGCGGGTGGCCAGTTCCAGCCGGGCCAGTACCCGCTCGGGGGCCATGTCCTGGGTCATCAGGGTCCGCGCGACCGCCCGCAGCCGGCCCATGGTCGCCGCGGCGGGCAGCCCGTGCCCCATCACGTCGCCCACCATCAGCGCCGTACGGCCGCTCGGCAGCGCCATCACGTCGTACCAGTCACCACCGACGCCGAGGGTGTCGGCGGCGGGGGCGTAGGCGGCGTGCACGGAGAGGCCGGGAGTGTGCGGGGTGGCCCGCGGGAGCAGGGTGCGCTGGAGGTCGACGACGTGGGCGCGTTCGCGTCCGTAGAGGCGTGCGTTGTCGATGAAGACGGCGGCGCGGGAGGCGAGGTGTTCGGCGAGCTGGAGGTCGGTGGCGCTGAACGGCCGCCGGTGCCCGGCCCGTACGAAGTCGGCCATGCCGATGAGCGTGCCGCGGGCGATGAGCGGAACCCCGATGTAGCTGTTCACACGGGTCCTGCGCATCTTGTCGGCCGCGCTGTCGGTGGGCGCGACCCGGCTGAAGTCCGCGTCCCGCATCGGGCTGACGAGCACACCTCGGCGCTGGCGCATGCAGTACGTGTGCATCACGGTCTCGTGCGGGATCTCGGTGCGTTCGGTGATCTCGCCGACCGGGGTGGCCTCCAGGATGGCGAGCTCCGGCGTCGTCTGCACCGCCATGGCCCGGCTCGCGGGCAGCGTCAGAGCGCTCAGGGCGTCGCCCTCGCCGCCCTGCACCACCCGCTCCAGGATGTCCACCGTCGCGGCGTCGGCGAACCGGGGCACGGCGAACTCGACGAACTCCTGGGCGGTGCGCTCCAGATCGAGAGTGGTGCCGATCTGCGTACTGGCGGCGTTCAGCCAGGCCAGCCTGCCCGGAGTGCTGAACCGTTCACGCGGAGTGGCCCCGCGATGGCGTGCGGCTCTGCGCGCACGGCCGGCGAAGCCGTGCACCATGGGTGCGCTCTGTCCGGCCAGCCGACCGCTCAGCCGTCGCAGCCGACTGCCGTCACGCTTGGACACCGGCACCTCCCTCACCGCGTGGGCCGGGGTTCCAGTTCCGAGTGTGCCGCCGAACGGGGGCGATCGCCCACCCGGCCGGTCTGCCTGGCAGGCTGGGCCCGGCGTTCCCGCGCCCGCGCACCCAGCGGCGCACGCCCCTCGCGCGCGTACGGACGACCTGCTCCCGCGCGGCACGACGAGAGGACGAAGCCCGTGACCGACGACGCACCGCTCCCCCTCGTCCCGCTGCCGCGCCATGTGCGGCGCGGGCCGGGCCACTTCCGGCTGGACTCCGGCACCGTCCTGCGCACCGACCGGGGCGCGGAACGCGAGGCGGCGGTGCTGCGTTCCGCGCTCGCGGGCGCGGGCCTGCCGCTGCCGCCCGGACCCGGGGCGGATCCGGCGTACCCGGGCGCCCCGGCGGATGCGCGTACGCCCCCGCCGACCTCGGTGTGGCTGCGTTTCGCGGATCCGGGCGCAGACGGCGAGGAGGCCTACCGGATCGAGGTCACCGAGCGGAGTGTCACACTCACCGCCCGCGGCACCCCGGGGCTCGGCCGTGCGGTACAGACCCTGCGCCAGCTCCTGCCGCCCGCCGCGCACCGCCGTGGCGAGAGCGGCGGCCCCTGGCCGGTGCCCTGCTGCACGGTGGTCGACGCACCGCGGTTCGCCTGGCGCGGCCTGCTCCTGGACGTGGCGCGGCACTTCCTGCCCAAGGACGCCGTCCTGCGGATGCTCGATCTGGCGGCCCTGCACCGCCTCAGCCATGTGCAACTGCATCTGACGGACGACCAGGGCTGGCGGCTCGACGTGCCGGGCCGCCCCCGGCTGCGCGAGGTCGCGGCCTGGCGCGACGGCACCCTGCGCGGCCACGCCTCGCGCCCGCTCGGCACCGACCCCAGCCCGCACGGTGGCTGCTACTCCCGCGCCGACCTGGCGGAAATCCAGGCCTACGCACGCCACCGCCACCTCACCCTGGTACCCGAGGTGGACCTGCCGGGCCACATGCAGGCCGCCCTCGCGGCCTATCCGGAGCTCGGCGTCACCGGCCCGCACCCGGTGGCCACCGGATGGGGCGTCTCCGACCACGTCCTGGCGCCGAGCGAGGCCGCCCTCGCCTTCTGCAAGGAGGTACTGGACGAGGTCTTCGAGGTCTTCGACGCCCCGGTGGTCCACCTCGGCGGCGACGAGTGCCCGACGACCGAATGGCGCGCCTCGGCCCCGGCGCGTGCCCGGGCCGCGGAGCTGGGCCTGGACTCGGTGGCCGGACTCCAGGGCTGGTTCCACACCGAACTCGCCGCCCATGCCCGCCGCCGCGGCCGCCGCACCGCGGGCTGGGACGAGATGACCGAGGGCCCCTGGGCCCCGCCCGACGCCGTCGTCACGGCCTGGCGCGACTGGCTGACCCCGTCCCCCGCGGCCACCGCCCTGGCCGCCGGACACGACGTCGTCCTCTGCCCCGCCTCCCGTACCTACCTCGACCACTACCAGTCGGACCTCCCCGAGGAACCGCTGGCCCAGGGCGGACTCACCACGTGGCAGGACCTGGCGGGGTGGGATCCGTTGGAGGGCCTCGGCGGCGGGGAGCCGGCGCACGGCCTCGGCCTTGGGGAGCGCCTGCCGGGCGTCGGCGGCAGGGAGCGCCTTCCATGCCTCGGTGCCGGTGAGTCCGTGCGCGGCCTCGGCGGCGACGCGACTCCCCCGTCGCGTGCGGGCCGGGTTCTCGGGGTACAGGCCCAGTTGTGGAGCGAGTACCTGCCCACCCCGGCGGCCGTCGACTACGCGGCCTTCCCCCGCCTCGGCGCCTTCGCCGAAGCGGCCTGGACCGGCACCGACCGCCGGGCCGCCGAGCCCCTGGCGGCCCGTATGCCCGGCTATCTCGCACTGCTCGACGCCCTCGGCGTGCGGTACCGCCCGCTGGAGGGCCCGGCGCCGTGGCAGCGCGGCGGCAGCGGGCCGCGGGCCCGCCCGGAGGTCGTCGCGGCGGCCGGGACGGTCACGCATGTGGAGGCGCCCCGGCCCTGACTGTCGTGGGCGGGGCCCGCAGGGCGGGCGGACGGTCCGCCGGGCGCCCGGCGGACCACCGCGTGCGGATTGTCCGCACATCCCGTGGAGTGGGAGGTGGGGGCAGTACGCGCGGCGGTCGATACGCGCGGCCGGACACCGGGAGCGGCACGTGGCGCGAAAGCAGCGGACGGACGGCGAGGCCGACCGGACAGCGGAGAGCGACGAGACCCCCGCGGAAGCGGCCGGGCCCGACGGGCTGACCGAGGCGGCCGACGCCTTGTACGGGCTGCCGCCGGACAGGTTCACGGCCGCGCGTGACGCGCGCGTTCGGGCCGCGCGTGAGGCGGGCGACCGGCCGCTGGCCGAGGCCGTCGCCGGGCTCCGGCGCCCGAGCCTCTCGGCGTGGGCGAACAACATGCTCGTACGCGAACACCCGGAGCAGGTACGCCCGTTGCTCGACCTCGGCGAGGAGCTGCGCCGGGCGCACCGGGAGCTCGACGGGGCCCGGCTTCGTGAACTCGCGGACTCCCAGAGGGAGTTGCTAGGCGCCCTCGCTCAGGAGGCCCGCGAGGTGGCCGCCCGGGCGGGGCACCCCGTCAGCGAGAGCGTGGGCCGCGAGGTCGCGGACACCCTGCGCGCGGTACTCGCCGACCCGGAGGCCTCCCGGGCGTGGGCGAGCGGCAGGCTGACGAAGGCGCCGGGGGCGACGTCCGGCTTCGACGCGGTGGCTCCCGACGCACTCCCGCCAGGGCCGAGCGGCGCAGCTCGGCGTGGCGGTGGCGGCGGCGGTCGGGACAGTGCGGGTGGCGAGGGCGGCGGGCACGGCCGGGGGCCCTCGCGGAAATCCCCGGCTCGCTCCGGGGCGAAGGCCGCCCAACCCGCCAGGGAGGCAGACGCGGCCCAACCGGCCGAGGCAGCACGACCGGCCAAAGCGGCACGAGCGGCCAGGGACGCGCAACGGGACCGGAAGCAAAGGGAGTTGGCCGCCCAGGCGCGGCGAGATCTACGGGCCGCCGAGCGCGCGTACGAGGAACGGGCCGAGGAGTCGCAGGAGGCCCGGCGCCTCGCGGAGGAAGCCGAGGCACGGCGGGCGGAACTCGCGGAACAAGCCGAGGCCCTCGTCACCGAGCTGAAACGGACGCGCACCGAACTCCGTACCGCTCGCGAGGAGGAGCGTGCCGCGCGTGCGCGGGCGCAGGAGCGGGAGAAGCGGGCGCGCGAAGGTGGGCGCAAGCTGTCCGAGGCGCGACGCACGGCGGAGGCTGCGGCCGCGCGGACTCCGACGCGGCGTCGGAAGGACTGACCGCGCGTCGGACGGGCTTGCGCGAAACCTCAAAGGGAGGGCCGGCCTTCCGGTGTCCCTCCACGGAAGGCGGGCCCCGGCGCGCAGCCGAACGGAAGACGGAAGGCGGGCCCCGGCGCGCAGCCAAGAGTGTCCCGCCTCCCTGTCAGGGCCTGTCGGGGACCGCGCGGATCAGCCCATCGGGCGGGCGTCGCCGGAGCCCGGCCGCTTGATGTGGCGGCTCTCCTCCTCCAGGTGGCGGGCCTTGGTCTCCAGGCGCTCGCGTGCCTCGGGGTCGGTGGACCGCTCCGCAGCCTCCTTCAACTCCTGCGCCTTCTGCCTGAGTTGGGCGGCACGGGCATCCGGTTCATCCGCAACGCTCATCATTCACTCCTCGAACTCGGGACTCCGGTTCCGTCAGGGAAAGGGGATACCGGTCCCGTCAGGGAAACAGGACTCGCCCGTACCCGCATCAGCAGCGGTCACGCTCCGGAATCACGGCACGTCACCGCCTCCCACCCGGATCCGGGCGATGCCGCCGAAGGAGGGGAGGCTGACGGAGCGTGCCGCTGCGCACTCGATAGGGTGAGCGGCATGGGGAGAGGTACAGGAAAGGGCGGCGAGGCCGCCCCCGGACCCGGCGCCGGCCGGGACGAAGGGCCACAGCCACCACAGCACCACCCGTCCCGCACCGAGCACTCCCCGCACGGGCAACCCGGGCAGTGGGAACCTCAGGCGCACCGGGAACAGGCGTACCAGGAACATCACGCACCCCAAGCCCAGCAGGCCCAGGCAGAGCAGGGTCAGGGAGAGCAGGCCCCGGCAGAACAGCCTCGCCAGGACCCCACCGCGCACCACCAACTCCCCACCCCCCAGGCCCAGTTCGCCACCCCGGGCCAGCAACCGCCCCCGCACGTACCACCGCATCCCGTACCACCCCAGCCCGCCACCCCCACGGAACAACCCCCGTGGCCAACGGCACCACCCGCCCCCGGCTGGCTGGCCCCCAGCGCGGTCGAGGAGGAGCTGTACGCCGCCAAGTCCCGCGAGGACTGGGCGAGTTATCTCGACGTACTGGCCCGCAACGAGCTGTACTACCTCGTCCCGCGTGCCGTCGCCGACGCGCGCCCGGGCCAGTGGGGACCGGCCCCGGTGTGGAATCCGCACACCGGCACGCCGGTGCTGGCCCTCTACACCGCGGGAATGCTGCCCGCGCCGCTGGCCGACCCCGTCTTCGTGAGCTGTGAACTGGCGGCCCCCGCCCGGCACTTGGGGCACCCCGGCGACCCGCCGTGGCTGGTGGTCAATCCGGACAGCCCGTGCGAGGGGTACTTCCCCACCACGCCGTGGCACCGTTCCGTCTGGCAGCACCACGTGGAGCGCAACGCCGACCACGAGTCCCGCCCGAAACTGCGGACCCTGGCCGTCGGCGGCCCCCTGGAGGGGCCCCTGGCGCACGGCCTCGCCTGCGGCGCCCTGCTCTTCGTCAACGGCGGCCACCTGTGGAACTCGCTCGCCTTCCACGGCTCCGGCTACACCGAGGCCCGCAAGAGCCTGCGTACCTGGTGGGGCGTCCACAGCCGACAGCAGTGGCTGGGCCATCTGAACCGGCTGCTCGCGGCGGACATGGTCAGCGGGGCCTGGGAATTCGTCCTCGGCATCCGGCACTCCCTGGCCCGCAGCTACGCGGGCCCCATCGACGTGGCGCACTGGCGCGAGGTCGCCGAACGCGAACTGCGCCACCACGCGGCGCAGACGGAGGTCCGGCTCGGCCCCGAGGGCGTCACCCGGGTGGAACCCACCGGCACCGCCGAACTGGAGGGCCAGGTCAAGGGCGTCAAACGGCTCATCGGCCGGATCGCGCGCTACGAGGCCCGCTTCCGCGCGGACGGACTGCTCGCCGAGAACGCGTACGTACGCACCGTCGAAGCCTGGGACCACGGCCGGGCCTCGGGCATGGCCCGCTGGGGCGTGGCCGCCCGCTTCGGCACGGTGCCGGAGGCCGAGACGGCGGTGCTCGCCGTCTCGGAGTCCTGCCGCGCGAACTACCGCTCCTGGGAGGACTTCGCCGCCGCCTTCGTCCTGGGCCGCTGCCTCCACTTCGACGACGAGGAGTTCGGGAGCTGGTACCAGGACATGGTCACCGCACACCACGTCCTGACCACCGACCCGGCCTCACCCTGGCTCACCGTCCCCTGGGCGTAACCGCCATCCGAGAGCGCGGGCGACCGCCGGGACCGTTCGCGCCCGGAATCGGCACGGGGTAGACATGAGGGTATGGCCCGACTCACGGGTCGGCCCTGGAAGCATTCCGGCCGCTCGGACCCCGGCCCGCGCCCGAGCGCACACCGCCAGGGCCGGCGCAGCCACGGCGCCCGGTCGCCGTGGTCGCGTCGGCTGCGGCTGACCTCCGGTGACCCCAGTGTCGCCGGACAGATGTTCGTCCTCCAGGCGCTGATCGTGCTGCTGCTCGTCGTGGTGGCCGTACTCACTCTGCTGCTCCAGGCGCGCAGTGATCGTTTCCAGGCGGCCCGGGACCGTTCGCTGGCCGCCGCCGAGGCCTTCGCGCACTCCCCCGGTCTGGTCGGCGCGCTGCGCAGCCGCGATCCCACGGCCGTACTGCAACCACGTACCGAGGCCGCCCGGATGCGCGGCGGGGTCGACTTCATCGTGGTGATGAACCCCCAGGGCATCCGCTATACGCATCCCCGGCCCGAGCTCATCGGCAAGGAGTTCGTCGGCACCATCGAGCCCTCCCTGAGCGGCCGCGTCACCATCGAGACGGTCGACGGCCCGCTCGGCGAAGAGGTCCAGGTGGTCGTGCCGGTCACCGACGACCGGGGCGACATCGTGGGCCTGGTCTCGGCCGGTGTCCGGGTGCGTGCCGTCAGCAGCGCCTTCGACCGGCAGCTGCCGGTCGTCCTCGGTGTGGGCGCGGGCGCCCTCGCACTGGCCACCGCGGGCACGGCGCTGGTCACCCGCAGGCTGCGGCGGCAGACGCACGGCCTCGGCCCGACCGAGATGACGCGGATGTACGAGCACCACGACGCGGTGCTGCACACGGTCCGCGAAGGCGTGGTGATCATCGGCGGCGACGGCCGGGTGCTGCTCGTCAACGACGAGGCGCGCAGACTGCTCGGCCTGACCGAGGACGCGGAGGGCAGAGCGGTCACCGAGCTGGCGCTCGACCCGGCCATGGCCAGGCTGCTCGCCGACCGCAGGGCCGCCTCCGACGAGGTGATCCCGGTGGGCGACCGGCTGGTCGCCGTGAACAACCGCCCGCTGGACCGCGGCCAGGGCCCCTCGGGCAGCGTCGCCACCCTCCGTGACTCCACCGAACTGCGCGCGCTCGCCGGAAAGGCGGAGGCCGCCCGCGAGCGCCTGCGGCTGCTGTACGAGGCGAGCGTACGGATCGGCACCACCCTCGATGTCCAGCGCACCGCGGAGGAGCTGACACAGGTGGCCGTACCCGGCTTCGCGGACTGTGCCACCGTCGACCTCGCCGAGGCGGTGCTGCGCGGCGACGAACCGGCGCCGGTGGTCAGCGGTGAGGCGCCACGGCTGCGCAGGCTGGCCCTCACCGGCGGCGGGGGCGATCACCCGCTGTACCGCCCGGGTGAACTGGTCGTCTTCGCCACCCGCACCCCCCAGGCCGCGGGCTTCCTGAGCGGCGAGACGGTCCTGGTACCGGACCTGGCCGCCTCCCAGGACTGGCGCGCGCAGGGCACCGAACGGGCCGACCGCGTCCTGGCCCACGGTTTCCGTTCGATGGTCACCGTCCCGCTGCGGGCCCGCGGCGTCCTCATGGGCATCGTCAACTACTGGCGGATGCGCGACAGCGACCCCTTCGACGAGGACGACCTCTCACTGGCCGGTGAACTCGCCGCCCGCGCCGCCATCAGCATCGACAACGCGCGCCGCTTCACCCGCGAGCACGACATGGCGGTGACCCTCCAGCGCAGCCTGCTGCCGCGGGCCCTGCCCGAGCAGAACGCGCTCGACGTCGCCTACCGCTATCTGCCCGCCCAGTCCGGTGTGGGCGGCGACTGGTTCGACGTCATCCCGCTGCCGGGCGCCCGCGTCGCGCTGGTGGTCGGTGACGTGGTCGGCCACGGGATGCACGCCGCCGCGACGATGGGCCGGCTGCGTACGGCGGTCCAGAACTTCTCCGCGCTCGACCTGCCGCCGGACGAACTGCTCGGGCATCTGGACGAACTCGTCGCCCGGATCGACCAGGAGATCACCGGCGCCGAGACGGACGCCCCGGTCGCGGGCGCCACCTGCGTGTACGCGATCTACGACCCGGCCTCGGGCCGCTGCCAGATGGCCCGCGCCGGTCATCCGGTGCCCGCCGTGGTCGCCCCGGACGGCAGCGTGGAGTTCCCCGAGGTCCCGGCCGGGCCGCCGCTGGGCGTGGGCAGCCTCCCCTTCGAGGCGGTGGAACTGGTCCTGCCCGCGGGCAGCAGTCTGGTCCTCTACACGGACGGCCTGATCGAGGACCGCACCCGGGACATCGACATCGGCCTGGAACTCCTGCGCTCGGCGCTCGCCCACCCCGGCCGCACCCCGAACGAGGCCTGCAACGCGGTGCTGCGCGAGCTGCTGCCCGCCCGCCCCAGCGACGACATCGCCCTGCTCGTCGCCCGTACCCGGGTCCTGTCCGGCGACCGCATCGCCGACTGGGAGGTACCGCCCGACCCCGCGGCCGTGGCCGGGGCCCGCGCCGAACTCACCGCGTGCCTGAACCGCTGGGGCCTGTCGGACCACATCTTCACGGCGGAGCTGGTACTCAGCGAGCTGATCACCAACAGCATCCGTTACGCCTCGGGCTCGATCGGCGTCCGTCTCCTGCGCGACCGCAACCTGATCTGCGAGGTCTCCGACAGCAGCAGCACCTCCCCGCACCTGCGCTACGCCGCGGCCGAGGACGAGGGCGGCCGCGGCCTGTTCCTCATCAGCCAGCTCGCCGAACGCTGGGGCACCCGCTACACGCCGGACGGCAAGGTGATCTGGGCCGAGATCGCCCTCGGCTGAGCCCGGCCACGGCGTCCCCAACTCCCCTGCCCCGCAAGGGCATTGCACTCTCGCGGGCGTGCGTACGAACGTACGCGCCGCCCGTACGCCTAGCGCACGAGGAGAAGCACGAGCGAGCCGGCGGCCATCGCCAGAAAGGCGCCCGGGAACCCGAGGTTGCGGTAGTCGCGGATACGGACGTGGGCCCACATCGCGCAGAGGAAGAAGAGCACGAGCCCGACTCCGGCCGCCGCTCCGATACCCGTGAACCCCAGCATCCCGAGCAGCAGGCCGAGGGCTCCGGCCCCCTTCAGGGCGCCGAGCAGCGGGAGGCCGGACTGCGGGAATCCCACGGCGGCGGCGTTGGCGAGGACGAAATCCGTACGGGCGAAGTTGATGACGGATTCCCAGGCGTTGATGACGATGGTGATGACGGTGACGACGACATAGGCAAGGAACATGTGGTGCCTCTGACAAGCAAGGGACGAAGGGGTACGAAGCGCGGCCGACGAAGGCCGCCTATTCGCACGCCCCGCACGCCGCCGCCCCGCGACCACGCGCGTCCCACGGTCCCGTCGCCCACCCCTGCCTCACACCACCTCGGGGCACCACACGTCCCAGCAGGCCCACCCCGGCCGTTCACCCCGACTGCTCGCTCGCCTCCGCCCACCGCGCGAGCTTCGCCAGCGCCATCCACATGCCCGCCTCGTTGTCGGGGGCGGGTACGCCGTCGGGCACTCCTTCGTGCAGGAAGACGACCTCGGTACGGCCGTCGTCCATGTCCGTGAGCGTCGTGGTCATGGTCATCTCGCCGCGCAGCGCGGGGTCCTCCGTCTCGAACTCCATCACCTCGACGACCTTCTCGCCGGGGACGAGTTCCGCGAAGTGCCCGTGGTACGTGTCGGTGCGCTCGGCCGACTTCCCGGTGCCCTGACCGGAGTCATAGGTGAGCGAGACCCGGAACGTCCCGCCCTCACGCGCCTCGAACGCGTGCACATGACTGCTCATTCCGTTCGGCACCCGCCACTGGGCCACCGCGTCCGCGTCAAGGAGCGCCCGGTAGACGAGGGCCCGCGAGGCATTCACGTACTGAGAAACCTGAGTCGAGTACATAGGTGCACGATATGCACCCTCTCCTCCCTCAGGTCTCGGACTCACCGGCGCGCGGCCTGTTCCGCTCGGGCGGCAGGAACCCGTGCTCGGACAGGTCGAACCAGTTGCCCTCCGGATCGGCGGCCCGGTACTCCGCGAACGGACGGTCACCCCCACGGCGTACGGGAGCCGGGCATGCGTACCTCTTCATCTCCTCGGCGACCTCGCCGAGGTCGGGCACCTCGAAGCCGAAGTGGTTGAACCCGGCGGGCACATCACCGTCCGGCCGGTGCTGGATGAGGGCGAGGTTGAGATAGCCGTCGGTGAGGAAGCGGCTGCCGTCGGGGTCCTGGTGGAACTGCTCCATCCGCAGGGCGTCGCGGTAGAAGGCGGCGGCGCGTGCCGGGTCCCGGAGGGTGAGCGCCAGATGCCGGAGCCGGGGGCGGGGGCTGGGGCTGGTCATGTGGATCTCCTGAGGTGCGGAACCATGTTGTGGAAGGCCCGTATGGACCAGCCGTCGTCACGCCGGGCCAGTACCGCCTGGGCGTGGGTGACCAGACCCACCGGGTGGATGGCGGTGGTGGCGTGCACCAGGCACAACTGCGGTGTCAGCGGCCGGATCAGACCGAGGCCGGGCTCCAGCCGGGTGCCGCGGAACACGGTCGCGAAGAGCTCCGCGTGCCGCTGCTCCACGGCGGTCCGTCCGAAGAGCACCTCGCCGCCGACGGTGACGAAGTCGACGTCGGCACTGAACACACCGGCGAAAGCGGCGGCGTCCGCCCGCCCCCACCCCTCGGCCATGGTCTGCCAGAGCGCCCGGACTGCGGGCTCGTCCACACCTGTCTCCTCGCTCATTTCCCGCCTCCCACAAGGGAGTTGTGCCGGGCGGACACCGTGACGCTCTCGGCGGTACGGAAGAGTCGCAGCGGGAGTCGGCGGCAGTCGGCGTCCCAGGCCGAGAGTGCGTAGCAGTAGGAGCCCTGCCGCCGCTCCAGGTAGCAGACCAGGTTGACCGGCCAGCCGCTGCCGCGGAAGACGTACCGGTCCATCGCCGTGGGCCGTTCGTCCAGCGGATGCGTCCTGGCCTCCGCGGGGCCGAGCCGGTGCCAGTCGGGGTGCATATGGATGGACCCGAGGACGTCGAGGCCCTTCGCGTCCGCCTCCCGGTCGATGCGCAGCAGATCGGACGGGTCCAGCCACCAGGCCCGCGCGGGATTCTCGTACGCCGCGCCGAACCGGGGCACGATCGTCGTCGCGAACTCCTGCCGCGCGCTGGGATGGGTCGCCCGTACGTTGCGGCCGAAGGCGAGATCCTCTATCCGGTACGTGTCGCCCGTCGCCCGGCCCGTCAGCACCGCGAAGCACGGCGTGGGATTCGCTTCGGTGATGGTGAGGTATTCGGCGGCGGCCACGGTCAGAAATCCGTCGAGGGCGGTTTCGGCCAGCAACACCGAACAATCCTCCTCCGGCGACGGAGAACCGTCGTTTCTCCCGGTGGAATTCCCAGTCATCAATCCACCCGTCCAGTTCTCGTCGAGGGGGGCACGGGACGCAGCGACAGTGCCACCCGGACGAAGCCCGGACAAGCGACGAAAGACCGAAGCCCGCCCCGCTGAGCAGCAATTGCGGATATCCGCCGGAATTGCCCACCCATTGCATTGCCCCATCACCCCCACCGGAGAGAACAAAGGGGCTGCCGACGGCTGACGGCACGGCGGGCGCGGATCCTAGGATGCGGGCCATGCGTCTCGACGTACGGCATCTCGAACTCGTCCTCGCCATCCAGGAATCCGGCAGCCTCCGCAGCGCCGCGGCGCGCCTGCACCTCACCCAGCCCGCGGTCACCGCGCAGCTGCAACGCATCGAGAACCACCTCGGCGGCGAGTTGTTCGTACGGGCGCCGCAGGGCGTCGTACCCACCCGGGCCGGTACGCAGTTCCTGCGCCGGGCGCGGCAGGTGCTCGACGACATCGAGGGCCTGACCCGGTCGGTACGCACCACGCTCAGCCACGAGGCCGACTCCCCGGTCCGGGTGGGCGGTGTCCCGGCCCAGCAGTTCGGGCTCCTGCTGCAGGCGCTGAGCGAGATGTGCCCCCAGCGGGGCGTGACGAGCCGCACCGTGAAGAGCACGGCCATGCTCACCGCCCTGCTGGCCTCGGGCGAACTCGACGTCGCCGTGATGCGCCGCTTCCCCGGCTTCCCGCTGGACCTGCCGCCCGGCCTGTCCCACCGGGTACTGCTCACGGAACCGATCTTCACCGGGGTCTCGCAGGGGCACGCGCTCGCGAGTGCGGGCAGGGGTGAGGGAGAGAGCCCGGCCGGGATATCCCTCGCCGCCCTGGCCGAGGAGGACTGGGTGATGCCGCACCCCGACGACAGCGGCATGAACGACTACTTCGCGCGCACCTGCGAACGAGCGGGCTTCACCCAGCGGGTCAGACATCTCACCGACGCCTCGCACATCGCCTTCACCCTGACCGCCGCCGGGGACGCGGTCTGCCCGCTCTACCCGCTCGGCGGCGAACGGCCCGGAATCACCATGCTGACGCTGGCCGGTAATCCCCTTTTCCGTGAGGTGGTACTCGCCTGGCGCACGGACGGTGTCGTCGCCCCACTCGTCGACGAACTCTGCGGCCGCGTGGCCCACGGATATCTCGCCCTTGTCCGCACCAGCCCGGTCTACCGACAATGGTGGGACGAGGGCGGCGCGGAATTCTCCGTACCGTAGCGGCGTTGCAGTGATGTTGTAGGGGTGCATGACGGCACCCCCTGGAAAGTTCGGTCAGGAGATTCCCGATGGCGATCCGAGGACTCAATCACGCCGTGCTGTGGGTGCGCGACGCACAGGAAAGCGTCCGGTTCTACACAGAGATTCTCGGCTTCCGAGTCGTCCACCAGGGCGACCGCGTCGCCTTCCTCCGCGCCCCCGACTCCGACAACGACCACGACCTCGGCCTCTTCGAAACCGGCAACCACGAACGCGCGGCCGCCGCCCCCGGCCAACCCCCCGTCGGCCTCTACCACTTGGCCTGGGAGGTACCGACCCTCGCCGACCTGCGCACCTACGCGCAGCGCCTCACCAAGTCCGGCTCACTGGTCGGCGCCACGGACCACGGCACCACCAAGGGCCTGTACGCGAAGGACCCCGACGGCCTCGAATTCGAGATCTGCTGGCTGGTCCCGCACGACCTGATCGACGACGCGGCCAGGGCGCACAACGGCCCGCTGGACATCGAGGCGGACATCGCGCGTTACGGGGCGGATACGACAGGGGCGGTTTCGCGGGTGGGAGCGGCGGGCGGGGCTGGGTAGCGGGCGGCAAGCAGCGGCGAACTGTCCCCGAGGACACGGACGCCCGAAAACCCGAGTGCCTTCACGACCGCGTCTTGTCCATCTGATCGTCCATCTGATCGTCCATCTGACGCGGTCCTGAAGGGCGCCGTCCCCCGTTGATCGGCTTGGCGGCGGACTTCTCCGTCTCCTCGTACTTCCCTGTCTCCTCGGACTTCAGCTTCACGAGGGTCGCGCCGAGGGCGGCCTCCGCCTCGTCGAGAGCGCTACGGGCGGCGGTGATCCGCTCCCGCAGAAGAACCAGGTCGGCGGCGGTCCCGGCGACGCCCCCGTGGGCCCCGGCCCCCCTCTTCGACTTCATCGCCTCTTCGACGGCCGCCTGCTCCTCCAAGGCACGTGCCTCGTCAAGGGAGTTGAGGACGACACCGATGAGGACATTGACCAGCACGAAGGATCCGAGCAGCACGTACGAGGCGTAGTAGAGAAAGCTCCACCGCGAGATTTCGAGCCCGGCATGGACGGCGTCACCGAGTCCGTCCAACGTCATCAGCAGGAACAGAGTGAGTACGGCACGTCCGAGGGAACCGTAGTGCTCCGGGTCGGCGTCGGCGAAGAACACCCACCCGACCATCGCGTAGAAGTAGAGGACCAGCGCACCGACGAACAGAAAGCTGACGGTGCCGGGCAGACTGCGCCCAACCGCCACCAGAATGATGCGCAGTTGAGGCAGGAACCGCGCGGCACGCATCACGCGCGCCAGCCGCAGCAGACGCAGGATTGTGCCGTTCTCCCGGACGACGGGCAGGAAAACGGACAGGACTACGGCGAGGTCGAAGAGGTTCCACCGGTCGCGGAAGAACTCGGAGGGCCGGTCGAGATGCGCACCGACACGCAGCAGGATCTCCAGCGTGAAGACCGCCACGATGCTGTGCTCGGCGAGCCGTAACCAGCCCTCCCAACGTTCGAGAACACCGTCGTAGGTCTCGACGCCGAGCAGGACGGCGTTGGCCAGGATGAGGACGAAGACAGTGGTGGCGAACCAACGGGATTCGGTGAGGGTTCGGCAGCGGGCGGCGAGTGCGGTGCGGCGAGAAGTGGCGGTTTCGCCGGGAGTCGAGTCAGCGGTCGGACCTGTCGAAGGCGGTATCTGCGGCAAGTGCGGCATGCGCTTCCTCAGCGATCGGGGCACGGGGAAGTCGTCGAACAGCTACAGCGGGAAGGGGAGTTGACTGGTTCGAGCTACCGGTGACCAACGCCGCGGACCTCCAGCTCGCCGCATGGCATCTCTGTCCTCGTCGCATGTCCGTTTCCGCACAACAGCCCTGGAAGAGCCAACTCTCGGGACGTGACGATCAGTTGACGTCACTCGGAGACCTCCTGGCCCCAACCTCCCCTCGACTCCTACGCGTTCCGTGAACCGCAGCCATTTTGAGAGAAGGGCCGCGGTCGCCGTAACGAGAGGTTGACCAGGTTCACTCATACGAGTGATGGAGGGGATATCGGCAGATCAAGGCCACATCGAACCCCTCCTCACACATCCACCCGCATCAGGGCAGGAGCGGCAACGGCGCGCGTCCATCGCCTCCCACCAGGCAGGCACACCTGGACAGCGACAGCGAAGCGGCTTAGCCTTCTTGTCTAAGGTTGGAAATTTAGTAGAAGGCACTCAGGGAGAGCGGCACCTTCATGGACTCTCGCGCGGGCAGAGGTAGGACCAGCGAGCCGGAGCCCGAGCCGGACCGTGACCATTCGGGCCCCCTCACCTCCGCCGACGAGCACCTCATCCACGAAGCCGAGAAGATCGCCGTCGCTCTCGGCCGTATGTTCCCCGGCCTGTGCGAAGTCGTGCTGCACGATCTGCGGGACCCACACAACGCGGTGCGAGCGATCGAGAACAACCTCTCGGGGCGGCAAGTCGGTGATTCGGCAACCGAGTTGGGGCTGGCGCGGATCGCGGACCCGGAGTATCCCAGTGTCATCCAGAACTATCCCAACCGGTTTCCGGACGGACGGCCGGTCAAGAGCACGTCGATCGGTATCAAGAACGAGGCGGGCCAGTACATCGCCGCGCTGTGCCTGAACCTCGACGTGTCCGTGCTGTCGCCGGTGACGCTCGCCCTGTCGAACCTCGTGGCCACGGACACGGATCACGGCGCGCAGCCCCTGGAGAGTCTGCGGGACCGCAACGCGCGCGAGCTGCGCCAGGCGGTGGAGACGTGGTCCGCCGAGCGTGCCGCCACACCCCGGTCGCTGAGCAGGGAGGACAAGAGGGCCCTGGTGAGGCAGTTGCAGCGCGACGGCTACTTCGACTCTCGCGACGCCGCGCAGACCATCGCCGGCCTGCTCGGAGTGTCCCGCGCGACCGTCTACAACTACTCCAAGTGACGTGCACCGCAAGGAAGTCCGTAGGACGGCAAGGAAGACGGTGAGGAAGACGGTGAGGAAAGTGGCACTGGTGAAGTCGAAGTCGGACGTCTCCCTGTGAACGCCGTGCCGAGTACCACCGCGTCGAACAGTGAGCCCTTCGCCGCCGAGCGGACGCTGGCCGATCCGGAGACCCCGTTCGCGGTCGTCGACGTGGACCGGGTGCTGCGCAACATCGAGCGCCTGCGGGCCAGGACGGAGCGGCTCGGTGTCACCCTGCGTCCGCACATGAAGACGGCCAAGAGTCTGGACGTCGCCGCGCTGCTGCACGACGGGCGGCCCTGTCCGGTCACCGTTTCCAGCCTCGCCGAGGCCGAGGCCTTCGCCGACGGGGGCTACACCGACCTCACGTACGCCGTCGGCCTCGCCCCGCACAAGCTTCCGCGCGTGATCGCTCTGCTGCGTCGCGGGGTACGTCTACGGGTCCTGTTGGACAGTGCCGAGCAGGCGAGATGTGTTGCCGAGGCTTCCCGTAAAGCCGGGCTGACGGTCCCCGCCCTGATCGAGATCGACTGTGACGGGCATCGCGGCGGGCTCACGCCCGAGGCGGCCGAACTGACCGCCGTTGGCGGGATGTTGGCGGACGCGGGCTGTCTGGACGGGGTGCTGACCCACGCGGGTGAGTCGTACTTCGCCCGCACCGGCGAGGAGCGGCGGCTGGCAGCGGAGAACGAGCGGGACGCCGCCCTCACCGCGGCCGGGCGATTGCGCGCGGCGGGCCTGCCCGTGGCCACGGTCAGCGTCGGGTCCACCCCGACCGCCCATGCCGCCGAGGACCTCACCGGAGTGACCGAACTCCGGGCGGGCAACTACGTGTTCTTCGACCTGGTCATGGCCGGGCTCGGCGTCTGCCGCCTCGACGACCTCGCGCTGTCGGTGGTCGTCACCGTCATCGGCCATCGGCCCGAGTTCGGGTGGATCGTCACCGACGGCGGCTGGATGGCCATGTCCCGCGACCGCGGCACCGCCGCCCAGGACCGGGACCAGGGCTACGGCCTGGTCACCGACCTCTCCGGCCGCCTGATCCCCGACCTGGTCATGACGGCCGCGAGCCAGGAGCACGGCACACTCACCACGCGCAACGGATCCGAACTGCCCCAACTGCCCGTCGGCACCCGGCTGCGCATCCTGCCCAACCATGCCTGCGCCACCGCCGCCCAACACCGGGGATACCGCGTCACCGACAGCGCCCGGCGCCCGACCGGCCCGGTACCCGCGATCGAGGCCTACTGGCCGCGCGTCTCCGGCTGGTGAGCCACCAGCCACCACATCAACTCGCGGACACACAGCCCGACTTACTCGCCCCTCCCCCTCTCCGCACCTCTCCCCAGCCTCGCCCCCTGCACCTCACCCCCTTTCCCCCCTCACTTCACCTCACCTCACCTCACCGGGAGGACCCACCATGTCCGATGCACCCCCCGTCTCGATCGACGACGTCCGCCGGGCCGCCGCACGTCTCGAAGGCGTCGCCCACCGCACCCCCGTGCTCACCTCCCGCACCCTGAACTCCCTTGTCGGAGCGGAGATGTTCATCAAGTGCGAGAACTTCCAGCGCATCGGGGCCTTCAAGTTCCGCGGTGCCTACAACGCCGTCGCCCAACTGCCCGCCGAACAGCTGGCCAAGGGCGTCGCCGCCTACTCCTCCGGCAACCACGCCCAGGCAGTCGCCCTGGCCGCCCGCGAGTTGGGCACCACGGCGGTCATCCTGATGCCCGAGGACGCTCCCCGCTCCAAGCGGGAGGCGACGGCCGGATACGGCGCGGAGGTCGTCACCTACGACCGCTACGCCCAGGACCGCACCGCCCTCGGTGAGGCTCTCGCCGAGGAACGCGGGTTGACCCTGATTCCGCCGTACGACCACCCGCACGTCATCGCGGGACAGGGCACCGCGGCGCTCGAACTCCTCGCGGAGACAGGCGAGTTGGACGCACTGGTCGTGCCGGTCGGCGGGGGCGGCCTGATCGCGGGCAGTGCCACCGTCGCCACCGCGCTGCACCCCGCGATCAGGATGGTGGGCGTCGAACCGGCGGCGGGCGACGACACCAGGCGCTCGCTGGAGAGCGGAGTGCGCGTGACCATTCCCGTGCCGCGGACCATCGCGGACGGGCAGGCCCTGCCCACTCCCGGCGAGATCACCTTTCCCATCAACCAGCGCCTGGTGGACTCCGTCACGGTGGTGAGTGACGAGGAGATCGTCTCGGCCATGCGCTTCGCCTTCGAGCGTCTGAAGATCGTCCTCGAACCCAGCGGCGCGACCGGCCTGGCCGCCCTCATGGCGGGGCGGGTCGAAAGCCTCCCCCGCCGGGTCGGCGTCATCGCCTCGGGGGGCAACATCGACACCGGGCGGTTCACCGAACTCATCGGCGGCTGAATCCAGTTGCGGGGACGGGGGGACAAGCCGGTCGGGTCGGGTCCCTGGGGCGGTCACTAAACCAGTGGCAAGCCCCCTCGCCCGTCGCCTACGGTGCCGCGCATGCGCGTCACTTTCACCAAGGGCCCCGGTACGAGCTACACCATCGCCGTGGACCGCGAGACGGGCGTCGCACTGGCTCCGCGCAACGGTCCCGGCGGCCACCCGTACCTCCCGCACGACCTCGTGCACTTCCTGGTGGAGGCGGAGGCCGACATCGCGCTCGGGGTCTTCGGCCAACTCGCCGCGGGCGACAACGGGATGTTCTGGCCCGCCTCCCCCGACGAACGCGTCAAGGCCGCCCGCCGCCGCAAGTCGAAGGGCCGGCAGACCTCGCCCCGGGGCTCCGCCGACATGGCCAGGTCGGAGGAGCTCGCGGGCATCGCCCTCCCCGTATGGGAACTGCGGCGGAGGCACGCTCAGGAACTCCCCGCGTATGTGAAGGCGGCGAGCATTCCGGCGGTCGTCGAGCGCATCGTGGACCGGTTCGACGAGTATGCGGACAACTGGCACGCGTTGCCTGTCGGAGGGTCGATCACGCTCAACTGGTGAGACCCGTATAGCGCCGGACGGTCCACCGCTCGCCCCGCACCCCCGGCGTCCCTTGCCCCACCCGCCGATCAGGCGCAACCTGGAATGGGTGCGGGTCGAAATCCGCACCGGAAGACCGTGGTGACCCGTGAACACGGCTCCACCGGGAGTGACGACTGCGCGGCACGGCCGACGCATCGAGCCTCGGTAAATCCCTCCGCTTCGAGGCGGTGACGGAAGTGGACGATGAAGGCCCGTGACGATGCACCGGGCGACCGTGCGGGCAGCAGACCGCCGTCCGTGAGCGGCCGCGCCGGTACCGAGGATGCCGACCGGCGGCGGGAGCTCGCGCGTCGGCTGATGATCGTCTACGGCGCCTTCGTCACGGTGCCGGTCGTCGTGTACTTGACGGTGCCGGCGCTGCACACGGTCAGTTGGGCGATCATCGGTCTCGCCGGGGTCGCGGCCATTCTCACCGGGGTCCGGCTGAACCGGCCCGCCCGGCGGTGGCCGTGGATCATGCTCGCCTGCGCGAACCTGGCCTTCACCATGGGGGATACGGCGTACAACCTGATCAAGTCGCTGTACGACGAGCCCAATCCGTTTCCCTCGGTGGCCGATGTCTTCTACCTGACCACCTATCCGCTGTTCGCGCTGGGGATCCTCGGCTTCATCCGGCTCCGTTACCGCAACCGGGATCTGCCCAGCCTCTTCGACGCCCTGATCCTCGCCTGCGGTATGGCGCTGCTGTGCTGGGTGCACCTCATCAACCCGCTGAGCGAAGTACCCGGGGCGCCCTGGACGGAGCGCGCGATCTCGCTGGCCTATCCGCTCGGGGACGTGCTGATCCTGGTCATGGTGACCCGGCTGCTCGCGCTCGGGAGCCTGCGCGTGCGCAGTATCCAGCTGCTCGCCCTCGGCACACTCGGGATCCTGTTCTCGGACATCGTCTACGGCCTGCTCCAGCTCGAGGGCACCTGGCAGGTGGGCACCCCGCTGGACCTGGGGTGGGTGGTCTTCTTCACCGCCTGGGGCATGGCCGGGCTGCACCCGTCGATGGTCTCCCTCACCGAGCGCGCCACTCCTCGGCCGCTGAGCATGACCAAGGGCAGGGTCGCCCTGCTCGGAGGTGCCGCGCTGGTGGCGCCGGGCGTGCTGATGGTGCAGGCACTGCGGGCGCGGCAGGACGACAGCGCGTTCGACGAGGCCGTCATCTCCGCCTTCTCCGCCGTGACGTTCGTACTGGTCCTGGCGCGGCTGTGGGGCGTGGTGGCCGAGCACCGCAAGGCGGTCGCGCGTGAGCGGGGGCTGCGGATGGCCGCCGCCTCGCTGGTGGCCGCCGCGAGCCGGGAGGAGGTGGCGCGCGCGATCGAGGCCGCGGCCGCCGCGCTCGTCGGCTCCTCGGTCCGCTACCAGGTGGCGACGCTGCTCATCGAGCGCGGGCAACTCGTGAAGTGGGTGGGCAACGGGAACCGGGAGGAAACGCTGCCGAGCACCGCGGGCAGCTCGGGCGAGCGGATCTGGGCGCTGGTCCACGAGGAGGCGAGAATCCTGCCCGTGGAGCGGCTCGGGCCCGAACTGGCCGCCCGGCTGCGGCCGTTGACCCATGTCGTACTGCGCCCGCTCTCCGCCAAGGCGCCCTCGGGCACCGGACCGCCGACGGGCGCCCTGCTCCTTGCGGCGCCCGAGAAGACCCTGGACGAGTTGTCGGCGGCGCTGCGCTCGCTGGCCGCGCAGGCGGCGCTGGCGCTGGCGCGGGTCAGTCTCAGCCAGGAGATCACCCGGCGCAACAGCGAGGCGTACTTCCGTACCCTCGTGCACAACGCCTCGGACGTCATTCTGATCCTCGACGACGACGACGGCATCCGGTACGCCAGCCCCTCGGCCGAGGTCATGTTCGGGCGGAGCCTCGCGGGGGCGCCGCCGCTGGCCGGTCTGGTCGACCGGCAGGACGCGGAGCGGGCCGTCACGACCCTGTCGCGCTCGCGGGACAGCGCGGTGGACCTCAGCGACCAGTGGCGGGTCCGGCGCAACGACGGCAGCCAGGTCGAGGTGGAGGTGCGGTGCAGCAATCTGCGCGCCGAGGAGACCGTGCGCGGGCGGGTGCTCACCCTGCACGACGTGACCGAACAGCGGCAGCTCGAAAGGGAGTTGATCCATCGCGCGTTCCACGACTCGCTGACCGATCTACCCAACCGGACCCTGCTCATGGAGCGCACCGAACGCGCGCTGCTGCGTGGCCGCCGCGACTCCACGCTGACCTGCATGCTCTTCGTCGATCTGGACGATTTCAAGGTGGTCAACGACCTGCTGGGGCACTCGGTCGGGGACGAACTGCTCGTCGCGATCGCGCGGCGGCTGAACGGCACCCTGCGGCTGAGCGACACGGCCGCGCGGCTGGGCGGCGACGAGTTCGCGATTCTGGTGGAGGGCGCCAGGCGCCCGGAGGACGCCGACCGGCTCGCCGCGCAGATCGTGCACGCCCTGGACCGGCCGGTACGGCTGACCGGCGGGACGACGACGGTGTCCGCGTGCATCGGCGTGGCCACCGCCCGTGACAGCTCCGGGGCCGAGGAACTGCTCGGTCACGCCGATCTCGCGCTGTACGCGGCCAAGTCGGCGGGCAAGCGGCAGTGGCAGCGGTTCCGGCCCGATCTGCACGCCGGGATGGCGGAGCGGCAGGAGCTCCGGGCGGGTCTGGAAGGTGCCATCGCCGACCGGAGTTTCGCGCTCTGGTACCAGCCGATCCTGGACCTGAACACCGGTGAGGTCACCGCGTTCGAGGCGCTGGCCCGCTGGCGGCACGCGCGCCGCGGGCTGGTACCGCCGCTGGACTTCATCAGCCTCGCCGAGGAGACCGGCCACATCGTGCCGCTCGGTGACTGGGTCCTGGACAACGCCGCCGGGGAGCTGGCGGCCTGGCAGCGCTCGCATCCCGCGCAGGAGCCCCTCTCGCTCCATGTCAACGTCTCCCCGCGGCAGTTCCGCGACTCGGGCTTCATCGACCATGTCGAGCGCACCCTCGCCACTTCGGGGCTGGTGCCTGGCTCGCTGGTCCTCGAACTCACCGAGTCGGTGCTGATGCAGCACGACGAGCAGATCGTCGCGGCCATGCACCAGCTCAAGCAGCTCGGGGTGGCGCTGGCCATCGACGATTTCGGGACCGGGTTCTCCTCCCTGAGCTATCTGCGCGAGTTCCCCATCGACGTCCTCAAGGTCGACAAGTCCTTCATCGACAACATCGCCACGGACGGCCAGCAGATCGCCCTGGTCGAGGAGATCGTGCGCATCGCCGACGTCCTCGGACTGCGGGTCATCGCCGAAGGCATCGAGAACGAGGGGCAGCGCGATCTGCTGACCGCCATCGGCTGCCGGCACGGTCAGGGCTTTCTCTTCGCGCCTCCGGTACCGGCCCCGGAGGCGGAGCGGCTGCTCACCTCCGGCACGGCCGGGGGTGTGGCGGCGGCCCAGGCCGAAGGGCCCGCGGAAGGCGGCATCGAGACCGCGGACGGGGCGGTGGCCTCGGCGGGAGCGGGGGCGCCGGCGAGTTCGGAGCGGCGCTGGGGCGACCTCGCCCGTCTCCAGCGGTCGAATCCGATGTGCGACGCGGTGATCGACGAGGTGCGCGGCAGACGGCTGCGCAGCGGTGACCAGTGGCTGAGCGACTTCGCCTCCTGCAACTACCTCGGCTTCGACCTGGATCCGGAGATCATGGACGCCATCGACGGCCAGGTCCGGCGCTGGGGCACCCACCCGAGCTGGTCCCGGCTCATCGGCAACCCGCGTCTGTACCCGGAGATCGAGGACCGTGTCAGCGAGTTGCTCGGCGCCCCGGACACCCTGTTGCTGCCGACGATCACGCTGATCCACGCCTCCGTGATCCCGGTCCTCGCGGGCCAGGGGCGCGTACTGGTCGACACCCGCGCACACCGCACGGTCTACGACGGAGCCGTGGCGGCCCGCGGCCAGGGCGCCTCGCTGTACCGCTTCCACTCCGCCGACCTCGACGAGCTCGACCACCTGCTGCGGTCGGCCCCCGGCGGGGAACCCACGCTGGTCTGCATCGACGGCGTCAACAGCATGACC
Organism: Streptomyces sp. NA04227; assembly: GCF_013364195.1. NCBI lineage: Bacteria > Bacillati > Actinomycetota > Actinomycetes > Kitasatosporales > Streptomycetaceae > Streptomyces > Streptomyces sp. NA04227. The sequence continues at coordinate 6,723,064 of NZ_CP054918.1, read as the reverse complement.
GGCAACATCCCCGACCTGCACGCCATCGTGGAAGTCTGCCGCGGCAGGGACGCGCTGCTCTACGTGGACGACGCGCACGGCTTTGGCATCATCGGGGAGCGCAACCCCACCGAGACCAGCCCCTACGGCAGCCGGGGCAACTGCGTCGTGCGCCATGTCGGGGAGAGCTACGACAACGTCATCCTGGTCGGCGGCTTCTCCAAGGCGTACTCCTCGCTGCTCGCCTTCATCACCGCACCGAGCCGCCTGAAGGAGCATCTGAAGGTCGCCGCGGCGCCGTATCTGTACTCCGGGCCCTCCCCCACCGCCTCGTTGGCGACGACCTTGGCCGGGCTCGACGTCAACGACCGCCGTGGGGACACCATCCGGGGCGATCTCTACCGCAAGACCGCGCGGGTGCTCGCCCATGTGCGCGGGCTCGGGCTCGCCACCCCCAACGCGGACGGGCTGCCGATCATCGAGATCCAGCTCGTGGAGGCCTCCGACATCGACGCCCTCGGCACGTATCTGTGGCAGCGCGGCATCTACGTCACCCTGGCCGCCTATCCGCTGGTGCCGCGTCATCAGGTCGGGTTCCGTATCCAGGTCACGGCGGCGAACACGGACGAGGAGATCGACGAGCTCAACTCCGTACTCACCGATCTGATGCAGCGGTTCCCGCTGAAACGGGCCGGTGAGGAGCAGGGGCCGGGACCTGGACCGGGTACGGCACGGCCGCCGGGTTCCGCGGGCTCCTGGTCTCCCGTCCGGTCCCGAAGGGGAGCGCCGAGCCCGTCCAGGGGGCGGCGGTGACACCGCCTTCCGCACCGCGCCCGAGGGCCAACTCCGAGGCGGACTGGGACCGTTGGCCGGTGGACGCGTATCTGGACCAGAACTACCGTGACATCCATCCCGGTGACGCCGCGGTGATCCGGCACCACTCACGCGTCTACCGGGAGATCGCGCCGGGCGGGCTCCGGGCCAGCGCCGAGTGCGGGGCCGGGCCCAATCTGTATCCGCTGATGCTGTCCGCCGCGGCCAGTCGCCGGGTGGACGCGGTGGAGCCCGGTGCGAGCAACCGGGCGTATCTGCGGCGGCAGTTGACCGAGGGTGCGGACGCGAGCTGGCTGCCGTTCTACGGACTGTGCCGCGGTCTCAATCCGGCGCTGCCGCCGACGCTCGACGAGGCTCTGCGGCGGGTTCGCGTGGTGCCGGGCAGTCTGGAGAGTCTCGCGCCTCAGACGTACGACCTGGCGTCGATGCACTTCGTGGCGGAGAGCGTCACCGAGGATCCGGCCGAATTCGCCGCGCTGTGCCGGGCGTTCGTCCGCTCGGTCCGTCCCGGCGGGCGGCTGGTCGCCGCCTTCATGGAGAACATGCCCAGCTATCGTCTCGACGCCGAACGGGTGTGGCCCGCCACCCGGGTGGACACGGCGGTGATCCGCGCGGTGTTCGCCCCGCTCACCGACCGGCTGCGCATCGACCGGGTGCCCAAGGACCGCAGCCTGCCCGAGTACGGGGACACCGGCATGGTGCTGTTGAGTGCGGTACGGCCGCCCGCACGGTGACGTGAGCGGCGTACCGGTGAGGTGCGCGGCGTACGGCCTACCGCCGGTCCCAACGCCCGGCGTGCGCTCAAGTCCCTTGCCACATGCGGGGAAAGCGGCGCAGTGTCCGCAGGGCCAGGTCCCGCAGCATCGGGTTGTCAGCCACCGCCGCGCGCAGCCGGTTCGCGGACTCGACCTGGGCGCGGCGCACCGTCGCGGGCAGGGTGTCGCGGGTCGCCCAGCCCTCGGTCACGGTCAGGGCGGTCGACTTCACGTGCTGCTTGTAGTCCTCCTGCCCCTTGCCCAGCTCCAGCCAGTCGAGGTCCTCGTCGGCGGCGGCCCGTGCCAGTTCCATCAGCAGCATCCGGCCGGGCGAGTAGGCGGACACCTCGGGGTCGAAGGAGGAGAACCAGTAGTGGAGCACCCGCTCGGACCTCAGGCCGAGGTGGACGGCGATCGGCCGGTCGGCGGCGTACAGGGTGGACAGGACGCCCGTACACGTGGGCGCCCGGGTGCGCCGCAGTTCGTCCAGAAGGTCCACCACCCAGGGCCGGGAGAAGAGGTCGACCTGGTTCTTGTCCCGGTACTGCCCGGACTTCCACCGCATCAGCGTGGCGAGCATGCGGGGGTCCTGATCGTCGAACTCCAGCCGTACGGGTCCCAGTCGGCGCTCCAGGCGGCGCCGCTTCTTGTCCAGGGACTTCGCGCTCTGCGGTGCCCGGCTGCGGTAGCCCGCCAGATAGGTGTCGAAGCCCTCGCGCAGATCCAGCACCGGGGACTCACCGCGGTGCACGACTCCGTGCTCGAACGGCCACTGTCCCGCGGCGAGATGGTCGAAGCGCCAGAGCTGGAGCCCGCAGGCGCGCAGCAGTTCGCGCGGCTCCCAGTCGAGTCCCGGGGTGTGGACGAGTCCCTGCCGGTCGCACAGACCCTCGCCGATGGGGACGCCCAGGCCGAGGCGGTGCCGCTCGAAGGGGAAGAAGCCGACCTCGCCGGTACCGTCGCTGAGCACGGCGACCCGGGCGCCGGGCCGTTCACGGCCGACGGCCAGGGTGAACTCCGGTGCCAGGAACGGACTGTCGAGTCCGGGGTCGGCCCGCTGGAAGTCGCGCCAGGCGGTCAGTTCGGCGGGGCCGAGTTCGTCGGGGGTGATCACATCTACTGTCATGGCTGCCTCCTTGAGGCTCGTTCACCGGTCCTGCTCTTCGATCACGGCGGCGTACTCCTTGAGCGAGGTGCCCTCGGTGCCGTCGTGGAGATTGGCGTCGAAGGCCCACATGAGCCCCTTGAGCCCACAGGCCCGCATCTGCCACGCCGCCCTGTCCATGACGCCCGGGTGGTACGGGGCGACGTGCGCGCCCGCGCTCTCGCCGCTCAGCGGGAAGTCCTCCAGCGTCGCGATCCGCGCGATCCAGCGGACCGAGGACCAGTTCTCCACGGCGGCCGGGCGCCCGTTGTGGGTACGCCCGTCCAGGCCGACGGACTTGTCCTCGGGGCGGCAGACGTTGTCGCGCGGGATGCCGGAGCCGTCGACGAGTGCAGTACTGACGATCTGGACGTTGTCCTGGTGCTGGATCCGGCCGATGGTGCGGGAGAACCCGGCGCCCTCGCCGAGCAGCGCCGACTCCCGGCCGTCGCCGAGCCGGTCGCGGACGGCCGCGCTCAGCTCCGCGGGCCGCAGGCCCGTCCCGGGGACCAGCACCTTCAGCAGTCCCCGGTACCCGAGGTCGTCGTACCGGTCGACCTGCCAGTTGACCGCACCGGCCAGGGAGGACAGGTACCACTCGTACCAGCGCAGCGCCTGGCGCGGTGTGAACTCCGCGCCGTGGTGGGTGCGTTGGCCGGGGCGCCAGCCGGGGTACGGGTTCATCGGCACGCCCTCGGCCCGGCCGGGCTCGGCGTGTGCGGCCCGTGCGTACCGGTCGAAGGCCCAGAAGGAGCCGTGGTGCCCCCCGGACCGTTCTTCCGGCGCCGGGGCGGCGTCGGGGTAGGTGAACTCGCCGGAGCCGTTGACGCCGACGCGGATCGCCCAGAACGAGTTCAGGCCGAGGGCACGGTCGAGGCGTTGCAGATAGTTCCGGGCCGCGTCGCGCACGTCCTGGCTGAACACCAGGTTGGCGCTCTCCCGGGACCGCTTGCCGTGCTGGTCGGTGAAGGCCGCCTCCGGGTGCCGCTCGAACAGCCAGCGCGGCGGCTGGTTGAGGCCGAGTCCGGCCTCGACCTTCATGCCCGCGGTGCGGAACGCGGCGAGCCGGGTACGTAGTTCGGCGAGGTAGCGGCGGTCGAAGTGGCCGGGTGAGGGCTCCAGGCGGCTCCAGTCGACCTGGAGGTGGGCCACCGTGACGCCGTGCTCCTTCTCCCGTTGCGCGGCGGCGGGTTCGGTCTGGAGGGTGCCGAACCAGTGGCGTCCCCGGTCCTGCGAGGGCTGGCCGCCGACGCTGAGCGTGACCACGACCAGGGTCACCACGCACACCACCAGTGCCGCGTACGGAAGCAACCTGCGGCCGCGGGGCAGCAGCGTGCGGAGGGACTCCCAGCGCCGTTTGGGCAGCCGGTGGCGGCCGGTCACTGCAGGAGCTCCCGGTAGAGGCGGGCGTACCGCGCGACGAACCGGTCCTCACCGAAACGGCTCTCGACCACGGCCCGGCCCTGTTCGGCCAGATGCTGCCACCACCACGGCCGTTCGAGCAGTTGCCGCAGCAGATGGCCGGTACGGTGCGGGTCGTTGAGCGGTGCCCGCAGGACGGTGTCGTGCAGGGCGACGAACTGCGGCAGCTCGCTGAGGATGACCGGCCGCCCGGTGGCCAGCGCCTCCAGGACGGTGAGCGGTATGTCCGCCTTGGCCCCGAGGACGGTCGGCAGATAGAGCAGGATGTCGGCGGCCGCGAGCAGTGCGCCCATGTCCTCGACGTGGCCGAGGACTTCGGTGTCCCTGAGCCCTTCGTGGGCGGCCTGGGCGCGCAGTTCCTCGACGCGCCTGGCCGGGTTCTGGCCGGGCCGGTCGCGGACGGCGAGGACCAGGCGGAGCCGTGCCCCGGCGCGGACGGCGACGCCACTGGCCGCGATCGCGTCCTGCGCGCCGCCGCCCGGGTCGTGGTGCCCGGTGACCAGGACGACGGGCGGTCCGTCGATCCGCCGCGGCATCATCGGCCACCGGTCCAGCGGAACGGGCGGCCCGACCACGCACACCTCACCGAAACCCGCCTCGTGCAGATTGCGCGCGGCAGCCTCCGAGTGGGCCACGGTCGGTCCCAACGGACGGCAGTCGGCGAGGAGTTGGGGATCCATCACTCCGGGGACGGTGTGCAGCACCGGCCTGTTGCCGATGAGCCGCGGCCACATCCGGGAGAAGCCGGGGAAGCTCTCGCCGATGGTCATCACGGCGTGTACGAGTTCGACGCGGTGGGCGAGCAGCGCGCCGACCGCCGCCGCCTGGAACCGCTCGGGACGGCCCGGCACCCCGGTGGAGGACAGGACCGGCACCGCACGCCCCGGCAGTTCGAAGGCGGACCGCGGCCGCGGCGGCCACTGCCGGAACCAGTAGTAGTGCAGGCCTTGCAGGGAGCGGGCCAGCGCGGCCGCGAGCTGGATGTCGGCGCCCCGCCGCCCGTCCAGCGGTCCGCTGGTCAGGAGGAGTACCCGGGTGACGGGCTCGTCAACGGTCATGGCCGGATCCGGCTCCCGTGAGGTGCCCGGCCGGGCTCGCCTTCCCGTTCGCCTGGCCGGGCAGCGGCAGTTCGTACAGGGCGAGGGTGCCGTAGCTGCGTTCGTGCACGGAGAAGACGAGCCGCCCCTCCTTGGCGAGCCGCCGGACGCTGTCGGCGTCGAGTCGCCCGTAGCCCTGGTCGAGCAGCTTCCACGGCACCACGAGATAGCGGACGCGGGAGTGCTCACGGTCGGCCGGGGTCAGCCAGTCCCCCACCTGGTAGCGGTCCTTGAGTGCCCAGCTGGAGATGCCTCCGGCGCTGGCGCCGTCGCCCGCCGTGACGGCCGCGCCGTTCGGCACGTTCTCTGCCATATAGGCGCGCAGGCGCGCGAATCCGTCGTCGCGCTGGGTCCGGCCCTCCACGTAGGAGACGCTGGAGAAGACCGTCGCCGCGCCGAGCACCAGCGCCGTCGTCGCCAGCAGGAACCGGCGTCGCAACAGCCGTGCGGGCCGCTCGTCCTTCATGCGGCCGGGGGCGGCCGGCACCCGACGGACGAGCAGCGCCCCCGCGACGCCCAGCGCCGCCAGGTTGGGGACCACAAGGAGGTACAGCGCCTGTTCCTCAAGGGTTCCCTGGGTGAGCGCGAACAGCAGGGTGAAACCCGCGCACAGTTCGAACAGGGCCAGCATCCGCAGTCCGGGGTCCTTGCGCCGGATCAGGACGACCAGGGCGATCGGCCCGAGCGCGAGCAGTCCGTAGGTGGAGGCGAAGGTGGCGAGTTCGGCGGCGAGGCGGCTCGCCAGGGACGGGGTGCCCTCGGCGTTGAACCCGGTGTCCTGAACGACGCCGATGAGCCGCTGGACCCCGTTCTGCTTGGCCCACAGGAAGCCCTCGAAGTGGCCCGTCGTGTAGACCACGGTCAGATACGCCGCGTACGGAACGAGCGAGGCCCCGGCGACGGTGGCCAGCAGGCGGCGGGGCGGTCCCCAGCCGAGGAGCAGGGCGAGGAGCAGCGGCAGCAGCGTGATCAGTGCCGAGTGCTCCTTGGTCAGCAGCGCCATCCCGAACAGCAGGCCCACGGCGACGGCCCGCCCGTACTTGCGGTCGGGGCCCGGCCTCCGGCACAGGCCGAGCAATGCGAGATATCCGGCGACCACCCAGAACATGGTCAGGGTGTCCAGCATCGCCCGGTCGTTCTGCCGGATGACGTACGGGTCGAGGGCGAAGAGCAGGGCGGTGAGCACTCCGGCGATACGGGAGCCTGAGGCGCGGGTGACCAGCAGCATCAGCAGGGCGGCGGTCCCGGCGCCGAACAGCACGCTCAGCAGCCTGGCCTCGTAGATGCTGGTGGCCAAGTCCGGGCTGAAGCCGATCAGTTCGCCCCATCCGGCCTGTACGTAGAAATAGCCGGGCGGGTGCAGGAAGAAGAGTCCCTCGTCGGTGCGGGGGAAGCCGCCGCGTGCCGCGCTGGCACCGAGCTCCCGGTAGATGAGCTCGTCGACGAACAGGTCCGCGGACCGGTCCAGGCCCACGATGCGCAGTGCCGCGGTCAGCGCGAAGAGCGCGAGGGCGAGCAGCGCGGTGGGCAGCCCGCGGACCCGGCGCACGGGTGCCGGCACGCGGGTTCGGGGCTGCTCGGTGACAGTCATGGGCGCGTCCTCGGGCACAGGTAGCGTTCGGCGGCGAGCGGGATGTGCCCGCCGGGGAACAGTCCGTCGGCCTGTGTGCGGTAGCCCCTGATCAGCGCGGACTTGCCGTCGAGTTCCCGCTCCCAGCGCACTTCGGTCAGCTCGTTGCGCTCCAGGAAGCGTGCGTCGGCGGCGTGCCGCAGGTTGTACGGGAAGTCGCTGTAGTAGACGACGTCGCGCGTGCTGAGCTCGGCGGCGGTACGCACCAGCAGGTGGTCGACGTGGCCGCCGACGGCGAGCGGGGCGAGCAGGAGTGTCGGGCCGGTCGGGCCTTCCGGTCGGCCTGCACGGGGCCCGGGCGGCATCTCGCGTATCTCGGGTACCTCAGGTATCTCGGGTATCTCAGGGAGGAGGCCCGCGGATTCCCCCGCCCGTCCGTCCGCACGCCGGTGGTGCGGGTCATGCCCGTTTTCCCTCCCGGTGCGCGTCCCGTCGTTGTTCAGCGCGCGCGTCAGGTCGTTCAGTACGGCTCTGTCGTACGGCGATATCCGGCCGCGCGCCACATGCCAGCGGTAGGTCGGGTACACATGGCCGAGCTCGGGCAGCAGCCGGTTCACCGGGCGGCCGTCGGGCGGGCCGTAGCCGGGCTTGCGGCGGAACAGGCCCTCGGTCAGGCCGGAGTGGTGCCAGTCGACACCGAGCCCGCCGAGCACGGCCCGGTCCTCCGTGCGCCGGGCCTCGTAGAGCGTCCGTGCGTCGGACACCCCGGCCAGCTGGAGGCAGCGGCGCGCCGAGAGCGTGTACGGCGGACCGTCGGCCGCGGAGAACAGGGTCACCACGGTCACCGGGACCCGGCGCCGGGCGTGGGCGATGAGCCCACCGCAGGACAGGACGGCGTCGTCGAGATGGGGCGAGAGCACCACCAGCCGGGCGCACCGCTCGAGCGCGCTCGCCAGGGAGTCGGTCTCCGTGAGTGCGCCGGGTCGCGCGCCAATGCGCCCTCCGACGGGTTCAACGGCCATGGTCGGCAGCCTCCTTCGCTCCGGTCGGTACGGGGTCAAGGGGTTCGGGAGCTTTGGGTACGGCATCGGGAGTGGGGGCGGAGGGGGCCGGACGGCCGTCCGCGAGTACGGACTCGACCAGCGCCCGGTAGCGTCCGGTCATCCGGTCCCAGGTGTACTGGCCCGCGGCACGGTAGGCCGCGCGGCCGAGCCTGCGCCGTTCCTCCTCCGCCCGCGAGAGACGGCCGATCTCCTCGGCCAGGCGCGGCACGTCGAAGGGCGGGACGGCGACGTCCCCCTTCCCCGACAGCCAGCGCAGCCTGGCGAGTTCGAAGTGCAGTACGGGCTTTCCGTGGGCCATGGCCTCAAGCGCGACCAGGCCGAAGGTCTCGTGGCGGGACGGCATCACGACGAAGGCGCTCTCGGCAAGCAGCCGGTCCTTGCGCTCGCCGGAGACATGACCGAGCCAGCGAACGTCGCCCTCGGTCTCGTCGAGGAGCCGTTCCAGCTTGCGTTCCTCCGCCGCCGTCCCGCTTCCGGCGACCAGGAGCGGCAGGGCGGGCGCGGCCAACTGGTAGGCCTCAAGCAGGAGTTCGAGTCCCTTGATCCGGATGTCGATACGGCCCAGCCAGGTGATGTGGGTGCCGGTGCCGAACTCGCTGCGGTCCGTGTGCCGCGGGTCCACGCCGTTCTCGATGACGTGCACGGCCGCGCGCGGGCTGCGGCGCCGGACCTCCTCGGCGTCCGGCTCGTTCAGGACCACGATCTGCCGGTAGTGGCGCACTCCCGCGCGCTCGGCGCCGGAGGGCAGGAAGCGGTACTTCTGCCGGATGGCGCCGCCGCCCTGGTCGACACCGATGACGGGCTTGCGGGTGAACAGCGGCAGGAAGCCGGTGCCCAGCGGCGGCGTGAAGCTCTCCAGCCACAGGTCGTGCGGAACCCGGCGGACCAGGAAGGGAAGCGTGGCCCAGAAGAGGAGTTGGCCCGCGCGCGGTCCGGCCCGGCACACCGGCACATAGTGGTAGCGCAGTCCGTTCCTGGTGCGGGTGCCGCCGTGCCGGGCGGCGGTGACGATCGTGACGTCGTAGTCCTGGTCCAGGCGGCGGGCCACTCGTTCCATGACCGCTGCCCCGCCGCCGCGATAGTGCGGGTTGCCGAAGTCGTCGAAGATCGAGATGACGACACGGCGGCGCCGGTGGCCGTCCGCCGTCGCCGGTGTGCGCGGCTCGTCCCCGTGTGAGCGGACGAGCGCGAGGGCGGAGCGGGTCGCGGTGCGTACGTCGTGCCCGGGCGTCGGCAGTTCGTGTGTGCGCGGCAGGGTGCGGCCCCAACGCTCGTAGCGGGTGGTCCAGTTGGCGCGGCGAACGCAGTGTCCGGGTTCCGTGCCGGGCGACAGGCTCAGCGTCATGTCGTACCGGCGCGCCAGACGGCGGAAGAGGGCGGTGGTGGCCGAGCCCTCGGGAGGGTCGAACTTCACCAGGGAGTCGAGCGGGCCCCGGTCGGTGACCACGAGCCGGGGTCGACCGTCGCGGCCACGGGTCCGCGCGCCCAGGCACGCCCCGGCGGTCCGTACGGCGGCCTCGGCCGCGTCGAACCAGGCGTGCGCGGTGTCGAACCACACACCGAGGACGGTCCTGCGGTCCGCGTCCCGCCAGAACCGTGGCCGTCCGGGGAAACGGCGGCAGAACACACAGCCGTAGCAGTGGGCCGTGCTCACCGTGTAGCCGCTGTCGCGCAGCAGCGGGACCAGCTTGTCGACGAGGGAGGTCTTGCCGACGCCGTCGGGGCCGGAGACGCCGACAAGGAGTCGGCGGGAGGCCCTGCGCCCGCCGGTGCGGGCGTCGCGGGCGGGGTGACCGGCCGGGCCTGTGCTCCCCTCGGAGTGCGCCGTGGTGGGTGCGTCCACGTCCGCGCGGTGGCGCAGGAAGCGTATGGAGGCCAGAACGCCCGTACCGGTGGCGGCGATCAGCCAGAGCACCGGCTGGGTGTGTACGGCGATGAGGACGCCGGTGATCAGCAGGGGCTCGGCGAACGGCAGGCCGCGCAGCGCAGCGGAGCCCTGGCGCCGTATCAGCAGGCGCACCATGAGCACCATCGCCACGAGGGTGCCGCAGGCGCCGCCCACCGCGAGACCCACGACGCCGCCCATCCGCCAGCCGAGCAGCAGCGCCGCCACGAACGCGACCAGGCCCACGACCTGCGGGCGCAGACAGGACTGGTCGTTGTCGGCCTGGAAGAACATCGCGACCAGACTCACCGCGCCGACGGCGAAGCCGGAGATCGCCGTGAACAGGACGAGGGCGCCCATCTGCTGGTAGCCGTCGGGGAAGACCGCGCCGAGGAGGGCGTCGGGCGCGGTGGCGCACACCGCGGTCAGCGGCAGGGCGGCCACGAGGTACATCCGTACCGCGGCGGTGGCGAGGCTGGTGTCCCGGCGGCGGCGCGAGAGGATCGGGAAGAAGGCCACGGCGATCGCGCTGGCCAGGAAGAGCGGCACCCGGCCCACCATCACGCTCACCTGGTAGCTGGCGATCGACGAGCCCGCCATCGGCAGCAGCGCCACGAGCACCAGGTCGATGGTGGCCGTCATCGCCACCAGGCCCTGAACGGTGCCCAGTTGGAGCGCACGGCGCCACAGCGCACGGTTGGCCGGCATCTCGGACCAGCGCCTGCCGCCGCGCGACCGGCCGCGGGGCCACCAGATCAGGAACGGCGCCACGCCGATCCCGAACGCGGCGAGCGCGCCCAGGTCGCCGAGGCCGAACGCGGCCACGAGCAGCAGGCCGACGACGAGTTTCAGCGCGGCCTCTCCGGCGGTCACGCCCGCGAGCGTGCGCATGCGTTCGGTGCCCTGGAGCCAGCCGATGGTCACACGGGTGACGTAGATGAGCAGGGTGACGCCGCCGAGGAGTACGACCACGTCGGGCCCCGCGAACTGCGCGGACACGGCGGCGACCGCCACTCCGGCGACCGCGCCGCCCACTACGGAGATCAGTACGGCGAACCGCACCGCGGCCTCGCGTTCGGCCGCCGAGGTGGAGCGCGCGAGGGCCTGGGCCAGGACCCAGGGGATGGCGACGAGCGCCACGGTCGCCGCGCACAGCAGCAGACCCTGTCCGGCCGCGAAGGTCGTGTAGGCGTCGACGTCGAGGAGCCGGGTGAGCACCAGCGCGTAGGCGTAGTTGAGGACCCCGATGACCAGTGAGGCACCGGTGATCCAGCGTGCGCCACGAACGGCCGTGGCCCCGTCCGAGCCGGTGGGCCCGGTCGCCGCGGCGGTCACCCGGTCCTTCATGAGGTGCCTCCGCCGAATCCCCGGCGGCGGTCGGGGAAGAGGTCGTCGGCGCCCTCGGTGCCGTCGGCGCCGTCGAGGCCGCTCGTTCCGACGAGGACGTCCTGGCGGCTGGCCAGGGTGAGTTCGGGTGCGTGCACGCCGAGACGGTGCAGCGCGCGCAGCGCTCTGACCTCGTCGCAGCCGTGCAGGAGCAGATGGAAGCGGTCGCCGTCGCGGACCCAGGTGTCGGTCTGCCGCAGCACCCGTTCCAGGGCGGCCTCGGTGGCCGCGGCGTCCTCGGCGTCCTCGGCCCGGAATCGGCCGACCACGGTGAGGTCGCTGGGCCGGCGGCGGGAGCGCTGATGACGTCGTGTCCTGCGGATCTCCTCGAGGACCACGGCGGCGAGGCGCTCCGCGCTGTCGTCCCAGGAGAACGCCGCTGCCCAGGACCGGCACCGGGTCGCCGCCCGTGCCCGGGCGGCCGGTTCGGCCAGCGTCTCCAGGGCGGCGGCCACTCCGTCGGCCAGGTCCCCCTCCGGCGGCAGCAGCCAGCCGTTGTGCCCGGGCCGTACGGCGTCGCGCAGCCCGGGCACGTCGTACGCGAGTGTCGGGGTGCCCGCCGCGTTGGCCTCGATCACGGTGAGGCCCCAGCCCTCGGCGGCGGACGGGACGACCGTCAGCCAGGCACCGGCGAGCAGCCGCTGCTTGGCCTCCTCGGAAACGTGTCCGTGGAAGTGCGTGATGTCCGCGACGCCGAGGTCCTCGGCGAGGTCGCGCAGCGCGCCGAGTTCGGGGCCCTCGCCCGCGATGTCGAGCCGCAGGTCCGGTATCCGGCAGGCGAGTTGCGGCATGGCCCGCACCAGCAGGTCGATGCGCTTTTGCGGCATCAGACGGCTGACGACGGCCAGGGTCGGTGTATCGCTGCGCGGCGTACTCGCGGGGTTGTCCGAAGTGGCCGCGGGCGGGCTGCCGTTGGGCACGATGTAGATCGGGTTGTGGAAGCCGAGTTCCCTGCGGGTGCCCTCCAGCGTCGACGGCGACACCACGACCACCGGCCGCCCCCGGTAGACCGCGCTGCCCGCCTGCTTCTCCAGCATCCGGCCGACGATGTTGAGCGGCCGGGGCAGCATCAGGTCGAACTGGCTCTGGTGGACGTGGTGGATGACGCAGATGTCGGCGGTCCAGCGCGGGGTGAACAGCGGGGAGAAGAACGGGATGCCGTTCTGGAAGTCGATGACGGCGTCGTAGCCGTGCCGGTGCCCGAGCAGATGGCGGGCGGCCGCCGCGTACACCCCGTAGGTGCCACCGCCGCGCAGCATCCGTACGCCGTCCCTCGTCCCGCGTGGTGCGGCTCCCGGGTACCGGGCCGAGAAGTGCGTGACATGCGCACCGGCGGCGGCGAACCGGGAGGCGATCTCGAAGCAGTAGGCCTCGGCGCCACCGGCCCGGGGATGGCCGGGATCACGCCAGTTGAGGAAGAGGATGTCGGCGCGGGAGAGTTCCTGGAGTGCGGACATGGTGTCACCTGGCAAGAGAGATCCGGATCAGGTCGGCCATCGAGCGCAGGCCGTCCCGTCGTGCGGAGAACGTCGACCCCGGTACGTCGGACCAGGCCACGGGGACCTCGGTGGCCCGGTGGCCACGGCGCGCGAGGCGGGCGAGGATCTCCACGTCGAAGGCGAAGCCGTCGATGCGGCAGTCGTCGATCACCTCACGCACGAGCGGGCCGTCGAAGAACTTGAAACCGCACTGGGTGTCGGCGATGTCCGGCACGGTCAGCCGTGCGAGCGCCCGGAACATCCAGCCGCCGCAGCGGCGCAGCGCGGACTGCTCGATCTCGTAGCTCGCTCCGTCCGCGCGCCGGGAGGCGATCACCGCGGCGTGGCCCTGCCGCAGCAGCGGCATGACCTGGTCGACGGTGTCGAAGGGGGTGGCGTTGTCCGCGTCGGCGAAGCCGACGAAGCGGGCCGAGGAGGTGGCCATGCCGCGGCGTACCGCGGCGCCCTTGCCGTGGTCGCTGCAGCCGATCGCGTAGACCTCGACCCCGGCCGCGCCATAGCCGTCGAGTACGTCATGGGTGCGGTCGCCGCTGTCGTTGTCGACCACCACCACGGCGGACGACCAGGGGCACCGGGCGAGATGATCGACCGCGGTGGAGACGGTGCTCGGCAGGCGGTGCTCCTCGTTGAACGCCGGGAAGATCACTTCCAGGTCGACGGGCGGGCGCGTCAGCACGGAGGTCATCCGTCCTCGCCCCCCGCCGGGTCAGGGCCGAGGAGGGTCCTGTGTGCGGGTGAGCCGTCGCCTGGGGCCGATGGGCCGGAGTCGTCGCGGCGTGCGGTGCCGGAGCGTGCGACGCGGGCCCGCGCACGGCGGCGACGGGGCGCGACGCGGACCCGCGGGACGAGCGGCCGGTAGGCGCAGGGAGCCCGGCGCACACGGTCGGACTGGCGCCGTGCCGGAGCGTGGTCCCTCGCCGCGTCGTGGTCCCGGCCACCGCCGCGCGTATGCCGCGCGGGCCAGTCGGTCGACCGCCGCAGAGGGTGTGCCCCGGGCGGTCCCGAGTAAGTGATGGTCTGGACCGAGAACACGGAGATCTCTTCCCAACGAGTTGTCGCCACGGATACGGAAAAGCACGTGTGAGGCGACTTGTCTTCTCACCCATGCTGTGCGCGCCCGGAGAAGCATGTCAACCGTTTCAGGCTGAATATGACGATTTTTAAGAATCGCCGTTATGTCTCGGCTCGGCGCCGACGGTGCGTCCGGACGGCTCGCGCCAGTCCATTGCGCGGCCGTTCCGCCAGCAGAACCCACAGAATTCGCCAGCCGTCATGGAGCGTGCGCAGCCGGTAGGTGTCGAATCGGCGCGGCAGTTCCACGCTGGGCACCTCGGCGATACGCAGACCGTAATGCAGGGCGTGCACCACCATCCAGGCACCCGGTTCCACTCCGTCCGGGCGCAGCGGAAGCAGCCGCAGGAAATCGCGCCGGAACGCGCAGAATCCGTACCAGATATCCGTCAGACGCTGACCGTAGAGCAACCGCGCCACACTCAGCAGCGCGCGGTGACCGGCACGTCGCGCGAGCGGATAACCGGGACTGTCGCCGCCCGCGATGAAACGCGAGCCCTTCACGAAGTCGTAACCGCTTTCCAGGTAGTGCACATAATGCGGGATTTCCCCCGGGCGCATACTGCCGTCCGCGTCGATGAGCACCACGAATTCGCCCACGGCCACCCGCAGTCCCTCGTGAATGATCTCCCCCGCCTCTCCCCCGCTGCCGACTCCCGGGCAGATCCGGCGGATACGCGGGGCGGCGGCCGACGACGGGGCGGGGGAAGCGGGGTGCGGGCCCGGACCGTGGTACACGAGGACGATCTCCCCCACACAGCCGGGCACTTCACGAAGGAGCTGGTCGAGCCCGGGACTCTCGTCGCGGACCGGAATCACCAGGCTCACGGTCGGCCGTGCGGCGACAACGGGTGCGGGCCTGTCGGTGGCCCGGCGCAGCGGATGAATGATCAAGGCGATCGCCTCCGGGAACCCATTCGATTCCCTTGGACAGGCACAACGTCTTCATGATGCGGCGACGCAAACCCGCCGGTCAAGCGCGCCTTGCACCCCGCTCCCAAGACCCCGTCCGCACTCACCGACGGAGGATCGGCCATATCCAGGGCTTGCGCGACTGGCTAGAATTTCCACATGGCTGGGCAAATTGAAGATTATGCCCTGATTGGGGATCTTGAGACGGCCGCCCTGGTTGGCAGGGACGGCGCCATCGACTGGATGTGCGTGCCACGATTCGATTCCCCCGCGTGCTTCGCGGCGCTGCTCGGGGACGCCCGCCACGGATTCTGGCGCCTGGCCCCGGCAGGCGTGAAAGGCCACTGCAATCGCCGTTCGTATCGCGGTGACACGCTCGTTCTGGATTCCGTGTGGGAGACGGTCGGCGGGGCCGTTCTGGTAACGGACTTCATGCCGCTGCGCGTGCGTGACTATCCACGGGTGGTACGCATCGTCCGTGGCCTTTCCGGAAGTGTGGCCATGCACGGGGAATTGGTACTGCGATTCGACAACGGCCGTATCGTCCCGTGGAACAGACGCGTCAACAGCCGTGCCGCGGCCGCCGTGGCGGGCCCGGACTCCGTGGTGCTCTCCTGCTCGGCCGGTGTCGACATCACGGTCGAACGGACCGGCACCTCACTCGACTTCACCATGCGCCGCGGGGACCAACGGACGTTCGTCCTGGACTGGATCCCCTCACACCTCACGGCCACCCCCGCGACCGAAGGCCCGCAACAGGCGGACGACTCCGACCAGTTGGAGAGCACCCTCGACTTCTGGCGCTCCTGGGCCGCGAAGTGCCGCTACCAGGGACCCGGTCGCGAGGCCGTCGTACGCTCCCTCATCACCCTCAAGGCCCTGACCTACGCCCCGAGCGGCGGCATCGTGGCGGCCGTCACCACCTCCCTGCCCGAGTGGCCCGGCGGGCAACGCAACTGGGACTACCGCTTCTGCTGGATCCGGGACGCCACCCTCACCCTCTCCTGCCTGATGCGCAGCGGCTATCGCGAGGAAGCCCTCGCCTGGACGCGGTGGTTGCTACGGGCGGCCGCCGGTGACCCGGGCGATCTGCAGCCCTTGTACGGCGTCCTCGGGCAGCGGCGCGTGGACGAGTCCCTGGCGCCCTGGCTGACCGGATACGAAAGCTCGCTCCCGGTACGGGTCGGCAACGCCGCCGCCGAACAGCTCCAACTCGACGTGTACGGCGAGGTGTTGAACGCCCTGTACTCGGCGCTGCGGTCCGGCGTGCCGATCGACGCCCCCACCTGGCATCTGATGGGGGATCTCATGACGCATCTGGAGCAGCACTGGCACGAGCCGGACGCGGGACTGTGGGAAGTACGCGGCCCGCCACGCCACTTCGTCCACTCACGGATCATGGCGTGGGTCGCGGCCGACCGCGCCCTGCGGATGGCCCGAGTGGCGGGCATGCGCGGCTCCGCCCGGCGCTGGTGGGCGCTGCGCCAGGACATCCACCGGGAGGTCTGCGCCCGCGGCTGGGACGCCGATCGGGGCTCCTTCGTCCAGTACTACGGCTCGCACCAGGTGGACGCCTCGGCCCTGCTCATCCCCCGCCTGGGGTTCCTGCCCGCCCAGGACAGCCGGATCCTCGGCACCCTGAGTGCCGTTCGCAGCCTGGACGAGCACGGCTTTCTGCGCCGCTACTCCTCCAACGGCGACGCGGTGCACGCCGTCGACGGCATGACCGGCGGCGAGGGCGCCTTCCTCGCCTGCACCCTCTGGTTCGCCGACAGCCTGGCCATGGCCGGTCACCGCGAGGAGGCGACGGAGGTCTTCCGCCGCGTGCTCGACGTCCAGAACGACGTGGGCCTGCTCGCCGAGGAGTGGGACCCGGTCCACGAACGCCAACTGGGCAACTTCCCGCAGGCGTTCAGCCATGTCGCCCTGGTCAACACGGCGTTCGCGCTGCACGGCTCGCGCAGTGGGGACCGCAGCCCGGCAACGTGAACGTCCGTCCGTCGCAAGGCCGCTGGTCCGCCCGGAAGTTCGCGGGAGTTCGCGAGAGTTCGCGGGAGCGCTACGGGGTCGCCGTACCGCCGCTCGGCATCCCGATGCCCATCACATCCACCACGAAGACCAGGGTGGAGCCGGGCTTGACGCCGTTGCCCACGTCCTGGTCGCCGTACGCCCACTTCGGCGGCACCGCGAACAGCGTCCGGCTCCCCTTCTTCCGACCCACAAGGACCTTGTCCCAGCCCGGGATGACCTCGCCGGTCCCGATCGTGAGCAGCGCCGGTGAGCCGCCGTTCTTCCACGAGTTGTCCACGACCTTGCTCTCGCCCCAGACCTGCATCGTGAAGTGACACTGGCCGCTGTCGCCCGCGGCGAGCGGTTCGCCCTCCCCCGGGGTGAGTGCCAGCGCCGTGATCTCCTTCGGCGGCGGCCCGGACGCCGTGGCGACCGTGGGCTGGGTGCCGAACGCATGGCCCGCCGTGATCTCGGGCAACGGTTCGGTCGCGAAGTCGCCGATGGCTTCCCCTTGCGCGGAACCATCGGCGGCGGGTGCCTCGTCCGGCGTACCTGTCTGGTCCGGGTCCCCGCCTTGACCCTCGCCGCCCGGCTTCTCGGCGGCCCGGTCCTTGTCGCCCCCGTCCCCGTCGTCACGCGTCGCGATCACCGCGATCGAACCGCCGACCGCCGCCGTGGCGACCAGGGCACCGGCCGCCGCGAACAGCCCTCGACGCGAGAGCCGCCCCCGTTCAGCGGCGGTGGGCGGCTGCCCGGGCAGCTGTCCGAAGGGGGCGCCGGGAGGAAATCCTGAAGGGGTCGGGGGTGCGACGGCCGCGGACGTGGGAGCGGACGACAGCGGGGACGCGGGCGCGGACGGGGGCAGGGGAGGTGGCGGCGGGGTGTCGTGGGGCGCGCGGGCCCCGGCGCTGTCCTCCTGGCGCCGGACCACCATCGTGCCGATCTCGGCGGGCAGCCACTGCCCGCCCGGCAGTGTCGCCGCCACCGAGAACTCCGCCCGCAGCGAGGCCACGCTCGGCCGTGCCCCGGGGTCCTTGGCCAGGCAGCGCGCGAGCATCGGTCGCAGCGCGTCGGGAACCCCGTCGAGGCGGGGTTCCTCCTCCAGCGTGCGGTACATCAGCGTCAGCGTGTCACCGTGCCCGAACGGCCCCTCCCCCGTCGCCGCGAACACCAGCAGCGCGCCGAGGGCGTACACGTCCGTGGCGGGTCCGATCCCCTCACCGCGCAGCTGCTCCGGCGCCATGAATCCGGGCGTTCCGGGGGCCATGCCCGTACGCGTGAGCTGGGTGTGGTCGGCGGAGCGGGCGATCCCGAAGTCGATGATGCGCGGGCCGTCCGCGGCCAGCAGGACGTTCGACGGCTTGAGATCCCGGTGCGTGAGCCCGGTGCGGTGGATCGCCTCAAGGGCGGCGGCGGCCCCCGCGATCAGCGCCCGCAGCGGCTCCTCCGGCAGCGGCCCGCCGGCCGCGACCGCCTCGGTGACGGAGACACCGGGGATGTACTCGGTGGCGAACCAGGGGCGTACGGCCGCCGGGTCGGCGTCGAGAACGGCCGCCGTGAAGCGCCCGTCGACCCTCCGCGCGGCCTCGACCTCGCGGGCGAACCGGCGCCGGAACTCCGCGTCCTGGGCGTACTCGGAACGCGCCGCCTTCACCGCGGCGAGGCCCCCGTCCGCCGCACGGCCGAGGAAGACCTCCCCCATGCCGCCACTGCCGAGCCGCCCGACAAGCCGGTACGCCCCGATCGTCTCCGGATCGCCCGCCAGCAGCGGTTCCACGTCGCGTTCCCCCTGTCGCCACGCCCCAGTTGAGCTGGGCCAGCGTACAACCAGGGTGGTACGCGGGTGCGCGGTGGCTGTGCCCCTCACGGGCCGTACGCGCAGCCCCGCTCGGCTAATGCCGATGTCCCTGCCGGAGTTGACGGAACTCGGCGGGGTTGGTTCCGAATGCGGACTTGAAGGCACGGGTGAAGTCCGAGGGGCCGGAGAAGCACCAGCGCCCGGCGATCTCGTGAATGCGCAGTGAGTTCATTGCCGGGTCGGAGAGTTCGCGACGCGCGCCTTCCAGACGCCTTCGGCGAATCCAGGCGGCGACGGTCATTTCGTCCTGCCGGAAGATCAGGTACAGGTAACGCAGGGAAATGTGCTGGGATTTGGCGACAGCCGACGGTGTGAGTAAGGGGTCCCGTAAGTGCTGCTCGATGAAAACCTTGCAGCGCACCAGGAGTTCCCGCTGCCGGGTTTCCGCGGGAAGAACCTCTTCGGCATCGGCGACATGGGCGACGTGGGCGGTGAGCAGATCCACGGCGATCTGGCTGAGTCTCGGCCCGTCCGCATTCCGGTACGAGGAAGCGCCGTTGTCCAACTGTTCGAGGAGCTGGGCCAGCAGCCCGCTGTACACGCTGTGGACCGACAGATTCAGCTCACTTGCGCGGTCAAGGCGGGAGGGCGGCAGCGCCATCAGATCTCGGGGCACCTTCACCACGGACAGATTGCACTCCGGCGCATTCGTGTCCACGAAAGCACTGACCGAGCGTGCACTGCTGTCAATGAACAACTCCCCATCCTTGACCGTGATTTCCTCGTCGACCTTCCCATGCCAGACGACGTTCAACGATCCTCTCGTCAGAAGTCCGACATGAAAGTGCTCCGCACCGTTCTCCCGCACGTGACGTGGCGTTCTGTGATAGCCCCAGGGCGTGCCCCGCGCCGCCCAATAACCCGCGGGACCCAGGTCTCCTCTGCGCTGGCGCCACGAGAACCGATCATCCCGGTCGCTCAAGATCTCGAGTGAGCCCTCGTGCCTGGCGACAACTCCCCTTTGTCTCCAGGCTTCGAACCTGTCGTCGGCAGGGTAGTCCTCGCTGTCGAAAACTACGTCACCCCACATGGTGTCCCCCTCGGCATGCCACCACTGGCCCCAGGAAGACTATCCACTCACCTGCTCAACGTTTGATAAATGGACCAGCCGCGATCTTCGGGGACAGACGGTTCAAGCCACCGTCCACGCCCGGAATACGCCCACACATCCCTGAACGGTCAGTTCATGGCGGTCGAAGTGCTGGGCGAGTTGGGCGCGGAGATCGTCGAGGGTGTCGCCGTCGTTGTGGAACGCGCCCCGCTTGTTGAGCATCCGCATGGCCCGGCGGGCCGCGGAGGTCACCGGCACGCCGGACGAAAGGACCGTGGTGCCGAAGACGATTCCGCCGGGGCGGACCGCGGCCGCGGCGTGCGCCAGGGCGACGCCCTTCTCCCGGAGGTTTCCCGGGACGCAGTGCAGCAGGTAGCTCATGCCCACCGAATCGTGCGAGTGCTCCGGTACGGGCAGCGGTTCCAGTACGTTCGCGCGGACCGTGGTGACCTCGTGGCGGCGGAGCCGGTGCGCCGTGTGGGCCAGGGAGTTGGGGTTGAGGTCGACCAGGGTGATCCGCGGGTCGGGCACCGGGAACCGCGCATGGTGCAGCAGGTAGCCGCTGCCCACACCGATGTCCATGTGGCGCGCGCCCACACTGGTGTCGTACAGGCTCCGGGAGACCGCCGACGGGCAGCGCCACAGCAGGGGGCCGGTGCCTCGGTACACCATGAGGTCGTAGAGGTTGAGCAACGGCTTCGAGTACCCGGCCTGCCCGTCGATCACGGCCTGGTCGAGATGGCCGAGGTCGTTCGGACCGTTGTCGTTCAGGGTGTTGTCGTTCGGGGCATTGTCGTTCTTCGGGGCGTCGTCGTTCAGGGCGTTGCGGCCGTCGGCGGCGTTGGACGTCATCGTGCTCCTTGGGTGGTCCTCAGTGGGGTTCTCGTCAGTGGGTGATCGTCAGTGGGTGGCTGCGGTGATCCCGGCGCAGGCCGCCGAGCCAGTGGCCCACCGCGTGCAGCGCGGGCTCGATGTGTTCACCGATGATCGAGAAATGGGTCCCCGGCGTATCGACGGCCGTGTGCGGGAGCTGCCAGCGGGGCTGCCAGTCCTTCGGTGCCTTGCCGGAGTCCGCCGTCGACGCCCGTACGAGCAGCGTCGGCGCGCCGATCTCGCGCGGAGCCCACGACCGGAACAGCCCGGCGTAGTGCGCCATGGCCGTGAGACAGGCGTCGTCACCGGCCTCCTGGGGCCAGCTCCCGTCCGGCGCACCGGACTTACGCGCCTGCGACCTACGGGCTTGCTCGATCAAGGAGTGGAGGTACGGAAGCATCGCGCTGTCCGGCCAGTGGCTGTCCAGGAGCACGACGGCGTCCGGGCCCGCGCCGCGCGCTTCGAGCGCGGCCGCGGTGGCGTGCGCGATCCAGCCGCCCGCGGAGTACCCGAGCAGGACGAGGGGCCCGCCGTCGTCCCTGCGGCCGCCATTGCTTTCACCGTCGCCGCCGCCCTCGCTGTCGTTCCCGCCGCGGCACTGTGCGACGGCATCCGCCTGGAGTTCCGCCAGGGCGTCCACAGTCGCGGGGAGCGGTTCCCGCCAGTCGAAGCCGGGCGCCGGCAGGGCCCAGACATCGTGCTCGCCCCCGGAGGCGGCAGCCAGCCGGGCGTACTGCGAGGCCCCCGAGCCGACGGCGAACGTCGGAAAGCACACGAGCCGGGCGGCGGAACCGCGCGCCAGCCTGACCTGTTGAGGCCGCGGCCGCTCCTCGGACGCCTCGAAGACCGGGCGGAATCGCGCGACTTGACGCACCAGTTCCTGGAACTCCTCCGTCCGGCCCAGTTCACCGGCGCGGGCGAAGAGCGGCCCGAGGGTGAGGCGTTGGCCCCCTTCGGCCTCACGGGCGGCTGCTTCCGCGTCGTGCGGGGCGTGCCCGTGGTGTGAGGCGTACGGGGCGTGCCCGTCGTGCGGCTCGTCCAGGTCGCCGGGACCGGTCGGTGTCCATTCCGCGGCCAGATGCCGGGTCAGGGCAGAGACGGTGGGGTGCCGGAAGACGAGGCCCGGAGGGAGCCGCAGACCGGTGTCCGCGCCGATCCGGTTGCGCAGGTCCACCGCCGTCAGCGAGTCGAAGCCCAGCTCGGGCAGGGGCCGCTCGTCGTCGACGGCGTCCGGGTCCGCCAGCCTGAGGACCGCCGCGACATGGGTACGGACCAGGGTGGCGAGGAGCCGGGTCCGCTCCTGGCCGTCCGCCGCCGCCAGACTCTGCCTGACCTGCCGTGCCCGGTCCGCCGGCTGCCGACCGTGCTCGTCCGAAGCAGAGCTCGCCCCCATCGTCGGCGCGGTGCCCTCGGGCCAGTACCGACGACGCTGGAACGCGTACGTGGGCAGGTCCACCAGAAGTGCGCCGCAGTCGGCGAGCATCCTGTCCCACCCCACCGGGACGCCCCTGACGTGCAGTTGGGCCAGCGCGGCGAGGAGTGCTTCGAGTTCACCGGTGTGCTGTTGCCCGGCTGGCGACAGGAGGGTGAGGCCCTCGGCCGTGGCTGCCGCCCCGGTTCCGTTCCCGTCCGGGCCGGTCGCCCCGGTACGGACGGGCCCCATCATGAGGTGGATACGCACGCCTTGGGCCCCGGCCCACCCCGCGCCGTCGGCCGGTGTGCCGCCCTCCCGTGCGAGGCGCACCCAGTGCTCCGGCGACGACAGTTCCTCGTACGGCACCGGCCGCCCCGTGTGGCCGGAGGCGAGCGGAGTCATCGGTGGGCGGAACGTCAGCGTCTTGACCGCCCGTCGGATACCGTCCGCCGCCGACTCGTGGGAGACGACCGCGCGGGCCTCTTCCGTGGCCCGGCCCCCGCCCTCCCGCTCGCCCTCGCCGTCGCCCGCGACCGCCCGGCCGAGGGCGACGAGAAGTACCGCCGCGTCGGTCAGGGACAGCGCGCCCGCGCAGTGCGTCGCGGTGACCTCCCCGACGGACCGGCCGAGGAGCAACCCGGGGCTGACCCCCCAGTGCTCAAGGAGCCGGAAGAGGGCCACTTCCCCGGCGAACAGCGCCCCTTGGGCAAGTACCGGGTCAAGTACCGGGTCGAGCTCAGGGGCACGTACCGGCTCCTGCGGCGCCTCTCCGTTCGGGAGCAGTACGTCTGCCGGGCGGCAGCCCAACTCGGCCGCCACCGCGGCGGCGGCCTCGTCCAGCGCCGACGCGAACAGCGGGAACCGCGCCGCCAACTCCCGTACGAACGCGGCTCGTTCCCCAGCCGTTGCCCCGGCCCACTCCCCCGCCCCCGCACGGGCGGGACCGGAGAACAGGAACGCGACCCGGTCGCGGGCGCGCGCCGTACCGCGCACCACACCCGGGCCGGACGCGTCCTGCGCCAGCGCCGACAGCGCGTCCAGGAGAGCCTGCCGGTCCGGGCCGAGGAGTACCGCGCGGTGCTCCAGCCGGGCCCGGGTCGCCGCCAACGAGCGTGCGACATCGGCCGGTACGAGCTCAGCACGCTCCTCGACGAACCGGCGCAACCGCTCGGCCTGCGCACGCAACGCCTCCTCGGTCCCGCCCGAGAGCACCCAGGGCAGCACGGGGAGGGAGGAGGTGAGGGGGCATGAGGTGCGCGGTGCGGAACCGGCGGCGGGCTCTTCGGCCGCGTCCTGCCCGTCCTGCACATCCGGCCCGACCGGTCCGCCCGGTTCGTTCGGTTCGTTCGGTTCGTTCGGTTCGTTCGCCGTCTCCGTCAGGTCCTCCGGCGCCTGCTCGAGCACCACGTGCGCGTTGGTCCCGCTGATCCCGAAGGAGGAGACACCGGCACGACGTGCCCTGCCGGTTTCCGGCCAGGGCCGGGCCTCGGTGAGCAGCTCCACCGCGCCCGAGGACCAGTCCACGTGGGGCGTCGGTTCGTCCACGTGCAGGGTGGGCGGCAGCACGCCCCGGCGCAGCGCCATCACCGTCTTGATGACACCGCCGACACCGGCCGCGGCGGCGGTGTGACCGATGTTGGACTTCAACGAGCCGAGCCACAAAGGAGCGTGGGCCGGGCGCCCCTGGCCGTATGTGGCGAGGAGGGCCTGCGCCTCGATGGGGTCGCCGAGTGTGGTGCCCGTGCCGTGCGCTTCGACGGCGTCCACGTCGCGGGCGGTGAGTCCGGCGTGGGCCAGCGCCTGCCTGATGACACGCTGCTGGGCCAGTCCGTTCGGGGCGGCCAGTCCGTTGCTCGCCCCGTCCTGGTTGGTGGCGGTGCCGCGGATCAGGGCGAGCACCGGGTGTCCGGCGCCGCGCGCCACGGAGAGCGGTTCGAGCAGCAGCATGCCGACGCCCTCGCCCCAGCCGGTGCCGTCCGCCCCCGCGGCGAACGCCTTGCACCGCCCGTCCGGCGACAGCGCGCCCTGACTGCTGAACTCGACGAACGCGCCCGGGGTCGAGAGGATCGTCGCCCCGCCCACCAGGGCGGCCGTGCAGTCGCCCTGCCGTAGCGCCTGCACCGCGAGATGAAGCGCGACCAGGGACGACGAGCAGGCGGTGTCGACCGTCACCGCGGGGCCTTCGAGACCGAAGGTGTACGCGAGACGCCCCGAGGCGACGCTCGGCGAGGTCCCGGTCATCAAGTGCCCGGCGCTGTCCTCGGGTTCGGCGGTGAGCAGCGGAAGGTAGTCCTGGCCGCTGAGGCCCACGAACACGCCGGTTCGGCTGCCGCCGAGCGCGTCGGGCGCCAACCGTGCCCGTTCCAGGACCTCCCACGCCACCTCCAGGAGGAGGCGCTGCTGCGGGTCCATCGCCTGCGCCTCACGCGGACTGATCCCGAACAGGAGCGGGTCGAAGCGGTCGGCGTCGTGCAGGAAGCCGCCCTCGCGGACGTAAGTGCGCCCGGGCCGCCCGGGGTTCGGGTCGTAGAGCCCCTCCGTGTCCCAGCCTCGGTTGGCCGGGAAGGAGGAGGTCGCGTCCCGCCCCGAGGCGACCAGGTCCCAGAGTTGTTCGGGCGAGGTCACGTCACCGGGGTATCGGCAGCCCATCGCCACGATCGCGATCGGCTCGCCGGTGGCCGCCTGTGCCGACACCGGCTCTTCGGCCTGCTCTTGAGCGCCCGTCAGGCAGGCGAGGAGATGCAGGGACAGCCGTTCCGGCGTCGGGTGGTCGAAGACCGCTGCCGGGGCGAGGCGGACACCGGTCGCGCCTGCCAGCCGGTTGCGCATCTCCATCGCCGTCATCGACACGAAACCGAGGTCCGTGAAGGCCTGGGTGATGTCGATGCCGGCCGGGGAGCCGTGGTTCAGCACGGCTGCGGCGTGCTCGCACACGGTCTCAAGGACCATCGACTGCCTCCCGTTCTCCGGGAGTTCGGCGAGGCGCCGCCGGAACACGGCCGCCGCGCTGTCGTCTCCCTCGCGGACGGCGGACGCCGCGGGCAGCGTGTCGGGCCAGTAGCGGCGGCGCTGGAACGCGAGGGTGGGCAGATCCACCAGGCGAGCCCGTGGTCCGGTATGCGCCGACCAGGCCACCGGGACCCCCTGGACCTGCGCCTCCGCGAGGGAGGTCAGGAAGCGCCCCAGGTGTCCTTCGTCCCGTCGCAGCGAGGTCAGCACGGTGCTCGCGGCACTCTCGGTGATCTCGTGCAGGGACATCGCGAGCACCGGGTGCGGGCTCACCTCCACATACGTACGGTGCCCGGCCGCGAGGAGCTCCCGCACGGTCGGGTCGAAGCGGACCGTCTCGCGCAGGTTCCGGTACCAGTACGCGGCGTCGAGCCCCACGGTGTCGACCGGGCCGCCGTGGACCGTGGAGAAGAACGGGATCGCGGCCGTGCGCGGGGTGATGTCGGCGAGCGCTGCGGTGAGTTCGGCCTCCAGCGTCTCGACCTGGGCCGAGTGCGAGGCGTAGTCCACCGCGACCCGGATCGCCCGTACGCCTTCCCGCTCCGCGGCGTCCAGGAGCTCGTCGAGCGCCTGCGCGTCACCCGAAACGACAACGGACGAGGGCCCGTTGACCGCGGCGACGGCCAGCCGCGTACCCCACTTGGCGAGCCGGTCCCGCGCCTGCTCCTCCGGGAGGGCCAGGAACGCCATGCCCCCGCTGCCCGCCAGACGTTCGGCGACGAGACGGGAGCGCAGTGCCACGATGCGGGCCCCGTCATCGAGGGGCAGGGCGCCCGCGACGCACGCGGCGGCGATCTCGCCCTGCGAGTGGCCCACCACGGCGCCGGGCTCCACGCCATGGGCGCGCCACAACTCGGCGAGCGAGATCATCATGGCCCACAGCGCGGGCTGGACCACGTCGACGCGGTCCAGTGGCGCCGCACCCGCGACGCCGCGTACGACATCGAGCAGCGAGAAGCCGACGTACGGCGCCAGGGCTTCGGCGCACTCGTGCAGCCGCGCGCGGAAGACCGCCGAGTCCCGGCACAGGTCCGCCGCCATGCCCTCCCACTGGGCGCCTTGGCCGGGGAAGACGAACACCGGCCTGCCGGGGTCGCGTGCCACGCCCGCCACCACACCGGCGGCGCTCCTCCCCTCGGCCACCGCTTCGAGGCCCGCGTCGTACGCGTCCCGGTCGTCGGCCAGTACGACGGCCCGGTGGTCGAACAGGGTGCGCGAGGTGAGCAGCGAGTGGGCGATGTCGGCCGGTGCCAGGTCCGGGCGGGCTCGTACGTGCTCGCGGAGGCGGGCCGCCTGGTCCCGCAGCCCGCGCTCGCTCCGCGCGGTGATCAGCCAGGGCAGGGGGCCGGTCCCGGTGTGGTCCCCCTCGGCCGTGTTCCGCGCGGGGGCGCCCGCGAGGTCCGGTGCCACGGCGGGGGCGGGGAAGCTGTCGTCCTCCGACTGCTCAAGGATCACATGGGCGTTGGTGCCGCTGATCCCGAAGGAGGACACCCCGGCTCGGCGCGGACGGCCGGTCCGCGGCCACTCCCGCACCTCGGTCAACAGGCGGACCGCACCCGACGACCAGTCCACATGCGGCGTCGGCTCATCCACATGCAGCGTCGGCGGCAGCATGCCTCGCCGCATCGCCATCACCGTCTTGATGACGCCGCCGACGCCTGCGGCCGCCTGGGTATGGCCGATGTTCGACTTGATCGACCCCAGCCACAACGGCCGCTCCACCGAACGCTCTTGACCGTACGTAGCAAGCAACGCCTGCGCCTCGATCGGGTCACCCAGCGTCGTACCCGTCCCGTGCGCCTCCACCACATCAACCAGATCCGCCGACAACCGCGCCGACGCCAGTGCCTGCCGAATCACCCGCTGCTGCGAAGGACCATTGGGAGCGGTCAACCCATTCGACGCCCCGTCCTGATTCACCGCCGAACCCCGCACCACGGCCAGTACGGGATGCCCCTTGCGCCTCGCGTCGGAAAGCCGCTCCAGCAGTACGAGTCCGACTCCTTCGCCCCACCCCGTACCGTCCGCAGCCGCCGCGAACGCCTTGCACCGCCCATCCGCGGCAAGCCCCCGCTGACGACTGAACTCCACGAACATGCCGGGGGTCGTCATCACCGAGGCGCCGCCCGCCAGGGCCATGGAGCATTCGCCCCGGCGCAGCGCCTGCACGGCGAGGTGGAGCGCGGTCAGCGATGCCGAGCAGCCCGTGTCGACGGTCAGCGCGGGGCCTTCGAGGCCGAAGGTGTAGGCGAGACGGCCCGACAGCACACTGGCGAGGATGCCCGTGGAGTAGCCCTCGAAGGACCCGAGAGCGTTCTGGAGCAGAATCGCGTACTCCTGGCTGCTGGTGCCCACGAAGACACCGGTGCGGCTGCCGCGCAGCGAGGACGGCGTGAGGCCCGCGCGTTCGAAGGTCTCCCAGGTCACCTCGAGGAGCAGACGCTGTTGCGGGTCGAGGGTCAGTGCCTCGCGCGGGCCGATCCCGAACAGGCCCGCGTCGAACGAGGCGACGTCGGCCAGGAAGCCGCCCTCGCGTGCGTAGGTCTTTCCGGGCTTGTCCGGATCGGCGTCGTAGAGGCCGTCGACGTCCCAGCCGCGGTCCTCGGGGAACGGCGCGATCGCGTCCCGCCCGGAGACGACCAGCTCCCACAGATCCTCCGGCGACCGGACGTCCCCCGGGAAGCGGCAGCCCATCGCCACCACCGCGACCGGTTCCGCGGCCGCCTCCTCCAACTCCCGCAGTCGCCCCCGGGTCTCGTGCAGATCGGCGGTCACCTTTTTCAGGTAGTACCGGATCTGATCGTCCGTCACCATGCGCAACCACCTCGTCGAGACGTCATCGTTGTCCCCTCGCTCGCGGGCCCCGGACCGAAGTCAGGAGATGCCCAGCTCCTTGCTGATGAAGTCGATGACTTCCTCGTCGGTCGCCAGGTCGAGCCCGTCCGCGACGGTCGTCCCGTCGTCCTGTGCGCCTCCCGTTCCGTCCTGTGCGTCTCCCGTTCTGTCCTGTGCGGGTACGCGCTCGCCGTACCGCAGGGCGATCGTGCGCAGCCGGTCCGCCACCCGCTGCCGGTCTCCGTCGTCCAGTGGGGTCGCCGCCAGGTGGGCGGCCCAGTCGTCGAGCCGGTTGAGAACCGCATCGGCCGGTGAGCCCAGCCGCGACATCAGCTCGGCTTCGACGTACTCGGTGAGTGCGGCGGGGGTCGGGTGGTCGAACACCAGCGTGGTGGGCAGGGTCAGTCCGGTCGCGGCGCCCAGCCGGTTGCGCAGTTCCACGGCGGTGAGGGAGTCGAACCCGAGCTCCTGGAAGGGGCGTTGGGGTGCCACGTTCCCGGGCGCGGTGTGGCCGAGTACCAGCGCGACCTGACCGCGCACCAACTCCAGCACGGCCGCCCCGCGGTCCTCGGGCGCAAGGGTCGCCAGGCGTTCCAGGAGCGCGGCCGCCCGGCCCGGCACCGCCGCCGTCTCGCCGACCTGGGCCAGGCCGCGCAGCAGCGCGGGCAGCGTGCCGTCCTCGGCCGCGGCACGCAGTTCCTTCCGGTCGAGGCGGGCCGGCACCCATACGGGCCGGCCTGCGGCGAGCGCCTCGTCGAAGAGGGCGAGACCCTCCTCGGTGGACAGACCACCGGCATGTGTGTGCCCTGCCCGGTCCCGGCCCGTGGACGCCGACCGCGCTGCCGGTCCGGGCGGTGCGGGCAGCGAGGGCAGCCCGTGCCGCTCAGTCCGCCCGGCAACTCCCGGCGGTACGGGCCGCGTTGACTGTCCCGGAACGCCCGGCCGCGACGCCATTCCCCCGGCGTCGGACCATCGGCCCCAGGCCAGGGACGTGGCGGGGAGGCCGAGGTCGTGACGGTGTTCGGCCAGCGCGTCGAGGAAGGCGTTGGCGGCGGCGTAGTTCGCCTGGCCGTGGGCGCCGACGGTGCCCGCGGCGGAGGAGAAGACGACGAACGCGGCCAGGTCCGCGTCCCGGGTCAGTTCATGCAGGTGCCAGGCGCCGTCGGCCTTGGGCCCGAAGACCGTGTCGAGTCGGCCGGGCGACATCGATTCCAGAACGCCGTCGTCGAGTACTCCCGCCGCGTGCACCACGGCCGTCAGCGGATGTGCGGCCGGAACCGACGCCAACAGGTCCGCCACCGCTGCCCGGTCGGCCACGTCGCAGGCCACGGCCCGTACGGTCGTCGCACCCGCCGCGGTGAGCTCGGCGACGAGTTCCGCCGCGCCCTCCGCGTCCGGGCCACGGCGCCCGGCGAGTACAAGGTGCGCCACTCGGCGGGTACGCACCAGATGGCGGGCCACCTCCGCGCCGAGCCCGCCGCAACCACCGGTGATCAGGGCCGTCCCGGCGGGGTCCCACTCGGGAGGCATCGTCAGGACGACCTTGCCCACATGCCGGGCCTGGGCCAGGAACCGGAACGCGGCGGGTGCCTGCCGCACGTCCCACGCCGTCACCGGGACCGGCCGCAGCCGCCCTCGCTCGAACAGCTCGACGATCTCCGCCAGCATCACGGCGATACGCTCCGGCCCGGCATCCATCAGGTCGAACGCGCGGTAGGCGACGCCGTGTCGGGCCGCGACCTCGTCGGCGTCACGGACATCGGTCTTGCCCATCTCGACGAACCGGCCGCCCGGCCGCACCAGACGCAGCGAGGCGTCCGTCAACTCCCGCACCAGCGAGTTCAGCACCACGTCGATTCGACCGCCGCGCGGGCCGCTGCCGCCACCACTCAGCGCGGTGAACCGCTCCTCGAACTCCGCGGTACGGGAAGAGGCGAGATGCGCGTCGTCGATGCCGAGGGCGCGCACCGCGTCCCACTTGCCGGGACTGGCCGTCGCGTACACCTCGGCACCGAGATGCCGCGCCAACTGCACGGCGGCCATCCCCACACCGCCCGCCGCCGCGTGTACGAGCACCGACTCTCCGGGCCGTACGTCGGCCAGGTCCACCAGGCCCTCGTAGGCGGTGAGGAACGTGACGGGGACGGAGGCGGCCTGCGCGTACGACCAGCCCTGCGGAATCCGCGCGATCAGGCGGTGGTCGACGACGGCCACCGGGCCGAGGCAGCCCGCCGCGAGGCCGAACACCCGGTCCCCGGGGGCGAGTTCGCTGACCTCCGGTCCCACCTCGGTGACGACGCCCGCGATCTCGCCGCCCAGCGCCCGGCGGTCGGGCACCATGCCGAGGACCATCACGACGTCCCGGAAGTTGAGGCCCGCGGCACGCACCGCGACCCGGACCTTTCCCGGCGCGAGCGGCGCGGCGGCTTCCGGGCAGGGGGTGAGGACCAGGTCGTCGACGGTGTCGCCGCCCCGGTCGACCCGCCACTCCCGGACCCCTGCCGGAGGCACAAGCGCTCCCGGCGGCGTGCCGCGAGCCAGCCTGGGGACGAACACCCGGTCCGCACGGAGCGCGAGTTGGGGTTCCTCCGTCGCAGTCGCCGTCGCCGTCACCCCGGCCAGGGCGGCCGCCGATTCGGCCTCCCCGTCCACGTCGACGAGGAGGAACCGCCCCGGATGCTCCGCCTGCGCCGCACGGACCAGCCCCCAGACGGCGGCCGCCGCCACATCGGTGACCCGTTCGTCGGCCACGACGGACATCGCGCCACGGGTCACCACGACCAGCCGAGCCGAGTGCAGCCGGGACTCCGCGAGCCACGCCCGGAGCACGTCGAGCACATACCCGGCAAGGGACTTGGCGGCGCCTGCCCGATCGTCGGGGCCGCGCGCTGCTCCCTCGTCGAGTGGGTGGAGCAGGCTCCCGCCCCTTCCGGCTCCGGGTTCGGCTCCGCTGCCCGCTTCCACAGCCGCGTCCGTGCCCCGGCCGGGGGCGAAGGAGGGGGCGGGGTCGCTGTGGCACGGGAGGTACACCAGGTCCGGCGCGGGCGCACCGGAGGCGATCGCCGATACGAGCGCGCTGAGATCGGTGTGGGCGGTGGCCGCGAGGCGGTCTGCCAAGTCGCGGCCGTGGTCGCGGCCGTGGCCGTTGTCGCGGCCGTGCCCGTTGCCGAGTACGGCGAGGGTGGGGCGACTCGTGTCCGGCGCCGAAGGGACGGGAGCCTGCTCCACCCACTCGACGTGGAACAGGGTGTCGCGGGTACGGGTGGCCTTCAGTTGGTGCACGGAGACGGGGCGGGTGACAAGCGAGCCCGCCGAGGCGACCGGGGCGCCGTGTTCGTCCCACAGGGTGAGCGACACGGCGTCCGTTCCGGCCGGGGCCAGTCGCGCGCGCAGGACCGGCGTGCCCGCGCCCGCGCCGTGGAAGAACACGTCGTGCCACGCGAACGGCACCCGTACCTGCTGCTGCGCCTGCCCGCCCGCCGTCGACGTCTCCTGGTCGGCGATCTGCCCGGGGGCCTCCCCGGTGAGGAGTGCCGCGTGCAACGCGGCGTCGAACTGCGCCGGGTGGAGGCCGTATCCGTGCGCACCGGAGCGCGCCACGTCGGGCAGCACGATCTCGGCGAACACCGCGTCGCCGAGCCGCCAGGCCCGGGTGAGCCCCCGGAAGGCCGGGCCGTACGCGAAGCCCTCCCTCGCCATCCGCTCGTAGAACCCTTCGAGCGATACGGGCTCCGCGTCGGCGGGCGGCCACGCCTGACCGGGACCGGGTGGTGCGGCGACCGTCTCGGGGGCGAGCACACCACGCGCGTGGCACACCCATCCCGTTTCCGGTCCATCGGACCCTCCGGCGCCATCAGACCATCCGGCCCCATCGGACCCTCGGGCTCCATCAGGCCCTGCGGGTCCGTCCGGTGTGCCGGTCCGGGCGTCCTCGTCCTGTGAGTACACGCCCACCGGACGGTGGCCGTCGTCCCCCGCGGGTCCCACGCGTACCTGGAGTCGCAGGGCGCCGCGTTCGGGCAGTGCCAGCGGTGCCTCCTGGGTCAGCTCCAGCAGGCGGCGGCAGCCGGCCTCGGCCCCGGCGCGGAGCGCCATTTCGACGACGGCCGTACCGGGTACGAGTACGGCGCCGAGCATGACGTGGTCCGCGAGCCAGGCCTCGGTACGTCGTGACAGGACTCCGGTCAGTACGAGGCCCTGGGAGTCCGCCAAGTCCAACGAGGCGCCGAGCAGCGGGTGTTCGAGGCCGACGAGACCGACCGATGTCACCTCGGGGGTGTCGGAGCCCGCCGTGCTCCATGGGTAACGGCGGCGCTGGAAGGGGTAGGTGGGCAGATCCACCCTGCGGGCGCCGGTGTCGGTGAAGAAGCGAGGCCAGTCCACCGGTGCACCGTGGACGAAGGCCTCGGCCACCGCCGCGCGCACCGAGTCGGCCTCCGGGCGTCCGGCCCGGCCCGCCGGGATCAGCACCGCGCGGGTGTTCCGCGGTGCCTCGGCGAGGCAGTCCTGTGCCATCGCCGTCAGCGTCCCGGACGGCCCGACCTCCAGATACGTACGCATCCCCGCGGCGACCAGCCGACGCATCCCGTCCCGGAAACGCACGGTCTCCCGAGCGTGGCGCACCCAGTACTCCGGCGCGCACAGCTCGTCCTCGGTGGCGATGTCCCCGGTGACGTCCGAGACGATCGGAATGCCCGGCGGGTGGAAGGCCAGCGTCTTCACGACCCGGCCGAACTCCTCGAGCATTCCGGCCATGTGGGGAGAGTGGAAGGCATGGCTGACGCGAAGCCGTCGCGTCTTGCGCCCCTTGCCGCGCCAGCGCTCGGCGAGGTCGAGCACCGCGCGCTCGGCCCCCGACACCACGACCGATACGGGTCCGTTGACGGCGGCGAGGGCCAACCGCTCGGCGTCCGCGGCCACTTCGGGCAGGATCTCCGCCTCCGTGGCCTGCACCGCGACCATGGCACCGTCGCCGGGAACCTCCTGCATGAGACGGCCCCGCGCGGCGACCAGCGCGCATGCGTCCGGCAAGGACAGGACTCCCGAGACATGCGCGGCCGCCACTTCGCCGACGGAGTGGCCGAGCAGCAGGTCTGGGGTGAGCCCCCAGTGCGCGAGCAGCCGGAACAGCGCGACCTCGTACGCGAACAGCCCCGGCTGGGTGTAGGAGGTCCGCTCCAGGAGCGCCGCCGTCGGCGTCCCCTCGGTGGCGTACAGGACATCCCGCAGCGGCCGGTCGAGATACGGGTCCAGGTGGCCCGCGACCTCGTCGAGCGCCTCGGCGAACACCGGGAAGGCCTCGGCCAGTTCGCGCCCCATGCCCGCGCGCTGGCTCCCCTGCCCGGAGAAGAGGAACGCCCGCCCGCCCTCGGCGGTGGCGCCCTGCACCAGACCGGAAAGAGGGCGCTCCTCGGCCAGCGCCGTCAACCCCGCGAGCATCTCGTCCCGGTCGCGCGCCCACACCACGGCGCGTGTGTCGAGGGCCGCCCGCGTGGTGGCCAGGGACCAGCCGAGATCAGCGACACGCGCGCCGGGCCGGGAGCGGACGTGGTCGGTCAGCCGCTCCGCCTGATCCCGGAGTGCGCGTTCGCCACGCGCCGAGATCACCAGTGGTACGGGGGTCGGCAGTACGGGCGTCGGCAGCGCTGCGGGGGTCGGCGCTACAGAGGTCAACCGGGCATCCGTAGCGGTGGCGGCCGGATCCTCGGTCTCCCGCGAGGTGTCCGCGCCGGTCGGATCCGGATCCGGATCGGCGGCCCTCAGGGTGCCCGAACCGGCTGGACCCGGCTCAGCGTTGTCGGCTGAGGTGATCGACTCGCCGTCGCGCAGGGGCGCCTGTTCCAGGATCACGTGGGCGTTGGTGCCGCTGACGCCGAAGGAGGACACCCCGGCTCGGCGCGGACGGCCGGTGTGCGGCCACTCCCGCGCCTCGGTCAGCAGCCGGACCGCACCCGACGACCAGTCCACATGCGGCGTCGGCTCATCCACATGCAGCGTCGGCGGCAGCACACCATGCCGCATCGCCATGACCATTTTGATCAGCCCGGCGATACCCGCCGCGCCCTGGGTGTGGCCGAGGTTCGACTTGATCGACCCCAGCCACAACGGCCGCTCCACCGAACGCTCTTGACCGTACGTAGCGAGCAATGCCTGCGCCTCGATGGGATCGCCAAGCGTCGTACCCGTCCCGTGCGCCTCCACCACATCGATCAAATCCGCGGACAACCGCGCCGACGCCAACGCCTGCCGAATCACCCGCTGCTGCGAAGGACCATTAGGGGCCGTCAACCCATTCGACGCCCCGTCCTGATTCACCGCCGAACCCCGCACCACGGCCAGTACCGGATGCCCATTCCGCCGCGCATCCGACAACCGCTCCAACAGCACGAGCCCGACACCCTCACCCCACCCCGTACCATCCGCAGCCCCCGCGAACGCCTTGCACCGCCCATCCGCGGCAAGCCCCCGCTGACGACTGAACTCCACGAAGATTCCCGGAGTTGTCATCACCGCGGCGCCACCGGCGAGCGCCATGCCGCACTCGCGCTGCCGGAGTGACTGCACGGCGAGGTGCACCGCGGTCAACGACGCCGAGCACGCCGTGTCGACGGTCATCGCCGGACCTTCGAGGCCGAAGGTGTAGGCCAGGCGGCCCGACAGCACACTGGCGGCGCCCCCGGTGACGTGGTGCCCCTCGGCGCTCTCACCGGTTCCGCCCCCGCCGCCACTGGTCATGAGGACCGAGCCGACGAAGGCGCCGACAGCCTGGCCCTTCAGGCCGCCGGGGTCGACCCCGGCACGTTCGAAGGTCTCCCACGCGGTCTCCAGGAGGAGCCGCTGCTGGGGGTCCATCGCCGCCGCCTCGCGCGGGCTGATCCCGAACAGGTCCGCGTCGAACTCGGCGGCGTCGTCGAGGAAGGCGCCTTCGACGGCATAGGTGTGCCCGGGCCGGTCGGGATCCGGGTCGAAGAGTGCCTCGGTGCGCCAGCCCCGGTCGGTGGGGAAGGCCGAGACGGCGTCGGTTCCGTTGGCCACCAGCTCCCACAGGTCCGCCGCGGAGCGCACCCCTCCGGGGAAGCGGCAGCCCATCGCCACGATCGCCACCGGTTCGTGGGCCGCGGCCGTCAGTTCGCGCGTACGGGCGCGCAGCGATTCGACCTCCTTCAGCGAGGCCCGCAACGCCTCGACGAACCTCTCCTCACCGGCGGGCATGGTGGTCCTCCGTCTTCGCGTCCGTCGTCTGCGTCGCGTGCCTGTTCGTCACATGCGTCGCGTGCGCTTCGTCGTCCGGGCCGTTGGCCGGGTCCGGGTTTACGTCGTGGGGCTGGTCGTGGCCGTTGCTGCCACTCCCGATGCCGGTGCCGCTGCCCCTGCCCCTGCCGCTGCCGCTGCCGCCGTGCAGGCTGCCGTTGTTGAGCGCGACCGCCAACAGCGCCTCGGCGTCCATCGCGTCGATCGAGACGGGCCCCGGCCCGGAGCCGACCCCGTCGTCCTGTGCGTCCTGTGGTGGCACCAGCCCTACGGCCCCGCCCGCGAGCTCCAACAGGGTGTCGAGCAGGCCCGCGTCACGCAGTCGGGGCAGCGGGATGGCGGCCAGGGCCTCGCGCACCCGGCGCTCCGTGTCGCGCCGAGTCTCCGCCCCCGCTTCCGCTTCCGCGTCCCGGGGTGCCAGTTCCGCGGAGAGGTGCCCGGCAAGAGCCGTGGGCGTCGGGTGGTCGAAGACGAGCGTCGGAGGCAGCCGCAGGCCGGTGGCGCCGGTGAGCCGGTTGCGGAGTTCCACGGCCGTCAGCGAGTCGAAGCCGAGGTCCTTGAACGCCCGGTCCCGCCCGACCGCCTCCGCGGTCGGGTAGCCGAGGACCGCGGCGGTCTCCGAGTGGACCAGGTCGAGCAGTTGACGGCCGCGCTCGGCGGGAGGCAGGGCGGCCAGGCGTCGCCGCAGGGTCGCCGCGCCCGTGCCATGGGTGCCGCCGCGCCGCGCCGGAGCACGCACCAGACCCCGCAGCACCGAGGGCAGAGCCGCCTCTCGCGTACGAAGCGCGGACAGGTCGAGCCGCATGGGCAGTACCAGCGGCTCGCGCGCGGTGAGGGCGGTGTCGAAGAGGGCCAGGCCCTCCTCGGTCGACAGGGCCTGGACGCCGACGCGCGTCATCCGGGCCCGGTCGAGTGCGGCCGTCATGTCGCTGCTCTCCGCCCACAGCCCCCAGGCCAGCGACTGCGCGGGCAGCCCCGCACGGCGCCGACGCAGTACAAGGCCGTCCAGGAAGGCGTTGGCCGCCGCGTAGTTGGCCTGCCCGGCACTGCCCACAGTGGCCGCGGCCGAGGAGAAGACCACGAACGCGGCCGGGTCCGCGCCCCGGGTCAGCTCGTCCAAGTGGCACGCGCCGTCCACCTTGGGCCCGAAGACCCGGTCGACCGCCTCCGGCGTCAGCGCGGGCACCAATGCGTCGTCCAGGATCCCGGCCGCGTGCACCACGGCGGTGAGCGGGTGATCGGCGGGCACCGACTTCAGCAGCCCGGCCACCGCCTCACGGTCGCCGATGTCGCACGCCGCCCACGTCACCTCGGCGCCGTGCGCGAGCAGTTCGGCGGAGAGGAGCCGGGCTTCGCCGGTGTCGCCGCCGCTCCGGCCCACGAGCAGCAGCCGGCGTACACCGTGCGCGTCGACCAGATGCCGGACCACTGCACGCCCCAGGGTTCCGGAGGCTCCGGTCACAAGCACCGTGCCCCCGGGGTCCCACGCCGGGGCGGTGTCGTCGTCCGTCGGCGCCTCCGGGCTCACCGGGCTCGCCGGGTTCAAGGCCGCGCGTTCCAGACGGGGCACCATGATCCGGCCCTCGCGGAGGGCGAGTTGGGGCTCATCGGTGGTCAGGGCTTCGGCGAGCGCGGCGACGGACGCAGGGTGGCCGTCGAGGTCGGCGAGCACGAACCGGCCGGGGTCCTCCGCCTGGGCCGAGCGCACCAGACCCCAGAGCGCGGCGGCGGACGGGTCGCCGGGCGGCTCCCGGTCCGAGGTGGCGAGGGCGCCACGAGTGACCACGACGAGCCGTGCCGTGCCGCCCGGCTCCTCGGCGAGCCAGCCCTGGAGCAGGCCCAAGGCCCGACAGGTCAACTCCCGGGCGCGCGCCGCTTCATCGCTCCCGTCGCCCCCGTCGTACGGGTCCGTACCGAGTGCCACGAGGACGACATCCGGTTCCGGGACGCCGGAACCGATCGCCGTGCGAAATGCCGACAGATCGGGGAAGCGCCGTACGTCCTGGGGCAGACCGAGGTCGTCGTCACCGAGCAACGCCCAAGTGCCGGGCCCCGTCCCGGACGCAGCGGGCACGGGGGGCGCGGCGGGAGCAACAGCCGCGCCAGACGCGGCAGGTACGGCTGTCCAAGTGACCCGGAACAAGGAGTCGCGGTGGTCGCCCGCAGCGCGCAACTGCGCGGCGGAGACCGGGCGGGCCGCGAGCGAGCGTACGGTCACGGCGCACGTACCGTCGGCGTCCGCCACCACCACCGACACATCCCTGGACGCCCCGGCGGACACCCGGACGCGCACCGCGGGACCGCACGCCCCGTGGAAGGCGACGTCGTTCCAGGCGAAGGGCATCGCCGCCCGCTCGGGGTCGTCGCCCAGGGCGCGGAGCAGGCAGGAGTGCAGGGCCGCGTCGAGCAGCGCGGGATGGGCCAGGTAGCGGCCCGCCTCGGCACGCGACTCGTCGGGGAGTGCCGCTTCCGCGAAGATCTCGTCCCCCAACCGCCAAGCGGTCCGCAGGCCTTGGAACACGGGCCCGTAGGTGAGGCCGATCTCGCCGAGCCGTTCGTAGAAGTCGGTCAGATCGACGGGGACCGCCCCCACCGGCGGCCAGGTGCCGTCGAGCGCGGGCGGCGCCGAGGGCTCCGCGGCGGTGAGCGAGCCGCGGGCGTGGCATGTCCAGGAGTCGTGGGCGGGCGCGTCCTCGGGGCATGTGTGGAAGCCGACGGGCCGGGTGCCCTCCTCGTCCGGAGGACCGACCCGCACCTGGAGTCGCACGGCCCCGCCGTCGGCCAGGACCAGCGGCGTTTCCTGGATCAGCTCGTGAATGTGCGGGCAGCCGGTCTCGGCTCCGGCCAGGGCCGCCAGTTCCAGGAAGGCGGTGCCCGGCGCCACCACGGTGTCGCCGACGGCGTGGTCGGCGAGCCACGGATGCGTGTCCAGGGACCAACGGGCGGTGAAAACGGTCTCCGTGGAGTCGGCGAGTTCGACACGCGCGCCGAGCAGCGGATGGTCCGGACGGCCGAGGCCCGCCGCGGCCACATCACCGGCGCCGGAGGGTGCGTCGAGCCAGAACCTGCGGCGTTGGAAAGGATAGGTCGGCAGGTCCACGACGCGTGGCGCCCGGCCCGACCAGGCCCGGGACCAGTCGACGGCGACACCGCGCACATACGCCTCGGCGACCGACGTCAGGAAGCGTTCGGCTCCGCCCTGTTCGCGGCGCAGTGAGGCCACGGCCACGCCCGCTCGTCCGGGGCGCTCCTCCAGGACCTCCCGCAGGCCCATGGTGAGCATCGGGTGGGGACTGGTCTCGACGAGGACACCGAACCCCTGGGTGAGCAACTCCCGTACGGCGGGCTCGAATTGGACGGGTTCCCGGAGGTTCCGGTACCAGTACGCGCCGTCGAGCCCGGCCGTGTCATGGACCGCCCCGGTCAGCGTCGACACGAAGGCGATACGGCCCGGCCGGGGGCGGATCGGCGCGAGGTCGCGAAGGATCTGTTCGCGTACCGCTGCCACGTGCGGCGAGTGCGAGGCGTAGTCCACCGGGATCCGGCGCGCCCAGAGTCCGGTTCGCTCGCAGCGGGCGAGGAGTTCGTCCAGCGCGGCCGCGTCACCCGAAACCACCACCGACGCGGGCCCGTTGACCGCCGCGAGGGAGATACGCCCGCCCCAGTCCGTCGCCAGTTCCTCGGCCTCGGCCGACGTCGTCGCCAGCGAGACCATCCCGCCGTGTCCCGCGATCGCGGTCAGGGCCCGGCTGCGCAAGGCGACCACACGCGCGCCGTCGTCCAGGGACAGGCCGCCCGCGACACAGGCCGCGGCGATCTCCCCCTGCGAGTGCCCCACCACGGCGGCGGGTTCGACACCGTACGAACGCCACAGCTCCGCAAGGGAGACCATCACCGCCCACAGCGCGGGCTGCACCACGTCGACCCGTTCCGGGTCGACTTCCGCGGCCCGGCCCCGTACGACGTCGAGCACGGGCCAGTCGGTGTACGGCGCGAGAGCGTCGGCACACTCGGTCAAACGGTCCCGGAACACCGGCTCGGCGTCCCACAACTCCGCGGCCATTCCCGCCCATTGGGCCCCCTGGCCGGGAAACACGAAAACCGTCCTACCGGGATCGCCTGCCCCTCCCCTGACGACGGCAGAGCTCTCCCCTCCCTCCGCGACGGCGGACAGGGCGGAGAGCAGTGCTTCGCGGCTTCCTCCCAGGACCACGGCCCGGTGTTCCAGCGCGGCCCGCGTCGTCAGCAGCGAGTGGGCCAGATCGACGGGGTCGAGTTCCGGGTCGGCGGCCAGGTGCTCACGGAGCCTCGCCGCGCCCGCCCGCAGCGCGAGCTCGCTCCTGGCCGAGAGGGTCAACGGCACTGGCCTGTCGGTCACTTCGGCCTCTGCGTCTCGGCCCTCGGGTTGCGGCGTTCGCGAACCGTCGCTGGCCGAAGCCGCCGGAGCCTGCTCCAGTACGACGTGTGCGTTGGTGCCGCTGATGCCGAACGACGAGACCGCGGCCCGCCGGGGCCGCCCCGCCACCGGCCAGGGGCGTGCTTCGGTCAGCAGCTCCACCGCGCCGGCGGACCAGTCGACGTGCGGCGACGGCGCGTCCACGTGCAGTGTCCGGGGCAGCACGCCCCGTCGCAGCGCCATCACCATCTTGATGACGCCCGCGACGCCCGCCGCCGCCTGCGGATGCCCCAGGTTCGACTTGACGGAGCCCAGCCACAGCGGCCGGTCCGCGGGGCGCCCCCTGCCGTACGTCGCGAGGAGCGCCTGCGCCTCGATCGGATCGCCCAACGTGGTGCCCGTGCCGTGCGCCTCGACCACGTCCACGTCGGACGCCGCGAGCCGGGCCCCGGCCAGGGCCTGGGTGATCACCCGTTCCTGAGCAGGGCCGTTGGGGGCGGTCAGTCCGTTGCTCGCCCCGTCCTGGTTGACCGCGGAGCCCCGTACGACGGCGAGTACGCGATGCCCGTCGCGCACCGCGTCCGACAGGCGCTCGACGAGGAGCACACCGGCGCCCTCACCCCACACCGTGCCGTCCGCGGCGGCCGCGAACGGCTTGCAGCGGGCGTCGGCGGCCAGCGCGCCCTGCCTGCTGAACTCGGTGAAGGCGTTCGGCGAGCACATCACGGTGACCCCGCCCGCGAGCGCGAGGTCGCAGTCACCGGCGCGCAGTGCCCGCGCGGCCAGGTGCAGCGCCACCAGCGACGACGAACAGGCGGTGTCCACCGTGACGGCCGGGCCCTCGAACCCGAAGGTGTACGCGATGCGGCCGGTGGCGACACTGCCGGACCCGCCCGTGCCGAGATACCCGGCCTCGTCGTCCGTGATCGTCCCGAGCCGCGCGGTGTAGTCGTGGTACATCAGCCCGGCGAACACCCCGGTGCGGCTGCCGCGCAGCGCCCCCGGATCGAGGCCCGCGCGCTCCAGCGCCTCCCAGGAGATCTCGAGCAGGAGCCGCTGCTGCGGGTCCATCGCCACCGCCTCGCGCGGGCTGATGCCGAAGAACTCGGGGTCGAACTGCGCGACGTCCCGCAGGAACCCGCCTTCCGCCGCGAAGGCGCCGGTGCCGAGCGACCAGCCGCGGTCGGTGGGGAAGCCGGAGATCGCGTCGGCACCCCGGTCGACCAGGTCCCACAGGTCCTCCGGCGAACCGATGCCGCCCGGGAACCGGCAGGCCATGCCCACGACCGCGATCGGCTCGTCGGCCCCGGTCGTGCCGCGTACCGCCGGGGCCGACGGTACGCGGCTGCGCGAGTCCTGCCCGGTCAGCCGCTCGAGTACGTACTCGGCGAGTGCCTGCGGCGTCGGACGGTCGAAGACGAGAGTGGCCGGCAGCCGGAGCCCGGTCAGCCGCGTCAGGCGGTTGCGCAGCTCCACCGCCGTGAGCGAGTCGAAGCCCAACTCCTTGAACGCACGCCCGGGTTCGACCACCGTCTCGTCCGCGTGTCCCAGGACGGCCGAGGCCTGGGCCCGCACAATGTCCAGGACTCGCGCGGCCCGGTCCCTCGGGTCGAGGTCGGCGAGCTCGCGTCCCAGTGCGGAGTCCCCGTCGGTACCCACCGCCGCCCGCCGCGCCGGTGGCCGCACCAGCCCCCGCAGCAGCGCGGGGACTCCGTCGGTCCCGGACCTGGCACGTACGGCCGCGAGGTCCAGACGGGCGGGGACGACCACGGACCGTCCCGAAGCGAGGCCCGCGTCGAACAGGGCGACGCCCTCCCGCGCGGTCAGCCCTGTCACCCCGGCGCGGCTCATCCGGTCACGGTCCGACTCCGACATCCGCCCGGTCATCGCGCTGGTCTCGGCCCACAACCCCCAGGCCAGCGAGAGCGCGGGCAGCCCCATCGAGCGTCGGACGCCGACGAACGCGTCGAGGAAGGCGTTCGCCGCCGCGTAACCGCCCTGCCCCGCGGCGCCGAACACGCCCGCGCCCGAGGAGAACACGACGAACGCGGAGAGGTCCAAGTCCCGGGTGAGTACGTGCAGGTTGACCACCGCGTCGACCTTCGGCCGGAACACCGTGTCGATCCGCTCGGGCGAAAGCGACGCAATGATCCCGTCGTCCAGCACCCCGCCCGCGTGCACCACACCGCGCAGCGGATGCTCGGCCGGAACCCGCGCGAGGACCTCCGCGAGGGCCGCGCGGTCCCCCGCATCGCAGGCCTCCCAGCGCACCGACACACCCAAGTCGGCCAATTCCGCGCCCAGTTCGGCGGCTTCGGGTGCCTCGGCCCCACGGCGGCTCACCAGCAACAGGCGCCGCACGCCACGTGCCTCTACGAGATGACGGGTCACGGCACGGCCGAGGACGCCGGAGGCACCGGTGACCAGGACTGTGCCGTCGCTGTGGAAGGCATCGGAGCCGTGGAAGGCGCCGGTGGCGAGGACGGTGTCCGGGCCCTCTCCCAATGGTGCAGGTGAGCCGATTGGTGGAGAGGGCGAGCCAGACGGGCTGATCGCGAGGGGCTGGTTGGATTCGTTGGGCTGGTTGGACTGGTTGGCCTGCGTAGGCAGGTTGGACAGGCTGACCGAACTCGCGGGCGCCTTGGGCCCGGGATCCCGGTGGCCCCCCAGAGCGGACACCCGCCCGAGCCTGGGAACCAGAGCCTCCCCCGACCGCAGCGCCACCTGCGGCTCCGCGCCCTCGTCGGCGACGACGGCAGGCAGGGCTTGG
The DNA here is from genome assembly GCF_013364195.1 of Streptomyces sp. NA04227. Lineage (NCBI taxonomy): Bacteria > Bacillati > Actinomycetota > Actinomycetes > Kitasatosporales > Streptomycetaceae > Streptomyces > Streptomyces sp. NA04227. The sequence continues at coordinate 6,680,979 of NZ_CP054918.1, read as the reverse complement.
GCCGAGGGCTCCGTACCGTCCCAGTCGACCAGGACCACCCGGTCCGGGTTCTCCGCCTGCGCCGAGCGCAGCAGACCCCAGACCGCGGCGAGGGCCGGATCGGCCCTCTCGTCGTCGCGCACCGCGACGGCGCCCCGGGTCACCACCACGAGGCGGGCGGATGCGGCCCGTTCGTCGCCGATCCACTCCTGAATCAACGCCAGCGCTGCGACGACAGCGTCCCGAGTGGCGGCGGGAAGCAATTCGTCCGCGCCGGGTGGGGGCGTCGGCAGCGCCACAAGTACCGCGTCCGGCACCTCAGGTGCCGCGGTCACCGCCGCCAAGTCCGCCTCCCGGCGCACCTGAACACCGCTCGCTTCGAGCGCCCGAGCAAGCACGCCTGCTTCCCCGACCACCGCCCACGACTCCGGCTGCCCGACGGCCGCACCCGCCCTCGGCGGTCCGAACGCCCCTGCTCCCGCCGCCCGTACCCAGTCGACGGCGAACAGCGAGTCCGTCGGCCCGGCAGGCGCGGACCGGAGACGGTCGAGTGCCACCGGCCGCAGGGCGAGCGACTCAACGGAGACCACAGGTGCTCCGGTCGCGTCGGCGGCCTCCAGGGCGACCGCGTCGGGGCCCGCCGAACTGATCCGTACCCGCAGCCGGTTGGCGCCGACCGCGTGGATCCGCACGCCGGACCACGAGAAGGGAAGGCGGGGTCCCGGGTCGGCGTCCGCCGCCGTCTCCCCCACCGCGCCCGTCGCGGCCCGGCCGACGGCCGCCGCATGCATCGCGGCATCCAGGAGCGCCGGGTGCACCACGAATCCGTCGGTGGCGCCGTCCTCCGGGAGCACGACCTCGGCGAAGATCTCCTCCCCTTGCTGCCAGGCGGCCCGCAGGCCCCGGAACGCGGGTCCGTACCGCAGCGACTGCGCCGCCAGATCCTCGTACGTCCCCTCCACGGGCAGGGGTTCGGCACCGGGCGGCGGCCATGCGTCCAGGACCGCGCCGCCGTGCCGGGCGCTCCTCCCGGCCAGTGTTCCGGCGGCCTGCCTGGTCCACGGCGCCTCCGGCGCGGCCTCGGACCGTGCGTGGAAGGTGATCGGGCGGCTCCCCGCCGTGTCGGCGGGGCCGACCACGGCGCGCAACTGAACCCCGCCGCGGGGAGGCAGAACGAGCGGCGCCTCCAGGGTCAGTTCCGCCACCTCAGCGCAGCCGACCTGCTCGGCGGCCCGAACGGCCAGTTCCAGAAAGGCCGTTCCCGGCAACAGGACGAGGTCGTCGACCGCGTGGTCGCCCAGCCAGGAGTGCGTGTCCCGGGACAGCCGCCCGGTGAGAAGAACTCCGCCCGAGTCGGGAAGGTCGGCGACCGCGCCCCACCAGGGGTGGTCCAGCGGGCTCAGCCCGACCGAACCGACGTCACCGGCGGGCGGGGTGGCATCGAGCCAGTAGCGCTGCCGCTCGAACGCGTACGTGGGCAGCGCCACGCGGCGGACGTCGGCCCCGGCGAAGACCTTCTCCCAGTCGGGAGACCGGCCGCCCGCGTGCACCTCGCCCAGGGAGAGGAGGAAGCGGTCGAGTCCACCGTCGTCGCGGTGCAGTGTGCCCGTCACGAGCGCGTCCCGGCCCAAGTGGCCGAGGGTCTCGGTCAGGCCGAGGGCGAGCACGGGGTGCGGGCTGCACTCCACGAACGTGCCGTGTCCGGTGGTGGCGAGACGGTCCACCACGTCCGACAGCCGGACCGTGCGCCGCAGGTTCTGATACCAGTACTCGGCCGTCAGCTGCTCGCCCGCCACCACGTTGCCCGTGACCGTCGAGTACAGCGGCAGCTCGCCCGCGCGGGGGCGGATCCCGGCCAACTGCTCGCGGAGTTCCGTGCGCAGCAGTTCCACCTGTGGCGAGTGCGACGCGTAGTCCACCGCGATACGCCGGGCCCGTACGCCCTCCCGCTCGCAGCTCCCCATCAACTCGTCGAGCGCCCGCGGATCTCCGGAAAGCACAACGGAGGAAGGGCCGTTCACGGCGGCGAGCGAGAGCCGTCCCGCGAACTCCGCGAGGCGTGTGCGGATTTCGGCCACCGGGGCCGTCACGGAGACCATGCCACCCGCCCCGGTCAGCTGCTCGGCGATCAACCGGGACCGCAGGGCCACGATCCGGGCACCGTCGTCGAGCGACAGCGAGCCCGCGACGCATGCCGCGGCGATCTCACCCTGCGAGTGCCCGACCACAGCGGCCGGTTCGACACCGTACGAACGCCACAGCTCCGCAAGGGACACCAGTACGGCCCACAGCACCGGCTGGACGACATCGACGCGGTCGGCACGGTCCTTCACGGCGTCGTCGGCGCGACCGAGCACCACGTCGCACAGCGACCAGTCGACGTACGGGTCCAGGGCTGTCGCACAGTCCCGCATCCGCTCGCGGAAGACGGGGGACGAGTTCCAGAGCGCCACGGCCATACCGGCCCACTGGGAGCCCTGGCCCGGGAACACGAAGACCGTCCGGCCCGGGTCGCCTGCCACGCCCTCGACGAGGTTCGCGCGGGGTCGGCCGTCGGCCAGCGCCGAGACTCCGTCCAGAAGTTCGCCGGGGTGGCGGCCCACCACGACGGCCCGGTGCGTCAGCGGCGCACGCGTGGTCGCCAGTGCGTGGGCCACGTCGACCGCGCGCAGGCCGGCATGCGCCGTCACGTGCTCCCGCAACCGGGCCGCCTGCGCACGCAGCGCCTCGGCGCTCCCCGCGGACAGCACCCATGGCACGGGAACGCCAGCGGTGCCCGCCTCCTGATCTGCCGTCCCGGTCGGAGCCGTCTCGGTCGGAGCCGTCTCGGTCGCGGCCGTCCCGGTCGGACCCGTCTCGGCTCGGGTGTCGCTCTCCTGTGCCTCGTCGGCGGCTTCGAGGATGACGTGCGCGTTCGTACCGCTGATGCCGAACGACGAGACCCCCGCCCGCCGGGGGCGACCGGTGTCCGGCCAAGGCCGGGACGTGGTCAGGAGGTTCACGGTGTCCGCGGACCAGTCGACGTGCGGGGTGGGGGTGTCGATGTGCAGGGTCCGAGGCAGCAGCCCGTGCCGCAGCGCCATGACCGTCTTCATGACGCCCGCGATGCCCGCGGCGGCCTGGGTGTGGCCGATGTTCGACTTCAACGACCCGAGCCACAGCGGCCGTTCCGGGGCACGGTCCTGCCCGTACGTCGCGAGGATCGCCTGTGCCTCGATGGGGTCGCCGAGGCGTGTCCCCGTTCCGTGCGCCTCCACCGCGTCGACGTCGGCCCCCGTGAGTCCGGCGCCCGCGAGAGCCGCGCGGATCACACGCTGCTGCGAGGGGCCGTTGGGCGCGGTGAGTCCGTTCGAGGCGCCGTCCTGGTTGACGGCACTGCCACGGACGACGGCCAGTACGGGATGCCCGTGCCGCCGCGCGTCCGCGAGCCGCTCCACCAGGACGACTCCCACGCCCTCGGCGAGCCCGGTGCCGTCGGCCCGGCCCGCGAACGCCTTGCACCGGCCGTCCGGTGACAGCACACGCTGCCTGCTGAACTCCAGAAGCGTGGCCGGGGTCGACATCAGAGTGACCCCACCGGCCAGGGCGAGGTCGCACTCGCGGTTCCGCAGTGCCTGTACGGCGAGGTGAAGTGCCACCAGGGACGAGGAGCAGGCCGTGTCGAGGGTGACCGCCGGGCCTTCGAGTCCGAAGGTGTAGGCGACCCGTCCCGAGGCGACGCTCGCCGCGCGTCCGGTCTCAAGGCGGCCCTCGTGCTCCGAGAGTGTGCCGGGCAGCCGCGCCGTGTAGTCCTGCCCCATCATCCCGGTGAAGACCCCGGTCCGGCTGCCGCGCACCGCGGCCGGCGCGAGGCCCGCCCGCTCGAACGTCTCCCAGGAAACCTCCAGGAGGAGCCGCTGCTGCGGGTCCATCACCAGTGCGTCACGCGGGCTGATCTCGAACAGGGCCGCGTCGAACGACGCGATGTCGTCGACGAATCCGCCCTCGCGCGCATAGCAGGCGCCCACCCGGTCGGGGTCCGGGTGATAGAGACCCTCGACGTCCCAGCCCCGGTCCCCGGGAAGCGCGCCGACCCCGTCCTCCCCCGAGGCGACCAAGCGCCACAGGTCCTCGGGCGAGGTGACACCCCCGGGGAAACGGCACGCCATCGACACCAGCGCGACCGGCTCCCGGCTCGCCGCCTCGGCGAGCCGGAGACGCTCGCGCGTCCTGCCCAACTCGGCCGAGAGACGCTTGAGATAGTCCAGCGTCCTGTCGTCATGGGTGTCGTAGGAGTCGTGGGTCATGTCGAACGTGCTGCCCTTCCGGCACAGTTGGGGGACCTCGTGAGCCCGGGGGTGGCGCGGAAGCCGGACCGCACTGGTCCGCCCTCGGTGGTGACCGCCTCCCGCGCCCTCTCGGTCATGAGCCCGCGGACCGGGCGGGGTCGGGCTCCGACAAAGGTGCGAAGCGCAGCGGCAGGACGTCCGGGCCCGAGACGCCGGTGGAGGGCCGCCAGGTGATCGGTCCCGCGATCTCGGGCGGGCCGAGCCGGGCGGCGAGCGCCTCGAAGGCGTCGGCGAGTTCGACGCGGGCCAGCGCCGCGCCCAGGCAGTAGTGCGCACCGCCGCCGAAGGCCAGCGGGGACGCCTCCCGCTGCACGGTGATGTCGAACTCGTCGCCCCGCTTGAACACCAGGGGGTCGCGCTGCGCCGAGTGTGCGCACAGCCACACGGGGGTTCCGGCCTGGATCGGGAGGTCGTTGACGACGAAGTCCTCGGCCGCGGACTTGGTGGCCACCACCGTCGTCGTGGGGCACCAGCGCAGCACTTCCTCCACCGCCTGCGGAACCAGTTCCGGCCGCTCGCGCAGCAGCGGCCACTGCTCCGGGTGCGCCGCGAACGCCACCATGGAGTGGCCGAGTTGGTGACTGGTGGTCTGGTACCCGGCGACCAGCAGGGTCGCGATCAGCGTGCGCAGTTCGCGGTCGTCCAGCGCGCCGTCCTGCTGCTGGGCTCGGAGGATGTCGGAGAACAGGTCGTCGCCGAGGTTCGCCTTGCGCTCCTGGATCACGGTCTCGAAGTAGTCGTACATCCCCGCCAGGCCTTCCTCGACCTCCCCGACCCTGCTCTGGTCGGGGCCGAGGGCGAGGACCAGGTTGGTGTTCTTGCACCAGCGGCCGACGACGGCGTGGTCCGCCGGGGGAAAGCCGAGCAGTTCGCAGACCACGGCCGCGGGCAGCGGGTCGGCGAACGCCTCCACGAAGTCGCGCTCTCCGCCGCCGTCCGCCAGTTCGTCGGCGAGGCGTTCCGCGGTGGCTCGGATGAACGGCCGGAGCGCGGTGATGCGGCGCGCCGTGAAGGCGTGGCTCACCAGGCCGCGCAGACGGCGGTGGTCGGGGCCCTCCAGGCTCTGCATGAAGTCGCGCATGAAGTCGCGCACCAGCCCGTCGGAGGGCCCGACCATGTCCACCACATCGCGAAAGCCCGACACCAGCCGCGCGTCGCGGGACAGGCTGTGGGACTCCGCATAGCGCAGCACGAGGAGTCCCAGCGGGGTGGTGGCGGCCCAGGAGCGCTCTCTGGCCTCGGCCACCTCGGGAGAGTCCCATGCGAAATCCGGCACGGTGATGTCCAGGAACGGCAGGTTCTGCCACGACATCCCGGGCTCTGCGACGGTCGACATACTCGGTCCTTCCCTCGGATAACTGGCGGTTCGCTGCCGCATCGCGATTGTGTGCGGCGGGTCTTGGCGCCCTCTTGGAATGCGCTTGATCGCCGGCTCGCTCCCCGGCGCGGAGGGTCACAGGGCTTGTCCGGGCAGGTTGTTGGGCGGGATCGAGGGCGTCGAGGAGATCGACGGGTACGGGGGCAGCCGCGCGCCGTGACCACGGCCGACGGGCCCCACACACCTGGCGGGGCGGCGGCCCGTGGCACAGCGCAAGCGGCCGTACGACGACGAACACCGCGCCTGTCAGGAACTCGCCCCATCCGGCGTCGAGTTCGTCTCCATCGCGGAGTGCAGGGCATGTGCCCGCACCAGCGCGCGGCCCTTGAGGAGCACTTCGTCGAACTCGTCGGCGGGGTCCGAGTCGAGGACGATCGCGCCGCCCGCGCCGATCACCGTGCCCGCCGGTGAAGTCACCGCCGTGCGGATCACGATGTTGAGGTCCGCGCCGCCGGAGAGCCCGAAGTAGCCGATGGTGCCGGAGTAGATGCCCCGCGCGTCCTGCTCCAGACGGTCGATGATCGCCATCGTCCGGCGCTTGGGCGCACCCGTCATCGAGCCGCCGGGAAAGCACGCCCGGACGCAGGCAACCGGGTCCACCTCGCGTCGCAGCCGACCACGGACCGTCGTGACCAGCTGGTGCACCGTCGCATACGACTCGGTCACCATGTACGCGGGCACGTCGACGGACCCCACCTCGCACACCCGGCCCAGGTCGTTGCGGAGCAGGTCGACGATCATGAGGTTCTCGGCGCGGGTCTTGGCCGATGCCGCCAGCGAGCGGCGCAGTTCCTCGTCGCTGACCGGGTCCGCGCCACGGGGCGCCGTCCCCTTGATCGGCTTGCTCTCGACGGTTCCGTCGCGGTCGATACGCAGGAACCGCTCCGGCGACGAGCAGACCACGCCGACGGGGCCGAGCCGCAGAAAGGCGCCGTACGGAGCGGGGTTGAGGCGCCGGAGCAGCAGGTGGTACCCGAGGGGGTCCGCCAGGGCCGGGAGCCGCAGCCGGTTGGTCAGGCAGATCTCGTAACTCTCGCCGCCGCGCAGCTGTTCGAGGCAGTCCTCGATGTCGTCGAGGTATGCGTCCCGTCCACGGGCGAGGACCGGCCCGTGCGCCGGCATTGCTTCCGGACCGGGGGTGCGGTCGGCCGCGGGGCCGGGCAGGGAGCGGACCTCTCGTGCCGTCTGTGCCGCCCAGGCGCGGGCGTTGGCGAGTTCGTCCGCGCCCGGGCCGCTCAGGGCCAGGACGTAGGTGCGCCCCTGCTCGTGGTCCACCGCGACAAACCGGTCGGCGAACATCCACACCGCGTCCGGTGTCTCGGCCCGGTGGACGTTCGGACTCCCGCACTCGGCCTTGAGCTCGTACCCGAAGTAGCCGACGTAGCCGCCGTTCAGATCGAAAGGCAGGTCCGTCGGGGGGACGGCACGGGTGCGGAGCCGTTCCTGGAGCACCTCGAAGACAGTGCCGTCCTCGGTCCGTTCACCGGTGGCGTCGCGGACCGTCACCGCGCCGTTCCCGGTCCGGTACGTCAATGTCTCCGCGAGGGGACCGGAGTCGTCGCCGAGGAAGGAGAACCGGGCGCCGCCGACGCCGGGTGCGCTGCTGTCGAGCCAGAAGGCGTACTCGCTCTTCGAGAAGAGTGTGGTGAAGGCAGCCGGGGTGTCCACCGCCCGCTCGACGACCTCGACGGACAGGTCGAGTGGGGACGCCGGGGCGTCCTCGGACGGACAGGCCCAGCGGGTGTGCTCCGGCGGCGGGGAGGCAAACCGGGTGTCCTCCGGTGGCGGCGGGACATAATGGCCGCCCATCAACTCCGCGAAGTTGCGCAGCAGTTGGGCGCCCCACTCGCTCGCGACGGATTCCGGGTGGAACTGCAGACCCCACCGGGGCAGGGTCTCGTGCCGCAGTCCCATGACCGTCCCGTCCTCCGCCCAGGCGGTGGCCCGCAGGGTGCGCGGCAGCGGTTCGGTGACCCGTAGCGAGTGGTAGCGCACGGCGGTGAAGTTCTGGGGCAGGCCGTCGAACAGGTCCTCGCCACCGTGCCGGACCCGGGTGAGGTGACCGTGCCGGGGGACTCCGGTGGCCACCCGTCCGCCGTAGTGGTGGGCGATCGCCTGGTGGCCCAGGCACACACCGAGGACCGGCACGTCCTGCCAGCGTTCCAGGATGTCCTGGCAGAAGCCGAGGTCGGACGGGCGCTGGGGGCGCCCCGGGCCGGGTGAGATGACCACGCAGTCGAACGCCGAAGGGTCCAGTTTCGCCCATGCCGCGTCGTCGTTGACCATGACGGTCGGCTCCTTGCCGTACACCTCGGCGAGGAGCTGGAACAGGTTGTAGGTGTAGGAGTCGTAGTTGTCCATCAGCAGCGCACGCATCGAGCTGCTCCTTGTCGGGTTCGAACGGGACCGGATGGGTTCCGGTTCAGCGCGCCGGAGACGGCCTACTCGCCGAGCAGGTTGTCGATGTAGTCGAAGACCTCGTCCCGGGAGGCCGAGCGCAGCTTCTCCATGACCGCGTCGCCCTGGTGCGGAGCGTGCGGTGGCGAGACCTCCGGCGCGGCATGGGCGTCCGGCGCCGCTGTCGTCCCGGTCGGCGTCCGCGGGTCCGGCAGCAGTACGGTGCGCAGGTGGCGGCCGAGTGCCACCGGTGTCGGGTAGTCAAAGACCAGCGTGGGCGACAGCCGCAGGCCGGTGGCGGCGCCCAGACGGTTGCGCAGTTGCAGGGCGCGCAGGGAGTCGAAGCCGATGTCGGCGAAGGGCCGCCGCTCGCCCACGGTCCGTGGATCGTCGTAGCCGAGGACGGCCGCGACATGGGTGCGCACCAAGGTCAGCAGGAAGTCGTCCTGTTCGCTCTCGGACAGCGGGGCGAGACGGACGGCCAACGGCTCGCTGCCCTGCTCGTTTCCGCTCTTGTCGGTACCGGCAGCGGACCGGCGGACCGGGGTCCCGGCGAACGCCCGCAAGAGGTAAGGGACTTCGTCGCCCTCGGCCATGTTGCCGGTGTCCAGACGCAGCGGGAAGACGACCGGTTCGCCGGTGGCACGAGCGGCATCGAGGAGGGCGAGCCCCTGGTCACCGGAGAGCGCCTTGATTCCCGAGCGGGCCATCCGCCGTACGTCGGCCTCCGCCAGCCCCGCCGTCAGACTCGACCGTTTCTCCCACAGCCCCCAGCCCAGCGACACACCCGGCAGGCCCGCGGCCCTGCGCCACTCCATCAGGGCGTCCACGAAGGCGTTGGCCGCCGCGTAACCGGCCTGTCCGGCCGGGCCGAGGACGCTGGACACCGACGAGAACGCCACGAACGCCACGTCCGGGTCGGCGGTCAACTCGTGCAGATGCCAGGCCCCGTCCGCCTTGGGGCGCAGCACCCGGTCGAGACGTTCCGGTGTCTGTGCCGACAGGACGCCGTCGTCCAGGACACCGGCCATGTGCACCACGGCCGTCAGCGGGTGCCCGTCCGGAACCGCCTCCAGCGCCTCCGTCAGCACCTCGCGGTCCGCCACGTCACCGGCCACGACACGGATGTCGGCGCCGTCCGCGCCGAGTTCCTTCACGAACTCGGCGGCCCCCGCGCCCGAGTCGCCGGACCGTGACACCACGACGAGGTGCCGGATTCCGTACGACTCCACCACGTGGCGCATCACCAACCGGCCCAGGGTGCCAAGACCACCGGTCACCAGGACCGTCCCGTCCGTGCGCCAGCCCGCACCGGCGGCGGACGGTGGCGTCGCCACCCGAGCCAGGCGCGGCAGCAGGAGGGTGCCTTCACGCACCGCGACCCGGTCCGCTTCACCCGCCACCGCGTCCACGAGCGCGGACCGGGACGAGTCGAGCCCGTCGAGGTCCACGAGGCGGATACGGTCCGGGTACTCCGACTGCGCCGAGGCGACGAGTCCCCAGACCGTGGCGAGGGCGGGGTCGGGCGCCATGCCGTCGGCCACCGCGACCGCGCCTCGGGTGAGCACGACCAGGCGCGAGTCCGCGAGGCGCTCGTCGGCCAGCCAGTCCTGCAGGGCGGCCAGAACGGTGTGTGCGGCCTTGTGCGCCGCGGTGGCCGGATCGACGAGAGGGGCCGGGCCGGGCGCGGAAGGGTGACTCGCCGTGGTCGTGCCGGTGCTCGCGGCCGTATCGGCACTTGCGTCCGTGTCGGCGGCGGCCCGGGGTTCCGGAACCGGCGAGTGCCCCGAGAGCCCCGGTGGCAGAGCGAGGACGACAACTTCGGGCACGGCGCCACCGGTGTCCAAGTACGCCCGTAGCGCCGCCGGATCCGAGTGGTGCGTGCACTCGATGCCTCGTACGTCCAGCACGCCGTCGACTCCGTCGGTCCCGGCACCGGGCCCCATCCAGGCCCAACGTACCGTCACCGGGTCGCGCGGGGCGGGCCGTTGGCCGGGCAGCCACTCCAGGCGCAGCAGTGAGGCAGCGGCCATGGCGGCGGCGCGGCGCAGGGATGCCGCGGCCACCGGCCGCAGCCCGAGGCTCTCGACGCGTGCCACCGGCCGCCCTTGCGGATCCGTGGCCATAACCGACAGAGCACCGGTCCCCGTGAGGTGGAGGTGGGCCCGCAGCCGGGTGGCACCCGTGGCGTTCACGGTTACGCCGCGCCACGAGAACGGCAGCCGGGACTCGCCGGGTGCGGCACCCGGCGCGGGTACGAGTGCCGCGGCGTGCAGGACCGCGTCGAACAGGGCGGGGTGCAGCCCATAGCGGTCAACACCACCGGCGCCCTCGGGCAGTTCGACCTCCACGTAGAGGTCGTCGCCTCGACGCCAGCAGCGCTTCAGCCCTTGGAACGCGGCACCGTAGTGGAGTCCCGTCCTGGCCAACTCCTCGTAACACGCGCCGAGTTCGACCTCGGCCGCGTCGCCCGGCGGCCAGTGGCGCGGCGGTGTTGGTGGCAGCTCGCCGCCGCGTGCCAAAGCGCCTTCGGCGTGCCGGGTCCAGGGCGCGTTCGGTGCGGCGGCGCCCGACTGCGAGTACAGGGTGATGTCCCGGCGCCCGTCGTCGTCCGGGCCGCCGACGGCGATCTGGAGGCGTACGGTGCCCTGGTCGGGCAGGATCAACGGGGCTTGCAGGACCAGCTCGTCGAGAACCTCGTGGCCCACTCGCGCGCCCGCTCGCAGCGCCATCTCCACCAGCGCCGTGCCGGGAACGACCACGACATCGGCGACGGCGTGATCCGCGAGCCAGGGGTGGGTCCGTGTGGACAGCGCCCCCGTGAAGAGCATGCCCCCGGTCCCGTCCGCGAGGGGTACGGCCGCCCCCAGCAAGGGGTGGTCGACGCCGTCCAGACCGGCTGTGGTCACGTCGGTCTCCGGCGCGGCCGCGTCCTCCAGCCAGTAGCGGGTCCGCTGGAAGGCGTAGGTCGGGACGTCCGTCAGGCGGGGGTCGGTGTGGCGGAACGCCTCCGGCCAGTGGACGGCGACGCCATGGACGTGGGCCTCGGCGACCGCGGTCAGGAACCGCGCCAGGTCGCCTTCGTTGCGCCGCAGCGAATCGACGGTCAGGACGTCTCCGGCCCGCTCGGGGCCCGCGGCCTCGGCGGTCTCCTGGATGGCGAGGGTGAGCACGGGGTGCGGGCTCATCTCGATGAACGTGGTGTGACCCTCGGCGAGCAGACCCTCCAGCGTGCTGTGGAACCGGACGGTCTCGCGGAGGTTGCGCACCCAGTACGCGGCGTCCAGAACCGTGGTGTCGACCGGCTCGCCGGACACCGTCGAATGGAACGGCACGGTCGCCGCGCGCGGACGGACACCGTCCAGGGTCGCCAACAGGGTCTCGCGCATCTCGTCGACCTGCGCCGAGTGCGACGCGTAGTCCACCGGAATCCGCCGTACGCGCACGCCGTCCGCCTCGAAGGCCGCGAGCGCCTCGTCCAGGGCCGCCGGTTCCCCCGAAATGACCACGGACCGCGGCCCGTTGACCGCGGCGACGGACACAGCACCGTCCCACCGCGCGAGGCTCCGGCGCACCCGGTCCTCGGGGCAGGCGACCGAGACCATCCCGCCCCGCCCGGCCAGGACCCGCAGGGCCCGGCTCCGCAGGGCCACGACGCGGGCCGCGTCGTCCAGACAGAGGGCGCCCGCGACGTGGGCCGCCGCGATCTCGCCCTGCGAGTGCCCGACGACCGCGGCCGGTTCCACACCGAACGACCGCCACAGCGCGGCGAGGGAGACCATCACGGCGAACAGCGCGGGCTGCACGACGTCCACACGGTCCAGGGTCGGTGTGCCGGACTCGCCGCGCAGCACCTTCGTGAGCGACCAGTCGACGTGCGGGGACAGACTTTCGGCGCAGGCCTCGATCGACTCCCGGAACACCCTTGAGGTACGCATCAGTTCGGCGGCCATACCCGGCCACTGGGACCCCTGTCCGGGGAACACGAACGTGACGCGGTCCCGTGCCGTCGCCGAGCCCAGCGCCGTGTGCGGGCCCTGGTCGCCGTCCGCGAGCGCGGCGAGGCGTTCGCCGGCCGAGGCCCGGTCCGCGGCCACCACGACGGCCCGGTCCCTCAGAGCCGCCCGCGAACTCACCAGCGAGTACGCCAAGTCCACGTCCGGCGCCTGCGCGTCCGACTGCAGGAACTCCGCCACCCGCCGCGCCTGGGCCCGCAGGCCCGCTTCACCGACGCCCGAGACCAGCCACGGCAGTGCGCGGCCTTCGCTCTCCGCGGCGTCCGTGGCGTTCGAGGTGGCTGCTGTGGCTGCCGCTGCGACTGCGACATTCGTCGTGCTCGTTGGGTCTGTGACGTCCGCGGCTCCGTCCCCTGTCGGGCCCTGCCCGGGGCCGTCGCTCTCCGGCGGCGCCTCCTCAAGGATGACGTGGGCGTTCGTCCCGCCAACTCCGAAGGAGGAGACGGCCGTTCGGCGCGGACGGTCGACCTGCGGCCAGGGGGTGGCCTGGGTGAGGAGCCGCACGGCACCGGAGGACCAGTCGACGTGCGGTGTCGGCTCCGCGATGTGCAGGCTTCGCGGCAACTCGGCATGGCGCATCGCCATCACCATCTTGATCACGCCCGCAGCCCCGGCCGCGGCTTGGGTGTGGCCGACGTTGGACTTCAACGAGCCCAGCCACAACGGCCGGTCGGCGGGCCGGTCCTGGCCGTAGGTGGCGAGGAGTGCCTGCGCCTCGATCGGGTCGCCGAGCTGGGTTCCGGCGCCGTGGGCGTCGACGCAGTCCACGTCCGCGGTGGACAGGCTCGCATACGCCAGCGACTGCCGGATCACCCGCTGCTGGGCCGGGCCGTTCGGAGCCGTCAGGCCGTTCGAGGCGCCGTCCTGGTTGACCGCTGATCCTCGTACCACCGCCAGCACGCGGTGACCGTTGCGCCGCGCGTCCGACAGCCGTTCCAGGACCAGTACGGCCACGCCCTCGGACCAGCTGCTGCCCTTCGCGTCGGCCGAGAACGACCGGCACCGCCCGTCCGGTGCCAGGCCGCGCTGCCGGCTGAACTCGATGTAGCCCCAGGGCGTGGCCATCACCGTGACACCACCGGCGAGGGCGAGCGTGCACTCGCCCTGGCGCAAGGACTGCGCGGCGAGGTGCAGGGACACCAGAGACGAGGAACAGGCGGTGTCCACGGTGACCGCCGGTCCTTCCAGACCGAGGGAGTAGGCGAGCCGCCCCGAGGCCACACTGGGCATGCTGCCCACGACGCGATAGCCCTCGGCGCTCGGCGGGACCTGCCGGATACGGGCGCCGTACTCGCTGTACATGATGCCGACGAAAGCGCCGGTCCGGGTGCCGTGCAGCGAGGTCGGGTCGATCCTGGCCCGTTCGACGGCCTCCCAGGACGTCTCCAGGAGCAGCCGGTGCTGCGGGTCGATGGTGACGGCCTCGCCCGGGCTGATCGCGAAGAACCCGGCGTCGAAGTCGGGGGCGTCGTAGAGGAATCCGGCGTGCCGGGTGCACGTGGTGCCGACCTTGTCGGGGTCCGGGTCGTACGCGACGTCCCAGCCGCGGTCGGTCGGGAATTCGGAGATCGCGTCCGTCTCCGAGCGCACCAGGCGCCAGAGGTCCTCCGGCGAGGTCACCCCGCCGGGCAGTCGGCAGCCCATGCCCACGATCGCGATCGGCTCGTCCGTCGCGGCCCGCCGCTCGGCGGACGGGTCGACTCCCGCCCCGGAACCGGGTGAAGCCTGTTCGCCGAGCAGGAGGGAACACAGGTGGCCGGCCAGGGCGTGCGGAGTCGGGTAGTCGAACAGGACGGTGGTGGGCAGGGTGGCGCCCGTCGCCCCGCTCAGCCGTTCCCGCAGCCGTGCCGCGGCCCGCCCCCGGAGCCCTTGGGCGCCGAACGCCCGGCCGGGGTCGAGCGCCAGATGGCCCTCGCGGTCCAGGGCGGCGGCGGCCTGAGTCCGGATCAGGTCGAGAAGCAGACGACGCCGCTCCGCCGCCCGTGCGGCCACGAGGCGCTGCCGCAGGGGCCGGTCGCGTCCGTCATTCCACTCCATCTTCGCTTCCTTCCTGGCGGGGCACGGTGGCCGAGCCCCGGTGAGATCGCGCTACGGCGGGCCCCGCCTCGCGCACGGGCGCCACTGACCGGTGTCCGCGGTGGCGGCACACGGAAACCGGCCGACTCCGTTCGTCGACCTGCCTGTCGGGACGGCGGGGCAGGGCCATCACCGGACCGCCTCTCTGCGCCGTGACGGCAGTGCGGTGCGCGGTCCCTGGGCCTCGTCGGTGGCTCCCACGCCGGGCGACCAGGCGGGAGGCTCGGGGAACTCGAAGTCGACGGCGTCCCCGAGTTCGAGCTGCTCGATCATCCGCTGGGCGCCGGAGAAGTCACGGACCAGCCGTCGTCCCGAGGAGGTCGCCCGCAGGTCGCCCACGATCTCGTCGGCGCCCTCGATGCCCGCGGTGACCAGTTCGAGCCGCAGCGTGGAGAGGTCCTGCTCGGCGAACGCCTCCAGGGCGAGCGGCAGACAGCGCATCAGGACACGGCGCTGCCCGGCGTTCATCCGGGCGTACAACTCCCGTACGACCTCGATGACGAGCGAGCCGTGCGCCGTCTCGTCACGCAGGTGCAGTGTGGTGATCAGGGAGTGCAGGGGCTGGATCGAGTCGTCCCTGGCGAGCAGGGCAAGAAGGGAGTTGATACAGGTCTCGGCCACCGCCCCCCACACCAGTACGGCGACATCGCGCTCCCACTCCTCCGGCATCCGAGCGAGCGTCTCGAGCAGCCGCCGGTGCGTGACGAGCCGGGGCTGCTCGGGGCGGCTGCGCACACCGCGCAGTTCGCGGGTACGGGAGATGGCGAGCATGTGCATGTACGTGTGGAAGCTCTCGTCCACGAGGGACTGTTGCACTCCCTGCCGCACCAACGGGTGGTCGCTGCCGGGGAAGACACCGCGCATGACGAGGTCGAAGGCGGGCTCGGCGATGAGGTGTTCGGTGGCGATGACCCGCTCGTTGTAGCCGATCCACAGGCCTGTCAGGACCCGCCCGCGCTGTTCCGGAGTCGCCGCGAGGAACCGGGGGTGCTCCGCGAAGGGCACCATCCGCAGCGGATAGTCCGGCAGTTGGGGGTCGTACGCACCCACCTCGTCGAGAGCGTCGGAGCGCGTCGTCACCGCGGCCCGCCGTGGCCAGGCCGTCACCAGGCGGCGCAGCGTCGCGCTGCCGACACCGTCCTCCTCGGCCCACCCCCTGGCCGCCCAGGTGGTCACCACGCCCGACTCCTCGCGCATCAGCCCTCCCGGCCTCGTGACTTCGCAGTGCCGTTGATCGTCACCGGCCGCTCTTGGCGGTCTCTTGAACGCGACTTGGGCGCTGCCGAGGGAGCCTTCTGGATACCGATCGGGGATGCCAGGATGAACGCGGGCCACGGCGGCGGGGGCGGCGCCACGGACGACCGCCGCGCGCATACGTACACCCGTGACGGGCCTCGGCCATCGGGACGTGGGCGGACCGATCCGCCCCTCAACTGCCACTTACCCCAATCCTTTTGGGATCACCGCGCTCACCTCGCTCACCGCGTTCCTGCCGCTCCTCCCTCTCTCCCTGGCCCACCCGCACGTTCCTCCGCCCCGCCCCGCCCCGTCCCGTCCCAACCCGTCCCGGGCAATCCGCACCCGTCCCGGGCAATCCGCCGTGAGACTCCACCGTGAGGACGCATCATGCTCGTACCGCTCACCATGGCCGACTTCCTCGACCGCGCCGAGACGGCCGCCGCCGGTCGCCTCGCGCTCGTCGACGAGCCGGACCAGCCGTCCGGTCCGGTACCGACGACCACGTACGGCGAACTCCTGCGGCGCGTACGGGCCTGGCAGGCGGGGCTGGACGCGCTGGGGGTCGGTACGGGCGAGCGGGTCGCCGTTGTCAGCCCCAACTCGGCCCGCCTGCTGGAACTGCTGTACGCGATCCCGGTGAGCGGGCGTATCTGCGTTCCGGTGAACTACCGCCTCACTCCGGAGGAGATCGGGTACATCCTGCGGCAGTGCGACGCCTCGGTCGTCTTCGTCGATCCGGAGGTGGAGGCCGTGCTCGGCTCGGTCGAGGGGCCCAAGCGGTTCGTGCTCGGCGAGCAGACGGAGACCCAGGTCATGCGGTACGACGTCGCTCCGCTTCCCTGGTCGCGGCCCGACGAGAACGCGGTCGCGACCCTGAACTACACCTCGGGAACGTCCGCCCGCCCGAAGGGCGTCGCCCTGACCCACCGCGGGATCTGGCTCAACGCGATGACGTTCGGAGTGCACGCCCGGATCTGGGAGCGGGACGTCTATCTGCACACGCTGCCCACCTTCCACTGCAACGGCTGGGGAGTGCCGTTCCTCCTCGCCGGGCTCGGCGCCAAGCAAGTGCTGCTGCGCCGGATCGACGGCGTCGAGATCCTGCGGCGGGTCCAGGAACACGGTGTGACCCTCGCGTTCGGCGCTCCGGCCGTTTGGGATGCCGTACTGCGGGCGGCACAACACTGGCCGGGTGAGATCCCGGGCCGAGGCAGCATGCGCGTGGTGTGCGCGGGCGCGCCGGTGAGCGAACGTCTCGTCTCCCGGGTGGAGGACGAACTGGGCTGGACGTTCCACCAGGTGTACGGCCTGACGGAGACGACGCTGCTCACCTTCAACCAGCGTCCACCGGGCGCCCCGGGCAGCGGCGGTCTGACGAAGGCGGGGGCGCCCGCCCTGGGCGTACGGTTGCGCACCGGGGCGCGCGGAGAGGTCCTCGCGCGCTCCAATATGGTGCTCGACGGCTACTGGCAGGACGCCGAGGCCAACGCATCGGCCCTGGACGAGGGTTGGTTCCGCACCGGCGATGTGGGCTCGTTCGACGACGAGGGACGACTCGTCCTGGTCGACCGGTTGAAGGACGTCATCGTCACCGGCGGCGAGAGCGTGTCCTCGGTGGAGGTCGAGGCCTGCCTGCTCGGCCACCCGTCGGTCGCCGAGGCGGCCGTCATCGGAGTCCCCGACGAGAAGTGGGGCGAAACCGTCAAGGCCGTGGTCGTGCCCGCCGCGGACGCCCCGGTCTCCGGCGAAGAACTCATCGCCTACTGCAAGGAACGGCTGGCCCGGTACAAGGCGCCCACCTCCGTGGACTTCACCGGCGCCCTGCCCCGCACCAGCAACGGCAAGGTCCGGAAGAACAGGCTGCGGGAGCCCTACTGGACCGGCCAGGAACGGCGCATCCACTGACGTCGCGGCCCCGCGCCGCCGATTCGGTGCCCGGCCGGGCCCAGGCTCAGTGCTGCAAGCACATCCGCCCGACGTCCTCGTCGCGAAGGATCCGGGTGAACAGAACACGGAGTTCCCGGCCCGGATCCACGCCCAGTTCCTGGGCCAGCACCCGGCGGATGCGGTGGTAGACCCGCACCGCCTCGGCCTGGCGGCCCGCCTCGCACAAGGCGACCATCAGCAGCCAGCCCAGCCGTTCCCGGTTGGGGTATTTCGCGCACAGGGCCGCCAGTTCGGCCACCGCGGTGCCGTTGTCCCGGCCGAGGGACAGCTCGGCCTCCCAGAGGGCCTCCGAGGTCATCAGGCGCAGTTCCTCCAGGCGCGCCGCCTCGCGTACGGCCGGTTCGTAGTCGCCGAGTTCCGCGTAGGGCGCGCCTCGCCACAGCGACAGGGAGGCGGCGAGTAACCGGCCCGCCTCCGCGAAACGGCCCTCGCGCAGATGCTGCCGCCCGTCGCGCAGCAGGCGCTCGAACCGACAGATGTCGACTCGCTCCTGCTCAACAGCCAGGACATAGCCGTGCAGTTCGCGCCGGAGAATCCGGTCGCGTCCCCGGGGCGGGCAGTCCGGTTCGAGCTGACGGCGCAGCCGGGAGACGTAACTGTGCAGGCTGGCGAGCACATTGCTGGGCGGCCCCGCGGGCCAGACCGCGTCGGCCAGCCGCTCCGCGCTCACCATCTGCCCGGGTGCCAGCAACAGGGCGGACAGCACGGCACGTTGGCGTGCCGGACCCAAGGGCAACGGCCCCTTGGACGACCGCACCCGCAATGGCCCGAGTACGTGGAACGACAGCTCACCGGACGACTGCGCGGCTGTCTTTACCGACAGCACGCCGTCCTGGAAATACGGATTCTCCGTGGCCACCGCTCTCACCTGCTATTGCTCACAATTGATGCTCTCACCGCGGACCCGGAACGACTGCGCCGCATACGGATTTCCCGATGCGTGCCGGAGCGATGAGAGGGAGAAATGTTTGGACTATGCCCGCGCCCTACTCAATGACGCACTCCCCTTGGCCCGCCTCCCCGACGACGTGCCCTGATGGCGCCTAACCGCGCGATGCCGCCGTCACTTTACCCCAGGTCCCATGACGGAAAACCATGTCGCGACCTCGCACATGCCGATGATTTTCGCGCACACTTCCGAATCGGACCGGAGAACCGATCACACAATTCAAAACGGCGAAACACTTTCCCGAACGAACTCCGCAGGCCACGTTACCAATTAACGATTCTGCAAATACCGCAATCCGATACGGCCCGAAAGGCGTGGCGAGGGCCGGGGACGGCGAACGCCACGCGCAGATCAGGGACTTGGACCCCCACGCGGGTCGCGGCACGGCCACCGCCCGGCCGGATTCGCCACGCACCCGAGTGGATTGTCAGTGGACGGGGTCGACCTTGATCACATAAGTTCCGGCTGCGCAGGTGCCGCTCTGGGGAGAAGCGCAGCAATGCGCGGCCGATCACCGTGCCCAAAACCTGTGGGGGGTTTCCGCATGTCCGACTTGCCCGTCGCGCCTCCGCCGCCGTCCGGACCGTACTTCCAGCCCGTTCCGTCGACGGCGCTCCGCTCACCCGTCGGGCTTTCGCAAGCCGTCTCGGTACTGCTGGCCGTCGTCATCGCCACCGACCTGTTCGCGGTCTGGGCGGGCTGGCAGTCCCTCGACGTCGTGAACCGGCTGGACTCACCCGGCTTCGCGTCCGTGACCGACGAGGAGGTCGACCGGGCCGACACCTGGCACGAAATGGCCGGGGTCGCCCAGGTCGTGGCACTGCTCGCGACCGCTGTGATGTTCCTGGTGTGGTTCTTCCGGATGCGGGTCAACGCCGAGGTCCTTGCTCCCGAGTACCACGTGAAGAAGCGCGGCTGGACGATCGGCGGCTGGTTCTGCCCCGTACTCAACCTCTGGTACCCGCGCCGGATCGCCCTGGACATATGGCACGCCAGCTCGGACGAGAACCACCACGGTGCCGCACTGCTCAACTGGTGGTGGGCACTGTGGCTGATCGCCTCGTCCGCGGGGTGGACGGCCAGCCGTCAGTACGCGCGCGCCGAATCGGCCGACGAGGTGCAGAACGCCCTCGGCTCGGTGCTGTTCACCGACACCCTCAACATAGTGGCGGCGATCGTCGCGCTCCTCTTCGTACGCCGCCTCACGCACATGCAGCACCAAAAGGCGCTACGGGGCCCGGTGTTGGCGCCCTTCGCGCCACAGCCGCCCGCCGTGTAGCGGCTGCGCGGCGGGGACGGAGCGCTTCGGCCGTCACGTCGGTTCGCGCTCCCCCTCGCCCCTCACCGCTCCGGAAATCCGAAGACGTACCCCTGATCCTTGAGCCAGGGCAGGATTTCGCGCAGGGCCTCGACCGTCTGCGAGCGGTCGCCGCCCGCGTCATGGAAGAGGAGAGTCGGGCCGCCCGCGATCTGCTCCTTGACGGTCTTGACGATGGCATCGGCGCCGGGGCGTTCGAAGTCCTTGGTGTCCACGTTCCAGCCCAGCGGGCGCATGCCGTGCGAGGCGGCGAGCTGGCGGCTGTAAGGAGTGAAGGCGCCGCCCGGGGCACGGTAGTAGAGGGGCCGGACACCGCCGGAGGCGCGGGTGATGGACTTCTCGGCGTCGACGATCTGCTGGGCCTGGTAGCTCTTCGACTTGGTGTCCATGGTGGTGTCGTGCTCGACACTGTGGTCGCACAACCGGTGCCCGGCGGCGACTATCGCCTTGACCAGGTCGGGGTGCGCCTCGGCCTGCGGGCCCACCACACAGAAGGTGGCCTTGACCTTGTGCTCGGCGAGGACCTCGAGCACCTCGGGAGTCCACCGGGGGTCGGGGCCGTCGTCGATGGTGATGTTGACACCCCGAGGTCCCGCGTCCGAGGCGTGGGCGATGGCGGGCGAGACGGCCGCGGGGCGCTTCGGGGCGGCAGGGCGCTCCTCCGCGCTGTCCGAGAGGCCCGCATGGGCGGTCCAGATCGTGGTGGCGGCGGCGACCGCCGCCACCACGACCCCTCCGGCGAGTACGCGGCCGTGCCCGGCACGCCTGCTGCGCTTTGCCATGTCCCTTTGCCTCCTGCTTGACGGGGGTGCACTCGGCAGGACGACGGACTACGGCCGCGGGATCCGGCTGTTACGCGGCAGGGACAATTCCACCGGACTTCCGTGACAGGGGACTTGGGCACCGGCTCGCCCCGCGTCGGCCCCGGGCGCGGTGCGGCGGGTCAGCCCACGCCGATGGGGTTGACGAAGGTCTCGGGGTGGGTGGGCTTGCCCGCCTGGTGCCAGATGGCGCCGCCGTAGGGCCAGTCGAGGGTGACGTGCGTGGTCTCGTCCGGCGGGGTGATCAGGACCTTGCGCGGGGTCAGCGGCCTGGTGTCGGTGGTGTTGGCGGGGATCGGCAGCAGGTTGAAGGTGACCACGGCGGTGTCGTCGCCGGGGCGCAGGGTCAGGGTGCTGGGCTTGTCCTTGGCGCGGGGCAGGTCCCAGGCCTCGCCGCCCTTTCCGATCAGGCGGATCCCCGGGTAGCCGTGCAGG